>DASWRY010000036.1:0-49110 GCA_036402915.1 Mycobacteriales bacterium
CGCAGCAGCGGGAGACGTTCGGCAAGAAGATCGCCGAGCACCAGGCCATCGCGTTCAAGCTCGCCGAGATGGCGACCAAGGTCGAGGCCGCGCACCTGATGATGACCAACGCGGCGCGACTGAAGGACTCCGGTGCCCGCAACGACGTCGAGGCCGGCATGGCGAAGCTGATCGCCAGCGAGTTCTGCGCCGAGGTCACCCAGGACGCGTTCCGGATCCACGGCGGCTACGGGTACTCCAAGGAGTACGAGATCGAGCGGCTCATGCGCGAGGCGCCCTTCCTGCTCATCGGCGAGGGCACGAGCGAGATCCAGAAGACGATCATCAGCCGCGGTCTGCTCGAGGAGTACAAGCTCCGGAGCTGACCTCCGGGTGCCGCCGCGAGCCTGCTCGCCTCCACCCCCGCTCGGGCCCTCGGGCCCGCCCCGGACTCCGCGCCGGCTGCCGATCGACCCGGCAGCCGGCGCGTGAACGTTCCGGGCCCGAGTCGCCGCCGTCGGCGCCGGCCCGCCGGGTCGCCTTGTGCCGCCGGGTCGCCCTGTGCCGCCCTGTGCCGCCGTCAGCGTCAGCCCGCCGGGTCGCCCTGTGCCGCCGTCAGCGCCAGCCCGCCGGGTCGCCCTGTGCCGCCGGCGGCGAGCCGGGGCCGTACGGCTCGCGGGTGAACGTGAACGACCCCACGTCGAGGTGCGTCGCCCGCCCCTCGGCGTCCCGCGCGACGGTGAGGTGCTCGCCGGCGTAGTACCCGTCGAGCCCGAGCCACGTGCTGTCCACCCGCCGCCGGAAGCGGGAGGTCCGGCCGCGGTCACCGAGCGGCCCGAGGTGCAGCAGCCCGCCGGTCTCGGCACGCAGGGCGTACGCCGCCGGGCCCCAGTACCAGACCCCCAGCGCGTCCGGCCCGACCCCGTCGGGCAGCGGCTCGGGCAGCCAGGTGCCGACGACGTGCGGCTCCAGCTCCCGCAGTGCCGCGAGCATGCGCACGGCCAGGTCGCCGGGCATGCCGCTGGTGCCGTTGGCGAGCGCCACGACGCCGGTGCCCTCGGCCGGGTCCACGAACAGCCCGGCGAGGAAGCCGGGCACCGAGCCGCCGTGCCCGACGAGCCGCGCGCCGCCGGTGTCCAGGACCTGGAGACCGAGCCCGTACCCGGTCGGAACCGGGTCCAGGACCACGAGCTGGCCGGGGTCCGCCATCTCGGCCAGCGTGTCCGGCGAGAGGACGTCTCCGGTGTCCCCCAGCAGGAAGCCCGCCCACACCGCGAGATCCTCCACTGTGGACCACAGCTGTCCGGCGGGCGCCATCGCGCGGTAGTCGTGCACCGGCTCCGGCTGGACCAGCGGGGCCCAGGGGTGCACCGCGAGACCCGGGGCGGACGGCGCCTGCGCCTGCCCGGTGGTCCGCCGCAGCCCGAGCGGCCCCAGGACGTCCCGGCGCAGGGCCTCTTCCCACGGCAGGCCGCGACGGCGGGCGACGATCTCGCCCAGCACCGCGTAGCCGAGGTTCGAGTAGTGGAACCGCGCGCCCGGCGGGTGCGGCACGTCGGCCTCGTCGAGCGGCTCGAGCAGCTCCGGCCAGTCCTGGCCGGGACTGCGTTCCCACCAGTCGCCGGCCGTCTCCGCGCGGAGGCCGCCGGCGTGCGCCAGCAGCTGGCCCACCGTGCGGTCGCCCACCGGGGTGCCGGCGACGAGGTCGTCGACGCGCGTGTCCAGGGCGAGCTCGCCCGCGTCCCGGAGCTGCATCACCTGGACCGCGGTGAACGTCTTGGTGATCGACCCGATCCGGTACTGCGTCCCGGTGGTCGGCTGGTCGCCGCTGCCGTCCCCGAACCGGCCACGGACCGCGGACCACACCAGGGCGCCGTCTCGCACGACCCCGGTCGCGAGCGAGGGCAGCCGGCCGTCCGCCTGTGCCCGAGCGGTGAAGGACAGCAGCCGTCGCCGGGTCAGCTCCTGCATTCCCGGCACCCTAGACGCCGGGACCCATCGGTGCGCCATGGCCGTTACAGCAGACTCAGCTGTGCCGGGGTGTGGTGTTCCCGCGGTGCGGCCGCGGGCTCGAGCCACCTGCCGCTCGCGGCGTCCCTCCGGTCCATCCCGTGGCGGCGGGCGGCCGTCGCGACGCGGTCCGAGAGCTCCCGGCGGTACTCGGCGGACGCGTACGCCCCGCGCCCGTACAGCCGCCGGTACGGCCCCACGAGCCGCGGGTGCTCCCGGGCGAGCCAGGACAGGAACCACTCCCGGGCGCCCGGTCGCAGGTGCAGCGCGATGCCGGTGACGTGCGTGGCGCCCGCGGCGGCGATGGCCGCCACCGTCGCGTCGATCGCCTCCTCGCTGTCGGTGAGGTACGGCAGGACCGGAGCCATCAGCACCCCGCATCGGATGCCCGCTCCGGTGAACGCGGCGCACACCCGCAGCCGCGCCTGGGGACTCGGTGTCCCGGACTCCACCGTCCGCCACAGGGCGCGGTCGGTGAAGCCGACGGACACGTTCGCGCTGAACCCCGCCTCGGTGGCCGCGCCCCGCAGCAGCGGGAGGTCGCGCAGCACGAGCGTGCCCTTGGTGAGGATCGAGAAGGGCGTCCCGGCGTCCCGGAGCGCCCCGATGATGCCGGGCATGAGGGCGTACCGGCCCTCGGCCCGCTGGTAGCAGTCGACGTTCGTCCCCATAGCCACGTGCTCGCGCTGCCACCGCGGGGACGCGAGCTCGCGACGGAGCACCTCGGCGGCGTTGGTCTTGACGACGATCCGGCTGTCGAAGTCGTGTCCCGCGTCGAGGTCGAGGTACGTGTGGGTGTTGCGGGCGAAGCAGTACGTGCAGGCGTGGGTGCAACCGCGGTACGGGTTCACCGTCCAGCGGAACGGCACCTGTGAGGCCTCGGGGACCCTGTTGAGGACCGACTTGGCCCGGATCTCGTAGAACGTCACCCCCGCGAACTCGGGGGTCTGGAACGTCCGCGTCACCGCACCGGGGACCCGCAGGGGAAGGACGCCCTCGGGCGGGGAGGAGGCCGCCGCGGGGAAGGACCGGGCGGGGGAGGGCGCCGCGCCCCCGTCCGCCGTGGCGCCCGCCGCCGTGGCGCCCCCGTCCGCCGTGGCGGCGTCGAACAAGCCGTCGGCGTCCAGCCGCTGCGCGTCCCATCGCATCGTCCGTCCACCTCCGCCCGTGTGTCTCCGCCGGTGTGTCCCTGCCCGTGTGTCTCCGCCGACGATTCGAACACATGTACGAATGGATGTCCAGTCCCGCGATGGCCCTGTGGACGGCGGCGGCCGGGGGCACGCGCTCCCCCGAAGGGCCGATGTCATCCCCTCCAGATGGTCGGTTAGGGTCGCCTAATTCGTGAGCCGTGGTCCGGGTCGACCCCGCTGCGGGGTGGAACTCGGGAGGGTGCGTGGTGGTGGCCGGGGAGGGCGTGCCGGCGCGCGTCCGCTGCTCCACCGTCTCCCGCGGTCTCGGCGAGTCCCTCGCGGGCACCGCACCTGCCCGCGCGGACCGCTGGCTCCTCGTGGAGCACCCGGGTCCGTGGTCCCCGAAGCCCCTCGACAGCCTCTCCGGCCCCGCGCGTGACGCCCTCGACCGCGCGGAACGCCTCGGCATCCGGGTCCAGCTGATCCGCCGGCCGGGCCGGGGCCGGAGCACCGGCCCGCGCCAGGTCTACCTCGCCCGCACGTCCGGTCCCGCGCCCTGGGTCGCCGGCGTCGAGCTGGACGACCTCGCGCAGCTCGCCACGCTCGATCTCGACGCGCTCGCCGCCGGGCAGCCGCCCGGGGGCGAGCGACCGGAGGGCCCCATGCCCGGGGGTGAGCGACCGGAGGGCCCCACGCCCGGTGGCGAGCGACAGGGAGGCCCCACGCCCGGCGAGGCCGAGCCCGTCACCGGCCCCCTCTACCTCGTCTGCACCCACGGCCGGCGCGACGCCTGCTGCGCCGAGTTCGGCCGACCGGTGGCGGCCGCGGTCGCCACCGCGTTCCCCGGCCGGGTCTGGGAGACGACCCACCTCGGCGGCCACCGGTTCGCCGCGACGATGGTGTGCCTCCCGCACGGCGTGTGCCTCGGGCGGCTGGACGCGGAGTCCGGGCCGGCCGCGGCCGCGGCGTACGCGCGGGGGGAGATCGACCTCGACCGGTACCGCGGCCGGGCCGGCACGCCGGAGGCCGTCCAGGTCGCCGAGCACCACGCCCGCCGGCACCTCGGCGCGCGCGGCCTCACCGCGATCACCGTCGAATCGGTGTCCGCGGAGGGTCCCCGGACCACGGCCGTCCTGGCCGCCGGGGACGGCCGCGTCCGGGTCGTGGTCGAGTCCGCGGAGGCCGCGGAGCGCCGCGCGCTGACGTGCGGGGCGGACGCCACCTGCCCGCCGGTACACCGGGTGTCGCTCGCCGAGGTCGCCACGTCGTCGCAGCTCACGGCTGCGGCCGAGGCCTAGACTCCGGCCATGTCACTGCTCCCCGGCGACGACGTCCTGGTGACCGTCGAGGCCCACCTGCTCGCGGCGCTGGGGCGGGACTCCGGGCGCGCGGCGGTGTCGTTCGTGGGGGTGGACCGGATCGACGTGCTGCGCTTCGGCCCCCACGCCGACGGCACGGTCACGTACGCGACGCTCGGGATGTCCCGCCGCCCGATGGTCGACCCGTCCGTGGTCGCGCCGGAGGTCACCGAGGGTCCCCGTGCGGAGCTGCTGCTGCGCACCGGCGAGCCGCGGGACTCCGTCCTGCGCTCGCTCGCCGTGGTCGCCGCCGCGCCGGCCGTCGAGGGGCTCGTGGTCCGGCCGGGCGCCACGATCCGTCTCGGCCACCCGCTCTGGGAGGGCGCCGACGCCACCGCCGTCGTCGTGGGCGAGCCTGCCGAGGTACCGGACCTCGACCTGGGCTCCGACCGCGGCGTGGTGCGGTTCCTGCCGCTGCAGCCGGTCAGCGGATGACCCCGCCGACCCTCGTGTACGACGGGGACTGCCGGTTCTGCTCCGCGTGCGCGCGCTTCGTGAACCGCCGCATCCCCACGCCGGCCGAGGTCGTCGCGTGGCAGCACGCCGACATCGGCGTGCTGGAGCTCACCCCCGCGGAGTGCACGGAGGCCGTCCGGTGGATCCACGGCGAGGACCGCGCGGCCGGGGCCGACGCGCTCGCCCGGATGCTGGTCTCGGCGGGCTCCGGCTGGCGCCTGCTGGGCCACGTGCTGCTCTCGCGCCCCGTCCTCGTGGTCGCGAGGCCGGTGTACCGGCTGATCGCCCGGAACCGGGCGAGGCGGCCGGGCCGCGTCACGTCCTCTTAGGACACGCCCACCCCGGTGCGCTTGCGTTCCCACGCCCGCCGGAGATACGCGTACTTCGCGTCGAACGCGCGGTCGGTGAGCAGGTACCCCCGCCGCGGCGCCCCGAGGACGTGCGTGCCCGTGCGGGTGCACAGCCGGATCCGGTGCCCCGCGGTCTCGACGTCCCGGATCTGCGCCCAGCTGAGCGTCCGCGGCCACAGCGAGCCCCAGAACCGCACCCCGCTGCCCGACATCTCCACGCCCCAGCCCTCCCGGACGAGCGTGACGAGCCCGAGCACGTGGACGAGCCCGCCCCACAGCGGCCCGAACCACAGCGTGAACAGCCCGGTCGCCACGATCACGAGCGCGCCGAGACCGGCCAGCTGCGCGAGGCTGGCGTTGAGACGGACGGGCCTGTCGTCACCGGTGCGCTGCACGCCCGGCAGTGTGACACTCCTCGCTGCGCCGGTGGTGGACCGTCCGGCACGATGCGGCGACGCACATCACAGTGGGAGGCACGCGGATGCAGTTCGGTCGGTACTACGAGGAGTTCGAGGTCGGCGCCGTCTACAAGCACTGGCCCGGGAAGACGGTCACCGAGTACGACGACCACCTCTTCTGCCTCCTCACGATGAACCACCACCCCTTGCACCTGGACGTGAACTACGCCGAGAAGACGACCGACTTCGGCAAGAACGTCGTGGTGGGGAACTACATCTACTCGCTGCTGCTCGGCATGTCCGTGCCGGACGTGAGCGGCAAGGCGATCGCCAACCTCGAGATCGAGTCGCTCCGGCACGTCGCGCCGACGTTCCACGGCGACACGATCTACGGCGAGACGACCGTCCTCGACAAGACCCCCTCGAAGTCCAAGGACGACCGGGGCATCGTGTACGTCGAGACGATCGGCTACAAGCAGGACGGCACGGTCGTCTGCATCTTCCGCCGCAGGGTGATGGTCCCGAAGCGCAGCTACGGCGAGGCCCGCGGTGGCGAGCAGCCCGGTCGCCCCGAGCCGAAGCGGAAGGACTAGCACCCGCGTGGACAGGACGGTCGGGGTCGGACCGTGGGAGGGCCCGTGGCCCGACGACCCCCACCTCGACCCCGACCTCCTCGCGGGCGGCGACACCCGCAACGTCGTCGACCGGTACCGCTACTGGCGGCACGACGCGATCGTCCGTGACCTCGACACGCGGCGGCACGACTTCCACGTCGCGATCGAGAACTGGCAGCACGACCTCAACATCGGGACGGTCGTGCGGACGGCGAACGCGTTCCTCGCCGCCGAGGTCCACATCGTCGGGAAGCGCCGGTGGAACCGCCGCGGCGCGATGGTCACCGACCGGTACCAGCACGTGCGGCACCACGCGACGGTCACCGGCTTCCTGGCCTGGGCGCACGGCGACGGCCTGAGCGTCGTCGGCATCGACAACCTCCCCGGCAGCGTCCCGCTCGAGACGGTCCGGCTGCCCCGGCGCTGTGTGCTGCTGTTCGGGCAGGAGGGTCCGGGTCTGTCCGACGAGGCGCGCGACGCCCTCGATCTCGTGTACTCGATCGCGCAGTACGGCTCGACGCGGTCGATCAACGCGGGAGTCGCGAGCGGCATCGCCATGCACGCGTGGATCCGGGAGCACGCCGAGGCGCCGGGGCCTTGACGGGCACGCTCGGTACGTCCAACGTGACAAACGTGTCCGTAGCCGTGAGCTGCCCCCGTTGCGGGGGAGAGGTACGCGCGCCCGACCTGATGTCGTCGGACTGGAGGTGCGACGTGCACGGCGCGGTGCTGCCGTTCCACGTCCCGCGTCACGTGTCGCAGGAGACCCTCGACCTCGCGCGCGCCGTCTCGCGCGTCCCGCTGTGGGTGCCGTGGCCGCTGCTGACGGGCTGGACCGTCACCGGCGTCGGCTGGGCCGGGGACGACCGCAGTGGCGGTCGCGCCACCGCGCTCGCCTGTGCCGGTCCGGCCCCGCTGGGCGGCGTGGCCGACGTCGTCCTCGTCGCGGAGGAGCCCGGCGTGGGACTCGGCGCGCGGTACGCCGGACTCGACGGCCCCGACCCCGGACCCGCGCTCGCCGACGCGCTGACCCACACCGCCGCGCACGCCAAGGTGACCACCGCCGGCCACCCCGCACCACTGTGGTCGGTGCGGAGCGCCGACGGCCGCTCGGCGTACGTCGGCGAGGCCGAGGGCCTGTGGCTGTGGGCGATCCTGTGGCCCGCCGACGCGGGCTACGTCTTCGCCGAACAGGTCAACCTGCTGGACCTCCGCGAGGCACTGCCGGGCCCGCTCGTCTTCGGGGCACCGTCGCCGTACCTGAACGGCCGCTGACACGCCCGATACCCGACGACCTGCACGTCCCGGACCGCCGAGCCGATACGGTGTGTACGTCGTTGTCGGACTCGGTGGGAGAGGCGGGGGTCGGCGTGAAGAAGGTGGTGACCTGGGTGCTGGTCGCGTTCCTGATCTTCTACGTCGTCTCGCAGCCGGCCCAGGCTGCGCAGATGGCCCGGAGACTGGGCAGCGGTGTGATGTCGATCGCGAACGGGTTCGGCTCGTTCATCTCCGGCCTCACCTGAGGGTGGTGACGTGTCCGGTCCCGGCGACGACGACTGGCCGGAGGACGGGCCCGGCGAGCAGGACGAGCGCGCGGCGCAGCGTGACACGGACCCGCTGCCGATCCTGAGTCCTCCCGCGCCGACGCCGCGGCCCCGGTCGGGACCGCGCGGGCGGTCCGGTGTGCGGCCCCCGTTCCGCGAGGCGTCCGAGATCCTCGACGAGGCGGTCATCCTGACGCCCGAGGGCCACACTGTGCCGAGCGAGATGGTCCGCCGGTACCTGTTCAGCACCGAGCGGTTCGTCGGCGAGTGGCGGCGGCACTGGTCCCTGCTGTGGCGGGAGATCGCCGGCGTCACCGCGGCGACGTTCCTCCTCGGCTACGTGGCCGGCCGCACCCAGCGGTCCTCCTTGTTCGTGGGCGTCGTCGCGGTCATCTGGGGCCTCGTGGTGCTGTGGGCCCTGTGGCGCGTCGGGGACTGGTGGTTCGACCGCTTCGTGCTCACCAGCCGGCGCGTCATGGTCGTGAACGGCATGGTCACCCGCAAGGTCGCGATGATGCCGCTCGCCCGGGTCACCGACATGGCGTACAACCAGGGCCCGATCGGGCGCATCCTGGGCTACGGCACGTTCGTGCTGGAGTCCGCCGGGCAGGACCAGGCGCTGCGGGAGATCATCCACCTGCCGAACCCGCGGGAGCTGTACCTGCTGATGGTCGAGGAGATGTACGGCCCCGACCCGAACCCCCGGCGCCGCACCCGCCGCGAGTCCTCCGGCGGCACCTGAGCGGACCGGCCGTTACCGTCGGCCCCATGCGGATCGACCTCCACACCCACTCGACGGCGAGTGACGGCACCACCTCCCCGGCGGAGCTCGTCCGGGCGGCCGCCGCGGCCGGCCTCGACGTGGTCGCGCTGACCGACCACGACACGACGGCGGGGTGGTCCGCGGCCGCGTCGGCACTGCCGCCGGGCCTCACCCTCGTGCCCGGTGCGGAGCTGTCCTGCGTCTGGTCCGCGCCGGACGGCCGGGTGATCGGCATGCACCTGCTCGCGTACCTGTTCGACCCCGCCGAGCCGGTCCTCCGCGCCGAGCGGGCCCGGGTCCGGGAGGGACGGACCGTCCGGGCCCGCCGCATCGTGGAGCTGATGCGGGCCGACGGGCACGAGGTCGCGTGGGAGGACGTGCTCGCCGAGGCCGCGGGTGGCCCGGTCGGGCGGCCGCACGTCGCCCGGGCCCTGGTGCGGCGGGGCCTCGTCGCGGACGTCGCCGCGGCGTTCACGCCGGACTGGATCGGGCGCGGCGGCCGGTACCGCGCCGTCAAGCCCGACACCCGCGTGTGCGACGCGATCCGCATGGTGCGCGCGGCCGGCGGGGTGCCGGTCGTGGCGCATCCGCTCGCGGCGGCGCGCGGGGCGGTGGTCCCGGAGGACTCGTATGCCGAGATGGCCGGCGCCGGCCTCGCCGGGCTGGAGGCCGACCACGTCGACCACGACCCGGCCGCCCGCCGCCGGACGCGGGAGCTCGCCCGGGACCTCGGGCTGTTCGTGACCGGGTCGAGCGACTTCCACGGCGCGAACAAATCCGTCGCCCTCGGCGCGGACACGACCGCCCCGGCGGTCTACGAGGAGCTGGTCGCCCAGGCCACCGGGGCCGAGCCGGTGGCCGCGTGAGCGTGGACCCACGGCTGTTCGGCGAGGCGTTCGTGACGCTGTTCGTGATCATGGATCCGCCGGGGACCGTGCCGCTCTTCCTCGCGCTCACCGGGGCGCAGTCCGCCCGCGCCCGCGGCCGGGCGGCGTGGCAGGCGGTGGCGGTCGCGTTCCTCGTGATCACGCTCTTCGCGGTCGGCGGGCGGCAGATCCTCGACTACCTCGGCATCGGCATCCCGGCGCTCCAGGGCGCGGGCGGGCTGCTGCTCCTGCTGGTCGCGCTCGAGCTGCTCACGGGCAACGAGAAGCCGCCGGAGCAGGTCGCCGACGTCAACGTCGCCCTGGTCCCGCTCGGCACGCCGCTGCTCGCGGGTCCCGGCGCGATCGTCGCGACGCTGGTGCTCACCCAGGGCGCGCACGGCAGCGCGCAGTACCTCGCGGTGGCGCTCGCGATCATCGCGGTGCACGGGGTGCTGTACCTGTTCCTGCGGTTCGCGGGCGTGATCGTGCGGATCGTGCGGGAGAGCGGCATCGTGCTGATCACGCGGATCGCGGGCCTGTTGCTGTCCGCGATCGCGGTGCAGCTGATCGCCGAGTCGGTGTACGGGTTCATCGCCGCGCACTGAGCCGCCGGTGGACCACCCGCCTGTGGACGACCGGCCGGTGGACGACCGGCCGGTGGACGACCCGCCTGTGGACAACCGCCGTCCGTACCCTGGCGGGTGGGAGAATCCTCCTCATGCAGCAGCTCGGCTTCGACGGCATGCCCACCCGGCTCTTCAGCGCGACGCCGTCCCGGCTGGCCTCCTACGAGGACTGCCCGCGCCGGTACCGGATGACCTATCTGGACCGTCCGGCACCGCCGCGCGGCCTGCCGTGGGCGCACAACTCCCTCGGCGCGAGCGTCCACAACGCGCTCCGGGCGTGGTGGTCCCTGCCGCGCGAGCGCCGCACCCCGGCCGCCGCCGTGGGGCTCCTGCGGTCGGGCTGGCTCACCGACGGGTACCGGGACCGCGCCCAGTCCGACGAGACGCTCACGCGGGCCTCCGGGTGGGTGGAGTCCTATGTGGAGACCCTCGACCCCGACGACGAGCCCGTGGGCGTCGAGCGCACGGTCGGCACGCGGACCGAGACCCTCGCGGTGAGCGGGCGCATCGACCGGCTCGACGAGCGGGACGGGGAGCTGGTCGTGGTCGACTACAAGACCGGCCGGTCGCCGCTGTCCACCGACGACGCGCGTGGTTCCCGGGCTCTCGCGCTGTACGCGCTCGCCGCGGAGCGCACCCTGCGCCGCTCGTGCCGCACCGTCGAGCTGCACCACCTGCCGACCGGCGCCGTGCACGCCCACACCCACACGGAGGAGTCGCTGGCCCGGCACGTGCGCCGGGCGGAGGACACCGCGGCGGACATCGTCGCGGCGACCGACCGGCTGGGGGCCGGCGCGGCGCCGGACGAGGCGTTCCCGCCGGCGCCCGGCCCGCGGTGCTCGTGGTGCGATTTCCGGCGGCACTGCGCCGAGGGCCGGGCCGCGTCCACCGAGAAGGACCCCTGGGTCGCCGTCGCCGGGTGACCCGGGACGGCCCGTGCGGTCGCCGTCGCCGAGTGACCCCGGGACGCCGTGCGGTCGCCGTCGCCGGGTCGGACCGGGGCGCGCGGTGACAGGTCGTATCCGGCGCGAAGTGCGGTCGCCGCCGGTCAGCCCGGGACGGCGTGCAGCCGCCGGACCGGGGACACGGCCGCGCGGGCCTTCGCCTCGGTGAGCCGCGGTCCGTCCCGCAGCGACGCAGGGACGGCGAGCATCGTGGCCCGGAGGGCACGGACGGCCGCGGTGGCGGCGAGGTCGGACAGCGGGAGCACCGGCACCGCGTACAGCTGCCGCGCCCACGGCGGCAGCAGCGAGAACGCGAGCGCCGCGAGGGACAGCCACGCCGGCACCGCGGGGGTGGTCAGGCGCACCCGCCACGGCATCGGCGGTACGGCGAGGAACCGCGCCGCGTCGATGGCGGCGGGAGTGAGCCGGAGCTCCGGGCGTACCGCCTCGAAGTAGGCCCCCAGCTCGGCCACCGTCGTGGGCACGCCGTCGCCGGTCGGATCGAGCCCGACGAGGCGGGCCGCGCGGCACTGCTCACCGACGTAGGTGTCGGCCTCCGCATCGGTCAGCCGCAGCCCGGCCCGGCGTGCGGTGGACAGCAGCGAGTCGATCTCCGCGCAGTGCACCCACAGCAGCAGCCCGCGGTCGTCCAGCCGGTACGTCTCCCCGGTGGACGCGTCGGTGAACCGCCCCCGCCGGTGGATGCCGCGGACCCGGGCGGCCGCGCGAGCGGCCTCCTCGGTCGTGCCGTACGTGGTCGTCGCGACGTAGTCCGCCGTCCGGAACAGCCGCCCCCACGGGTCGCCGCGGAAGTCGGAGTGGGACGCGACCCCGGCCATGGCCCGCGGGTGCAGGGCCTGGAGCAGCAGCGCGCGGAGGCCGCCGGGGCCCATCGCCGGGTCCGCGTGGACCCGCCACGTCACGCTGTCCGGTCCGTACAGGCCGAGGTCGGAGATCGTCACGGTCCCGAGCGTAGGCGGCGCCCGCCGCTCCGGCAGCTCAGCTCTCGACGTCGGCCCAGAACCGCGCGAGCACCTCGACGGTGTCCTCCGGTGCCTCGACGGCGGGCGAGTGCACGGCGCCGGCGACCACCTCGTGCCGGCTGCCCAGCCGCCGTGCCATCGCCGCCTGGGTCGCGGGCAGCCAGGCGTCGTCGTGCTCGCCGTGGCAGACGAGCATCGGCAGGCCGGCGGCGCGGAGCTCGTCCACGCGGTCGGGCTCGTTCAGCAGCGCGTCGCCCATGCCCTTCAGGCCGGGGCCGGAGCTCGCGAGGAAGCGGACCCGCAGGAACTCCCGCAGCTCCGCCGGGGACGCCGACCACGTCGGGTCGAGGCGGGCGAGCTGCTCCACGCCGTCGTACACCGCCTGCATGCCGCCCGCCGCGAGCAGCGGTTCGACGTAGGCCATGCGGTCCTTCCGGGATCCGCCGATCGCGGCCGGCCCGGAGCCGAGCAGCGTCACCGACCGGAACAGCGCCGGCTCCGCGATCGCCGCCTCGCGCACGACCAGGCCCCCGAACGAGTGCCCCAGCAGGTGCACGGGCGCGTCGAGCGACGCGGCGACGGCACGTACCACCGACCCGAGCCACCGCACCGTGTACGCCGCGGGCTCGTCCGGGCCGACCGACTCGTACTGCCCCGGCTGGTCCATCGCGACGACGCGGTGGCCGCGGTCCGCGAGACCGTCGAGGACGGGGGCGAAGTCCTCCTTGGTCCCGGTGTACCCGGGCACGAGCAGCGCCGTGGCGCGGCGCGGGGCGTCCGGGGCGGGCGGGGTGTCGAGGACGGCGACGACCGCCTCCGCGGCGTCGCGGACGTCGAGGAGGCGGGACTGCGCACGGTGCGGGGCCAGTTGTCTCACGGGGGCATTGTGGCCGACGCCTCCGGAGAGCGCCCGGGCACTACGCTGCGTGGCACCGACGTGGAGGAGGCAGCACGTGCTGGACCAGGTCAACGGCATCCCCTCGCATGCGCTCTTCGTGCACGCGCCGCTGGTGCTCATCTCGCTCACCCTGCTGCTGGGACTCGTGTACGTCGTGGTGCCCGCGCTGCGGCCGCGGATCGACTGGGCGCTGGTCCTGTTCGCGGTGGCCGGCCCGGTGACCGCGCTCCTGGCGACGCTCAGCGGCGAGCGGCTCGAGGCCCGGATCGGGGCCAGTCCCGCGATCGACCACCACGCGTCGCTCGGGGAGCTGGCGAGGAACCTCTCGGCGGTGCTCCTCGTCGCCGTGCTGCTGCTCGTCGGGGTGGACAGGCTGCGGGCCCGGAGCCGGCGGCGGGCCCGCGCGCTCGCCGAGGGCGACGATCCCGCCGCGCCCGCCCGGCCCGCAGGCGGCGCGTGGACGGTCCTGTCCGTCGTGCTGAGCCTCGTCCTGCTGGGCGTGGGCGCCGCGACCGGCACGTACCTGGTCCTCGCCGGGGACACCGGCGCGCACATGGTCTGGGCCCCGTAGCGGCATCCCTACAGGCGGTGCAGCACCACGTCGTGCAACCCGCCGCCCGATATCTCGGCGGTGAGGTACGTGTGGTGCGGCTGCCGCCGCCGGTCGGTGGGGGAGCCGGGGTTCAGCAGGCGCAGGCCACCCTCCGCGGTGGTGTCCCACGGGATGTGGCTGTGCCCGAAGAACAGCACGTCGGTGTCCGGGTACGCCCCCGCGCACCGCCGTTCGCGCCCGGCCGACGCGCCGGTCTCGTGCACGACCGCGATCCGCAGCCCCTCGACCTCGGCCCGGGCCACCTCGGGCAACCGGGTCCACAGGTCGGGGCCGTCGTTGTTCCCGGGGACGGCGAGCAGCCTCGCGCTGCGGGCCTCGAGGGCGTCGAGCAGCTCGGCGGTACACCAGTCCCCGGCGTGCACCACCAGGTCGGCCGCGTCGACAGCCGCCCAGAGTGCGGCCGGGAGGTCCCGCGCGCGCCGGGGGAGGTGGGTGTCGGACATCGCGACCACGCGGACCGCCATGCCGGTCAGCCCCGCGTCAGCCGGAGCACCAGCACGAGCATCAGCAGGCCGCCGAGGGCGCCCCCGAGCGCGCCCACGGCCGCGGTGACGAGCCGCGACTGCCGCTCGACGGCGTCGATCGCCGCGTGGTCCTGCTCCGGTGGCTCCGGTGGCGGCGGCACCGGGACGAGCAGCGGCCCCGGGACCTGTCCCGGATCGGGCCGCTGTGTCACCGGTGGCGGGGTGTACGCCGGTGCCGGTGCGGGAGCCGTGCCCGTCTCCGGGTCACGGCCTCCGCCGACCGGCTTCCGCCACACGTCGTCGGGATCCACGGGTTCCGGACGGTACCGGTCAGCTCTCCGGCGTGGCGTCGGCCGCCGGTGCCCCGCCGGTCGCGCCACCGCGCCCGCGGCCACCGCGGCGGCGACGGTGGCGGGGTGCCGCGTCGTCGCCCTCGGGGGTCGCCGGGGTGCCCACGGCCTCGGCCGCGGAAGCCTCGGAGGAGGCGCCCCCGCGGGTGCGCCGGCGCGCGCGCGGCGGCCGCGTCGAGCCCTCGGCGTCGCCCTCGGCGCGGCGGGTGCGGCTCCGCGTACCGCCGGAGTCGCCGCCGTCGCCCTCGGCACGGTGGGTGCGGCTCCGCGTACCGCCGGAGTCGCCGCCCGACCGGGTCCCCGCCCCGCGGCGGCTCTTGCCGGTCTCCCCGAGGTCCTCGACCGCCTCGGCGCCCAGGCCGGCGCGGGTGCGCTGGCCGCGCGGCAGCGTGCCGGTGGCGGACGTCGGGATGTCGAGCTCGGTGTACAGGTGGTCCGAGGTGGAGTACGTCTCCGGCGGGTCGGTGAAGGGCAGGTCGAGCGCCTTGTTGATCAGCTGCCACCGCGGCACGTCGTCCCAGTCCACGAACGTCACGGCGACACCGCTCGCGCCCGCCCGGCCCGTGCGGCCGATGCGGTGGAGGTAGGTCTTCTCCTCCTCGGGGCACTGGTAGTTCACGACGTGCGTCACGCCGGTGACGTCGATGCCGCGGGCGGCGACGTCGGTCGCGACCAGCACGTCGACCTTGCCCGCCCGGAACGCCCGCAGGGCCTGCTCGCGGGCGCCCTGCCCGAGGTCCCCGTGGACGGCCGCCGAGGCGAAGCCGCGCTCGGCCAGCTCGTCGGAGACCTTCTGCGCGGTGCGCTTGGTGCGGCAGAACACCATCGTGAGGCCGCGCTCGCGCGCCTGGAGGAGCCGGGCCAGCATCTCGACCTTGTCCATCGCGTGGGCGCGGTAGATGAACTGGTCCACCTCGGGGACCGTGCGGTTCTCGTCCGGCTCCTCGGCGCGGATGTGGACCGGCTGCTTCATGAACTGCCGGGCGAGCGTGACGATCGGCCCCGGCATGGTGGCCGAGAACAGCATCGTCTGACGCTGGTCCGGGATCATCTTGAGGATCTTCTCGATGTCGGGCAGGAACCCGAGGTCGAGCATCTCGTCGGCCTCGTCCAGGACGAGGATCCGGACCTTGCCGAGGACGAGGTCGCCGCGCTCCGCCAGGTCGATCAGCCGGCCGGGCGTGCCGACGACGACGTCGACGCCGTCGCGCAGCGTCGCGATCTGCGGCTCGTACGCCCGGCCGCCGTACACCGACATGACCCGGACCGCGCGGGTGCGGCCCGCGGCCTCGATGTCGCGCGTGACCTGCACGCACAGCTCGCGCGTCGGGACGACCACCAGGGCCTGCGGGACGCCGTCGGCACCCTCGGACGGGCCCAGGATGCGCTGGAGGATCGGGATGCCGAAGCCGAGCGTCTTGCCGGTGCCCGTGCGGGCCTGGCCGATGACGTCGGAGCCGGCGAGCGCGATCGGCAGCGTCAGCTCCTGGATCGCGAAGGCGCGCTCGATCCCGACGGCCTCGAGGGCCGCGACCGTCTCCGGGCGGACGCCCAGCGCGGCGAAGAGGGGGTTCGAGTCGCTGACCGGCGCGCGGGCTGCGAGCTCCTCGGCGGTCTCGTCCTCGGGGGCACCGGAGGTGGAGTGGTCGATCTCGACCGCATGGGCGGCGAACTCGGTCTCGGTCTCGGTGATGTCGTTCGATTCGTCGGCGTCGGCAGTGCCCGCCGTGATGTCGTGGGTGCTCAGGGTCTCGCCTCTCTCGGGGCGTCGACCACCTCCCGCGGAGGGGTCCAGCGCGGCCTCGCGCCGCGACATCGCGGCGGGCGGCGGCGGCCGTTGGCGGCGTCGGCGCACAGTCACCGGCGGGGCGGAACGCCCGCGCCTCATCTCCGATGATACGCGCACACCCGTGGCACGCCCTCCGGACGGCACGCCGGGAGCGGCGGACAGGTAACCTCGGGGCTCCCCGCGCCCGGCGGTGTGACCCTTGGAGGCTCTGCTGACCACCGTTCCCGCCTCGGCCGGTCCCGACGACGCGGAGGCGGTGATCGACCTCCTCGGCGCGCTCGCGTACGGCGTGCTGGACGCGTTCGACCGGCTCGCCGAGGACGCCCGTCTCGCGCCCGACACCCTCCGCCGCGCCGCACTGAGCGACATGGCGGCCGGCGAGATGGCGCACTACGCGCTGCTGGTGCGACGGCTCCGCGAGCTCGGTGCGGACCCCGAGGTGGCGATGCAGCCGTTCGTGGGGGCCATCGACGCGTTCCACGACTCCACGGCGCCGCGGGACTGGCTCGAGGGCCTGGTGAAGGCGTACGT
Organism: Mycobacteriales bacterium; assembly: GCA_036402915.1. Classification (GTDB taxonomy): domain Bacteria; phylum Actinomycetota; class Actinomycetes; order Mycobacteriales; family HKI-0501; genus JAVEDU01. Next base: position 16,667 of record DASWRY010000036.1, read on the forward strand.
CGGGGACGGGATCGCCGACGACTTCTACCGCGAGGTGGCGCAGTTCCTCGACGAACCGGACCGGTCGCTCGTGCTCGAGGTGCTGCACGACACCCGGCACGCGGACTTCGCGGTCGAGGAGGTGCGTGCCGCGACCGCCGCGGACCCGGCGGTCGGGGCCCGGCTCGCGCTGTGGGGGCGGCGGCTCGTCGGCGAGGCGATCGGCCAGGCGCAGCGGGTGGCCGCGGAACGGGACGCCCTCGCGCTGCTCGTCGTGGCGCGGTCGGGCGACCTCGCCGGGGTGGCCGCGCTGATCAAGCGCCTGACCACCGCGCACACCGAGCGGATGCAGCGGATCGGACTGAGCAACTAGGGCCGGGCAACTCAATCAGGGCCGGGCAACCAGGGCCGGGCAACCAGGGCCGGGTCTACGCCCGGCGGCGCCGCGCCGTCTGCACCGCGCCGGCGACGACCAGCAGCACCACCGCCGCGGCGGCCGCGGTGGCCCACCGGGCCCCGCCGTGCACGCCCGCGGCGCGCGCCACGAGGCCGCCCGCCAGGCTGCCCACCGCTCCGAGGACCAGGCCCGGGCGTACTCCGACCACGCCGCGCCCGTGCGTCGCGAGCCGCGCCACCACGGCGACCACGGCCCCGAGGAGCAGCAGTTCGAGGAGCTCCACTCAGCTGGTGAAGCCGACCCGCCGGACGGCGGAGTCCGCGGCGATCTCGACGTACGCGAGCTTGCTCCCGGGCACGAGCACGCGGCGGCCCTTGTCGTCCTCGAGGCTCAGCACCCCGCCGTCGGTGGACAGCGCGGAGGCGACGGCCTTCTCGACGTCCTGCGCCGACTGGGCGCTCTCCAGGACGAGCTCGCGCGCCGCGAACTGCACGCCGATCTTGACCTCCACCGTGGGTCCTCTCCGAAGAAAACGTGTTGTCGACGACGAGCCTATGTCAGAGCTGGCGGGGGAAGCCCGAGATGCCGCGCCAGTTGAGCGCCGCCAGCATCTCGACGGCGGCGGTCTTCGGGATCGCGCGGTCCTTCGACAGCCAGTACCGGGCGGACACCTCCGCGGCGCCCACCAGCCCCATCGCGAGCAGCTCCGCGGATGTCCGCTCGAGCCCGGTGTCGGCCGTGATCGTGTCGGCCACCGCCGCCATGCAGTCGTTGTTGACCCGGTCGACGCGCTCGCGGACCGCGCCCTCGTTGCGCAGGTCGGACTCGAACACCAGCCGGTACGCCCCGCCGTCGCCGTCCACGAAGTCGTAGTACGCCTGCATCGCCGCCTGGACCCGCACCTTGTTGTCGGTGGTGCTGGCCATCGCCTCGCGGACCTTCGTCACCAGCGCCTCGGCGTGGGTGTCGAGCAGCGCCAGGTACAGGTCGAGCTTGCCGGGGAAGTGCTGGTACAGCACCGGCTTGCTGACCCCCGCCCGCTCGGCGATGTCGTCCATCGCCGCGGCGTGGTACCCCTGCGCCACGAAGACCTCCTGCGCGGCGGCCAGCAGCTGCTTGCGGCGCGCGGAGCGGGGCAACCGGGCGGTCCGGCCGCTCGTGGCCTGGTCGGTGGAGGCGGGCCTCGCCAGCGGCATGCTCATCCTCGCTCCCTCCTCGCCACCGGGCGGGGAGCCCGGTCCGGGGATGACAGTACCCACGGGTACATCCTCCGGCGAACAGGCTGTGACGGGAACGTGGCTCCGGCGAGATGTGTGTCATGCCCGCCGTTGACGGCGCGGCGCGTGATGATCTACGGTGCCCCGCCTCCGCCGACAGGCGGTGATCACGGGGGAAGAAGGTCCACGGTGCAGCCGGAAGGCCACAAACCGGCCGCGAGTGGCGTCGAGCGCTGGACGGTCCGTCCCCGGGAGGGGACGCCGCGGCCCGCGGTGGATCCGCGCACCCTGCTCGACGCGGTCAGGGCCCTCGACGGTGTGACCGACGCCGCGCTCGGTGCGGACCCGACCGGCCACCACTCGCTCCGGCTCACGCTCGCGGACGGGGTGGACGACGCGGTCGTGGCCGCGCGCGTCGCGGACCTGCTGGACGGCCGGTTCGGCGTCCCGGTGGACGCCCGCCGCTCGAAGCTGGTCGAGTATGCGGGGCCGGAGCGGCGGTACGGGACGGCGGAGCGGCGCGCCGCGCGGGACGGTTCTGTCGGAGTCCCGACAGTCGACGTCGAGTCGGTCGTGGAGGCCACCCGCGCGTACCCGTCGACGCCGTACGGGCACCCGCGGTCCGTGCTCTTCGAGCGGATGACGGCGGTGACCTCGGTCGGCGAGTTCGGCGCCGAGGTCGTGCTGTCCACGGCGGCGGGCCGGTCCACCGGCCGCGCGTCCGGTCCCGCGCACGACGGCTCGGCGCTGCAGACGGTGGCGCGGGCCGCCCTCGCCGCGATGGACGGGATCCTGGCCGGCGTGGGGCGCTGCGCGTTCGACGACGCGCACGTCGCGCTCGTCGGCGGCCACCGGGTCGTGCTGGTCGCGATCACGCTGCTCACGCCGGGCCACGCGGAGCGGCTCACCGGTTCGGCGGCGGTCGACGAGGACACCCGTCAGGCCGTCGTCCGGGCGTGCCTCGCCGCCCTCGAGCGGCGCGTGGAGCGGCTCCTCGGTGCACGCCGGTCCACACTGGAGGCGTGAAGCCCGCACGACTGTCCGATGCCGACCTGCCCGAGCTCGACGTATCCCCGCCGTGGCCGGGGCGCCGGGAGGAGCTCGACGGCGCCGGCGTGTACGTCCGGGACACGCCGTGTGAGACCGGCGGCGAGCCCGCCCTGTTCGTCCACGGGCTCGGCGGCTCCGCGACGAACTGGACGGACCTCGCCACGCTGCTGTCGTCCCGGCTGGACGGCCAGGCGATCGACCTGCCCGGCTTCGGGTACAGCGATCCGCCCCCGGGCGGGGACTACACGCAGCGGGCCCTCGCGGCCCGGGTGGCCCGCTGGATCGAGCACTCCGGGCGCGGAGCGGTGCACCTGTTCGGGAACTCCCTCGGCGGCGCGGTCGCGATCCGCGTCGCCGCCACCCGCCCGGAGCTCGTCCGGACCCTGACGCTCGTGTCCCCGGCGGTGCCGCAGCTGCGGACCAGCCGGGAGCGGGCGCGGATGGTGCCGATGATGTTCCTGCCCAATGTCGAGCGCCTCGCGACCCGCCGCATCGCGGACCTGTCGCCGGAGCAGCTCGCCCGCGGGGTGCTGTCGCTCTGCTATGCGGACCCGTCCCGCATCCCGCCCGCGCGGCTCGCCGAGGCGGTCGAGGAGGCGGAGCGCAGGGTGGGGCTTCCGCACGCGGCGGAGGCGTACGTCCGGACCTTCCGTGGCCTGGTGACCTCCTACCTCCGGCTCGGCGGGCACTCGCTGTGGCGGCTCGCCGGCCGGGTGCAGGTGCCGGCGCTCGTCGTCTGGGGGCGGGAGGACCGCCTCGTCCCGGTCCGGCACGCCGAGCGGACCGCGCGTGCCATCCCGGACTCCCGGCTGCTGGTCATCGACGGAGTCGGCCACACCGCCCAGATGGAGGCGCCCGAGCCGGTCGCCCGTGCCGTGCTCGGGATGCTCGGCTGAGCGCGCCGGAGCCGCCTTCCTCACCGAGCGTGGCATGGTGCTCACCGTGACGACGGGCCCCTCCACCACCGTGCCCGGGGCCACCCGTGCCCGCACGGCGGGCCGGCCGGCCCGGGAGCGCATGCTCCGGCGCCGGCGGCGCGCGGGTGTGCTCGCGCTGCTCGCGGTCGCCGCGGTCCTCGTCGGCGTCGACCTGGGGAACGGTCCGGCGCCGCGCGAGTCCACGGGGGAGGCCGGGTCGGCCGCGGCGGCCGGCGGGGGCGGCCCGGTGGCGGACGAGTTCACGGCCCCGTCCGCGACGCCCTCCGCCCCGGCCGGGGTCCGGGTGCCCGCGCGGGGGCTGGGGACGTTCACCGTGGCGCCCGGCGGTACCGGCGTGGCGGGGCGCGGGCAGCTGCTGCGCTACCAGGTCCAGGTCGAGGACGGCGTCGGCCAGGTGCCGGCCGAGTTCGCGGCGACGGTGGACCAGACGCTCGCCGACCCGCGGTCGTGGACCGCGGGCGGGGAGTGGGCGTTCCAGCGGGTGTCCGGTGGCCAGGGCTGGAAGCCCGACTTCGTCATCACGCTCGCGTCACCGGACACGGTCGACCGCCTCTGCTCCCCGCTCGACACGAAGGGGTACACGTCGTGCCGCGTCGGCAACCGCGTGGTCGTGAACCTCGCGCGGTGGCTGCTGGCGGTACCGGAGTTCCACGGCGACGTCGCCACGTACCGCCGGTACGTGGTCAACCACGAGGTCGGGCACCGGCTCGGCCGGGGCCACCTCGCCTGCCCGCAGCCCGGCGCGCTCGCGCCGGTGATGCTCCAGCAGACCCTCGGACTGCAGGGGTGCCGTCCCAACGCGTGGCCGTACGTGGACGGGAAGCTCGTCACCGGGCCACCTACTGCGGGGCAGTGATCCGGTGGGAACATTGACGGGCCGCCGCCGGTTTCCACCGGTGTGAAGACGGGCGCGCACCCCGCGCGACCCCAGAACGGAAGAGGTCCCGTCGTGTCCCTGCCTCCGCTGGTCGAGCCGGCTGCCGAGCTCACCGTGGACGAGGTCCGCCGTTACTCGCGGCACCTCATCATCCCCGACGTCGCGATGGACGGGCAGAAGCGCCTCAAGAACGCCAAGGTCCTCGTCGTCGGTGCCGGTGGCCTGGGTTCGCCCGCGCTGATGTACCTCGCCGCCGCGGGTGTCGGCACGCTCGGCATCGTCGACTTCGACACCGTGGACGAGTCGAACCTCCAGCGCCAGATCATCCACGGCCAGTCCGACATCGGCCGCCCGAAGGCCGAGAGCGCGCGCGACTCCGTCAAGGAGATCAACCCGCTGGTGAACGTGGTCGTCCACGACACCCGCCTGGACAACGACAACGTCCGCGAGATCTTCTCGCAGTACGACCTGATCATCGACGGCACCGACAACTTCGCGACGCGGTACATGGTCAACGACGCCGCGGTGCTGCTCGGCAAGCCGTACGTGTGGGGCTCGATCTACCGCTTCGACGGCCAGGCCAGCGTGTTCTGGGCCGACCACGGCCCGTGCTACCGCTGCCTGTACCCGGAGCCCCCGCCGCCCGGCATGGTGCCGTCGTGCGCCGAGGGCGGCGTGCTCGGCGTGCTGTGCGCGTCGATCGGCTCGATCCAGGTCAACGAGGCCATCAAGCTCCTCACCGGCATCGGCGAGCCGCTGGTCGGCAGGCTGATGGTGTACGACGCCCTGGAGATGGAGTACCGCAAGATCAAGGTCCGCAAGGACCCGGACTGCCCGCTGTGCGGCGAGAACCCGACGATCACGGACCTCGTGGACGACTACGAGGAGTTCTGCGGCGTCGTGTCCGACGAGGCGCAGCTGGCGGCCCGCGGCTCCACGATCACCGTCATGGAGCTCGAGGACATGATGAAGGCCGGCAAGGACTTCCTGCTGGTCGACGTCCGTGAGCCCGCCGAGTACGAGATCGTGCGCATCCCCGGCTCGGTGCTCATCCCGAAGGGCGACATCCTCAACGGCTCCGCGCTCGCGCAGCTGCCGCAGGACAAGCCGATCGTGCTGCACTGCAAGACCGGCGTCCGCTCCGCCGAGGCGCTCGCCGCGCTGAAGGCGGCCGGCTTCTCCGACGCGACCCACGTGCAGGGCGGCGTCGTGAGCTGGGTCAAGCAGATCGACCCGTCGCTGCCGGAGTACTAGGCCGTGCACGACATCGGGCCCCTCGACGCGCGCGTCGAGGGTCCCGATGCTGTTCTGGACCTCGTGGAGCGGATCCCTCCGGGCCGGGTGATGTCGTACGGCGCGATCGCGGAGTACCTCGGCCTCGCGTCGCCGCGGATCGTGGGCGCGGTCATGGCGCGCGAGGGCGGCGCCGTGCCGTGGCACCGGGTCGTGAACAGCGTCGGCCGCCTGCCCCCGCACAAGGAGGCCGAGGCCCGGTCGAGGCTCGAGGCCGAGGGGACGCCGTTCCGCGCGCAGCGGGTCGACATGCGCGCCGCGGCCTGGTGGCCCTCAGATCTCTGACGCGGCCCCGTCCCGCCGCGGGTCCGCGCCCGCGCCGGTACGGCCGACGACGCTCGCGCCCCCGAAGTACGCGTCCCGGTCCGGCCACACGTGCAGGTCCCAGTCCTGTTCCAGGCGTTCCGCGACCTCCGGGTCCAGCCCCGGCTCGGCGTGCAGCAGGGGGCCCACCGGGTGCGTCCGGGGGCGCGCGACCGCCTCCGCGGCCGGCAGCCCCCCGGCCACCGTGCCGACCAGGGTGTGCACCAGCGCGGTCCGGATCCGGGACGCGCCCGCCGCGCCCGCCGCGGCGACGAGGCCCGCGTCGTCGGTGACGACGAGCGGGCACATCATGCTGCCCATCCGTGCGCCCGGGAGCTGCGGGCCGACGAGCAGCTCGCCCTCGCCGAGCATCGAGTTGAGGTGGACGCCGTACCCGGGGATCCACACGCTCGAGCCGAGCCCCATCGTCGTGGTGACCACGCACGCGTTCCCGTCCGGGTCCACGACCGACACGTTCGTCGTGTCGCCCAGCAGGTCCGGGCCGCCGAGCACCCGCGCGACCGCGACGGCCCGGTCCGGCGGGGACAGGTCCGCGAGGTCGTCCGGCAGGGCCGCGAACGCGTCCCGGCACCGGTTCAGGTCCGTCCGCGCCCGGACGGTGGCCGTGCCGAAGCGCGCCGCCCCCGCCGGGACCTCCTGCACGGCGTACGCCGCGAGGTCGTCCCGGGTGAGGACGCCGCCCCCGGCCCGGACCGCCCCGACCAGCGCGTCCGCGACCGGCCCGCGGTAGAAGGCCGCGGGCCCCTCGCCGGCCAGCAGCGCGAGCATCCGGTCGAGGCCGGGGTGCAGCAGCGTCGCGCCGGCCGTCGCCAGCGTCCCGTCCGGCGCGTACACGGCGGCTCCGGGGCCGACGGCCAGTCCGCCCGCGATGAGGTCGAGCACGGTGGCGTGCGTGGCGGGCAGCAGGACGCCCCGCTGGGCGAGCGCGAGGGCCGGGGCCACGAGGTCCGGCCACGGCAGCCGCCCCCAGCGGCGGTGCACCTCGGCGCAGCCCGCCGGGACGCCCGGCACGGCCACGCTGGGCGCCCCGATCGAGAACGCCTGCGGCACCGACCCGAACGCCACCGACAGCGTGGTCATCGGCCCGGGACCGGCGTCGGCGCCGAGACCGGGTACCGCCACGAAGAAGTCCAGGCACGTGACGTCGCCCGTCGCCGCGTCGTAGTGGGTGGCGAACCCGCCGCCGCCCAGACCCGTGAACACCGTCTCCGCGACGCACGCCGCGAGCACCGCGGCCACAGCGGCGTCGGCCGCGGAGCCGCCGGCCCGGAGGATCTCCGCCGCGGCCCCGGCCGTGGCGGGATGTCCTGCGGCCACACCGGCCGGGACACGTGTGCGCTGCGCCACGTCCACGGGCGGAGCGTAGACGTTCGCGCCGCGAATCCGGCACGGGGACTTGGACGCGGGCCGGGGTTTGTGGTGTTCTCCCACGCGTGACGCAGCCTCCCGACGATTCCACGCGACGGTTCGATCCGTTCCGTGACGACGACGACAGCACCCGCGCGATGCCGCCGGTCCCGCCCGAGGGCGGGGACGACGACACGCGGTTCTTCCCGTTCGGTGACGACGACCGGACGCGCCGCCTCCCCGGCGAGCCCGACGAGACCCGCGCGATGCCTCCGGTGGGGGGCGCGCGGGGGTCCGCGGCGCCCGTCCCGCCCGCCGGCAACGTGTACGGCGGCGCCCGCTACGAGGAGTACGACGAGGAGCCCGAGAAGCCGCGGGACGGCAAGCGGCTGGCGCTGATCGTCGGCGGCGTGGTGCTCGCGATCCTGCTCGTCACGGGCATCGGGTACGCGGCCTCCACGGCCCTGTTCGGCTCGGCGTCCCCGGAGTCCACGACGGCGCTGTCACCGCTGCCGTCCACGTCGACCGAGGCGAGCGCCGAGCCGACCCCGTCGCCCTCCGAGAGCGCCTCGCCGCCGCCCCCCGAGGGCCCCGGACCGCGGGTGCTCGACATCGTCGCCCCCAGCCGCGTCGACTGCACGGACGGCGGTACGCAGCGCTTCGACCTCGGATGGCGGGTCGCGGACGCGAACAGCGTCCACATCGGGATCGACGGCCAGGAGTACCAGCGGTACGCCCCGTCCGACGCCCCGGTGTCCCTGCCGTTCGCGTGCGACGGCCAGGCCCACAAGTACCAGGTGACGGCGTACAGCCTCGACGACCGCCAGAGCCGGACGAGCCAGTTCACCGTCCGGCCGCAGGTGGCGGCGACGCAGGCCCCGCCGCCGCTGTTCCCCTCGCCCTCCCCCAGCTGAGGTGTCGTACCCCCGTGGTCTCATCGTGGGGTGAGGACAGGGGGGTACCGGCTCGTCCGCCCGGCGCCGCGCGACGTCGCGGCGCCGGCACTCGACGACGTCCAGCGGGCGGTCACGGAGCACGACAGCGGCCCGCTGCGCGTGCTCGGCGGGCCCGGTAGCGGCAAGACGACCGCGCTGGTCGAGGCCGTCGTCGCGCGGGTCGAGGCGGGCGCCTCGCCGGACGAGATCCTGCTGCTGGCGTTCGACCGCCGGTCGGCGGCGGCCCTGAGGGAACGCATCGCCGTGCGGCTCGGCCGCACCTCCGGCGAGCCGGTGGCGCGGACCGTGCACTCGTACGCGTTCGCCGTCCTCCAGCGCCACGCCGCCTCCCGCGGCGAGCCGATGCCGCGCCTGCTGACCGGCCCGGAGCAGGACGCGGTCATCCGCGAACTGGTGCTCGGCGACCTCGCCGACGACCCCGGCCGCTGGCCCGGCGAGCTGCGGGGCGCGCTGCCCACCCGCGGCTTCACCGCCGAGCTCCGGGACCTCCTGCTGCGGGGTCTCGAGCACGGCGTGACGGCCGATCAGCTGCGCCGCTGGGGCCGCGCGCACCGCCGGCTCGACTGGGTGGCGGCCGCGCGCTTCCTCACCCAGTACGAGGACGTCACCGCGCTGAGCCGCGAGCCCGCGCTGGATCCCGCGGAGCTGGTGCAGGCGGTGCTGTCCGCGTTCGCCGCCGACCCGGAGCTCGCGCGGCGCGAGGGGGCGCGGTTCCGGTACGTGTACGTCGACTCGTACGAGGAGGTCGACCCGGCCCAGGAGGCGCTCCTGGCCTTCCTCGGCCGGTCGGCCGCGGCGGTCGTCGTGGCGGGCGACCCGGACCAGTCGGTGTTCGCGTTCCGGGGCGCCGACCCCGCGTGCCTCGCGCGGTTCCCGGAGCGGTTCGCGCGCCCGGGCACGGAGGCCCGGACCGTGGTGCTCGAACGGTGTCACCGGGCCGGGCCGGCGCTGGTCGGGGCGTACCGCCGTGTTGGTGCCCGGATCCGGGGCCGCCGGGCGCACCGGGACCTGCTCCCGGGCCCTCTCCCCGGGGCTTCCGAGGTCCACCACCTGCGCTCCGGCAGCCAGGAGGCCGCGTACGTGGCGCACCGGCTCCGCGAGGCGCACCTGGTCGACGGCGTGCCGTGGTCCCGGATGGCCGTGATCGTGCGCTCGGCGTCGCGGTCCCTGCCGGCCCTGCGGCGTGCCCTCCTGGGCGCCGGGGTGCCGCTCGGCGTCGCGTCCGACGAGGTGCCGCTCGCGGCCCAGCCGGCGGTGCGGTCGCTGCTCACCGTGCTGCGCTTCGCGCTCGGCCGCTGGGAGGGCGCGACCGAGCAGGAGGTCGAGGACGCGGCCGAGGAGCTCGTCACGTCCCCGCTCGGCGGCGCCGACGCCCTCGCCGTCCGCCGCCTCCGCCGGGAGCTGCGCCGCGCCGAGCTCGCGTCCGGCGGGCGCCGCTCCTCCCGCACGCTGCTCCGGCTCGCGCTGGACTCGCCCGGCGACCTGCTGCTGCTGGACGAGCGGGCCGCCCTGCCCGCGGCCCGGGTCGGGCGGCTCGTGACGCTGGCCCGCACCGCGGCCGAGCAGGGCGCGAACTCCGAGGAGGCCCTCTGGACCGTCTGGTCGGCCTCGGGTCTCGCCGAGCGCTGGCGGCGGGACAGCCTCGGGGGCGGCACCCGCGGCGCCGCGGCGGACGCGGACCTCGACGCGGTCGTGGCGCTGTTCGAGGCGGCGGCGCGGCTCGTGGACCGCCTGCCCGGCCGGGGTGCCGACGCGCTGCTCGACCACGTCGGCGGTCAGCAGATCCCCGGCGACACCCTCGCCGACCGTGCCCCGACGGGAGAGGCCGTACGGGTGCTCACGGCCCACGCCGCGAAGGGCCTCGAGTGGGACGTCGTCGCCGTCGCGGGCGTGCAGGAGGGTCTCTGGCCCGACCTCCGGCCGCGCGGGTCCCTGCTCGGCTCGGAGCTCGTCGTGGACCTCGCCGCCGGGCGTGAGCCGACGGTCGTGGGCCGGGTCGGGCAGATGCTCGACGAGGAGCGGCGGCTCTTCTACCTCGCGTGCACGCGGGCGCGGCGGCGGCTGATCGTGACCGCGGTCGCGGACGCGGAGACCGAGCCGTCACGGTTCCTCGACGAGCTGTCGCCCTGGCCGGGCGACACGCCGCGCCCGCCGTCGGCCCTGCCGCGTGGGCTCGGCCTCACCCCCGTGGTGGCGGAGCTGCGCGCGGTGGTGACCGATCCGTCCCGTCCCGCGGCCGTGCGCCAGGTCGCGGCCGGGCACCTGGCCCGGCTCGCCACCGAGGGGGTCCCCGGCGCGTCGCCCGCCGAGTGGTACGGCCTGCTCCCGCTGTCCGACGACGGCCCGCTCCGGGAGCCGGGCGAGCCGGTGCGGGTGTCGCCGTCGCGGGTCGAGCAGTTCGACACGTGTGCCCTGCGCTGGCTCCTCGAGACCGCGGGAGGGTCGCCGGGCCCGGGTGCGGCCCAGGGGCTCGGCACGCTGGTGCACGACGCCGCCACGCTCGCCGCGGATCCGTCGACCGCCACGCTCGACGCCCTGGCGGACCGCGTCGACGCGGGGTGGTCCGGGCTGGACCTCGGCGGGCCCTGGTTCGCGGACAAGGAGCGCGCGCGGGCCCGGACCATGCTCGTCAAGCTGCTCGACTGGCTGCACACCAACGGCCGTGACCTCGTCGCGGTGGAGGAGGGGTTCAGCGTCTCGATCGGGCGCGCGGTCCTCGAGGGCCGGGTCGACCGCCTGGAGCGGGACGCCGGCGGGCGGCTCGTCGTGGTCGACCTCAAGACCGGGAAGTCCGCCCCCCGCGACGCCGACGTGGGGCGCACCCCGCAGCTCGGGACGTACCAGCTGGCGGTGACGCTCGGGGCGTTCGACCACCTCGGCGCGGGCCGCGAGGCGGGCGGCGCGTCGCTGGTACAGCTCGGCACCTCGGCGAAGTCCGCGAAGGAGCAGCGGCAGCCCCCGCTCGCCGACGCCGACGACCCGGCGTGGGCCGAGGAGCTCGTCACACGGGTCGCCGAGGGCATGGCGGGGTCGGCGTTCACCGCGGTCGTCAACGACCGCTGCCAGGTGTGCCCCGTCCGCACCAGCTGCCCCGCGAACGACGACGGTGCGCAGGTGACCGCGTGACGGCTGTCGCGGTGCGGTGGGACCCCGATGCCCTCGCCGTCCGCCTGGGCCTGCACGCGCCCACGCGGGACCAGGCGGCGGTCATCGGCGCGCCGCCGGAGCCGTGCGTGGTCGTCGCGGGCGCGGGCTCCGGCAAGACCGAGACGATGGCGGCCCGGGTGGTCTGGCTCGTGGCCAACGAGGTCGTACGGCCGGAGGCGGTCCTGGGCCTGACGTTCACCCGCAAGGCCGCGTCCGAGCTGTCCCAGCGGCTGCGCCGCCGCCTCGCGCAGCTGCGCGCGGAGGGGTTGTGGGCGCCGCCCGACCCGGACACCGACTCGCCGCTCGACGGGGAGCCGACGGTGAGCACGTACCACGCGTATGCGTCGCGCATCGTCGCCGAGCACGGCCTGCGCATCGGCGTCGAGCCCACCACCCGCGTGCTCGGCGAGGCGGCGAGCTGGCAGCTCGCGCACCGCGTCGTGCACAGCTGGGACGGCGCGATGGACGCGGTCGAGTCGGCACCGTCCACCGTGGTCGCCGCCGTGGTGGCGCTGGCGTCGGAGCTCGCGGAGCACCTGGTCGAGCCGGAGGACGTGGAGCGGCACGCGGACGAGCTCTGTGCCGCGATCGAGGCGCTGCCGCGGACGGAGCGGGGCACCGGGCCGTACCTGGGCGTCAAGGAGCTGCTCGGCCGCCAGCGGGCGCGGCGGCAGCTGATGCCGCTGGTCCGGGCGTACCAGCAGCTGAAGGCGGCGGACGAGGTGATGGACTTCGGCGACCAGATGCGCCTCGCGGCCCGCATCGCCGCCGAGGCACCGGAGGTGGGCGCCGCCGAGCGGGAGCGGTACGGGGTGGTGCTGCTGGACGAGTACCAGGACACCGGTCACTCGCAGCTCGTCGTGCTGCGGTCGCTGTTCGGCGGCGGGCACCCGGTGACCGCCGTCGGCGACCCGTGCCAGTCGATCTACTCGTGGCGCGGCGCGAGCGCGGGCACGCTGTCCCGGTTCCGGTCCGAGTTCCGCACCGCGTCCGGGGCCGAGGCCACGCGGTACGCGCTGCGCACGAGCTTCCGGAACTCCGCCCCCGTGCTGGCCGTCGCGAACGTGACGTCGGGCGAGCTGCGCGCCGGCGGCTTCGACGTGGACGAGCTGGAGGCGGGCCCGGGGACGGGCGCCGGGCACGTCGTGTGCGCGGTGCACCCGACCGTGGACGACGAGACCGCCGACCTCGTCGCACGTGTCCGGACACTGTGGACCGCGGACGCGGCGCTACGGGCGTCCGGCGAGGGTGGACGGTCGATCGCGGTGCTGTCCCGCAAGCGTTCCCGGCTGGTCCCGCTGGCCGACGCGCTGCGGGCCGCCGGAATCCCGGTCGAGGTCGTCGGACTCGGTGGGCTGCTCGCGACGCCGGAGGTCCGCGACCTCGTCGCCACGCTGCGGATCGTCACCGACCCCACGGCCGGCGACGCCCTGGTCCGGATCCTCACCGGCGCGCGGTGGCGGATCGGGCCGCGGGACCTCGACGCGCTCGGGCGGTGGGCGCGGGTTCTCGTCCGCAGGGGGGCCGCGGAGTCGGCCGACGTGGCGCCGGACCCGGACGAGATCGACGACCGCAGCATCGTGGACGCGCTCGACCAGCTGCCGGGGCCGGAGTGGTTCTCGCCCGAGGGGTACCGCCGCCTCCGTGCCCTCGCCGCCGAGCTGGCCTCGCTCCGCCGCCGGACCGGCCAGCCGCTGCCCGACCTCGTCGCGGACGTGGAGCGCACGGTCAGGCTCGACGTGGAGGTCGCCGCGCGGGCGGGCCGCGGGCCGGGGGCGGCGCGGAGCAACCTGGACCGGTTCCTCGACGTGTGCGGCGACTTCGTGGACGCGGCGCCGCAGGCGGGGATCGCCGCGTTCCTCGACTACCTCGAGGCGGCGGAGGAGCGGGAGCGCGGCCTCGCGCCCGGCGAGGCCGAGGTGGACCCCGACCGGGTCCAGCTGCTCACGGTCCACGGGGCGAAGGGCCTCGAGTGGGACGCCGTGTTCGTACCCGGGCTGGTGGACGGCTTCTTCCCGGCCTCCGCGGGGGAGCCGGTCTCGGCGTGGACCACCGACCTCGCCGCGCTGCCGTACCCCCTGCGGGGCGACCGGGCGTACCTGCCGGAGCTGGCGGTCGGCGCGGTGGCGGACCAGAAGGAGCTCGAGGAGGCCCGGAAGCGCTTCCGGGTGGAGTGCGGGACGCTCGACCTGCTCGAGGAGCGGCGGCTCGCGTACGTGGCGTTCACGCGGGCGCGGTCGCTGCTGGTGTGCAGCGGGTACCGGTGGGACCACCGGACGCGCCCCGCCGTGCCGTCGGCGTTCCTCGAGGAGGTGCGGGAGGCGTGCGAGGCGTGCGCGGGGGAGGTGGCAGTGTGGACCGAGCCCCCGGAGCCCGGCGCGGAGAACCCGGTGCTCGCGGAGGCCCGGTCGCATCCCTGGCCGTACGACCCGCTCGGTGCGCGGCGGGACGAGGTCGCCGCCGGTGCCCGGCTGGTCGCGGAGGCCCTGCTGGTCGCGGAGCCCGCGGGCCCGGACCCCGGGGACCTGTCCCCGGCCGAGGCCGACCTGCTGGCCGCGTGGGACCGCGACGTCGACCTGCTGCTCGCGGAGCGCCGCCGCCGCGCCAGGTCCGCCGACGTGCCGGTCCTCCTGCCGGGGGAGCTGTCGGTGTCCCGGCTCGTCGCGCTGCGCAAGGACCCCGCCGAGCTGGCGAGCCGCATCCGCCGGCCGCTCCCGTACAAGCCCGCGCCGCTGGCCCGCCGGGGCACCGCGTTCCACCGGTGGCTCGAGCAGCGGTTCCAGGCGGACGTGCTGCTGGACGTCGACGCGCTCCCCGGGTCGGCGGACGACGGCGCCGCGCCGGACGACCAGCTCGCCGCGCTGCAGGAGGCCTTCGACGCGAGCGAGTGGGGCGCGCGGTCGCCGTACGCGGTGGAGGTGCCGTTCCAGACCCTCGTGGACGGGGTCGTCGTGCGGGGCCGGATGGACGCCGTGTTCCGGTACGAGGGGCCGGACGGGGTGCGCTTCGACGTCGTGGACTGGAAGACCGGGCGCGCGCCGGCGGGGGAGGACGCGGAGGCGGCGTCCGTGCAGCTCGCGGCGTACCGGCTGGCGTGGGCGGACCTCGCCGGCGTGCCGCCGGAGGCGGTCGGGGCGGCGTTCCACTACGTCCGGTCCGGGCAGACCGTGCGGCCGGTGGACCTGCTGGACGCGGACGGCCTCGCCGGGCTGCTCCGCGGCCTCCCGGCGGCCGGCGAGGACTGACGCGGGCGGTCTAGCTCGCGCGCACCCGCTCCAGGATCGCGTCCGCGACGATGTCCGGCACCTCGTCCGGCAGCCAGTGGCTCCGCCCCTCCAGCGGGATGAACCGGTACGGCGCGGTGACGTGCTCCCGCGTCTGCTCGGCGGCCTTGCGGCCCTGGGCGAGGTCCTCGTCGCCCCACACGTACGTCGTCGGCACCGTGACGGCCGTCAGCCCCTCCTGGTCACGCCGCCCCATCGCCCGGTACCAGTGCAGCGCGGTGGTCAGCCGCTCGGGCTGCGTGACGAGCGGGTCCGCGTACCGCGCGATGCCCGCCTCGTCGAGGCCGGACCCGGCGAACACCGCCCGCAGCCGCCGTCCGCCGTCCGCCAGGAGCACCCGCTCGGGACGCCCCGGCTTCTGCCGGAACAGCAGCAGGTACGCCGACCGCTTCTGCTGCTCGAGCGAGCTCTTGAGCGCGGCCCGGTAGGCGAGCGGGTGCCCGATGCCCACCGCGGTCAGGCTGCGCAGCCGGTCCGGGTGCCGGGCCGCGACCTGCCAGGCCACGGCCGCGCCCCAGTCGTGCCCGACCAGGTCCACAGTGGACAAGCCGAGGGCATCGGCCAGTCCGAGCACATCGGACACCAGCTCGCTCATCCGGTACGCCTCCGGGTCGTCCGGTGACGCGCCGGGGGAGTACCCACGCTGGTCCGGCGCGTACGTCCGCAGCCCGGCGCCGTGCAGCCGCTCCGACACGGCGTCCCACATGCCGCCGTGCTGGGGGAAGCCGTGCAGCAGCAGCACCGGCCGGCCGCCCGTGGGGCCGCCCACCCGGACGTCGAACGACAGGTCCCCGACCCGCACCGTGGAGATCATGCGCACACCGTACGCAGCCGGACCGGTCCCGAGGGGCCTCCGCCCGCGGGCCGCTGCGCCCGGCCGGGGCGTACACTACCGATGCAACTGCCGGATCTGCGGCGTTTCCACGGACCCGGACGGATGCGCTCGCCTGCGCGGCGGCCGGCTCCGGCCACCCGGAACTGTCCGGGCCTCCCGCGCGTCTGTACTGGTGAGGACGAGTACGGGGGAGGATGTCCGGCGATGGTGCGACAGAGAGCGGTCTCCGCACGCGAGTGGCTGCTCGTGCTGGCGGTCGGCGCCGCAGGCCTCGTCCTCGCCGCGGTGGCCGCACTCGCCCCGTGGCATGTGGGCGGCGCGGGCGCGTTCCGTGGTCCGGTCGAGCGCGTGGTGCACATCCACGTGCCGCACGGCGCCGGCGGGGCGGGCGTCGCGACCGGTCTCAGCTGAGCCGATCCGACCTGACGCGGGCGACCTGACCCGGGAGAGCTGACGCGCGGACGCCCTGCGGGGCTTGTGCACAATGGCCGTATGAGCGTCCCGTTCCCGCCCCCGGGGTGGTATCCCGACCCGGACGGCACGCCCGGCCGCGTGCGGTGGTGGGACGGCGTCATCTGGAGCGCGGCCACCCGCCCGGCGGGGACCGCGGCGGCCCCCTGGGACCGGAATGCCCCGAGCGGCTGGGGACGGGGACCCGTGACGGGTCCGGTCGTGCCCCCACCGCCCCCGGCGCCGCCGGGTGTCCTCACCGGCGCGCCCGGCCCCGCGGCCGCGGAACCTCCGCCGGGCGTGTCGCGCCGGACCGTGCGGTGGCTGACCGGCGGGGGCCTCGTTGCGCTGGGTCTCGCGGTCGTGCTCGCGTTCGTCCTCGTCCCCGCGGGGAACGAGGTCGTCCGCGGCGTCGCCGGCCCGCCGCAGGGCACGCCGCCGCTCGCGGAGCTGTGCCCGCCGCCGACCACGCCGCCCCCGTCGCCGGGGCCGGTGCCCGCGCCACCCGCGGGCCCGCGGGTGGTCGACCCGGCGGCCGGGATCTCGTACGCCCGCGAACCCGCACCCTGGCGCACGTGGGACCGTGGCACCTGGGACGGCGGCACGCTCGGCGTCCGGTACGACGTGGGGTACTACTTCGTGACGGAGCGGTACTCCGGCGGCGACTACCTCGCCTCGGTCCTCTCCGGCGCCGTGCCCGCCGCCGTGAACGACAGCGTCACGCTCGACCTGGAGTGCACCGGCCGGCAGGTCGCCGAGGACGTGCGGAGGTCCTTCTACCCCGACCCGAACACCAAGACGGTCCTCCGTGACGAGGAGACCACGCTCGGCGGGCGGCCCGCCTGGGTGTCGGTGTTCCGGCTGGGGTTCCACGAGCCGACGCTCACCGCGACGGGCGAGCTGGTCGCCGTGGTGCTCGTCGACGTGGGGCGCCCGACGGCGGCGGTGCTCTACGTGTCGATCCCGGACACGCACGCCGGGTACGACCGCGTGGTGGACGAGGTGATCCGCTCGGTGCGGCCTGTCTGAGGCCCGACCCGGCGCGGGGCGCGCCCGCCGGATACTGTCGAGCGGTGACCCCAACCGCTGCCCGTCGCCCCGTGACGGTGCCGTCCCTCAGCCACCCCGTCGAGCGCTTCACGCTGGACAACGGTCTGCGCGTGGTACTCGTCCCCGACCGCAGCGCGCCGGTCGTCGGCGTGGCCGTCGTGTACGACGTGGGGATCCGGAGCGAGCCGGAGGGCCGCACCGGCTTCGCGCACCTCTTCGAGCACCTGATGTTCCAGGGCTCGGAGAACCTCGAGAAGCTCGCCCACTTCCGGCACGTGCAGGCGTCGGGCGGCATCTTCAACGGCTCGACGCACCTGGACTACACCGACTACTACGAGCTGCTGCCGAGCAACGCGCTCGAGCGCGGGCTCTTCCTCGAGGCGGACCGCATGCGCGCTCCGCGGATCACCGAGGAGAACCTCGCCAACCAGATCGCGGTCGTCAAGGAGGAGATCCGGGTCAACGTGATGAACCGGCCCTACGGCGGTTTCCCGTGGCTGCGGTTGCCGCCGGTCGTGTTCGACACGTTCCCGAACGCCCACGACGGCTACGGGTCCTTCGTGGACCTCGAGTCGGCGACCGTGGAGGACGCGTCGGCGTTCTTCGACACGTTCTACGCGCCGTCCAACGCCGTGCTGTGCCTCGCGGGCGACCTCGACCCCGAGCAGGTCGCGGGCCTCGTCGAGCGCCACTTCGCGTCGGTGCCGGAGCGGGGGACGCCGAAGCGGCCGGACTTCTCCGAGCCCGACCTCGACGCCGAGCGCCGGGAGTCCTATGAGGACGCCCTCGCCCCGCTGCCCGCCGTCGCGATGGCGTGGCGGGTACCGGACCCCATCGGGGACTTCGAGGCGTACCTCCCCTACGTCGTGCTCGCCGAGGTCCTCACCGACGGCGACGCCTCGCGCCTCGTCGAGCGGCTCCTGCTGAAGGACCGGACCGCGACGAGCGTCTCCGGGTACTGCGGGTTCATGGGCGACGCGTTCGACGTGCGCGACCCCACGGTGCTGATCCTCTCGATGCACTCGCCGCCGGGCGTGGAGCCCGACCGTGTGCTGCGGGCCGTGGAGCAGGAGCTCGACCGGCTCGCCACCGACGGGCTCGCGGCGGCGGAGCTGCACCGCGTCCAGGCGCGCCTCGCGACGCACCTGCTGGGGCAGGTCGACCCGGTGATGTCGCGGACCCTGTCGATGGCCGTGCTCGAGCAGCAGCGCGGGCGTGCGGAGCTCGCGGGTGAGCTGCCGCGGCTCCTCGCCGAGGTGACGACCGAGCAGATCCGCGCCGCCGCCGCGATGCTGCGGCCCGACCGCCGTGCCGTCCTCGAGGTCCGCGCCGGGGGTGCCCGATGACGACGCTGACCGCCTACCCCCGGGAACTCCCGGGGCTCACCCCGCCCCGGAAGGGCCGCCGTCCCGCCGTCGCCGAGCGCGTCCTCGCGAACGGACTGCGGGTCCTCGTGGTCCGCCGGCCGTCGGTGCCGCTGGTCGAGCTGCGGCTCCGGATCCCGTTCCAGCCCGCCCCGGGCCGGCGCGGCGCGGCGCACCTCACCCGCGCGTCCGTGCTGTCGCAGACGATGCTGTCCGGGACCGCCGAGATGTCCACCGTGGACATCGCCGCATCGCTGCAGGAGGTCGGCGGCGGGCTGTCCGTCGGTGTGGACGCCGACCGGCTGCTCGTGTCCGGCAACGCGCTGTCGACGGGCCTCCCGCGCCTGCTGGAGCTGCTCGGAGACGTGCTCACGGGTGCGACGTACCCGTCGGGCGAGGTCGCCGCCGAGCGGGACAGGCTCGCGGACCGCATCGAGATGGCCGAGTCCCAGCCCGCCCACGCGGCGCGCAAGGCGCTGCTGGGCCGGCTGTACGGGACGCACCCGTACGCGGTGCAGACGCCGGAGCCCGAGGAGGTCCGCGGCGTGAGGGCGCCCGCACTGCGCACGCTCCACGCGTCCCGGGTGCTGCCGGCCGGCGCGCTCCTCGTCCTCGTGGGCGACGTGTCGCCCGCGCGCGCCCTCGACGCGGTGGAGGCCGCGCTCGACGGCTGGGCCGGTTCGGCGGACGTGCCGGACCTGCGGCCCGCGCCGGAGCCCGAGCCCGGTCCGCTGTGGCTCGTGGACCGTCCCGGCTCGGTGCAGTCCTCGCTCCGCCTCGCCCTCGGTGGGGTGGACCGCGCGCACGCCGACTACCAGGCGCTGCAGCTCGCGAACCTGGTGTTCGGCGGGTACTTCTCGTCGCGGCTGGTGGAGAACATCCGCGAGGACAAGGGGTACACGTACTCGCCGCACTCCTCGATCTCCCACCTGGCCGCCGGGTCGGTGACCGTCGTGGACGCGGACGTGGCCACCGAGGTGACGGCGCCCGCGCTGCTCGAGATCGGCTACGAGCTCGGCCGGATCGCGTCGCTCCCGGTGACGCAGGAGGAGCTCGACCAGGCCCGGCAGTACGCCACCGGCACCCTCCAGCTGTCGGTGGCCAGCCAGGGCGGCCTCGCGGCCACCCTGCTGACGCTCACGGCGGCCGGCCTCGGGCTGGACTGGCTGTACGACCAGCCCGCGCGGCTGGCGGCGGTCACCGTGGAGGACGTGCACGCCGCCGCCACGCGGTACCTCGCGCCCGCACGCGCGGTCACGGTGGTGCTCGGTGACGCGTCCGTGGTGCGCGAGTCCGTGTCCGCGCTCGGCCCGGTCGAGGAGGCATGAGCGGCGGCCCGGCGCTGTCACGGGCCGCGGTGGACCGTGCGGCCCACCGGCGTACCGACGCCGACTGGCTCGCGAAGGCCTGGCCGGACGCGCTCGTCCTCGTGATCGACGCCCACGGCGACGCCGAGGTCGGCGAGGACGGGGGGCTCGTGTTGCTGCCGGCGACCGAGGCGCCGGAGGGTGAGCGGCTGTTCCTGGGCGAGGACGACGGGCAGGTCTACTTCGCCGTCCGCGGCACACTGCCGGGCCGCGGCACGCCGAGCTCGCTGCGGGACTGCGGCGCCGACCTCACCGCGAGGGACGCGGGACTGTTCGTCGCGGCCGTGGGGCTCGTGAACTGGCATGACGCACACCTGTACAGCCCGCGCACCGGCGCGCCGACGACGGTCCGCGACGGCGGCTGGGTGCGCGAGGCGACCGACGGGTCCGGGCAGATGTGGCCGCGGACCGACCCGGCCGTGATCATGCTCGTCTCGGACGGGCAGCCGGGGCCGGAGGGCCGCGCGCTGTTCGGGCGGCAGGCCGCGTGGCCGGAGGGGCGGTACTCGACGCTCGCCGGGTTCGTCGAGCCGGGGGAGTCGGCCGAGATGGCCGTGGCCCGCGAGGTCGCCGAGGAGACCGGCGTGACCGTGTCGGACATCCGGTACGTGGCGAGCCAGCCGTGGCCGTTCCCGGGCTCGCTGATGCTGGGCTTCACGGCGCTCGCCGACCCGGCTCAGCAGATCGTCGCCGACCCGACCGAGATCGAGGACGCGCGGTGGTTCACCCGGGCGGAGATCCTGGCGCGGCGAGCCGAGGACGCCCACGTGCGCCTGCCGATGCGGACGTCCATCGCGTACCACCTGATCACCCGGTGGCTGGACGGGTCCTGACCTCCACGGCGGGATGACGCGGGTCGTCCCACCGCACGACGACGTCGGCCGCATCCTCGGGGGCGAACGTCGTGGCATACAGGGTGAACGCCTCACGCAGCCAGTCCTCCCGGACCCGCCGCCCCAGCGCGCCGGGGGAGAGCCGCAGGTGCACGGCGAGGTCGAAGGGCAGCCCGCGCCCGAGCAGCATCGAGCCGTCGACCAGCAGGACGCCGGTGTCCGGCACGGGGACGTACTCCGCGCGCGTGGCACGGTCGGCGACCGGGTCCCAGAACGTCGGCAGGTACGCGCCCCCGGTACCCCACGGCTCCAGCAGCTCGCGCCGCAGCGCCGCGACGTCGAGGCGGTCGTACAGGTGGGCCTCGGGGTCGGTACGGCCGTGTTCGAGGCGCAGGGAGGCGGGGCGGAGGAAGTCCTCGGCGCCGGCCCGCGCCACGGGCCGCCCGCGCGTGCGCAGCCCCGCCGCCACCGCGTCGGCGAGCGTGCCGGGGGAGGCGGCCGGCGGGCCGTCGACGGCCACCCGTAGCCGGCCGGAGGGTGCGGCGGCGGCGCACAGCTCGGTGAGCAGGTCGGCCAGCGCATCGGGCGTGACGGGACGAGGGGGCACCGTGTCATCGTGCCCGGCGGTCAGGTGCGGCGGCCCGGGAGCCCTCCGGGGAGCGCCACGGACGCATCCGTCACCGATGCCACGACCTCCCGGGCGAGGTCGTGCACCTTGCGGCCGCGGGACCGCGCCACCCGGCGCAGCTCCTCGAACGCCGCGCGCGGCACGGTCCCGGCCCGCTCCGCGAGCACGCCGATCGCCTGCTCGACCACCACCCGGGCCGCGAGCGCGTGCTCGAGCTGGTGGACGGCGATCCGCAGCCGGGCGGTCTCGTCCAGCTCCTCTGCCGCGCGGGCCGGACGGACGCCCGGCGCGAGGGCCGCCGGTGCCACGTCGGCCCCGAGCAGATCGGCGAGCACCAGCGCGCTGAGGAGATCGTCGGCGTGTGCCGGAACACCCTGGACAGTGGACGGACCCGACGTCCCGACGTGCCACCCGGTCGCGGTCCGGTACACCGTGAACGCGTGCTCGGCCGGCGTACCCATCGCGTACTCCTCCTCGGCTGCGGAATGGCGGCATCATTCCGCATCCGGGGCCGCGCGTGGGGGTCCGCCCGGGGCGGTTGTGCCGACTCCGCGTCCGGGGCCGCGCGTGGGGGTCCGCCCGGGCCGGTTGTGCCGACTCGGCATCCGGGGCCGCCCGGGAGCGGCTGTACCGACTCCGCATCCGGGGCCGCACCCGTGGCGGCCGGCTTCGCGAGGTGCCCGTCAGCCGAGGCCGAGGCGCACCTTCACCTGGGCGAGGGAGGGGTTCGTCAGCGCCGAACCGTCCGGGAAGACCACCGTCGGCACGGTCTGGTTGCCGCCGTTGACGTTCATCACGTAGTCCGCGGACGCGGGGTCCTGCTCGATGTCGACCTCGACATACGCGATGCCCTCGCGGTCCATCTGGGTCTTCAGGCGCCGGCAGTACCCACACCACGGTGTGCTGTACATGGTCACCTTGTCGGCCGTCGGGGTCGTCATCGCACCTCGCCTCTCCGTCCCGGGCAGGTGCCGGGTCCGCCTGCACAACATCGGCGGGGCCCGGGCGCTTCCCGTCCTGTCGCAGGAAGCTGGGAGGATCGTGCGGTGACCGCTGCTGCCGACGACGTCCTGGAGGCCCTCGACGACGACCAGCGGGCGGCGGTGCTCGCTCCACGCGGCCCGGTGTGCGTCCTGGCCGGCGCGGGTACCGGCAAGACCCGCGCGGTCACCCACCGGATCGCGCACGGCGTCCTCACCGGGGAGACGGCGCCGCAGCACGTGCTCGCCGTCACGTTCACGGCCCGGGCCGCGGGGGAGATGCGCGGCCGGCTGCGCGAGCTCGGAGTGTCCGGCGTGCAGGCACGGACGTTCCACGCGGCGGCGCTGCGCCAGCTGCGGTACTTCGCGCCGCGGGTGTTCTACGGGCGCGCGATGCCGGACCTGCTCGACCGCAAGGCCGCCCTGGTCGGCCAGGCCGCCGCCCGGGCCGGGCAGCGGCTCGACCGTACCGGTGTGCGGGACGTCACCAGCGAGATCGAGTGGGCGAAGTCCGCGCTCGTGGACCCCGACGGCTATGCGGCCGCCGCGGTGAAGGCCGGTCGTGACCTCCCGCTCGACGGCGGTGCGCTGGCGAAGGTCTACGCCGCGTACGAGGAGGGCAAGCGCCGTGCGGGCGTGATCGACTTCGAGGACCTGCTCCGCGCCACCGCGTGGGCCATCGAGGAGCACCGGGACGTCGCCGAGCAGATCCGCGCGCAGTACCGGCACTTCGTGGTCGACGAGTACCAGGACGTGAACCCGCTCCAGCAGCACCTGCTCGACGCGTGGCTCGGCGGCCGCGACGATCTCACCGTCGTGGGCGACGCGAGTCAGACGATCTACTCGTTCACCGGGGCCAGCCCGTCGTACCTGATCGACTTCGGGCGCCGGTACGCAGGGGCGACCGTGGTCCGGCTCGAGCGCGACTACCGGTCCACCCCGCAGGTCGTCGCGCTCGCGAACCAGGTCATCGCGGCCGCACGCGGGGAGGCGGCCCGCGTGCGGCTCCGGCTCGTCGGGCAGCGGCCGGACGGCGTGGCGCCGCGGATCACCCAGTACGACGACGAGCCCGCCGAGGCCTCCTCGGTCGCCGAGCTCTGCGCCGCGCTGATCGCGGGCGGCACGCCGGCATCGGAGATCGCGGTGCTGTTCCGGACGAACGCCCAGTCCGGGGCGTACGAGCAGGCGCTGGCCGGGCGCGGGGTGCCGTACGTGGTCCGCGGCGGCGAACGGTTCTTCGAACGTCCCGAGATCCGCGAGGCGATGGTGCTGCTGCGGGGGGCCGCCCGGTCCGTCGAGGCAGACCAGCCGGTGGTCGAGGTGGTCTCCGACGTCCTGCGGTCGACCGGCTTCGACCCGGGCAGCGCGCCCGCCGGTGGGGCCGCCCGGGAACGGTGGGAGGCTCTCGCGGCGCTGCTCCGCCTCGCCATGGATGCGGTGACCACCGCGCTCGTCCCCGCCGACGCCCCGTCGGGGCTGCCGGCCCTGAACGACGAGCTCGCCGCCCGGGCCGCCGCCCAGCACGCGCCGACCGTGGAGGGCGTCACGCTCGCGTCGCTCCACGCCGCGAAGGGCCTGGAGTGGGACGCCGTCTTCCTGGTGGGGCTGGCCGAGGGCATGATGCCGATCGCGTACGCCCGGACGCCGGAGCAGCTCGAGGAGGAGCGACGGCTGCTGTACGTCGGGATCACCCGGGCCCGGGAGCACCTGTGGCTGTCGTGGGCGTCCGCCCGTGCGCCGGGCGGCCGCGGTGGGCGGCGTCCGTCGCGCTTCCTGCCCGCGGGGGAGTCCGGCTCCGGTGGTGCCCCCTCCGACGGCGCGCGGACGTCCCGC
Source organism: Mycobacteriales bacterium (assembly GCA_036402915.1). Lineage (GTDB taxonomy): Bacteria > Actinomycetota > Actinomycetes > Mycobacteriales > HKI-0501 > JAVEDU01. The sequence goes on from DASWRY010000036.1 coordinate 40,816, forward strand.
GGCAAGCGGAAGGAGCGCAGCCTGCCGGTGTGCCGCAGCTGCGGGGTGGCACTGTTCGACCCCGTCCAGCGCAAGCTCCGGCGGTGTTCCGCGTGCCCGGCCGATCCGGACGAGGAACTGTTCGAGCGGTTGCGCGTGTGGCGTCTCGGGGTCGCGTCCGGCGCGGGCGTCCCGGCGTACGTCGTGTTCACCGACGCCACGCTCACGGCCATCGCCGAGGACAAGCCCACCACTGTGGACGCCCTCGGGCAGATCCCGGGCGTCGGGCCGCGCAAGCTCACCCAGTACGGGGACGCCGTCCTGGCCCTCGTCGGTGGCGCGGATCCCGAGACCGTGGCCGCCGCCGAGGTGTCGGATTCCTGACCGCTCGAGCGTGCGGGATGGCCCGTTCGGGTCACGTTGCCGAAACTCCGCGACAAATGCGTTGCCCCGGCCGGAGTGCGGCCCATAGTCTGCCGTCATCGCGTGGCGCTGTCGCCACGTCTCGGCGCGGAAGGACGGTGACCACGATGTACAGCAACCACGACACGCTGACGACGACGGGCACCCTCCGGCCCGCCGCCGCTCCCATGGGCGCCGTCGCGCCGTGGGCCCCGTGCGTCCAGGCCCCCGTGTCCGGAGTGGACGCAGTCCGTCCGCGTATCGCCGAGCACGTCCGCGGTGGAGATCCTCGAGGTAGGCCGGTCTGACCAGACACCGGCTCACTTCGAGGCCGCGGAACCCGACACCCGGGATCCGCGGCCTCTTTCGTTGCCGCAACCCAGTCCACGAGACGACAGCACGACCGACCGGAACAGGAGAACCCGACATGTTCGAAGCGATGGGGAGCGGTGTGCTCGCCCTCCTCGAGCGTGACGTCACGGCCGAGGCGGACGAGCTCCCGTGTCGGCGTGAGGACCCGGAACTGTGGTTCGCGGAGAGACCGGCGGACCTCGAGCGCGCGAAGACGCACTGCGCCGGCTGCCCGCTGCAGGAGGCGTGCCTGGCCGGAGCGCTCGAACGGCGTGAGCCGTGGGGCGTGTGGGGTGGCGAGATCTTCGAGCGCGGGGTCGTCATCGCCCGGAAGCGGCCGCGGGGACGGCCGCGGAAGAGCGAGGTCGCCGCGTGACGCGGGGCCGGCCCTCGCGCCACGCGGCGACCGCTCCCGGCCTGACCGGGGGCTGGCAGGCGCCGACCCGAGCCCGCACCCGCCGGGCCGGCCGACCGGCACGAGCAGGCCGACGCCACCCGAACTGAGCAGAGCCGAGCCGAACGACAGGAGTCCCGCCATGTTCATCGTCCACGAAGCCCTCACCAGAGCCCGGATGCGGCGCGTGCCCGAGGTGCGATATCGGGCCACCCGCCCCGCGCGCGCAGTGGCAGCAGAGGCTGCGGCGCGGCGCGCGCGCCAGTTCCGCGGCTGAGGACGAACGGCGGCGGGAGTCCCGAGACTCCCGCCGCCGGCCGTGTTCCGAGCGGTGCGTTCGCCCGCCTGCGGTTCAGACCTCGTCCGCGAACCCGGGCTGCCACCGCTCGACGACCTGGCGGTAGGGCGCCTGCGCCTCGAGCTGGCACAGCAGCGCGATGGACCCGAGCGTGACACGGTGGATCAGCAGGTAGGACGGCGGCAGGTTGAGCCGGCGGCCCAGTGCCGACGCGGGGCTCCGGGGGTCCGCCAGTCGCGCGGCCTCCCCGCGCAGCCAGGCACGCGAGAAGCGGAACTCCTCCTCGGCGAGCGGCGCGAGCATCGGCCGCACGAAGTCCAGGATCTCCTCCGGGTCGACCTCCGTGCCGGGCCGCACGAATCCCTCCGCCGTGAGACCGGCCAGCACGGCGTCCGCGTCGCCGTCGAGCGCGAGCCGGGTCAGCCGGCCGATCGGCTCGGGCAGCCCCTTGGGGAGCCGCGCGACCGCCCCGAAGTCGAGCACGCCGAGCCGGCCGTCGGAGAGCAGCCGGAAGTTGCCCGGGTGCGGGTCGGCGTGCAGCAGCTTCGCGCGGGCGGGCGCCGAGAAGTGCAGCGTCGCGAGAAGGTGACCGGCGCGGTCCCGGGTCTCCGTCGAGCCGTTCGCGATCACCTCGGAGAGCGGGGTGCCGTCGATCCACTCGGTGACGATCACGCGCTGCCCCGCCGCGAGCACCGCCGGGACGCGGATGTCGGGATCGTCGGCGTACGCCCGCGCGAACGCGCGCGTCGACTTCGCCTCGAGCTGGTAGTCGAGCTCCTCCGCGACCCGGGCCTTGAGTTCGGTGACGAGCGGCTTCACGTCGAGACCCGGCTGGATCACCGAGAACAGGCGCGCGACCCGCCCGAGCTGGTTGAGGTCGCCGAGGAGGGCGGGGCCGGCCCCGGGGTACTGGACCTTCACGGCGACCTCGCGCCCGTCCGCCCACACGGCCCGGTGGACCTGTCCGATGCTCGCCGCGGCCGCGGGGTGGTCGTCGAACTCGGCGAACTTCCGCCGCCACCGCGGCCCGATGTCCGCCGCGAGGACCTCGTGCACCGCGGCGGCGGGCAGCGGGGGAGCGGCCTCCTGGAGCTTCGTGAGCGCCGCGCGGTACGGCCGGGCCACCTCCTCCGGCAGCGCGGCCTCGAAGACGGACAGGGCCTGCCCGACCTTCATGGCGCCGCCCTTGAGCTGGCCGAGGACGGAGAAGAGCTGCGCGGCGGTGCGCTGCTGGAGCTCCGCGGCCACCAGCTCGGCGGGGCGGCCGCCGAGACGCTTGCCGAGGCCGATCGTCGCCCGCCCGGCCATCCCGAGCGGGAGGGAGGCGAGCTTCGCGGTTCGGGTGACCGCGCGCCGCGGGATGTCCGTCACGCCGCCGATCCTGTCGTACCCGGTCCAGTCCCGCGCGCCCTTCGGCGCCCGAACGATACAAGATGCGACATAATGCTCACCCTACGTCAGCGAGAGCCCGCCGTATGCAGCCACAGCGCGGGTGGGGAGTCCACGTCCGGCGCCGGACGAGACCGCCCGAGGTCCCGATCTCGAGAGACGCGGACAGGGCGTCGGGCTCCCCGCCGTCGAGCTGGGTCAGCACCTGGAGCGCCGCCACCCCGGCCGCCACGGCGGCGAGCGCCGCGGCGCAGTGCCGCTCGCCGGGTGCGGTGGCGAGCTGGGCGGCGAGCGCGGGCCACGCCGGGTCGCGGTCGCACCGGTGCAGGTACACGCAGTGCAGGCACGCGGTACGTCCCGGCACCACCAGCGGCCCCACCACGGGTACGTCGCCCCGCAGCGTGAGCGCCAGGTGCGGCACACGCCGCACGTCGGCCGTGAGCGCCTCCACCACGGGCGGTCGCCCCGTCGTCGCGAGGACGAGGAAGTCCGGTGGCGCCCCCGGGCGTGGCGGTCCGGTGGAGGTCTCGGGCGCGACCGCGCGTACCGCCTCGGCGGCCGCGGTGGCGCGCGGGCGGCGGGTGTCCCCGGCGCGGTACCCGCCGACGGCCACCTCGGCGGCGGTCACCGTCCCGGTGGTGTCCACGTGTACCCGCCCCACTCCGGCCGCGGCCAGGAGCGCCGCGAGCGGGACGGCGATCCGGCCGCTGCCCCGGACCACCACGCTCGCCCGGGTGCGGGAGGCGACGACGACTCCCGGACGGTCGTGGGCGCTGCCGCCCGCGGTCAGCCGGACCGCGCCGAACTCCGCCGCGACCCGCCGGCGTCCCGGCGACGGGAGGCCCGGCGGCAGGTCACCGATGGGGTCGCCGTCCAGCAGGATCCCGCGCCGGCGCAGCTCCGCCAGCACCCCGGACGCCTCCTCCGGGGTCAGCCCGACGCCGCAGGCCGCCTCGACGATGTCCGTCTCGGTGCGGCGCCCGTCGAGCAGGTGGAAGAACTCGGCCCCACGGGGCGGCAGCCCGTCGAGGACCACCTGCCCCTCGGGGCCCGAGCCGAGCTGCAGGGTCTCCGCGTCCCGCCACAGCGGGCGGGCCGACGGCAGGAGCATCGGACGCGAGGGTGGCGCGGTCATCGGAACCCCCTCCCGCGGGTCCCGTGACCCGCGCGTGGGTCAGCGTGCCAGGGCGCGCGGCGGAAGATCCGTTGTCCACACGTCGGATTTCTTCCACAGATCTGCGGCGGGGGCTTGCGGTCCGCCGGCAACCGCGGTCAGCTCGGCGGTGTTCCCTGGGTGGGTGGGCAAGGGCGAGGTCGTGCGCGGTGCCCGTGGCCGTGCGCCGTGCCCCTGGTCGTACGCGACCGCCGTGGCCGTGCGCGGTGCCCGTGGTCGTACGCGACCGCCGTGGCCGTGCGCCGTGCCCGTGGCCGTACGCGTCTGCGCGCGCCCGGGATGTGCCGGGATCCGTCCTGTCCGGCATGCCCTGCAGACGCCGCGGGGGCGGTCACCGTGGTGGTGACCGCCCCCGAGCGCGAATCGCGGCCTCAGGCCTTGCCGAGGATCCGGTTCATCTTCGTGCCACAGACCGGGCACGTGCCCTTGGCCATACGACGGCCGGACTCACTCACGCTGACCTCACCCTCGAAGTCGCGCTTCTCCTTGCATTTGACGCAATAGCCGTTGTAGGTCTCGGCCACGTCGCCTCCTTGACTCTGGGTCGTCGCCCCAGCACCGCCGGTCGCGGCAGGGCCTAGAGGACAGTACCCCCGCCGCATGCGGGCATTCGCACGCCACGGCGGGGCGGGCGCGGCGATTCCACCGGGTGGTGGCAACGTCGGGGAGGCAGGGGAGGGCCGCCAGAGGGTCGCTTTGCGTGGCCAGAAGGGCCCCGATGTGCGGTTTCGCCCTTCTCTGAGCCCGCGCGAACGCCGCATCCGTACCCGGCGTTACCCTCCGGCCGCGCCACCACACGGCGGCGCGGGGCGCGCCGGCGGACCCGCCGGCCACGCGGAGGGGACACAGCTGTGACCGGAGACACCCCGCTGCGGGTCGAACGGCGGCCCGACGGGGTCGCCGTGCTGACCTTCGACCTGCCCGAGAAGCGCAATGCGATGACCGAGGAGCTCACCGCCGCGTGGGCGGCGACGATCGAGGACCTCGTGGGTGACCGGGAGCTGCGCGCGGTGGTGGTGACCGGCGCGGGGCGGGCCTTCTGCGCCGGCGGTGACCTGTCGTGGCTCCAGGCGGGTCCCGGCGCGAGCGTCGACGAGCTCCGCGCCAAGATGCTGCCGTTCTACCGCACCTGGCTCTCGATCCGCCGGCTCGAGGTGCCGACGATCGCGGCCGTCAACGGCGCGGCGGTCGGCGCCGGCCTCGCGGTCGCGCTCGCCTGCGACCTGCGGTACGCGGTGCCCGAGGCGCGGCTGTCGGTGCCGTTCACGGGGCTCGGGATCCACGCGGGGATGGCGACGACGTGGCTGCTGCCCGAGGTGACCGGGCTCGCCGTGGCCCGGGAACTGCTGCTCACCGGGCGCGTCGTCACCGGTGCGGAGGCGGTGGGCCTCGGGTTGGTGAACCGGACGTTCCCCGCCGAGACGTTCCTCGACGAGGTGCTGGCGGTCGCGGCCGGCGTCGCCGCGCAGGCCCCGGTTGCGACGCGGCTCACCAAGGTGGCGCTCGCCGACGGCGGGCACGCCTCGATCGAGGACGCGCTCCGCTGGGAGTCCCTGGCCCAGCCGGTCACGATGGCGACGGAGGACCTGGCCGAGGGCCTCGCCGCGGCGAGGGAGCGGCGGCGGCCGGAGTTCCGCGGCCGCTGAGCGGGCTCCCCACCTTCGGGATGATCATGCGAAACCCCCGGCTGGGGTCGCGGCCCGTCACCTTCCCCTTGCGCCGGGCCGGTCTCCCCGTCGGGGGTTCCGTCGGAGACGACGCTAGGCGTGCGGCTACCCGAGCGTCAACGCGCGTGACCCACAGCCTGTGGACAAAGCTGTGGACATCGTGTTGACCCCTGCCTTCGGCCGTGTGGACATCCGGTGGGGTCCGCTGTGGAAGCCCTGGGCGAAACCCGGGTGTCGAGTCGCTGACCAGGCGATGAACCGTCCACCCCCTGTGGACGAAATAATCCTTGCGTGATCTTCAGATCACGGAGAGTCGCCATGCGTGCTCTGCTCGTGTCGGGCGGCTACCGTGCGGACCATGGACGGGGGAGGGGAGCACGCGGGGGCGCGTGGCGGCGTGGAGGTACGCCGCAGCAGGCGTCGCCGCAGAACGGTCGCCGCGTACCAGGACGGCGACCGTGTCGTCGTGCTCATCCCGGCCAGGTTCACCGAGGCGGAGGAGGCCGAATGGGTGCAGAAGATGGTCGCCCGCCTCGAGGCCCGGGAACGCCGCAGCCGCCGTGGCGACGCCGCCCTGGCCACCCGGGCGCGTGAGCTCTCCCGCCGCTACCTGGGCGGCTCCGTGACCGCCTCGAGCGTCCGCTGGGTGGGCAACCAGGGCAGCCGCTGGGGTTCCTGTACGCCGAGCGACGGCACGATCCGACTCTCCGACCGGCTGCAGGGGATGCCGCCGTGGGTGATCGACTACGTGCTGTTGCACGAACTGGCCCACCTCGCCGTACCCGGCCACGGACCGCGGTTCTGGAAGCTGCTGGAGGCGTACCCGCGGACCGAGCGGGCCCGCGGCTATCTCGAGGGCGTCGCCGCCACCGCCGGGCTCGACCTCTCGGACACGGCGGACGACGGCGACACCGCCGGTACGCCGGCGGACGAGACGGCAACCGGCGACCGACCGACCGGGAAGACGCTGACGGCGGAGACGGACCCGGATCCCGGCACCACGCCGTGACCCGGCGCGCCGTCCTCGTGCTGCTCGACCCGGCGGCGGTGTCCGAGCCGCCGCCCGGGGTGGCCCCGCAGCGGTGGCGCACCGCGCTGGCGGAGGACGTCGCCGATCTCGCCGGGACCCTCGCGGGGGTCGACGCGGGCGTGGTCGCCACCGCCGCGGAGACGTCGTGGGCCGCCGGCCTGCTGTGGCCGGATGCGCTCGTGTTGACCGTCGCCGAGGTCACGCCCGTGCACGCCTTCGACGCTGCCGGCGGGTACGACGAGGTCGCCGTCCTGGCCGCCGACGTCCCGGACCTGCCGGCCCTGCACGTCGGGAAGCTGTTCCGTGCCCTCGGGCGCCACACGGTCGCGGTCGCCCCGGCCGACGGGGGCGGCGCGGTGGCGATCGCGGCGCGGCTGCCGTTGCCGCCGTGGGTACGGGCGGCGGCCCCCACGCTGGGGCAGTGCGCCGTGGCCGGGCGGCCGGACGTGGCCACGACGCCCGGCTGGCACCGGCTCCGCGTACCCGCGGACGTCCACCGGCTCGACCCCGGCCTCGAGGGCTGGGAGGCGACCCGTGCCCTGCTGTCGGGACCCTAGAGGTCCTCGAGGCCGGGGAGCTCCACCTCGCCGGTACGCCGGGCGAACGCCTCCGGGTCGTCGAGGTCATCCGACGAGGGCATCAGGTCGGGGTGTGCCCAGACCTCGTCCCGGCCCTCCGCCCCGCGGTGCTCGGTGAGCGCCGCCCACAGCGCGGTGGCCTCGCGGAGCCGGCGCGGGCGCAGCTCGAGGCCGACCAGCGTGGCGAAGGTCTGCTCGGCCGGGCCGCCAGCCGCCCGGCGCCGCCGGAACGCCTCCGCGAGCGCGGGGGCCGACGGCAGCCGGCCCGCCGTGGCCTGGTCCACGACATGTGCCACCCAGCCCTCGACGAGCGCCAGCGTGGTCTCGAGCCGGGCCAGCGCCGCGCGCTGCTCCGGGGTGTCGTCCGGCCGGAACAGGCCCCGGGACAGCGCCTCCTGCATGCTCTCGGGGTCGCTGGGGTCGATCTGCGCCATCGCGGCCTCGACGGCCTCCCGGTCGACGGCGATGCCACGGGCGTACGCGTCGACGCTGTCGACGAGATGGGTGCGCAGCCACGGCACGTGCCCGAACAGCCGCTGGTGCGCGGCCTCCCGGAGCGCGACGTACAGCCGCACCTCGTCCTCGGGCCGTTCCAGCCCCTCGGCGTACGCCGCGAGGTTGGCGGGCAGGAGCGCCGCGGTGCCCGCCGGGCCGAGCGGCAGGCCGATGTCGCTGGCCCCGAGCACCTCCGCCGACAGCTGGCCGAGCCCCTGGCCGACCTGGCCCCCGAACATCACGCCGCCGAGGCTCCCCAGCATCGCGGCCATCGGCCCGAGCTGGGCGCGCATCTCGTCGGGCACGAGGTTCTGCATGGCCGCGACCACGCGGGCGGCGACCGGGTCGCACAGCGTCCGCCAGGTGCCCATCGTGTGGTCGATCCACTCGAGCCGACTCCAGGCTGCGGGGGTCGTGACCCCGGAGGGCAGACTGGTGACCGGATCGAGCCACCGGTCGGCGAGCCGAACGGCCTCGCCGACCGCCTCGCGCTCGACCGCGGTCAGCGAACGGTCGCCGGTGCGGGCCGTCTGCTCCG
>DASWRY010000037.1:0-40162 GCA_036402915.1 Mycobacteriales bacterium
GTTCGGCAGGTCCTCGTTCTCGCGGAACTCGTCCACACAGGAGTCGAGCAGGTGGTGCATCCGCAGACCCTTGCCGCCCGTGGTGAGGAAGTCCTTGATGGCCATCTTCTTCGCCCGGTCGACGATGTTCTGGATCATGGCGCCGGAGTTGAAGTCCTTGAAGTACAGGACCTCCTTGTCGCCGTTCGCGTACGTGACCTCGAGGAAGCGGTTCTCCTCGCGCTCGGTGTACATCCGCTCGACGACCCGCTGGATCATCGCCGCCAGGCACGCCTCCCGGTTGCCCGAGTGCTCCGCCAGGTCGTCGGCGTGGATCGGGATCTCCGGGATGAGGTACTTCGAGAAGATGTCCTTCGCCGCCTCGGCGTCCGGGCGCTCGATCTTGATCTTCACGTCGAGCCGGCCGGGCCGCAGGATCGCGGGGTCGATCATGTCCTCGCGGTTCGACGCGCCGATCACGATGACGTTCTCGAGGCCCTCGACGCCGTCGATCTCCGACAGGAGCTGCGGGACGATCGTGTTCTCCACGTCGGAGGACACCCCGGAGCCACGGGTACGGAAGATCGAGTCCATCTCGTCGAAGAACACGATCACCGGCGTGCCCTCGGACGCCTTCTCGCGCGCCCGCTGGAAGATCAGCCGGATGTGCCGCTCGGTCTCGCCGACGTACTTGTTGAGCAGCTCGGGGCCCTTGATGTTGAGGAAGTACGACCGGGCGTGGTGCGACCCGGTGTCCCCGCGGACCTCGGCCACCTTCTTCGCGAGCGAGTTCGCCACCGCCTTCGCGATGAGCGTCTTGCCGCATCCGGGCGGGCCGTAGAGCAGCACGCCCTTCGGCGGCCGCAGCTGGTGCTCCCGGAACAGGTCGGCGTGCAGGAACGGCAGCTCCACCGCGTCCCGGATCTGCTCGATCTGCGAGCCGAGGCCGCCGATCGCGGTGTAGTCGATGTCCGGGACCTCCTCGAGGACCAGCTCCTCGACCTCGGACTTCGGGATCCGCTCGTACACGTACGCGCTCCGCGGCTCGAGCAGCAGCGCGTCACCGGCCCGGATCGACTCCTCGGTCAGGGTGGCGGCGAGGTGCACGACACGCTCCTCGTCCGCGCGCCCGAGGACGAGCGCGCGGTCCGCGACCCCGTCGGGGCCGACCAGCAGCTCCTTGAGCGTGACCACCTCGCCGCAGCGCTCGAAGCCCTGTGCCAGGACGACGTTCAGCGCGTCGTTGAGCAGGACCTCCTGCCCACGGCGGAGCGCGTCGACCTCCACGGCCGGCGACACGGCCACCCGGAGCTTGCGACCGCCGGTGAACACGTCGACGGTGCCGTCGTCGTACCGGCCGAGGTACACGCCGTAGCCGCTGGGCGGCTGGGCCAGCCGGTCGATCTCCTCCTTGAGCTGCACGATCTGCTCACGGGCGTCACGCAGCGTCGACACGAGCTTCTCGTTCTGCTCGCCCAGGGTCGCCACGTGCGTCTGCGCCGCGGCGAGCCGCTCCTCGAGCGTCCGTACGTGGCGCGGCCCCTCGGTCAGCTTCCGCCGGAGCAGCGCGACCTCTTCCTGCAAGAAGGAGATCTGCGACGTGAGGTCGTGCACCTCCTTCTCGTACCGTGCGGCGCGGTTACCCGCATCCTCTCGGTCGGTCGTCACGAGCGCCCACCTCCCTCGCGGGATATTGCCGGACTCCACCCTAATAGCTGCCAGGGTGCCTGTCCGAAGAGCCTCGTCACACCGGGCGCGTCGGATCCCTGTCGACGATCCCTGCACCGGTCTTGCCCAGCAGCGTCGAGAGCAACCGCGCGAACGACGACAAACGCTCGAGCTGGCCCGGTCCGACGTCCTGGAGGTTCTTGCCGAACCGCACCGCGTCGTGCCGGAACACGCTCCCGGCGCCCTCGTCGGTGACGGTCTCCTCGCTCTCGTCGATGGTCCGGAGCAGCGCGTACACCTCGACGTCGGTGACCGTCGTGGCCCCGGCGTCGTCGCGCTCGACGTGCCGCCGGCACCCGACCTCGCTGATCGAGCTCAGCGGGATCGTCCGGACGGCGGAGGTCATCGCGCCCTTGCCGTCGTCCGGGACGTCCTCGCCGTGCCACAGCAGCAGCCGCTCCCCGTCGCAGACGGCGGCCTCCTGCCACACCCGGCCGTCGTCCATCACCACCCGCTCGAGCGTGAACCCGGCGATCTGCCGGTCGCCGAGGACGGCCTCGATGTCGTCCAGCGCGAGGTCGGCGTCCCGGAGGTACGCCTTCGCGGCGTCGTCGAGCGACCGGTACGGGGACCAGTCGGGGAAGACGAAGTCCCCGGAGCCGGTGGTGCGGTTCTTACCGAACATCGGCTGCCTCCACGGCGGCTGCGGCGGCCTCGGCGGCCCGGCGGGCGGCGTAGGCCTCGGCGCCCTTCGACGGCTTCTTCTGGCGGCGCGGCGCCACCACGCCCTCGGCGAGCCGCCGGGCGGACACGAGGAACGCGGTGTGCGCGACCATCCGGTGGTCGGGGCGGACGGCGAGCCCGTCCGCGGTCCAGTCGCGGACCAGTGTCTCCCACGCCCGCGGCTCGGTGAAGCCGCCGTGCTCCCGCAGGGCCTCCACGATCGCGGAGAGCTGGGTGGTCGTCGCGACGTACGCGATCAGCACGCCACCCGGGATCAGGGCGGGGGCGACGTTGTCGAGGACCTCCCAGGGCGCGAGCATGTCGAGGACGACGCGGTCGAGCTCGGCGCCGGACAGGTCCGCCTGTCCGACGTCGCCCACGGTGAGCGTCCAGGCGGCGGGGGCCTCCCCGAAGAACCGCCGGACGTTCTCCCGCGCCACCTCCGCGAAGTCCTCCCGCCGCTCCCACGACAGCAGGCTGCCGCGGTCCCCGACCGCGCGGAGGAGCGAGCAGCTCAGCGCGCCCGAGCCCGCGCCGGCCTCGAGCACGCGCGCGCCGGGGTAGATGTCGGCCATCGCCACGATCTGCGCGGCGTCCTTCGGGTACACCACCTGTGCGCCCCGCGGCATCGAGAGCACGTAGTCGGCGAGCAGCGGCCGCAGCGCCAGGTACTGGGTCCCGCCGGTGGAGGTCACCACGTACCCCTCGGGACGGCCGATCAGGTCGTCGTGCGCGAGCCCGCCGCGGTGGGTGTGGAACTCCTTGCCGGCCTGCAGGGTGATCGTGTGCAGCCGGCCCTTCGGATCGGTGAGCTGGACGCGGTCGCCCTCGCGGAACGGGCCCCGCGGCGGCTGGGCCCCCGTGGGAGAGGCGGCCCCCGTGGGGGAGGTGGGGGCGGCGGTGTCGGGCTGTGCGGTCATGGCGTGGACTTCCGGGGTTCGAGGGCGTCGGCGATGGCGGCGGCCGGGAGCACGCCGACGACGCGCCCGCCCGTGTGCGGGTCGCCGTCGACGACCACGTACTCCGTGGCGGGCGACGACTGCACCGCGCGGAGGACGTCCTCGCCGCGCAGGCCCGCCGGCAACACCAGACCGGCGTGCAGCGTACGTGCCACCGCCGACACCGGTACCCACGGCCGTCGCTCGACCGGGACGGCGTCCACCGCGTCACGCGACACGACCCCCACCGGCCGGAGGTCGCGGTCGACGACGACCAGGCCGGTGTGGCCGGCGTCGTCCGCGCGCCGCAGGGCCTCGGCGAGCGGCAGGTCCCCGGTCACCATGAGGGCCGGGCGCGCCATCGCGGTGGAGTCCAGGAGCGCGAACCGCCGGGACAGCCGCCCCGAGCGGATCGCCTGCGAGGCGCCCTGCCACAGGAACAGCGCCGCGGCGAACATGAGCAGCGTCCTCAGCCCGAAGTCGGTGAGACCCGCCTGGAGCGCCACGAGCACCAGCGCCGCTACCCCCACCGCGAGCACTCGGCCGACCCAGCCGGCCACGGTCAGGCCCGCGAACCGGTCGCCGGTGATCCGCCACACCGCGGCCCGCAGCAGGCGGCCGCCGTCCATCGGGAGCCCCGGGAGCAGGTTGAACAGCCCCACGAGGAGGTTGGAGAACGCCAGCTGGAACGCCACCTGCTCGGTCAGCGTCCCGGACGGCAGGACGGCGACCGCGGCGACACCCGCGCCGCCGAGGACGAGGTTCACCGCCGGACCGGCCACCGCGATCGCGAACTCACGGCCCGGCGTGGGCGCCTCACGGGCCATCTCGGTCTGCCCGCCGAGCAGCCACAGCGACATCGACCGGACGCCGATGCCGAACCGCAGCGCGGTCACGGCGTGGCCGAGCTCGTGGAGGAAGACCGACCCGAACAGCAGCACGGCGAACACCGCCGCGACGAGGTACGCCACGCCGGCCGGCAGGTCCGGGAGCTGCCCGGACAGCGTGCCGCCGTACCAGAGCACCACCCAGCCGACGAGCAGCAGCCACCAGCCGGACACGAAGACCGGGATACCGGCGACCGTGCCGGCCCGGAGGCCACGGGGGTCCCTGCGGGGTGCGGCGGGCGCGGGTCGCGTCGGTTCCATCCCCCGATGCTACGGGCCACGGCACGGCGTCCCGGTTCTGTCGTACGGCCGAACTAGCCTCTCCGGTATGACGACGGTCGAGCTGGGCACGGTGGCGGGCTCGCTGTCCCCGTCGAGGGCCAGCGACTTCAAGACGTGCCCTCTGCTCTACCGCTTCCGGTCCATCGACCGGCTGCCGCAGCGGCCCACGCCCGCGGCGACGCGCGGGACCCTGGTGCACGCCGTACTCGAGCGCCTGTTCGACCTGCCCGCGGGCGAGCGGACCCCGGAGTCCGCCGCGGCGCTGCTCGCGCCGGAGTGGGACCGCCTGCGCTCCGCCGAGCCGGAGCTGGGCGAGCTGTTCCCCGACGAGGGCGCGCTGGCCGCGTGGCTCGACTCCGCGCGGGAGCTCGTCGGCGGGTATTTCGAGCTGGAGGACCCACGGCGGCTCGAGCCCGCCGAGCGGGAGCAGCTCGTGGAGGTCGTGCTGGACTCGGGCCTGCGGCTGCGCGGATACGTGGACCGGCTCGACATCGCGCCCACCGGGGCCATCCGGGTGGTCGACTACAAGACGGGCGCGGCGCCGCGGGAGGCGTTCGAGGGCAAGGCACTGTTCCAGCTGAAGTTCTACGCGCTGGTGCTGTGGCGGACGCGCGGGGTCGTGCCGCGGCTGCTGCGCCTGCTGTACCTCGGCGACCGCGAGGTCCTCGACTACACGCCGGAGGAGGCCGAGCTGCTGCGCTTCGAGCGCACGCTGCAGGCCCTCTGGGCGGCGATCGACCGGGCCACCGCGGCGCGGGACTTCCGGCCGAACCCGTCGAAGCTGTGCGGCTGGTGCGACCACCAGGCGCTGTGCCCGGCGTTCGGCGGGACGCCGCCGCCCTTCCCCGCCGTCGCGGTGGTCGAGCCGCCGCCGCCCTCCCCGGCCGCGGAGGACTGAGCCGCTCCGGCCACCGAGCCGGCCCGACCACCGGGGCGGTCCGCCGGCCGCGGTGGCATCGCCGGGGCCGTGACGCGCCGGGGACGGCCCCGGCTGCACGGTCGAGCGGGAGGGGCCGCGGCGCAGGCCCCCGCTCACCCCTCCTCCTCCTCCTCCGGGAGGAGACCCCCTCCCCCGCCACGATGATCACCGGCGCGCGGGCCGCGGCTACCGTGGATCCGTGACGGGTCACGTGCGCGGATGGTGGCGGTCCCATCCCGTGTGGGCGGACGTCGTGTTCGCGCTGGCCGTGTTCGCCGTCTGGGCGCCCGCGTACACCGCCGCGGAACTCCACGGCACGCGCGGCCCCCTCTGGCTCGACGTCCTGCTGTCCGTCGCCGGAGTCGTCCCCGTGGCGCTGCGGCGGGTGTCCCCGTGGGCGGCGGTGGCACTGCTGTCGGCCATGCTGTCGGTCTCCCCCGTGTCCGGCCGGATCCCCGGCGCTGAGACGCTCGCCCTCCTCGTCGTCACGTACACCGCCGCCGCGGTCCTCCCGCTCCGCCGTGCCGTCGCCGCCACGGCGGTCATCGCGGCCGCCGTGATCGCGGCGGTGCTGGCGGGCGACCCCGCGCAGGCGTTCTCGGTCTGGTTCTCCAACGCGCTCGTGCTGGCCGTGTGCTTCTTCGCGGGCCGTACGGTGCAGACCCGCCGCGCGTACACCCGGGCGCTCGAGGACCGGGCCCGCGCCGCCGAGGCGAGCCGCGAGGCGACCGCCCGCGAGGCCGTGCTGGACGAGCGGCGCCGGATCGCCCGCGAGCTGCACGACGTGGTGGCCCACCACATCAGCGTGATGGGCGTGCTGGCCACGGGCGCCCGGCGCACGCTGTACCGCGACCCGGGTACCGCGGACGGCACGCTCAAGACGATCGAGGACACGGGCCGGGCGACCCTGCGCGAGATGCGCCGCCTGCTCGACGTCCTCCGGACCGAGGCGGAGGGTGGCGACGAGGCGCCGACCGAACCCCAGCCGGGCGTGGCGGGGCTCGGGGCGCTGGTCGCGCAGGTGTGCGAGGCCGGGCTGCCGGTGCGCCTGCAGGTCACCGGCGACCCCGTCGCGCTGGAACCGGGCGTCGACCTCACCGTGTACCGCATCGTCCAGGAGGCCCTCACCAACGCGCTCCAGCACGCGGGGCCCGCGACCGCCGACGTGCGCCTCGCGTTCACGCCGGTCGCCCTCGAGCTCGAGGTGACCGACGACGGCCGCGGCCCCCGTCCCGCCGACAGCCTCGCGGCACCGGGGCACGGGCTCGTCGGCATGCGGGAGCGTGTCAGCCTGTACGGGGGACGGCTGAACACCGGTCCCCGCGTCGCGGGCGGCTTCCTCGTCCGCGCGCACATCCCTCTCGAACACGCCGTGCTGGAGTGGCCCCGATGACCGACCCCGTCCGCGTCCTGCTGGTGGACGACCAGCCGCTGCTGCGCACCGGCTTCCGCATGGTGCTGAGCGGAGAGCCCGGCATCGAGGTCGTCGGGGAGGCCGGGGACGGCGAGGAGGCGGTCGAGCTCGCCCGCCGCCTGTCGCCCGACGTGGCGCTGATGGACATCCGGATGCCGCGCCTCGACGGCGTGGAGGCGACGCGCCGGATCGCCGCGGCCGGACTGTGCACGCGGGTCCTGGTGCTGACGACGTTCGATCTCGAGGAGTACGTGGTCGGCGCGCTCCGGGCCGGGGCCAGCGGCTTCGTGACCAAGGACGTCCCGGCCGAGGACCTCGTCGACGCGATCCGGGTCGTGGCCGCCGGTGAGGCGGTCGTCGCCCCGCCGATCCTCCGGCGCCTGCTGGACCGGTACGCGGGCCACCTCCCCGACCCGGCCGCCCCCGGGCCGGCGCTCCTCGCGGCCCTGACCGAGCGGGAGGCCGAGGTGCTGGTGCACATCGCGCGCGGCCTCTCGAACGCGGAGATCGCCCGTACCCTCTTCGTGAGCGAGACGACCGTGAAGACGCACGTGGGCCACGTGCTCACCAAGCTGGGCGTGCGGGACCGGGTGCAGGCCGTCGTGCTCGCGTACGAGTCCGGGCTCGTCCGGCCGGGAGGCTGAGCCGCCCCTGCTCGGGGTGAACCCCGAGGCCGGATGTCCACCGCAGGAACTAGAGCCGAACCGTTCTCCCGCAGGACGAAAGGCGGTCGCCGTGTCTCTACCGTGGGAAGAGATGGTGGGGCCATGGTGGCCCCCCCACGGCGATGGAGGTCTGGTGGGCACAACGGGCAACGGGTCCGGTGCGGTCGCGGCACGCGCGGTCGACGTGTGGAAGGTCTACGGCGAGGGCAAGGGCGACGCCCAGGTGAACGCGCTCGCCGGGGTGTCGGTCGAGTTCGCCCGCGGTCACTACACCGCGATCATGGGCCCGTCGGGCTCCGGCAAGTCCACCCTCATGCAGTGCATGGCGGGTCTCGACAGCATCCACTCGGGTGAGGTGTGGATCGGGGACACCGAGGTCAGCACGCTGAACGACAAGCGGCTGACCGAGCTGCGCCGCGACAAGGTCGGCTTCATCTTCCAGCAGTTCAACCTGCTCCCGACGCTCACGGCCGAGGAGAACATCACCCTCCCGCTGTCGATCGCCGGCCGGAAGCCCGACGCCGACTGGCTGCGCACCGTGGTCGACACGGTCGGCCTCGGCGACCGGCTGAAGCACCGCCCCACCGAGCTGTCCGGAGGCCAGCAGCAGCGGGTGGCCTGCGCCCGGGCGCTGGTCGGCCGTCCCGAGGTCGTCTTCGCGGACGAGCCGACCGGCAACCTCGACTCACGCTCCGGCACGGAGGTGCTGGGCTTCCTCCGCAACTCCGTCCGCGAGTTCGGCCAGACGATCATCATGGTCACCCACGACCCGGTCGCGGCCTCGTACGCGGACCGGGTGATCTTCCTGGCGGACGGCCAGATCGTCGACGAGATGCAGGACCCGACCGCGGACCGCGTCCTCGACCGGATGAAGGTGCTCGACACGCACGGCGCGGTGGCGGGCTGATGTACAAGGCCACCTTCAAGAGCCTCGCCTCGCGCAAGCTCCGCCTGGTCCTGTCGGCCCTCGCGGTCGTGCTGGGCGTGATGTTCGTGTCCGGCAGCTTCGTGCTGACCGACTCGCTCGGGAAGTCGTTCGACAACCTGTTCGCCTCGGTGAACTCGAACCTCGACGTCCAGGTCTCGGCGAAGCCGCGGCTCGACGCCCAGGCGCAGGGTGCCCCCGCCGGCACGGTGCCGTCCGCCCTGGCCGCGACGGTCGCGGCGGTCCCGGGCGTGGCGACGGTGACGCCCGGCGTGTACGCCGAGAACGCCCGTGTGATCGGCCGGAACGGCAAGGTCGTGCCGACGGTCGGCGCCCCGCAGTCCGGCCAGGACTGGCAGGGCGAGAACGGCCTGGTCGAGCTGCGGTCCGGCCGCGGCCCGGAGAAGGCCGACGAGGTGGCGATCAACGCCGGTCTCGCGAAGGCCGCGGACTACCGCGTCGGGGACCGGATCGGCATCCTCACGCTGCGGCCGAAGAAGACGTTCACGGTCGTCGGCATCTTCGGGTACAGCGGGAACCGGGACAGCCTCGGCGGCGCGCAGGCAACCGCGTTCACCATGCCGGTGGCGCAGGACCTGCTGCTCGGCGAGAGGGACGCGCTGTCCGTCGTCGACGTGGTCGCGAAGGACGGTGTCACGCCCGCGACCCTGCGCGACCGCATCCGGGCCGCCGTCGGCGGTGACTACCAGGTGAAGACGGGCAAGGAGACCGCGGACGCGCAGGCGGCCGGGCTGAAGTCCTTCCTGAACTTCTTCACGTACGTGCTGCTCGGCTTCGCGGGTGTGGCGCTGTTCGTCGGCGTGTTCCTCATCCTCAACACGTTCTCGATGCTGGTGGCGCAGCGGACCCGCGAGCTCGCGCTCCTGCGCGCCATCGGCGCGAGCCGCGGGCAGGTGATCCGGTCCGTGCTGCTGGAGGCGACGGTCATCGGACTCGTGGCCTCGGTGCTCGGTCTCGGGGCGGGTGTCGGCGTGGGCGCCGCGATCGCCGCGGTGTTCTCGGGACTGGGCGGCGCGCACCTCGCCCTGTCGATCACCGTCCCGCCGGCCGCGGTCATCGCGTCGTTCGTGGTGGGTCTCGGCGTGACGCTCGTCGCCGCCACGGTCCCGGCCGTCCGGGCGTCCCGGATCCCGCCGGTCGCGGCGATGCGCGACGCGGAGACGCCGGACAAGCCGCTCACGCGGCTGACGGTCACCGGCGCGGTGGTCCTCGCCGCCGGTGCGACGGCCACGGGGTTCGCGCTCACCGGCAACGCGAGCCTGTGGCTGCTGCTCGTCGGCGTGCTGTTCGCGTTCATCGGCGTCGCCCTGCTGACGCCCCTGATCAGCCGGCCGGTCGTGTCGCTGCTCGGGCGGCTGTTCTCCTGGTCGCTGCCGGGCCAGCTCGGCCGCCGCAACTCGGCCCGGAACCCGCGGCGCACCGCGGTGACGGCGGGCGCGCTCATGGTGAGCATCGCGCTCGTCACCGGCGTGAGCACGATCCTCTCGTCGGCGACCACGAGCATCTCGCAGGCCGTGGAGAAGACGCTCCGGGCCGACCTCGTGATCTCCGGGCAGCAGCGGGGCCCCCTGCCCCCGACCTTCGACCCCGCGGTCGTGGACCGGACGGCGGCACTGCCGGGCGTGAGGCGGGTGGCGGCGATCACGCAGTCGATGGGCGCCCTCGACGGCTCCCACGCCTTCCTCGGCGCCGTCCGCGACCTCGCCGACACCACGGCGGTGCTGGGGCTGCAGGCCGCGAGCGGGTCGGTCGACTCCCTCGGACCGCGGCAGCTCGTCATCGACGAGCAGGGGGCGAAGGACCGCCACCTGAGTGTCGGCAGCACGGTCCGCGTACAGCTCCCGAAGGGCGACGCGGAGACGTACACGGTCACGGGGATCTACCGGAAGAACGACGCCAGCAACGGCGTGCTGCTCCCCCACGACGCCGTCCGGCAGTTCACCGCGCCCAACCCGAGCCTCGGGCTGATCCAGCTCGACCCGGGCGCGGACGTCAAGGCCGTGCAGTCGGCCGTGGACCGGCTCCTGGTGGACAGTCCGGAGGTCACGGTGGCGGACCGCAGCGACTTCGTGAAGCAGCAGACCGCCACCTTCGGCACGATCCTGAAGTTCATCCAGATCCTGCTGGCGCTCGCGATCGTCATCGCGGTGCTCGGCATCGTCAACACGCTCGCGCTCTCGGTGATCGAGCGGACGCGTGAGCTGGGCCTGCTGCGGGCCATCGGCCTGAGGCGCTCGCAGACGATGCGGATGATCACGGTGGAGTCGGTGGTGATCTCGCTGTTCGGCACGCTGCTGGGCATCGTGGTCGGCCTGGGGCTCGGTGCCGCGGTCGTGCGGGCCCTCGAGGACCAGGGCTTCACCACCCTGTCGCTGCCCTGGTCGCAGATGGTGACCTACCTGGTCGCGGCGGGCCTGATCGGTGTGGTGGCGGCCATCCTCCCGGCCGTCCGCGCGGCCCGGCTGAACGTCCTCGCGGCGATCTCGTACGAGTGAGCCGTGGGCGGGGCGGGACCTCCCGGCAGGGGGAGGTTCCGCCCCGCCGCCGTGTACCGGGCACAATCGGGGCGCGGCGCGGCAGGCGTCGGTACCGCGGGAGAGGACGGCACAGGGCATGAGACGGGTGATGTGCGTGTACGGCACCAGGCCGGAGGCCATCAAGATGGCGCCGGTGGTGGCGGCCCTGGCTGCGTCGGCGGAGCTCGAGCCCGTGGTGACCGTCACCGGCCAGCACCGCGAGATGCTGGACCAGGTCAACGAGCTGTTCGGCATCAAGCCGGACCACGACCTCGACATCATCCAGCCGCGGCAGACCCTCACCGACATCACCACGCGGACGATCGACCGGCTCAACGCGATCCTCGACGTGGAGAAGCCGGACGCGGTGGTGGTCCAGGGTGACACCACCACGTCGATGGCGGGCGCCCTCACGGCCTTCTACCACCAGATCCCGGTGGTGCACGTGGAGGCGGGCCTGCGGACCGACGACATCTACTCCCCCTTCCCCGAGGAGATGAACCGCCGCATCACCGGCCGCCTCGCGACGCTGCACCTGCCGCCGACGGCGATCAGCCGTGGCAACCTGCTCGCCGAGGGCATCGACCCGGCGTCGGTCGTGACGACCGGCAACACGGTCATCGACGCGCTGGTCGACGTGGTCGGCCGGAAGGTGCCGTTCACCGACCCGGCGCTCGCCGGCCTGGACGACGACCCGCGCCGGGTGCTGCTGGTCACCACGCACCGCCGGGAGTCGTGGGGCGAGAAGATGGCGGGCGTCGGCCGCGCGCTGGCGCGGATCGCCCGCGCCAACCCGGACCTGCTGGTCGTCCTGCCGCTGCACCGGAACCCGATCGTGCGCGAGGTCGTCCTCCCGCCGCTCGAGGGCCTCGCGAACGTGATCGTGGTCGAGCCCCTGCCGTACGGCGAGTTCGCGCACCTCATCGACCGCAGCATGATCGTGCTCACCGACTCCGGAGGCGTGCAGGAGGAGGCGCCCACCCTCGGCAAGCCGGTGCTCGTCATGCGGGACAACACCGAGCGCCCCGAGGCCGTCCAGGCCGGCACCGTGCGCCTCGTCGGCACCGACGAGCAGGTCGTGGTCGACGAGGTCACCCGGCTGCTCGACGACGCGGACTACTTCGCGTCGATGGCGAACGCGGTGAACCCGTACGGCGACGGCAAGGCGGCCGCGCGCTGCGTGGCGGCGATCGAGCAGCTGCTCGGCGTCGGCGAGCGCCTCCCGGACTTCTCGGCGAACGGCGCCTGAGAGGACCCGCAGCACACCTCCGCACCCCCGGCCGGGCACCGCTCCGGGCGGGGGTGCGGCACGTCCGGAGCGGGTGCTCGCGCCGGTCCGGCGAAGGGGCCGTCCTTTCCGGCCGTTCGGGCCGTCAAGGTCGCCGCACAGGCCGCCGACGGTAGCGAGAGCGGAGGACACGGACGCGGACCAGGGCACCCGGCCCGCCCGCCTGTTCTCCCCCGACGACGGAGGAAGCACCATGCGGGCACGCACGGTCCCCGCCCTGCTGCTCGCGGCGGCCGCGGTGCTGGTCGCCGGGGTGATCGCGCCCTCCCCCGCCGCGGGCGCCGGGGTGGCGACGGCGCGGGCGGAGTGCTTCGGCGGCGGTTTCGACCGCGGCAGCGGTGACGCCGCCGCCGCGAAGGAGCTCATGGCCGGGCGTCTCCGGCTCGGCGCGCATCCGGCGACGACGCTCCCCCGGAACCTGACGTGGCGGGAGGACCCCTTCGGGGACCCGAACTGGGTGTTCCAGCTGCACACCCTGCGGTGGGCCGACGTCCTGCGCCGCGAGGGCGTCCGCACACACAACAAGGCCATGCTCGCGCGCCACCGCGCGATCCTCGCCGACTGGGTGCGCGACAACCCGCGCTCGCGGCCGCCCTCGCCGTTCTCGTGGAGCGACATGGCCACCGGCCTGCGGGCGATCGCGTACTCGTGCGCCATCGGCTCGTACGGGTACCAGCCCGACCTCGTCGCGGCACTGCGCAGTCACGGCGCCGTCCTCGCGAACCCCCGTTTCGGGGCCTCGCGGGGCAACCACGCACTGCACGTCCGGCTCGGGCTGCTGGTCGCGGGGTGCGTCGTTCCGGACCCGGCATGGACCCGGGCGGCACGGGCCCGCATCGACACCCTGCTCGCCGGCAGCGTGGACGTCCAGGGCGTGACCGACGAGGGCTCCACCGCGTACGAGGCGTCGAACTACGTCTGGTACCAGGAGGCGGAGCGCCGGGTCCGGGCCTGCGCGCTCGGGCCGGGAGCCCTGTTCCGGCGCGTCGACCTCATGCCCGCGTTCCTCGCGCAGGCCACCGCCCCGGACGGCACGTACGAGCAGATCGGCGACGGCGACCGCAACGCGGCCGTCCCGATCGCCGGCTCGCCGGCCGCTCTCTACGCGGCGACCCTGGGCCGGAGGGGCGTGGCCCCCGGCGCGGTCTACTCGACGTACCGGCGTGGGTACGTCTTCGGCCGCTCGGGCTGGGGCCGGGCCCGGAAGCCGTCCGACGAGCTGTTCTACGCGCTCCGCTTCGGGCCGCCGATGGCCGTGCAGGTGCACGCGCACGAGGACGCGGGGGCGCTCACGCTGTACGCGTACGGCCGTCAGCTCCTGTTCGACGCCGGGCGGTACAAGTACGACGACTCCGCCCTGAGCGCGTACCTGCGGTCGCGGGCGGCGCACGACACGGTCGACGTCCCCGGCGCCCGGTACGACCACGGCGCCGCGACGGCACTCGTGACGTCCCGGCACACGGCGGCGTACGACCTGACCACCGTGCGGGTCACGGCGCTGCGCGGGACGACCTGGACCCGGACGGTGCTCTACTCCCGGACCGGGCAGTACCTGGTCGTCGACGACGCCCTCGTCAACAGCGGCGACGCGACGATGGTGCAGCGGTGGAACCTGCCGGAGGACGGCGCGCGCACCCTCCGGGGTGCGGGCCTCTCCGTCACCGGCCCGGGCGCGGACCTGTCGATGACCTGGCTCGGCGCCGCCCCCGACCTGTCGCTCGTCACCGCCCGGCGCAGCTACCGGTACGCGACCTCCTTCCCCGCCCCGGTGGTGGAGGCGCGGACCACCGGGCGGACGGGGCGCTTCACCACGGTGATCGCGCCGCGGCCGGATGCCAGCGGGCTGCGGCTCGTCCCCCAGGTGACCAGCTCGAGCGTGTCGCCCGGCGCCGTCGACCTGACGGTGTCCGTCGGCGCGCGGGGGGAACGGGTCCGGATGACCGCGACCGGCGCCACCGTCACGCGCTTCTGACCGCGGCACGCGCCGGGCCCCGCACGTGATGTGCGGGGCCCGGCGCGGTGCGGGTCAGCGCCGGGGCGCGGTGCGCGCAACCCAGGGGCACGGTGCGCGTCAGCCCGGGGGCACGGTGCGCGTCAGCGCCAGAAGCCGCGGGTGTCGACCAGGGCCTTGCCGGCGAGCATGCCCCGGTCGAGCTCCCGGAACGCGTCGTGGTCCACGAGCAGCACGACGATGTCGGCCGCCTCGACGGCCTCCGCGGCGGGCGTGAGGACGACGTTCGGGCGGGAGGCGAGCCGCTCGGGCAGCTTGTCGACGTGCGGCTCCACCGCGTCCAGCGTCAGGTCCGGGAGCGCCTCGGACAGCAGCTCGACGATCTCGAGGGCCGGGCTCTCGCGGAGGTCGTCGATGTTCGGCTTGAACGCGAGCCCGAGGCACGCGATCCGGGGGCTCCCGAGCTCCCGGGCCTTGCCGAGCACCTGCGCGACGACGTGGTGCGGCTTGGCGTCGTTGATCTCTCGCGCGGCGCGGATCAGGCGCGCCTGCTCCGGAGCGGCGGAGACGATGAACCAGGGGTCGACCGCGATGCAGTGACCGCCGACGCCCGGACCCGGCTGGAGGATGTTGACGCGCGGGTGGTGGTTCGCCATCCGGATGAGTTCCCAGACGTCGATCCCCAGCTCGTCGCAGATCGTGGACAGCTCGTTCGCGAACGCGATGTTCACGTCGCGGTACGAGTTCTCCACGAGCTTGGAGAGCTCCGCCGTCGCCGCGTCGGTGATGATCATCTCGCCCTGGCAGAACGCCCGGTACAGGTCGGCGGCGCGCTCCGCCGCACCCGGCGTGAGACCGCCGATGATCCGGTCGTTGGTCACCAGCTCGACCATCACCCGGCCGGGCAGCACCCGCTCCGGGCAGTGCGCGAACGCGACGCCGGTGCCGTCCGCGGTGTGCCCCGCGACGGGCAGGTCGGGGCGCAGCTCCCGGACCCAGTCCGCCATCTGCTCCGTGGTGCCGGGCGGAGACGTCGACTCGAGGATGACGAGCTCGCTGCCGCGGAGCTTCGGGGCGATCGCCTCCGTGGCGGCCCGGATGTAGGAGAGGTCCGCCTTGTGGCCCTCCTGGAACGGGGTCGGGACCGCGACGATGAACACGTCCGCCTCCGGCGCCTCGGTGGACGCCTTCAGCCGGCCCAGCTTCACCGCGCCGCTCACCGCCACACCGAGGTCGGGCTCGACGAACGGGACCTCACCCCGGTTGACCGACTCGACGGTGCGGGTGTTGACGTCCACACCCACGACGTCCAGGCCGTTCGTCGCCAGCGCGGCCGCGGTCGGCAGGCCGATGTAGCCGAGGCCGATGACGGCGATGCGGTCGAATGTGTTCACGATCGTCGATGCTCCTGGTCCGGTCGGTGACGGGGACTCCACAGTTCTACCCGGGCAGGGTACGGACCGTCGGTACCGGCACGCGCAACGCGGTTCCGAGCTTGTGACGTAGGTGCCAGGCCGCCGTCCGGACGGGGGCCGGGACCCGGCGCCAGAGGGGGCGCAGGTGCTCGAGCCCGTTCCGCGGCGGGGCGGTGAAGTGGAAGACCGGCTGACCGGACACGCTCACCTTCCCGGCGTTCCGGTAGCCGTACGGTCGCAGGGCCGCCTCCAGCTCCTGGCGCTCCAGCTTGGTGAACGCCTCCGCGAACACCTCCGGGCGGTCGCGGTCGAGGATGCGGCGCGCTCCGGCGAGGACCCGCGTCTCCATGCCCTCCACGTCCATCTTGATCACCGCGACCCGGTCCTGGACGAGGTCGTCGAGACGCGCGGTGGCGAACTCGAGGCCGGAGGTGTGCACGGCACCTCCCGGCCGGCCGTCGTCGAGCCCGATCTGGTGGACCGTGACCTTCTCCGACACCCCGTTCAGCTCCGCGTTGGTGCGGACGGCCCGGGCGTACCGGTCGATCGGTTCGAACGCGTGCACGTGCGTCGACCGGCACTGCATCGCGAACCAGATCGTGTGGGTCCCGATGTGGGCACCGATGTCGAGGTACACGCCCTCGACGTCGAGGGACCGGATGTGGTCGAGGAACTCCTCCTCGTACACCCTGCCCTCGAGCATCGGCCGGAAGACGTACGGCGTCTCCGGGTACTCCTCGTCCGAGAACCTCATGGTGACGTCGTGCTTGGTCACGGTCAGCAACGTCAGGCCCCTCTCTGCATCGGTCCTGCCCAGGATCGCAGCGCGCGGTGGCTGCGGGCGTCCCACCTCCCCGCGACCTCGGTGCGGACGGCGAGGAGATCCTCCGCCGCCGCCGGTCCGGTCGGTGGGGTCTCCGCGGTCACCGGCTCCGCGCTCGGGACCACGCCCTGCACGTGCTCGTCGGCGTACCCGGCGTACGCGATCGCGGAGGTCACCTCGGCGCCCGACCGTACCGCTCCGGCGGGCACCAGCCAGGGCGTGGTGATCCGGTCCCGGATCTCCGCGAGGAAGCGGGGGGTGCGCTCGGCGCCGACCCCGTTCGCGGCCACGACCGCCACCTGGGCCGCCGGGTACGCGCGGGCCAGGTGCGCGGCCACGCCGGCACCCGGCCAGGACGGATCGTCGGCGACGAAGACCTGCTTCGGCGGCACGGTCAGGTCCGTCATCGCGCCGGCCCCCGCGGCGTCGAAGGGGGCCGCGTCGGTGACCACGAGCGCGTAGTCCGACGGCAGGGCCGGCCGGGCCACCCCGGCGGCGTCGCAGATCTGGGCCAGCCGGTGGGCGTACGTGTGCTGGGTCATCACGCTGCGGATGCCCTCGGCGTGCCGCTGCCGCCACACGCCGTCCGAGCCGAGCAGCGCCTGCAGCGCGGCGGTCGCCTCCTCCGGCGTCTCGACGATGTCGACGATGCCGCCGAACTGCCGCGCGAGACCGTCGCTCGGCGTGCTCACCACGGCGGTCCCGCAGGCCAGCAGCTCGAACACGCGCCGCGAGAACATCGTCGGCGAGGCCGTCACCGAGTTGGTGTTGAGGAACACCCGGTGCCGCCGGTACACGTCCACCAGCTCGGTGTACGGCAGGGACCCGAGCACGCGGTCCGCGACGTCGTCCGGGAAGCCGAAGTGGCCGCTCGTGTCGCCGTGCGCACGGTCGTAGATCCGCAGGTCGAACGGCTTGGCGGCCGACAGCAGCATCGCGAGGGTGCCCTGCCGGTCCTCGTGCCGGTTCCGGTAGAACGTGCCCGCGAAGACCGGCGACGGGTCCCGCCGCGCGGGCCCGAACGGGTGGTGCAGCCGCGGCTGCGCGGCGAACTGGAGCGCGCCCACGAACGAGGCGGCCCCGCCCTGCGCGCGGTACCGCTCGATCGAGTTCTCGTCGGACGTGAAGACGATGTCGAAGAGGCGCGCCGCCTCCGCGAACTTCTCGAAGTGGACCGGGTCCTCCTTGTTCCAGAAGACCGTCGGCAGGCCGCGGGCGCGGAACCACTCGACCAGGGCGCGCAGCTGCGGCAGCCCGCGGTACTCCTCGGCGGTGTAGGTGCCGACGCAGTACCGCCACGCGTCGTCGTTGCCGCGCCACGCGGACTCCACGAGCAGCATGTCGGGCTCGAACGCCTCGACGTCGGCCTGCCACCCCGTCGTGCCGGGCAGCAGCAGCTCACAGTCGGGCCCGAAGCCCGCGACCGACATGCCGTCGAGGACTCCCACGATCCGGGGCACCCCCGGCGCCGCGGAGCGGGACCGCCAGGTGTGCGCCGCGGCGCCCGTCCGGCCGGCCGGGCCCCGTGCCCCCGCGGCGCGTCGTCGCAGCGCACGGACCGGGGCACCGAGCCGCACGAGCGGGTTGGCCCGGAGCCGGGCGAGCTCGGCCTGCTGCGCCGAGGCCTTCTTCTCGAGCTCCCGGACCTTCTCCGCCAGCGACTCCGCCCGCTTCACGGCCTCGGCACGCTCGGTCTCGAGCGTCTCGGCGCGCTGGGTCACCGCCCACAGGCCGCCGCGCAGCCGGCTGAGCTCCGCGTCCTGGTCAGACACCGCCGGCCACCTCCCCGGGCGCGGACAGGTGCCGGGTGAGCCGGTCGGTCGGCAGGTTGTGCTCCAGGAGGTCGGCCCAGGTGGCGGCCACCGTGGGGAGGTCGAACGCGGACAGGACCTGGTGCGCGGCGCGTTCGGCGTCGGCGTCCCAGCCCGGGCCCGCGGCGCGGTCGGCGATCGCGCGGACCATCTCGTCGACCGAGCCGTGGATCCAGTACGGGTCGTAGATCGTCTCGGCGCCCGGCCAGTTCCGGATCACGGGCACCGCGCCGGACGCCATCGCCTCCGCGGGTGAGAGGTGGAAGCTCTCGTCGTCGCTCGTCGAGAGCATGAACCCGATGCCGCGCAGCCAGGCGCCGATGTCGGGCCCGAACCCGTCGAACGTCACCGCGCTCGCGAGGTCGGGGTCGGACGACAGACGGTCGAACGTCTCCTGGGCGTGCCGGCGCTCCTCCGCCTCGCGCCACACCCAGTTGTAGTCCCACGGCATCTTGCTCTTGACCGCGAGCGTGAACCGGCTGTCGACCGTGCGGAGCTTCCGGACGACCTCGAGGCCGAGGTCGAACCGCTTCCGGTGCGGCACGATGCCGACCATGCCGAGCCGGAACCGGGCACCGGCGCGCTTCCTGCGGCGCAGGGACTCGCCGTCGACCCAGTTCGGGACGACGGTGACCTTCTCGTCCGGCCAGCCGAACTTCTCCCGTGCCAGCGCGGCGTAGTGCGGGCTCACGCAGACGATCTGGTCCACCGCGTCGATGTCGATCTCGCGCGGGAGGTCCGTGTAGAGCTCGGCGCGGTGCAGCCGGACGATGAGCCGCTGCCCCCGGCGCTTGTTGTGGCTGTACCAGACGGCGTTGCGGCCGAGCCACTCGCAGATGACGACGTCCGCCCAGCGGCTCAGCCGCGCGGTCTGCCGTGGGTCGTTCTTGGTGAGGCCCTTCCACTTGTCGACCCGGAGCTCCACGTCGGGGAGCGCGCCGAGGTACTCCATCAGCCGGCTGAAGAACTTGAGGTCGTGCCCCGCGACGACGACCTTCGTCGTGCGCCGGGAGGGGGCGGCGGTGCGGGTCGGGAAGTACCGGTCGGTGAGAGCCCGGAGCGTCTCCACGGCGCGCGAGGCGGCGAAGCCCGCGGACGCCTGCTGGCAGCGCTTCCGCGCGAGGTGGTAGCGGTTGGGGTCGGCGACGCACGCGGCGACCGCGTCCACGACGTCCTCGGCGTCCCGCACGAACAGCGGGTAGTCCCACCCGAGCAGGTCCACGTGGGCGGGTGTCGGGTTGAGCACCGCCGGGATGCCGAGCGCGCCGTACTCCAGCAGCTTCGTCGACAGCTCCAGGGAGGCGTCGAGATCCGGTGCCCGCCAGGCCAGCCCGAAGTCGGCGGCGGCGACCCGTTCCATCGCCTCGGCCCGGGGCACGCCGCCGAGCCAGCTCACGCCGAGCGCGGTCTCCAGCGCGGACCGCATCCGGTCCGCGTACCCCGGGTCGTCCGGGTCGGCGTTGATCTTGTCCCCGAGCATCGTCAGCTCGGTCTCGACGCCGCGTTCCCGCAGTGCCACGGGCAGCCCGCACATCTCGAGGGTGCGCCAGGACCGCGCGAACTTCCCGGCATAGACGAGCTTGGCCGGCCGGCCCGGCACCAGGTGCTCGTCACCCCGCGGGGCCGTGTTGACCGGCACCGCGGGACCGAGGACGTGTGCCTTGCCGCTCGCCGCGGGCACCGTCTGCTCGAGGAAGCCGCGCAGGTCGTCCGTCTGGCACAGCAGCGCGGACGAGGACGCCACGACCCGGCGCACCGTCTCCAGGCCGGCGTCCTCCGCCTCGGTGACGTGCTGGGGCAGATCGGTGATGTACGACCACATCCGGCCGTCGAACGCCCCGCTCTCGGCCACCGTCTCGGCCAGGGCGAGGCCGCGGACGAGGAGCACGTCCACCCGTTGCTTCGCGTCGAGGGCCTTCAGCCGCGCGGTCGCCGCCGCGTGGTCCAGCCGGCTCGGGGGTTCCACGAGCTCGACGTTCGCGAGGCGCGAGAGCGGCCCGGTGATCCTGTCGGTCACCACCGGGTTCTTGAGCAGCACCGTCACGTGGTGGCCGACCGTGTCGAGGGCCTCCGTGACCGACTGGAGCCAGATCGCCGACCCGTCGAGGTAGTTCAGGTTCACGTCTGCGTACAGGAGTACGCGCAGGTGACGCATGGGTGCGGGGGCCTCCACCATCATCGATCTCGTGCGGGGGCGAGCAGGAGCTGCTCGATCCCCTGTCCGGCCATCACGGTGGACCGGGGCGCGATGCCGCCGAGCTGCCACTGCTCGTCCGTCGGCAGCGCCGTGGAGGCGCGGTCCAGCAGCAGGTCCGTCAGGTGGTACGGGTCCCAGTCGGCGTCACCCGCGACGGCGACGAGCGCGCCGCGCGCCGCCACGGCCAGCCTGCTGTACGGCACCGTGGCGGGGTCGTCGGCCGCGACGGTGAGCACCGGGACGCCCAGGGCCGCCGCCTCCACGCTCCAGTCCCACTCCACGCCGTCCTTCGCCGCGACGACGATCTCGCGGGGGCGGTGGTGCTGCGCCGCGACGGAGCGCAGCAGGCGCTGGCCCTCCGCCTCCGAGGCCACCGACGCCAGCACCGACACGTCGTCGCCGTCGCCGACGAGCGCGTCGATCCCCAGCACGTCGAGGATCTCCTCGAGCGCGTGGACCGTGGTGAACCCCTCGCGGAGGGCGCGCAGGGACTCGAGGTGGTGGCCCTCGGCACCGGCGACCCGCTCCACGACGGCGGGCAGCTCCTCGGGACGGGACAGGTGCAGCAGGGCGGGCGTGTCCGGCAGACCGGTCCGGCCGCGGTCGGTGATGACGACGGCACCGGCGGCGAGCGCGTCGGTGACGGACTCGGGACGGCCGTCGAGCACGCTCGGGAGCAGGACTGCACGCGCCAGGCCGAGCAGCAGCGACCGGTCCCGGCCGTCCACCGTGCCGCGGAGGGCGCTCTCGGCGACGGGTACGAGCTGGGGGTCCCCGTGGCGCCCGTCGACCCACGTGGAGAAGCCCACGGGGACCGCGGCCTCGAGGAACCGCTGCGCCGCGAGCCGCCGCTCGGGGGACCACCCCGGGCTCCACGACGACAGCGTCACGAGCCCGGCCGTGCTCTCGGCGGGGCGGGGCCGGCGCACGCCGGCGAGCCGGGTGCCGGGCGACCACGGCGTCGCGCCGGGGTGGCGCTTCGTGTCACCCAGGATGAGGTCGAACTCCGTCTCGAGCGGCCGGAAGCCCGTCGCGGGCTCGTCCTCGGGGTCGTACACGAGCACGGTCGCCGTCCCGCGGCGCCGGGCCTCGCGGAGCAGCTGGAGCAGCTCCCGGGAGCGGGTCACCTCGCCGGGCACGCCGATGCCGTACCACGGGCTGCCCGGGCGGGCGGCGCCCGAGTGGACGAGCAGGACGTGGGGCCGCCGCCCGCTGATCATGTCGATCGGGTGCGGACCCGGCAGGATCCGGTGGACGTCGCAGTCGGCGGCGAACCGGTCGGCCAGGTCCCGGTCGGACACCACGCCGAGCGACAGCCGCGCGCGGACCGGCGGCACGGACGAGAGCTCCGGCGCGGCCGCGGCCTTGCGGGGCACCGTGACGGTCTCCACGGCCGGGGCCTCGGCGACCGTGCCGGCGGTGCGGGCGCCGCCGCGGCCGCGGGCGATGCGGGCCATCGTGACGGGCAGCTTGATGCCCTCGGTGGCGGGCCGCTTCGCCGCGTCGACGAGCGCCGAGCCGATCTGGAGCTTCGCGGAGTCACGCAGGCGCCGCAGGTCGTTGCGGGTGTCCGACAGCGCCTTCTCGGCGGCGCGGAGCCGCTGGTCGAGCCGCGACTTCTCCTCCTCCAGCGCGGCGACCCGCTCCCGGTCGGTCCGCGGCGCCTCCACCTGCCCGGCGCCGGACTCGGCGGCCCGTGTGCCCCGGCCGGTGTGCACCGGCGTGAGCTCGGCGGCGAGGTCGAGCCACGCGTACTCGTTGTGGAGCCGCAGCACGTGGCCGACGGACGGGGCGGGCGCGCTCTCGCGCGGCAGCACGGGGCCGCCGGTGCTGCCCACCATAGGGCGCGGCGTCGACACCTTCTCGACCACCAGCCCGGTCCTCAGCACCCGGTAGTCGAGGTGGGCGATCCGCAGCAGCTGGCAGGAGGTGCGGCTCAGCGCGTCGAGGATGCGCGGCTGGGCGAGGTCGCCCAGCACGTCGCCGGACACCACCAGGACCTTGGCGCCCTCGGGCAGCGCGGCGAGGACCGCCGTGAGCGTGCCGAGGTCGCCCTCGGACAGCGCCCCGGCGTCCGCGGAGTACACGATCAGGTCGGTGTCACCGAGCGCCGGATCGGCGCCGAGCGCGTCCGGGGTCAGGGTCCGGCGCTCCACCTCCGGGCCGAGGCCGACGTACCGGGCGGCGGTCGCCCGGGCCGGGACGTCGAGCTCGGTCACCCGGGTGATCTCGGCGAAGAACGGGTAGAGCAGATCAGAGATGCGCACGTGACTACTCGCTCCGACGGTAGGTGTGGAATCCGATGGGATTGTGTCCGAACCCGTACGGGACGAATCCCTCGGGGGTGAAGCCGGCGTCGATGACCTCGGCGTACTCGGTGGGCGACCGGTGGACGATGTAGTTGCCGAGTGTGCGCCGTTCCGGCCAGTCGACGTCGGCGATCACCAGCAGGCCGCCGAGGCGGACGTTCTCGCACAGGCGCCGCACGGAGGCGCGCCACTCGTCGTCGTCGACGATGTGGAACAGCACGTCGATGCAGACCACCGCGTCGAACGTCCGCGGGCTCACGAAGCCCGACAGCGTCGTCACCTCGAACGACGGCCCCCCGCCGAGCCGGCGGCAGTCGGCGATCGCGGCGGGGCTCGGGTCGATGCCGAGCACGTCGCACCCGCAGCGGGCCAGCGCACGGCTGAACCAGCCCTTGCCGCACCCCGCGTCGAGCACCCGCAGCGGCCGGGACGGCAGGTTCTTCGCGAGCAGGATGTCGATCAGCCGGCCGAGCCGCGCCTGGTAGAACGCCTCGTTCGCCGCCTCGCTGAGCCCGACATCGCCGCCGGACCGCAGATCGGTCTCCGCCGCGTGCCGGCTGTCCCAGTAGCCGAGCGCGGCGTCGGTGGACAGGATCCCGGTCGTCTCGGCACCGGTGTCAGCCACGGGCGCCGACCGCCGGCTTCTCGGCGAGGAAGGCGAACTGGCCGGAGAACTGCAACTTGCGGGCATTCGTCACGTCGGGGGCGATCCTCTCACGGTGTGCCCATTCCTCGATCTGGGCGTTCAGCGGCGACTCGGAGGCGAAGAAGCGACGGTACCCGGGCGGGTTGCCGAGGTACTGACGGCGGATCATCGTGGGCCCGTCGATCGACGGACGGATCTCCCGCACCCGCAGCCCGGTCTCCTCGACGATGGTACGGAACCCGTACGGCGTGAAGTTCCACACGCTGTACGAGTGGTACGGCTCGAGCTGGGAGGTGCTCCCCACGAACACCCCGCCCGGCGCGAGCGCGCGGTGCACCTCCGCGAGGACGGGGCGCGGGTGCACCACGTGCTCGAGGACCTGGCGGCAGTAGATCACCGGCACCGAGTCGTCCCGCAGCGGCAGGTGGACGCCGTCGTAGTACACGACGAGCTCGTCCCCGCCGGTCCGCCCCCGCGCCTCCGGCGAGTCGCGGATGTCGATGCCGAGCCACCGGATCGCGGGATCCAGCTTGCGGAACAGGTCGTACGACCCGCCGACTCCGCAGCCCAGGTCCACGACGACCTTCGGACGGAGGTCCGCGACGACCTGCTGGGCGTAGTACGGGGCGTTGACCTGGCGGCTGTGGTCGGCGGGGAGGCAGCCGGCCAGCACGTCCCGCAGCGACATCCGTACCTCCGCCGGTTGGGGACCCGGTCACGCCGGGCGGTCGCTCACCAGGGCATAGTAGAGCGACGCGGGTGCGCTCCGACAGGGACGATCCGCCGGGCGGGTCCGGTCGGAGGTCGCCGGCCCGTGCGACCTGGGACGCGGCACGGCCCGCGGGACTGGAGTGGTGTTGGTGACCGCTGGCGACAGTACGTCCGGACCCGCGCTGCTCGGCCGCGCGCGGGTCGCGGGCCGCAGCGTCGGCACGGTGTGGTCGATCGCCCGCGAGCGGGTCGTCGAGAACCCCACGCTCTTCGTGGCGCAGGTCGCCGCGCGGGTGCCGCACTCGGTGTCCCAGCGGGTGACGCGGACCGCCCTCGCCGGCCTCCGCGGTCGGGGGCCGTCGGCGGCCCGGATGCTCTGCTACTGGCTCACCGGTGACCGCGACCGCGCGGTCGCCGAGGCCACCGCGGCGTCCCGGCCCGGCATCCCCCCGCGCGTCCGCCGCCGTGTCGCGACGGTGGCGCTCGCGTTCGACGACCCGGCCCTCGCGGCGTCCGTCGTGTCGGACGGCGAGGGTGGTACGTCGAGCCCGGCCATGTCCGCGCGCATCGCCTGGTCCACCGGTGACGTCGACGCGGCGGTCGCCGCGGCGGCGTCCGGCCGTGACCGCGACTCGCGCCGCCTGGCGGAGCGGCTCTCCGGTGAGGTGGCGCTGCTCGACGGGTCGTGGGCGGACCGCCACCGGGGCGGGGGCGCGCCGGTCCCGGCCGGGGGCCGTCCCCGCACGGTCCTGCACCTGGTGACGAACTCGCTCCCGCACACGCGGAGCGGCTACACCATCCGCACGCACCGCATCGCCGTGGCCCAGCGCGAACGCGGCATGGCGGCCCACGCGGTCACGCGGATCGGCTACCCGGCCTCGATCGGCTCGCTCGTCAGCACGGACCGGGACGTCGTCGACGGGATCGCGTACCGGCGGCTGCTGTCGGCGAGCCTGCCGATCCGTGCCGACGCGCGCCTCGACCGGCAGACCGACCTGCTCGTCGCGGAGATCGAGCGGGTCCGCCCGTCCGTGCTGCACACCACGACGCACTACGTGAACGGACTCAGCGCGCTCGCCGCGGCCCGGCGTACCGGCCTGCCGCTCGTGTACGAGGCCCGCGGGTTCCTCGAGGAGAGCTGGGTCTCCCGCCAGCCGGACGCCGAACGGGCGGCGGAGAGCCGCCGGTTCGCGCTCTGGCGTGAGCGGGAGACGGCGTGCATGGCGGAGGCCGACCTCGTCGTGACGCTGGGCGAGGTGATGAAGGACGAGATCGTCCGCCGGGGCATCGACCCGGAGAAGGTCGTCGTCGTGCCCAACGCCGTCGACGAGTCGTTCCTCACCCCTCCCCCGGACCGGGCGCGCACCCGCGCGGAGCTCGGCGTCGCCGACGACGAGGTGCTCGTCGGCACGGTGACGAGCGTCGTCGGGTACGAGGGGCTCGACACGCTGGTGGACGCGGTCGTGGAGCTGCGGGGGCGCGGCGTGCCGGTGCGGCTGCTGGTCGTCGGCGACGGCGTGGCCCGCCCGGCGCTGGAGCGCCGGGCGCGGGCGCTGGGTGCGGCGGTCACGTTCACCGGCCGGGTGGCACCGGCGGAGGTGCGCCGCCACCACGCCGCGCTGGACG
This sequence comes from Mycobacteriales bacterium, assembly GCA_036402915.1. Taxonomy (GTDB): domain Bacteria; phylum Actinomycetota; class Actinomycetes; order Mycobacteriales; family HKI-0501; genus JAVEDU01. The sequence goes on from DASWRY010000037.1 coordinate 25,715, forward strand.
TCTTCGTCGTGCCCCGCCGCGACGAGCGGGTGTGCCGGCTGGTGACCCCGCTCAAGCCGGTCGAGGCGATGGCCAGCGGCCTGCCGGTCGTCGCGAGCGACCTGCCCGCACTGAGCGAGCTGGTGCGGCACGAGGAGTCCGGGCTGCTGGTCCCGCCGGAACGGCCCGACGCGCTGGCGCGGGCGCTGCAGCGTCTCGCCGCGGACCCTCGTCTACGCTCATCCCTCGGCGCGGCGGGCCGGGAGCACGTGGCCGGCCGGCGGACGTGGTCCAGAGTGGCAGCACAGTACGACGACATCTATGCCCGCGTCGCCGGCGAGAGCCGGTGGTACGGGCCGGCCGGCGCGGGCATCCCGCGCCCGGAAGGGGAGGTGAGCGGCGCGTGACCGCCACCAGGGGGACCCGGACCGCGGAGTCCTCCACGGGATCGTCCTCGACCGGGAAGCTGCAGGTCGTCGGACAGCGGCCGCCGTTCGGCCGTTACCTCGCCGAGGTGTGGCGCCGGCGCGCGTTCATCGTCGGCCTCGCGGGCGCCCAGCTGCGGGCCGTCAACGGGCAGGACCGGCTCGGCAGCATGTGGCTGGTGCTGACGCCGATGGTCAACGGCGCCGTGTACTTCCTGATCTTCGGGCTCCTGCTGAACACCAAGCACGGCGTCCCGAACTTCATCGGGTACCTCGTCGTCGGCGTCTTCCTCTTCAGCCACATGACGCGGAGCGTCACGAACGGCTCCAAGGCGGTCTCCGGCAACCGGAAGCTGCTCCAGGCCCTGGCGTTCCCCCGGGCCGTGCTGCCCCTCGCGGAGGCCGCACAGCAGGCCGTCACCCTGGGGCTGACCTTCGTCGCGATGCTGGTCTTCGTGCTCCTCGCGCCCCCGCTGGAGCACTTCTCCTGGCGCTGGCTGCTCGTCCTGCCGGTCCTCGCGCTGCAGGTGGTGTTCGTCGGGGGCCTCACGATGCTGTTCGCCCGGCTCGTCGCGGGCCTGTCCGACGTCGCGAACATGCTGTCGTTCGGCATGCGCGGCTGGCTGTACATGTCGGGGGTGTTCTACGCGCCGACGCGCTTCGACCACCACCCGCTGCTGCACACGATCTTCGAGCTCAACCCCGGCTACGCGTTCCTCGCGCTGGTGCGTGACCTGATCATCTACGACCGGCTCCCGCCCGGCCACATCTGGCTCGTCGCCGCGGGCTGGGCCGTGGCGGTCGCCGTGGTGGGCATGTTCCTGTTCTGGCGCGCCGAGGAGACCTACGCCCGTGACTGAGCACGAACGGCCGGTGACGGTCGTGGTGGACGACGTCCACGTGACCTACCGCGTCCCGTCGGAGGAGCCGGACACCCCGGGCAGCCGTGGGAGCGGCCTGCGAAAGCTGCTGGGCCACGCCCGCGGCCACGCCACCCACACGATCGTGCCGGCCCTCCGGGGCATCAGCCTGGTGGCGCACGAGGGCGAGTCGATCGGCATCGTCGGGCGGAACGGCTCCGGCAAGAGCACGCTGCTGCGCACGATCGCGGGCCTCACCGTGCCGACCCGGGGCCGCGTCCTCGCGGACGGCACCCCGCTGCTGCTGGGCGTGAGCGCGGCGCTCATGCCGAACCTGTCCGGCAAGCGCAACATCATCCTCGGCGGGCTCGCGATGGGCCTGAGCCGCGAGGAGGTCGAGGCGCGGTTCGACGACGTCGTCGAGCTCGCGGGGATCGGCGCGGCCATCCACCGGCCGATGCGGACGTACTCCTCGGGCATGTCGGCGCGGCTGAGCTTCGCCATCGCGACGGCCGCCCGCCCGCACGTGCTGCTCATCGACGAGGCCCTCAACACCGGCGACGCGGAGTTCCGCGACCGCAGCCAGGACCGGATGAAGGACCTGCAGGAGCACGCGGGCACGGTGTTCCTGGTGAGCCACAGCCTCACGACCGTCACCCGGACGTGCACCCGCGCGCTGTGGATCGACAGCGGACGGCTCCGCGTCGACGGCCCGGCGTACCCGGTCGTCCAGGCGTACCGGGAGTACTTCAACCTCTCGCGGGCCGAGCAGCAGGCGGGCCGGCCCAAGCCGCCGCCCCCCTGGGAGAAGGACAGCCCCATCGAGATGCCCGTCTAGGGCTACGGACGCACCTCGGGCGCCGGGGCGGTGAACCCCGCCCCGGCCGCCCACCCGGGCACCTGACGCTGGCCGAGCCAGAGCACCTCCACCCGCCGCACGACCCCGGCCAGCCCGGGCGCGACGGGGCGTGCCAGCGCGGCGGCCGCGTGGCCCAGTCCCACGGCGGCGTACGCGAGCGGCGTCGGGACGTGCCGGGGCTCCCGGCCGCCGGACACCGACCGCAGCACCCCCGCGGTCGTCGTCCCCGACCAGGGCTGCAGCACGATCGGCGGCGGCGCCTCCGCCAGCCCGGCGAACCGCAGGAGCGCGGCGACATCGGCCACGTGGCACACGACGCTCGGCCGGGTGCCGCGGCCCGCCACGCTCGCCAGCCGCGAGGACGCGAACCTCGCGAGCCGCGCCGTCGCGGGACGGCCGGGACCGTGCACCGACGTCGGCCGCACCGTGACCACCGAGGACGGGCGCGGGTCCACCCGCGCGAGCGCCGCTTCACCGGCGGCCTTGGCCGCGGAGTACGGCGAGAACGGATCGGTCTCCGGCGACTCGTCGAGGACACGGCGGCGTCCCTGGACGGCCGCGGACGACACGTGCAGGAAGCGGCCGGCGCCCGCGTGTGCGCAGGCCACCGCCAGCACGGCGGGCAGCAGCGCGTTCGCGCCGGTGAGTTCCGGCGAGGCCGGGGCGTCCGGGGTCGCCACCCCCGCGGCGTTGACGACGACGTCGGCGCCGGCGAGCGCCTCGGCGAGCCGGTCCACCGCCGGGTGCGCCGCTGCCACGGCGGCCAGGTCGGCGGGCGTCCCGGCCGGGTCGGCGGTCAGCCGGGGCGCGTGCACCGTCACCACCTCGTCGCCGGCCGCCCGCAGCGCGGCGACCAGGGCGGAGCCGACGAAGCCGCCGGCACCGGTGACGGCCCAGCGTGTCACCGTGTGACCCGGGAGCGCGCCACCGACGCGAGCACGTCGAGGTAGGCGTCGGCGAGGGCGTCCAGGTCGGCGTGGCGGGCGACCCAGTCGCGCGGCGCCGGGCCCACGTCGAGCCGGGCCCGGTCGCGGGACAGCCCGTCCCAGAGTGCCGCGAGCGCCGCGGGGTCCTCCGGCGGCACCACGTCGCCGCCACCGCTCTCGGCGACGATCTCGGCGCTCTCCCCCGCGACGGCGGCGCTGACGTGCCGCCGGGTCGCGAGCAGCTCGTACAGCTTCGACGGCACGGTCCACTCGAACGACGGCCACGCCTGGAGGGAGACGAGGCAGGTGTCGGCCTCCGCGTACGCCTCCCAGAGCGCGGGACCCAGCGCGCGGGGCAGCAGGCGCACGGGCGCGCCGAGGCGCGCGGCGGCGGCTGCCACGTCGGCGCGTGCCGCCCCCTCCCCCACGACGGTCAGGCGCACGCGGTCCCCGCCGAGGAGGTGCGCGGCCTCGACGGCGCCGACGATGTGCTGGCTCAGGCCGACCGTCCCCAGGTACAGGACCTCGAGGCGCTCCCGCGGCGGGGGTACGGGGCTCACCGGTACGGCCGGGGTGTGCACGCCGTTGCGGATCGTCTCGACCCGCGGCAGGCCCCGCTCGGTGAGGACACGGGAGAACCGCGTGGACGTGGTGACGACGGCATCCGCCCGGCGCTGGGAGGCCGAGATGAGCGACGTCATCGCGCGCCCGGCGCGGCCCCGGGCGACACCCGCCTCCCCGATCAGGTCCGGCCACGCGTCGCGCATCTCCACGACCAGCGGGGTGCGGGTCGCGGCGGCGAGCACGGTGCCCGCGAGCAGCGTCGGCAGGGCCGGGACCGTGGCCACGACGACGTCCGCCCGCCGGCCCGGCCCGGGCAGCACGGAGGCGGCCGCGGTGACGAGCTGGTCGGCGAGCTTGCCGCCGGCGCCCGGGCCGTGCGGCAGGTACGGCAGGCGGACCACGGTCTCGCCGTACCGGCCGGTGGTGGGGCGCCACGTCGGGATCCGCGGACCGGGGAGGCGGCGGCCCGCCGGATAGTGCGGCTGCGACGTGAGCACGGTGACGGAGTGGCCCACCTCGGCGAACCGGCGGACGAACGCCCCCCAGCGCCGCTGGGGTGCCCCGATCTCCGGCTCGTAGTGGTGGGTGAGCAGCAGGATGCGCACGGCGTGTCAGCCCTCGGCCGTGCGGGCCCGATCACGGGCGGCGAGAACGGTGGGCAGCGCGAGGTACGCCCCCACGACGACCAGGACGACCACGTCGGCGAGGATCCGCAGGGTGCGGTCGCCGGTCAGGCTGACGGCGCCGAGCGCGGACGTCACGACGGTGAGCCCCGCCACGAGCAGCGCCACGCGGACGTGGCTGAACCCGCGGTCGGTGAGCCGCTGGTAGGTGTGGTGACGGTGCGGCTCGCGCCAGTTCTCGCCGCGGCCGAGGCGCCGCACCAGCGTGCTCCCGGTGTCGGCCAGGTAGAGCGCGAGCGGCCCCAGGCACGCCTCGGTGGGGAGGCCGGCGAGGAACCCGCCGCCGGACAGGGCCGCGACGAGCGCCCCGAGGCCGTAGCTGCCGACGTCGCCGAGGAAGACCTTCGCCCGGACGGCGTTGAACGGCAGGAAGCCGAGGCACGCGCCGGCGAGGCACGCGCCGAGGGCGACCATCCAGCCCTTGTCCTCGTACGCCCCCATCCCCGCGAACGCGCTGCCGGCCACGACGCCGTACCAGCCCGTCATGCCGTTGATGCCGTCCATGAAGTTCGTCACGTTCACGTAGGACGTCGCGGCGACCGTGCCGAGCGGGATCCACTCCCAGCCGCGGTGCAGCAGCGTCACGAGCGGCCACGCGAGCACGACACCGAACACGACCTGTGCGAGCAGCCGGCCGCCCGGGTCGAGGCCGCGGAGGTCGTCGGCGAAGCCCAGCAGCCCGTACAGCGCGGCGGTTCCCAGCACGACCGTCAGCACCGCGCGGTCGTGCGAGCCCGAGAGCGGGGCGGTGCCCGGGTACGGCACGAGGGCCGCCACGATCACAGCGAGCATCACGGCGAGGCCCGCGCCACGCGGGACAGTCACTGTGTGTGACGATCGCGCACACGGAATGTCAACCACGCCGTACCGGCGCAGCAGGGGCAGCACGGCCGGCACCAGCACCAGCGACAGTGCCAGGGCCAGGACGGCGCGGTAGACCGCCTCGGCGGTCACCGGACCGTCCCGCCGGCAGGCCCACCCGACGGGGTGACCGCATCGGCCGGCTGCGCCAGGCGACCCGCTCGCCGCTCGCCCCGTCGCTCGCGTGCGGACCGTGTCACCTGTGACCTCACCGTCAGATTCCCTCGCTTGGGACAGGCCGTCGTGCGGTGACGGCTAGGATGTCGTGCTGGATGCTATACAAACCTTCGACTCCGGAGATGCCGGCAGACGGGATGGGTGATGGTGAGACGGGGGCCCGTTGAGGGTGACGACGGCGCCACGTCCGTCTATCCGCCGGTCCGTGGGTACCGCACGCGTCCGGAGGTCGACGACGCGACCGTCGTGATGCCCCCGGTCCGCGCGCCGCGTCGCTCCTTCGAGGACGACGACACCCAGCTGCTGCGGCCCATCACCGCCCGCACTCCGGACCCGCGCCGGCCGGCAGGCCGCCCCGCGGCGCGCCGGCCGGAACCGTCCCGGAGCAGCCGGCACGTCCTCCCGGCCAAGAAGAGGACCTCCAAGAAGAAGAAGTTCTTCCGGATCTTCGCGATCGTGCTCGTGCTGCTGGTCGCCGGCTTCGGCGGCATGGCGTACGGCCTCCAGGCGAAGTACGACAGCCAGATCAAGCGGTTCACCCTCGGCGGCAACGCGTCCCGCGCGCCGATCGCCGTCCCCGAGGCCCTGAACATCCTGCTCGTCGGATCCGACAGCCGGACGTCGAACGGCAACGTCAACGGAGGGTGGCAGCCCGGCCAGCAGCGGACCGACGCGATGATGATCGTGCACGTCGCGAAGGACCGGAAGTCGGTCGACGTCGTCTCGATCCCCCGTGACTCGTGGGTGGACATCCCCGAGCAGGGGTACGGGAAGATCAACTCGGCGTACGCGTACGGCGGCCCCACCCGCCTGCGGGAGACGATCGAGAAAATCAGCAACGTGCACATCGACCACGTGGTCATCGCCGACTTCACCGGCTTCAAGGACATGACCGACGCGCTCGGCGGCGTGAAGATCACCGTGCCGCAGGACACCTGGGACAGCCGGAACCACTTCACCGCCGGTACGCACCTGATGACCGGCAAGGAGGCGCTGGGGTACGTCCGCCAGCGGCACGGCCTGCCGGGTGGGGACTTCGACCGGGTCAAGCGGCAGCAGAACTGGATCCGCGCGGTCATCAAGCAGGCGATGAGCAAGGGCACGCTCACCAACCCCCTCACGCTGAACGCGTTCCTCGACGCGGCCACGAAGGCGGTGTCGGTGGACGACACGTTCTCCATCGGTCAGATGCGGGACCTCGCGCTGAGCATGAAGTCGCTCAGGTCGTCGGACATCCAGTTCATGACCCTGCCGAACCTCGGCACCGGCTGGGCGGGCACGCAGAGCATCGTGAAGATCGACGACGTGAAGGCCGCGAGCCTGTTCACCGCGATGCAGCAGGACCAGGTGACGTCGTGGCTGCAGAACAACAAGCCGGACGTGCTGGGCTCCACCGTCCGCTGACGACCCCGCGTACGAGGGCCGGCCGGCCCTCGCTCCCGGCCGGCCCTCGCTGCGTCTCCGCCGGAACGGCCCGGGTGTGCACTCGTGGGGGCGCCGGGGCGCGGCGGAGGCCACAGCCGCGAGCGTCTGGTCATCGGCGGCGTGGAGACCGGCGCCGAGCGGCTCAGCGGCGCGACAGCAGCCCCGCCAGGTAGGGGAGGTCCACCCCGTCGAGCGAGTCCCGCACCGTCCGCAACGGTCCCGGACCGACCGGCACCTCGCTCGGCACGGCCAGCACCGCGCATCCCGCCGCCTCGGCGGCCGCGATCCCCGTCGGCGAGTCCTCGATCGCCACGCAGTCCCCCGGCGGCACGCCGAGCAGGCCCGCGGCCCGCAGGTACGCCTCCGGGTGCGGCTTGTTCCGCCGTACCTCGTCTCCGCACACCGACACGTCGAAGTAGTGCGCGCCGATCGACCGCAGGGCCACGTCCACCAGGTCCCGGTGCGTCGAGGTGACCAGCGCGGTCGGGATGCCCGCCGCGTGGACCGCCTCCAGCAGCTCCCGCGCGCCCGGCTGCCAGGGCAGGCCGTGGGCGAAGTACTCCTTGGTCCGCGAGAGCAGCCACCGGCCGTCCCCGTCGAGGTCCCCGTCGGCGATGCCGAGGTCCTCGTGCAGCATCGTCAGCGACCGGGCGAGGTTCGACCCCACCATCGCCCGGCGCGTGGCGCCGCTGAGCACGCCGCCGAGCCGCGCCGCCAGCTCGTCCAGCGTGACGTCCCAGATCTTCTCGCTGTCGACCAGCGTGCCGTCCATGTCGAACAGCACCGCCGCCGGGCTCACGTGTTGAAGTACTTCGCCTCGGGGTGGTGCACCACCAGCGCGGACGTCGACTGCTCGGGGTGCAGCTGGAACTCCTCGCTCACCGACACCCCGATGCGCTCGGGCTGCAGCAGGTCGACCAGCTTCAGCTGGTCCTCGAGGTCCGGGCACGCGCCGTACCCGAAGGAGTACCGCGCGCCCCGGTAGCCGAGCTTGAAGAAGTCCTCCACGTTCGCGGAGTCGTCGGCGGCCGCCGACACGCCGGAGGAGAACTGCAGCTCCTCCCGGACACGGCGGTGCCAGTACTCGGCGAGCGCCTCGGTGAGCTGCACCGACAGCCCGTGCACCTCGAGGTAGTCGCGGTACGAGTCGCCCGCGAACAGCTCGTTCGCGTACTCGCTGATGCGCTGCCCCATCGTCACGACCTGGAACGCGATGACATCCGGCTGCCCGGTCTCCTCCACCCGCTCGCGCGAGCGGAAGAAGTCGGCGAGGCACAGCCGCCGGTCCCGGCGCTGGCGCGGGAACGTGAACCGCGTCCGCTCCTTGCCGTCGTCGTCCAGGATCACCAGGTCGTCGCCCTCGGACTGGCACGGGAAGTACCCGTAGACCAGCCCGGCCTCGAGCACCCGGTCCGCCCTGAGCCGGTCGAGCCAGTACCGCAGCCGCGGCCGGCCCTCGGTCTCCACCAGCTCCTCGTACGAGGGGCCCTTCCCGCCGCGGGCGCCCCGCAGGCCCCACTGGCCCATGAACGTCGCCCGCTCGTCCAGGTACGCCGCGTAGTCCGCGGTCGCGATGCCCTTGACCACCCGGTCGCCCCAGAACGGCGGGACCGGCACCGGCACGTTCTCGGCCACGTCGGAGCGGACCGGGCCGCCGGGCTCCGGCTCGTCCACGACGGCGGCGGCGCGCCGCGCCTCGGCGATCCGCGCCGACCGCTCGTGCCGTGTCTTCCGCTCGGCCGCCTTCTCCTGCTCCTCCGGCGACAGCGTCACCGTGCCGCCCGTGCGCTTGGCGGTCATCAGCGCGTCCATGAGCCGCAGGCCCTCGAACGCGTCCCGCGCGTACCGGACGTCGCCCGCGTACGCCTCCGCGAGGTCCCGCTCCACGTACGCCCGGGTCAGGGCGGCGCCCCCGAGCAGCACCGGCCAGCGTGCCGCGACCCCGCGGGTGTTCATCTCCTCGAGGTTGTCCCTCATCACCACCGTCGACTTGACCAGCAGTCCGGACATCCCGATCACGTCGGCGGAGTGCTGCTCGGCGGCCTCCAGGATCGCCGTGACCGGCTGCTTGATGCCGAGGTTCACGACCGTGTAGCCGTTGTTGGACAGGATGATGTCCACGAGGTTCTTGCCGATGTCGTGGACGTCGCCCTTGACGGTCGCCAGCACGATCGTGCCCTTGCCCTCGCCGTCGGCCTTCTCCATGTGCGGCTCGAGGTACGCGACGGCGGTCTTCATCGTCTCCGCGGACTGCAGCACGAAGGGCAGCTGCATCTCGCCGGAGCCGAACAGCTCGCCGACGGTCTTCATGCCCGACAGCAGCGTGTCGTTGATGATCTCGAGCGCGGGACGCTCGGCGAGGGCCGCGTCGAGGTCGGCCTCCAGGCCGGTGCGCTCCCCGTCGACGATCCGGCGCTGGAGCCGCTCCCCGAGCGGCAGCGACGCGAGCTCCTCGGCGCGGGAGGCGCGGGCGCTCTGCGCGTCCACGCCCTCGAACAGCTCGAGGAACCGCTGCAGCGGGTCGTACCCGTCCCGGCGCCGGTCGTACACCATGTCGAGCGCGACCTGCCGGTGCTCCGGGTCGATCTTCGGCATCGGCAGGATCTTGCTGGCGTGCACGATCGCGGACGTGAGCCCCGCCTCGGTGCACTCGTGCAGGAACACCGAGTTCAGCACCTGCCGCGCCGCCGGGTTCAGGCCGAACGAGACGTTCGAGACGCCGAGCGTCGTCTGGACCCCCGGGTACTCGGCGTTGATCCGCCGGATCGCCTCGATCGTCTCGAGGGCGTCGCGCCGGGTCTCCTCCTGCCCCGTGGCGATCGGGAACGTGAGCGTGTCGACGACGATGTCGGACAGGTTCATGCCCCAGTTCTCGGTGAGGTCGGTGATCAGGCGGCCCGCGACCCGGACCTTCCAGTCGGCGGTCCGCGCCTGGCCCTCCTCGTCGATCGTCAGTGCGACCACGGCGGCGCCGTGCTCGCGGACGATCGGCATGATGCGGGCGAACCGGGAGCCCGGCCCGTCGCCGTCCTCGTAGTTCACCGAGTTGACGATCGAGCGCCCGCCCAGCATCTCGAGACCCGCCTCGACGACCTGCGGCTCGGTGGAGTCCAGCATCACCGGCAGCGTGCTGGCGGTCGCGAACCGGCCGGCGGCCTCCCGCATGTCGCCGACGCCGTCGCGGCCCACGTAGTCGATGCAGAGGTCGAGCAGGTGCGATCCGTCCCGGGTCTGGTCGCGCGCGATCTCGACGCAGTCCTTCCAGCGCCCCTCGAGCATCGCGTCGCGGAACGCCTTGGAGCCGTTCGCGTTGGTCCGCTCCCCCACCATGAGCACGCTGGCGTCCTGGGCGAACGGCACCGCCGTGTACAGCGAGGACGTCGCCGCCTCCGGGCGGGGGTCCCGCGGCGCGGGCTTCAGGCCGTCGACGGCGGCCACCACGGCCCGGATGTGGTCCGGGGTGGTGCCGCAGCACCCACCGACCATCACGGCGCCGTAGTCGACCACGAAGCGGCGCAGTGCCGCGGCGAGCTCGTCGGCGCCGAGCGGGTACACGGCGCCGTCCGGGCCGAGCTCGGGCAGGCCCGCGTTGGGCATGACGGACAGGCCGGCGCGGGCGTGCTGCGACAGGTACCGCAGGTGCTCGCTCATCTCGGCGGGCCCCGTGGCGCAGTTCAGGCCGATCAGGTCGATGCCGAGCGGCTCGAGCGCGGTCAGCGCGGCGCCGATCTCGCTGCCCAGCAGCATCGTGCCGGTGGTCTCCACGGTGACGTGGCAGATCAGCGGCACGGTCCGGCCGGCGGCCGCCATGGCCCGCTTCGCGCCGACCACCGCGGCCTTGGCCTGCAGGAGGTCCTGCGAGGTCTCGACCAGCACCGCGTCGATCCCGCCGGCCAGCATGCCGGCCGTCTGGGTCCGGTAGGCGTCCCGCAGCTGCGCGAACGTCACGTGGCCGAGCGACGGCAGCTTCGTGCCGGGGCCGATCGAGCCGAGCACCCAGCGGGGGCGGTCGGGCGTGCTCCACGCGTCCGCGGCCTCGCGGGCGATGCGCGCCCCCGCCTCGGCGAGCTCGCCGATGCGGTCCGGGATGTCGTACTCGGCGAGGTTCGCGAGGTTCGCGCCGAACGTGTTCGTCTCGACGAGGTCCGCCCCGGCCTCGAGGTACGCGTCGTGCACCGACCGCACCACGTCGGGCCGGGTGACGTTGAGGATCTCGTTGCACCCCTCGAGACCCTGGAAGTCGTCCAGGGTCAGATCGGCGGCCTGGAGCATCGTCCCCATCGCCCCGTCGGTCACCAGGACACGCTCGGAGAGGGCCGCGAGGAAGGGCGAAGGGGTCGCAGACATGGTGCAAGGTTACCGATCGTCCCGACGGGCCCCGGCGTGCCCGCCCGGTGATCTCCGCCGCGCCTCCCCGGCGTCCCGCCACGACGCCGGCCCCCGGCGACGTACCCTGGGCGGATGAGCGAGTTCGACGGACTGCCGGTGCTGCGTTCCCCCGTGGCCGTGGCCGCCTTCGAGGGGTGGAACGACGCGGGCGACGCTGCCACCGGCGCGATCGAGCACCTCGAGCTCGAGTGGGGTGCGACGCCGCTCGCGGCGATCGACCCGGACGACTACTACGACTTCCAGGTGAACCGGCCGTCGGTGTCGCTCGTCGACGGCGTGACCCGCCGCGTCGAGTGGCCGACGACCCGCCTGTCGGTGTGCTCGCCGCCCGGTTCGGACCGCGACGTGGTCCTCATCCGGGGGCTCGAGCCGAACATGCGGTGGCGCGGGTTCTCCGACGAGCTGCTGGAGCTCTTCCACGCGCTCGAGGTGTCGTCCGTGGTCCTGCTGGGCGGCCTGCTGGCGGACACCCCGCACTCCCGTCCCTTTCCCGTGACGGGCAGCGCGGCGGACCCCGACCTCGCCGCGCGCCACAACCTCCAGACGTCGCGGTACGAGGGCCCCACGGGCATCACGGGCGTGCTGCACGACGCCGCGGCGCACGCCGGCCTCCCGACGGTGTCCTTCTGGGTACAGGTGCCGCACTACGTCAGCCAGCCGCCGTGCCCCAAGGCCACCCTCGCGCTGCTCCACCGGCTCGAGGACGTCCTCGACCTGCCCGTCCCGATGGGCGACCTCGCCGAGACCGCCTCGGTGTGGGAGCAGACCGTCGACGAGCTCGCCGGGCAGGACGCCGAGATGGCGGACTACGTGCGCACGCTCGAGGAGCGTGACGGCGAGCCGATGGCCCAGACCAGCGGCGAGGAGCTCGCGGCCGAGTTCGAGCGGTACCTCCGGCGCCGGGGCGGGCAGGGCGGCCCGACCGACGCGCGGTGAGGCTGCGGGTCGCCGCCCTGTACGTGGGCGGTCTGCTGGGACCGTTCGGCGGCGCGATGACGACCTCGATGCTGCCCGAGCTGGGGTCCGCGTACCGCGTCTCGCCCGGGGCCGCCACGGCGAGCCTCACGGCGTACCTCGTGCCGTTCGCGGCGCTCATGCTGGTCTCCGGCACGTTCGGCGAGCGGTACGGCCGCGGGCGGACCGTCGTCGCGGGGTACGCCGTGTACACCGTCGCCGCGCTCGCGTGCGCCGCCGCGCCGACGTACGGGACCTTCCTCGCCGCCCGGGTGGTCCAGGGCGCGGCGAACGCGTTCACCACCCCGCTCCTGCTCGCCGCCCTCGCGAGCACCGTGCCCGCGGCGCGGCTCGGGGCCTCGCTCGGGGTGTTCGCGTCGCTCCAGGCCCTCGGGCAGACGTCCTCCCCCCTGGTGGGCGGGCTCGCGGCGGAGGTGGACTGGCGGTGGGCGTTCGTGGGCATCGCCGTCGTCTCGGGCGTGCTCGGCGCGATCGGCCTCCCGCGCCGCACGGAACCCGCCCCGCGTGCGCCCGGCTCCGGGCGGCTCCGCGCGCTGTGGCGCCCGGAGATGGCCCGGGTCGTCGCCGTCGCGGCGGTCGGCTGGGCGTGTCTCGGCGGCCTGTCGTTCCTCGTGGCGATCCGGGCCGAGGACTCGTTCGGGCTCTCGTCCTCCCGGCGTGGGCTGCTGCTCACGGGCTTCGGGATCGTCGGGCTGATCGGCGGCCGGTACGTCGGCCGCGCGATCGACCGCGTCGGCCCCCGCCGGGGCGCCCTCGCCGGATCGCTCGCGGGTGGCGTGCTCGTCGCGCTGTGCGCGTTCTGGACGCCCGCTCCCGCCCTCGCGGCCGGGTGGGCCCTGTGCGGGGTCGCGAGCCAGGTCGTGCTGGTGTCGCTGAACTCCCTCGGCCTCTCGGTCGTGCCGGAGAACCGCGGGGGCGCGATCAGCCTCGTGCAGGCGTTCCGGTTCGGCGGCGGCGCGCTCGCCCCGGTCGCGTTCCTGCCGCTGTACCACCTCCACCCCGCGGCCGGGTTCGTGGTGCCGGGCCTGGTCCTCGTCGTGGTCGTGACACTGGCCCTGGGGGTACGGCCGCGGCCCGCGGGCGTGTCCACGAGCGCGACAGCGGGTGCCGCGCGGGGCTGAGCCCGGCGATCCACGGGAGCAGCCGGCGGGCGAGCAGCACACTCCCGGCCGGGGTGAGGTGCAGGCCGTCGCTGCGGACCGGAACCCCGCCCACGGTGGGGGTGTACCGGCCGTCCGGCCCCAGGATCGCGTTCACGTCCGCGAGTGCGGTCACGCCCGGGTGGCGTCCGGCCTCGGCGCGCACGAGGTCGTTCCACCGCCGGATCCGGGCCGGGTCGTCCTCCGGGTACAGGCTGCCGTCCGGCCGCTCGCCCCTCCGCGTGTACGGGTACGTGCAGAGCACGACCCGCGCACCCCGGGCCGACAGCGTGGCGACCGCCCGCCCGAGCTCGGTGGCGAGGTACGCGTCGAACGCCGGGTCGCCGAGGTGCGTCCACCGCCCGTCGTGGACGCGGTCCATCGTCTCCCACCGGCCGACCAGCAGGACCGTCACGTCGGGACGGTCGGCCGCCACCGTTCGGGCCCACCCGGCGGGCCAGTCCTCGCAGCGGCGCGGCGCGTCGTGGACCGCACCGAAATACCGGTACGGCCGGCCCCGCACCAGCCCGCAGCCGAGCGCCGTGTGGTCGCGGACCACGAGGCCCGGGTGCGGCGGCAGGTACCGCGCGAACGTCCACGCCACCGAGTCCCCGAACAGGTCCACCGCCGGGACGCCGTGGCGGGTGCTGCGGACCGGTGCGACCTGCACGGCCAGGGCCGCCGCCGGGCGCACCCGCGGCGGCACCGTGAGCGTCGCGGCGAGCGTGGCGACGGCGGCCAGGGCCACGCCCGACGTGAGGACCGCGGGCCGTCCCCGCAGGACCGCCGCGCGGCCGGGCCGGCCGCGGCGGATCGGCTGCTCGACGAGCGCGGAGCTCGCCAGCGCCGCCGCGAGCGTCACGGCGAGCCGGGCCGCGAGGAGCGGCGGGCCACCGAGCCCGGTGCGGCCCGCGTCCACCAGGGCGAAGACCGGCCAGTGCCAGAGGTACAGGCCGTACGAGACCGCGCCGACCTGCGGCAGCGGCGGGAGGGCCAGGAGCCGCGCGGCGGTCCCCCGCGGGAACAGCGCCACGTGCGCGAGCACCGCCGCGACCGCCACGGCCCCGGCGAGCAGCCCACCGCGGTACAGCCACGGGGACGCGCCGGTGAGGTGCGTCCAGGCCCACGCCGTGTACGCCGCGCCGAGCACCGCGAGCCCGCCCACCAGCGCGCGGGACGGCCTGGC
>DASWRY010000038.1:0-32795 GCA_036402915.1 Mycobacteriales bacterium
AGCCTTCTTCGCCGCGGTGGCGGCGGCCGGGCGCGTGTACCAGAACGCAATCAGCAGGTACGACGCGAGACCGACGCCCTCCCAGCCGAAGTACAGGGCCACGAAGTTGTTGCCCAGGACGAGCAGGAGCATCGCGGCGACGAACAGGTTGAGGTACGCGAAGAACCGCCGGCGCCCGGGGTCGTGCTCCATGTAGCCCACGGAGTACACGTGGATCAGGGAGCCGACACCGAGGATCAGCAGGACGAAGACGCTGGAGAGGGGGTCGAACAGCAGGCCCATGTCGACCTGGAAGCTGCCGACGGGGATGAAGCTGAACAGGTCCTGCTGGACGGAACGGGTGTCCGTCCCACGCAGGGCGAAGAACTGCGTGACAGCGAGCACGAACGCGGCGGCCGGCGCGGCCACACCGAGGAGGTGCCCCCACCGGTCCGCGCGGCGGCCCGCGAGCAGCAGCACGGCCGCGCTGACGAGCGGCAGCGCAATCAACACCCACAGCAGGCTGAGCACGCCGCTGGCAGTTTCGGTCCGCACGCGACCTCCTAGTACTTGAGCAGGTTCGCGTCGTCGACCGAGGCCGACCGGCGCGTGCGGAAGATGGACATGATGATCGCGAGGCCGACGACGACCTCGGCGGCGGCGACCACCATCACGAAGAAGGCCATGATCTGGCCGTCGATCGAGCCGTTCATCCGGGCGAACGTGACGAGCGTCAGGTTCGCCGCGTTGAGCATCAGCTCGATGCACATGAAGACGACGATGGCGTTGCGCCGGACGAGCACGCCGACCGCCCCGATCGTGAACAGCGCGGCGGCGAGCATCAGGTAGTTGACGGGACTCATCGCGACCGGTCCCTCCCGCCGAGCGTGCGCCGCAACTGGATCGTGGGACTCATCGGCCGTTCCGCCTCTCCTCCGCCTCGGCGACCACGGGCGAGATGCTCGCCTCGGCCGTACGTCCGTCGGGCAGCAGCGCGGGTGTCGCGACCGAGTCGTGCCGCGCGAACACCCCGGGACCCGGCAGCGGCGCGGGGTACCCGCCGTCGCGGAACCGGGCCTTCGACAGCTCCTTCTGCGTGCTCCGCGCCCGGCCGGATCCCTGCGTGCCGGCGAGCACCATCGCGCCGACCGCGGCAGTGATCAGCAGCGCCGAGGTGATCTCGAACGCGAGCACGTAGTCACCGAACAGCGCCCGGGCGATTGCCGGGACGTTGCCGGTCGCGTTCACCTGGTCGAGGCCCACCGACCGGACCGTGCCGACGCCCCGCACGATCGCGGCCGCGACGAGCCCCGCGAACCCGATGCCGAGCAGCAGCGCCGCCACCCGCTGGCCGCGCAACGTCTCCACGACCGAGTCGGAGGAGTCCCGTCCCACCAGCATGAGCACGAACAGGAACAGGATCATGATCGCGCCGGTGTACACGATGATCTGCACCATGCCGATGAACGGCCCGCCCTCGAGGACGTAGAACACGCCGAGGGAGAACATCGTCAGCACGAGGAACAGCGCCGAGTGGACCGCGTTCCGGGCGAGGACCATCCCGATCGCCCCGGCGAGCGCGATCGGCCCGAGGATCCAGAACGTGATCG
The DNA here is from genome assembly GCA_036402915.1 of Mycobacteriales bacterium. Classification (GTDB taxonomy): domain Bacteria; phylum Actinomycetota; class Actinomycetes; order Mycobacteriales; family HKI-0501; genus JAVEDU01. The sequence continues at coordinate 1,590 of DASWRY010000038.1, forward strand.
CCTCGCCGGTGCCGACACCGCTGCCGGAGGCGGCAAGGAGGGCATGGTCCGCGGCGGCCGCGAGCACCTGACCGGTCACGCGGAGGCTCCTTCCGGCCGTACCGCGCCCGCGGACGCACCGGGCTCGGTCACCGCGCGGACGTAGTAGTCCTTCTCGTCGTCGCCGAGCCGCATCGGGTGCGGTGGCTGCTCCATCCCCGGCAGCAGCGGTGCGAGGAGCTGCTCCTTCGTGAAGATCAGGTCCTGGCGGGAGTCGCTCGCGAGCTCGTACTCGTTGCTCATCGTCAGCGACCGCGTCGGACAGGCCTCGATGCACAGTCCGCAGAAGATGCAGCGCGCGTAGTTGATCTGGTACACGGCGCCGTACCGCTCACCGGGCGAGTAGCGCTCCTCGTCGGTGTTGTCGCCGCCCTCGACGTAGATCGCGTCCGCCGGGCACGCCCACGCGCACAGCTCACAGCCGACGCACTTCTCGAGCCCGTCGGGGTGCCGGTTCAGCACGTGCCTGCCGTGGAAGCGGGGCGCGGTCGGCTTCTTGACCTCGGGGTACTCCTCGGTCACGACGGTCTTGAACATGTGCCCGAACGTGACCCCGAACCCCTTGACGGGGTCCAGGAGGCCGGGGGTCTTCCGGTCGTCGGCCATCTCAGCCCTCTCCGTGGGTGTCGGACGCGGTGTCGGACGCGGTGTCGGGAGCGGTCTCCGCCCGGGCGCCGACCCCCGCACGCAGGCGCGGGGACGGCGGGACGACGAGGTCCATCGGCGGGATGGGGAACCCGCCCGGCTCATGGGTCTCCGGGAGCCCGGCCGGCCCGCTCGCGGCCTCCCGCCGCTTCCGCCGGTCGAGCACCTCGCCCCCCGCGAACACCGCGGCCAGCACGGCGAACACCACCGCGCCGAGGACCGTGAGCAGCCGGCTCCGGTCGACCGCGAGCTCGGCCGACAGCGTGCGCACACCGGACAGCACGACGATCCAGACCAGGCTCGCCGGGACGAGGACCTTCCAGCCGAACCGCATGAACTGGTCGTACCGCATCCGGGGCAGCGTGCCGCGCAACCAGATGAAGACGAACAGGGCCGCGAAGACCTTGAGCGTGAACCAGAGGACCGGCCACCAGTTCTCGTTCGCCCCGGGCCACAGCGTCCCGATGCCGAACGGGGCCCGCCAGCCGCCGAGGAACAGCGTCGTCGCGAGCGCCGAGACGGTGACCATGTTGATGTACTCGGCGAGGAAGAACAGCGCGAACTTCAGCGACGAGTACTCGGTGTGGAAGCCGCCGACCAGCTCGGACTCGGCCTCCGGGAGGTCGAACGGCGCACGGTTCGTCTCGCCCACCACGGAGATCGCGTAGATGACGAAGCTCGGGAAGAGCGTGAACACGTACCAGGCGCCGGACTGCGCCCGCACGATGTCGCCGGTGGACAGTGAGCCCGCGGTGAGGAACACGGCCACGATGGACAGTCCCATCGCGACCTCGTAGGAGATCATCTGCGCCGCCGACCGCAGGCCGCCGAGCAGCGGGTACGTCGAGCCGGACGCCCAGCCGGCGAGCACGATGCCGTACACGCCGAGCGAGCTGCAGGCGAGGACGTACAGCACGGAGACCGGGAAGTCGGTCAGCTGCAGCGCGGTCCGGTGTCCGAGGATGCTCACGTCGGGGCCGAGCGGGATCACCGCGAACGCCATGAACGCCGGGATGCACGAGACGACCGGGGCGATGAAGTACACCGCCTTGTCCGCCATCTTCGGCATGAGGTCTTCCTTGAACGCGAGCTTCAGGCCGTCCGCGAGGCTCTGCAGCGACCCGAGGGGGCCGACCCGGTTCGGGCCGGGCCGGTGCTGCATGCGGCCGACGACCTTCCGCTCGAGGACGATCGTCACGAGCGTCATGACCACGAGGAAGACGAAGATCCCGAGGACCTTGAGGATGATCAGCCAGACCGGGTCGTTCACCGCATCTCCCGGGTTCACAGCGCCTCCCCCGGCTCGAGGTCGACCACGGTTCCGGAACCGGCGCCGAGCGTCCGGAGGACGGTCGAGCCGGGCGAGTTCACCGGCATCCACACCACGCGGTCCGGCATGTCCGTGACCGCCACGGGGAGCGTCAGGCTGCCGCGGTCGGTCGAGACCCGCAGCCCGTCGCCGTCGGCCACGCCGACCTCCTCCGCCGTGGCGGCGGAGATCCGCGCGACGGCGGGCCTCGCGGTGCCCGCAAGGTACGGCTCGCCGTCCTGGAGGCTGCCCAGGTCGAGGAGGTGGTGCCAGGTCGACAGCACTGCCTGTCCCGCGTCGGGGGCCACCGGGGCGGTCGCGTCGCGCGGCGCGAACGCCGGCCGCTCCGCCTGCGTCGGCGGCAGCGTCTCGCGCTCGTAGTGGACGTTGACCTCCACATCGGACAGTTCCTCGGCGAGACGGTCCAGCACGCGCGCGTCGGTCAGCGCGCCGGTGCCCTCCAGCGTGATCTCGAACCGCCGCGGGCGCCCCTCCCAGTCGAGGAACGTGCCGGCCTTCTCGACCGCGGGCGCGACCGGGAGCACGACGTCCGCCCGGCGGGTGACCTCGGAGGCGCGGAGCTCGAGGCTCACCACGAACCCGGCCCGCTCGAGCGCCTCCACGGCCAGGGCGGGGTCCGGCAGATCGCCCGGATCGACGCCCGCGACGACGAGCGCGGAGAGCTGCCCGCCCGCGGCCGCCGCGAGGATCCCCGCGGTGTCCCGGCCCGGCCACACCGGGAGGCTGCCGGGCGCGATGCCCCAGGCCAGCTCCAGCTCGGTCCGCGCGGTGGCGTCGGTGACGGGCCGGCCGCCGGGCAGCAGCCCGGGCAGGCATCCCGCCTCGAGAGCGCCGCGCTCACCCGCCCGGCGCGGTACCCACGCGACGCGGGCGCCGGTGGCCTCGGCGAGACGCACGACGGCGGAGAGCGCCCCCGGCACGGTCGCGAGCCGCTCGCCGACGAGGACGACGGCGCCCGCTCCGCGCACCGCGGCGGCCTCCACCGCGAGATCCCGGTGCGAGTTCATCAGCGCGTCGAGCAGCTCGGGCTCGGTGCCCGGCGCGGCCGCGAGCAGCGTCCCGCCGAGCTTGTCCAGCCCGCGGGTGGCGTACGGGGCGATCGACAGGACCGTCAGGCCGTGCCGCCGGACCGCCTTGCGCAGCCGGGTGAAGACGATCGGCGACTCCTCCTCGGGCTCGAACCCGGCGAGCAGCACGGCGGGCGCGGACTCGAGGTCGGCGTACGTCACGGCGCCGGTCTCCGGCGTGACGCCCACGACGTACGAGGCGAGGAAGTCGGCCTCCTCCGCGGAGTGCGGCCGGGCCCGGAAGTCGATGTCGTGCGTGCCGAGGACGGCGCGGGCGAACGTGGCGTACGCGTACGCGTCCTCGAACGTGAGCCGGCCCCCCGCGAGCACGCCGACGCCGTCCGCGTCGCGCGCCTCGCGGAGCCCCTCGGCGGCCCGCTCGAGCGCCTCGGGCCACGACGCCGGGACCAGCTCACCCGAGGCGTCCCGGATGAGCGGCTGGGTGAGGCGGTCCGGCTGGGTGGCGTACGTGAACGCCCAGCGGCCCTTGTCGCAGTTCCACTCCTCGTTCACCGCCGGGTCCTCGCCGGCGAGGCGGCGGAGCACCTTCCCGCGCCGCCAGTCGGTGCGCATCGCGCAGCCGGAGGCGCAGTGCTCGCACGCGCTCGGCGTGCTCACGAGGTCGAACGGCCGGGCGCGGAACCGGTACGCGGCGCCGGTGAGCGCACCGACCGGGCAGATCTGCACGGTGTTGCCGGAGAAGTACGACTGGAACGGCTCGCGGATGTCGATGCCGATCTGCTGCATCGCGCCGCGCTCGAGGAGGTCGATGAACTGGTCCCCGGCCACCTGGTCGGAGAACCGGGTGCAGCGCTGGCACAGCACGCACCGCTCGCGGTCGAGGAGTACCTGGGACGAGATCGCGAGCGGCTTCGGGAACGTCCGCTTCTGTTCGACGAAGCGCGACTCGGCGCGGCCGTTCGACAGCGCCTGGTTCTGCAGCGGGCACTCGCCGCCCTTGTCGCAGACCGGGCAGTCGAGCGGGTGGTTGATGAGCAGGAACTCGAGCTGGGCACCCTGGGCCTTCGCGGCCACCGGGCTGGTGAGCTGCGTCCGCACGACCATGCCGTCCGCGGCCGCGAGCGTGCAGGACGCCTGGGGCTTCGGCATCGGCCGGCCGCCCATCTCGACCTCGACCATGCACTGCCGGCAGGCGCCGACCGGGTCGAGCAGCGGGTGGTCGCAGAACCGCGGGATCTGGATGCCGACCTGCTCGGCGGCGCGGATGACCAGCGTCCCCTTGGGGACGGTGAGCTCGATGCCGTCGATCGTGAACGTCACGGTCTGAACGGGTGCGGCGTGCTTTTCCGGTGCGACGGTCATGTCAGTGCGCTCCGACCAGCTCGGTGGCCTCCGGCGAGAAGACCGGCGGGGTGCGGCCCTCGATGTAGTCGAGGTAGTCCTGCTTGAAGTACTTCAGGCTGGACACGATCGAGCTGGTCGCGCCGTCGCCGAGGGCGCAGAACGAGCGGCCGAAGATGTTGTCGCAGGTGTCGAGGAGCGTGTCGAGATCCTGCGGCGTGCCCGCCCCGGACAGGATCCGCCGCAGCGTGCGGACCATCCAGTAGTTGCCCTCGCGGCACGGGGTGCACTTGCCGCACGACTCGTGGGCGTAGAACTCGGTGAACCGGTACGCCGCGTACACCGGGTCGTCGTGCCCGCTGAACACCATCACGGCCGTCGTGCCCAGCATCGAGCCCGCGGCCGCCGCACCCTCGAAGTCCAGCGGCACGTCGAGGTGCTCGGCGGTGAGCATCGGGGTGGACGAGCCACCGGGGGTCCAGAACTTCAGCTCGTGGCCGTCCTTCATCCCGCCCGCGAGGTCCAGCAGCTCCCGGAGGGTCGTGCCGAGCGAGCACTCGTACTGGCCGGGATTCTTCACGCGCCCGGAGATCGAGTACAGCTTCGGGCCCGGCGACTTCTCGGTACCCATCGACTTCCACCAGTCGGCGCCGCCGAGCACGATGTACGGCACGCTCGCGATCGTCTCGACGTTGTTCACGACGGTCGGCGAGGAGTACAGGCCGTGCGTCGCCGGGAACGGCGGCTTGAGCCGCGGCTGCCCACGGTAGCCCTCGAGCGAGTCGAGCAGCGCGGTCTCCTCGCCGCAGATGTACGCCCCGGCGCCCGCGTGGACGACCACGTCGAGGTCGAAGCCGCTGCCGAGGATGTCCTTGCCGAGGTACCCGGCCGCGTACGCCTCCGCGACCGCGTGCCGCAGCCTGCGGATCGCGTGGACGACCTCTCCCCGGACGTAGATCGCGGCGAAGTTCGCGCGGATCGCGTACGAGGCGATGACGATGCCCTCGATCAGCGCGTGCGGGTCGGCCATCATCAGCGGGACGTCCTTGCAGGTGCCCGGCTCGCCCTCGTCGGCGTTCACCACGAGGTAGTGGGGCTTGCCGTCGCCCTGCGGGATGAACGACCACTTGAGACCGGTCGGGAAGCCCGCGCCGCCGCGGCCGCGGAGCCCGGAGTCCTTGACGAGCTGGATCAGCTCGTCGGGCTGGGCCGCGAGCGCCTTGCGCAGCGCGGTGTAGCCGTCGAGGCGCTCGTACGTCTCGAGCCGCCACGCGTCCGGGGAGAGCCAGCGCTTGGTGAGAACCGGGGTGAGCACGCTCATCTCACGCCTCCTTCTTCGGCACGTCGACGGCGGGCGGTGGAGTCGTCTTCCGGGTACCGGCCTCGGGCTCGGTGCTCCCGGCCTTCAGCCCGCCCTCGGGCGCGGGCGCGTTCGGCACGATCGGCGTCGAGGGGTCGAATCCCGGGACCGACACACCCTGCTCCTCGGCCAGCCGCGCGCCCGCGAGCGTCGGTGCGCCCGCGGGTCCCGCGGCGACCGCGCCGGGCCGCTCGTCGGGGAACCCCGCCAGCAGCAGCTCGATCTCCTTGAACTCCCGCAGCGGCGCGCCCCGCGTCGGCTGCGGCCGTTCGCCGTCCTGGAGACGCTTCACGATGTCGAGGCCGGCCTCGGCGTCCACCTGGTCGAAGAACTCGTAGTTCACCGTCAGCACGGGCGCGTAGTCGCAGGCCGCGAGGCACTCGGCGTGCTCGAGCGTGATCCGCCCGTCCACCGTGGTCTGGTCGTGCCCCACGCCGAGGTGCTCGGACAGCGCCTCGAACGTGCGGTTGCCGCCCAGCACGCCGCACATCGTGTTGGTACAGACGGACACGAGGTACTCGCCGACGGGCCGGCGCTTGTACATCGTGTAGAACGTCGCGACCGCGGCAACCTGCGCCTTGGTCAGGTGCAGCTCCTCGGCGCAGAACGCGATGCCCGCGGGGCTGACGTACCCCTCCTCGGCCTGGACGAGGTGGAGCATCGGCAGCAGCGCGGAGCGCGGCACCGGGTAACGGGCGATGATCTCCCGCGCCTTGCGGCGGGTCTCCTCGGTCGGCATCAACGGTCCACTCCCCCCATGACGGGGTCCAGCGAGGCTCCGGAGGCGATGGCGTCCGCGATCGGGCCGCCCTCGACCATGGCCGGGAAGGCCTGGAGGTTCACGAAGCTGGGTTCCCGGACGTGTACGCGGTACGGCCGGGTGCCGCCGTCGGAGACGACGTGGAACCCGAGCTCGCCGCGCGGTGACTCGATCGGCACGTACACCTGGCCCGCCGGCACCCGGAACCCCTCGGTGACGAGCTTGAAGTGGTGGATCAGGGCCTCCATCGACTGCCCCATGATCGTCCGCACGTGGTCGAGCGAGGTGCCGAGCCCGTCCGCGCCGAGCGCCAGCTGGGCGGGCCACGCGATCTTGCGGTCCTCCACCATGACCGGGCCCGGCTCGAGGCGGTCGAGGGCCTGCTCGACGAGCCGCAGCGACTGGCGGATCTCGTCCAGCCGGACGAGGTACCGCGACCAGACGTCGCCGCCGTCGGCGGTCACCACGTCGAAGTCGTAGGTCTCGTACCCGCAGTACGGGTCGGTCTTCCGCAGGTCCCACGGCAGGCCGGCGGCCCGCAGCACCGGCCCGGTCACGCCGAGCGCGAGGCAGCCGGTGACATCGAGGTACCCGACGCCCTGCGTGCGGCGCTGCCAGATCGGGTTGCCCGACAGCAGGTCCTCGTACTCGGTGAGGTGCTTCGGCATGTCGGCGAGGAAGCGGCGGACCATCGCCTCGGTCTCCGGCGCGAGGTCCTGCGCGAGGCCGCCGGGCCGGACGTACGCGTGGTTCATCCGCAGGCCGGTGACGTGCTCGAAGATGTCGAGGATCTGCTCCCGCTCGCGGAAGCCGTAGATCATCATCGAGAGCGCGCCGAGCTCCATGCCCGTGGTCGCGAGCCACACGAGGTGGGACGCGATCCGGTTGAGCTCCATCATGAGCACGCGGATCGTGGTGGCCCGCGGGGGAACCTCGATCCCGAGGAGCTTCTCGACCGCGAGGCAGTAGCCCGTCTCGTTGAACAGCGGCGCGAGGTAGTCCATCCGCGTCACGAACGTCGTGCCCTGGGTCCAGTTCCGGTACTCGAGGTTCTTCTCGATCCCGGTGTGCAGATACCCGATCACGCTGCGGGCGTTGGTGACGGTCTCGCCCTCGAGCTCGAGCACGAGCCGGAGCACACCGTGGGTCGACGGGTGCTGGGGGCCCATGTTGACGACGAGGCGCTCCTCCTGCACCGCGTCGCCGACGAATGCGTCCCAGTCGCCGCCGGTGACCGTGTAGACGGTGCCCTCGGTGGTCTCGCGCGAGCCCGCGTATGCGTCGTCGCTCATCGGTACGCCCTCCGGGTGTCCGGCGGCGGGATCTCGGCGCCCTTGTACTCCACCGGGACACCGCCGAGCGGATAGTCCTTGCGCTGCGGGTGACCGTCCCAGTCGTCCGGCATGAGGATCCGGGTGAGCCCCGGGTGGCCGTCGAAGACGACGCCGAACATGTCCCAGGTCTCCCGCTCCTGCCAGTCCGCCGTCGGGTACGTCGCCGTGACGCTCGGAACGTGCGGATCCTCTGTGGACACCGAGACCTCGAGCCGGATCCGGCGGCGGTACGTCATCGACGTGACGTGGTAGGCCACGTGCAGCCGCTCGGCCTGGTCCGGGTAGTCCACACCGGACACCGACGAGAGCAGCTCGAACCGCAGCGCCGGGTCGTCCCGCAGCACCCGGGCGACCGTGGCGACGTGCTCGCGTTCGAGGTGGACGGTCAGCTCACCGCGGTCCACCACCACCCCGCGGATCGCGTCCGGGCACTGCTCGGAGAGCACGTCGACGACCTCGTCGAAGTACCCGCCGTACGGGCGCTCGCTCGCACCGGGCACGACCTTGCGGCGCACCAGGCCGCCGAAGCCGGACGTGTCACCGGTGCCGCTGACGCCGAACATGCCGCGCTGGCTGCTCTGCTGCGAGCCGCCGGTGGTGGTGCCGGGCGCCCCCGACGCGCCGGTGAGGTCCTCGCCCGTCATCGGGTCCGCCCCGCCTCGATGCGCAGCTGCTCGGCGCGGCCCTCCGCGGCGGCGAGCTCCCACTGCTTCCGCTTCTCCTTGTCGAACCGGAAGCTCGAGGGCACGTTGCCGTACCGCTCGCTCGTCCCCTCGAGCTCGGCGGCCCGCTTCGCACCGAGCGGCTCGTGGGCGATCTTGTCGTGCAGCTTGAGGATCGCGTCGATCAGCATCTCCGGGCGCGGCGGGCAGCCGGGGAGGTACATGTCGACGGGGACGATGTGGTCGACGCCCTGGACGATCGCGTAGTTGTTGAACATCCCGCCGGAACTCGCGCAGACGCCCATCGACAGCACCCACTTGGGCTCGGGCATCTGGTCGTAGATCTGCCGCAGCACCGGCGCCATCTTCTGGCTCACGCGCCCCGCGACGATCATCAGGTCGGCCTGCCGGGGCGACGCGCGGAACACCTCCATGCCGAAGCGCGCCAGGTCGTACCGGGCGCTGCCGGACGCCATCATCTCGATGGCGCAGCACGCCAGTCCGAACGTCGCCGGCCACAGCGACGACTTGCGACTCCAGTTGACCAGCTTCTCGACGCTGGTCAGCAGGACACCGCTCGGGATCTTCTCTTCCAGGCCCATGTGCGCGTCTCCCCGGTCAGTTCCAGTCGAGCCCGCCGCGCCGCCAGACGAAGGCGTACGCGACGAAGACCGTGCCGATGAACAGCAGCATCTCCACGAAGCCGAACACCCCGAGCGCGGCGTTGGCGGCGGCCCACGGGTACAAGAAGATGATCTCGATGTCGAAGACGATGAACAGCATCGCCGTCAGGTAGTACTTGACCGGGAACCGCCCGCCGCCGATGGGCTGCGGGGTCGGCTCGATGCCGCACTCGTACGCGTCCAGCTTGGCCCGGTTGTACCGCTTCGGGCCGATGAAGCCGGCCGCCGCGACGGAGAACAGGCTGAAGCCGCCGGCGAGCACGAACAGCACCACGATCGGGAGCAGCGCCGCGTTGGCCATCGGTTGATGTCCCTCCCTGCCGGTCGTGTGGGACCGGGGACGCGGGACATCCGCGGCCTCCCCCCACTGTGGCGGGCATCACCATACGGGTCACCCGTTTCGGGGTGATGCGGGGGGTCACACGGCGGGCGTGATCTTCGTCATGGCCGTGATGATGCGGTCCATCGCGTCGCCGCCGCGCTGGTCGGTGAGGTTCGCGAGCAGCTTCAGGACGAACCGCATGAGCAGCGGGTGGGGCAGGCCGTGACGCGTCGCGATCTTCATGATCGACGGGTTCCCGATCAGCTTCACGAACGCGCCGCCGAGGCGGTAGTAGCCGCCGTAGGTCTCCTTGAGGACCCGCGGATATGCCTGCAACGCGAGCTCCCGGCCCGGACCGGCAGGGCGGGCGAGCGCCTGCGCGGCGACCTCCGCCGCGATCTCGCCGGACTCCATCGCGTACGCGATGCCCTCGCCGTTGAACGGGTTCACCATGCCGCCGCTGTCGCCCACCAGCAGCAGGCCGCGGGTGTAGTGCGGCGTGCGGTTGAAGCCCATCGGCAGGGCGGCGCCGCGGACGGGACCGGTCGCGTTGTCCTCCACGTACCCCCACTCGCCGGGGAGGTTCGCGACCCAGCGGTCGAGCAGCTTGCGGGGGTCGACGCTCTGGAACGACGCGGACGTGTTGAGCACGCCGAGGCCCACGTTGGAGCGGCCGTCGCCGAGACCGAAGATCCAGCCGTACCCGGGGAGGAGGCGCTGACCCTCCTCGTCCCACAGCTCGAGCCACGACTCGAGGTGGTCGTCGTCGTGACGCGGGCTCTCGTAGTACCGGCGGACCGCGACGCCCATCGGGCGGTCCTCCCGGCGGCGCAGGCCCAGGGCGAGCGCGAGGCGGCCGCTGACGCCGTCGGCGGAGATGACCAGCGGGGCGCGGTACTCCGTGGGCGTCTTGTCGGGGCCGACCGTCGCGGTGACGCCCGCGACACGGCCGGCCGTGTCGAAGACCGGGCCCGTGACGTTCGTGGACGTCTGGAGCCGGGCGCCGGCCTTCTGCGCGGCCTCGGCCAGCATCTCGTCGAAGTCCAGGCGCGGACGGACCAGGCCGTAGTCGGGGAAGCTCGCGAGCTCCGGCCAGGGGAGCTCCAGCCTCAGTCCGCCGCCGATGACGCGGAGGCCCTTGTTGCGGACCCAGCCGTTCTCCTCGGAGGTGTCGATCCCCATCCGGATCAGGCTGCGGACGGCCCGCGGGGTCAGGCCGTCGCCGCACACCTTCTCGCGGGGGAACTCGGTCTTCTCGAGGAGGAGGACGTCGAGGCCGGCCTGCGCCAGGTGGTACGCGGCGGACGAGCCGGCCGGTCCCGCTCCGACGACGATGACGTCGGCCTCGTCCGTGTGCGGTCCCCGGGTCTGGTGGGCGGCTGCGGCGGTCACGGCGTCCCCTCGCGGTGCGGCGGAGGCTTGTGAAGATCTTCACGAGCTCGCCCAGCAGTCTATTCCACGGTGACGACGGGACGGTCGGTCGCTCGGGGCGCGGTCAGCGCAGGACGGGCGGCGGCGGCACGTCCGGCGTCGGCGCGGGTGCCGGTCCCGGATCGGGCAGCGGCGGCGGTGTGGGCGGCGGCCCGGGCGGCGGCGCGGGGGGCGCGGGCGGGGGCGGGGGCGGCGGCTCGGTCACGGTGGGCTCCTCGGGCGGATCCCCCCGTCCTACCGCACCCGTCAGCCCGCGCGCACCCCGTGGCGACTCTGCCGAGCGCACCCGGTGGCGACTCTGCCGCGCGCACCCGGTGGCGACTCTGCCGAGCGCACCCGGTGGCGACTATGCCGCGCGGACCCCGCGGTGCAGCGCCACGACGCCGCCGGTGAGGTTGCGCCAGGCCACGTCCCTCCAGCCGGCCGCCTGCAGCCGGGCGGCGAGCGCCGCCTGGTCGGGCCACTCGCGGATGGACTCGGCGAGGTACACGTACGCGTCCGGGTTGCTGCTCACCCGCCGCGCCACCTCCGGCAGTGCGCGCATGAGGTACTCGGTGTACACGGTCCGGAACGGCGTCCACACCGGCTGGCTGAACTCGCACACGACGATCCGCCCGCCGGGCCGCGTCACGCGGGCCAGCTCGGCGAGGGCGGCGTCGGTGTCCGCGACGTTCCGCAGCCCGAACGAGATCGTCACCGCGTCGAACACGCCGTCCGCGAACGGCAGACGCAGCGCGTCCCCGGCCACCAGCGGCACCGGCCGGTGCCGTCCGGCCCGCAGCATGCCGAGCGAGAAGTCGCACGCGACGACCTCGGCTCCCGACCGGGCCAGCTCCTCGGTGGACACCGCGGTCCCGGCCGCGAGGTCGAGGCAGCGGTCGTGCTCGGTGAGCCCGAGTGCGCGCCGCGTGGCGCGCCGCCAGGTCCGGTCCCGGCCGAAGGACAGCACGGTGTTGGTGGTGTCGTACCGCGCCGCGACGCCGTCGAACATCGCCGCGACCTCGTGCGGCTGCTTGTCCAGGTGCGCGCGCGTCATGCCGCAGAGCGTACGTGCACGATCTCGCCCGAGACGACGGTGCCCACGCAGCTCCCGGCACCGTGCGCCACGAGCGCCGCGTACGGGTCGTCCCCGGCGACCGCGAACACCGCGAGGTCCGCCCGCGCCCCCTCCGCGAGCACGCCCAGATCTCCCCGCCCCAGGGCCCTGGCCCCGCCCGCGGTCGCCGCCTCGACGATCCACCGGGCGAGCCCCTCGGGCGGTGAACCCTGGCGCCGCGCGAGCGCGTACAACTCCGCGACGTCCGCGAGCAGGTCCAGGGAGGCCACCGACGCGAGCGAGTCGGTGCCGACGGCCACGACGTTCCCCTCGGCCCGGTACGCGGCGACAGGGGCCTCGCCGGACACGAGCCTCGCGTTCGAGCGGGGGCACAGCGCGACCACCGTGCCGCGGGAGCGGAGCAGGGCCCGGTCCGCCGCCGACACGTGGATGCCGTGGGCGACGTGGCTGTCCGGGCCGAGGAGGCCGGCGGCGTCGAGCTCGCCCACCGGCGTACGGCCGGATCCGCAGCCCACCAGGGCGAGGTCCAGGCCCATCGTGCGCGCGAGGTCCGCGAACGGTCCCGAGCCGGTGGCCGTGAACGCGACCTCTCCGACCGTCTCGGCGGCGTGCGGGTGCAGCCGCACCCCGCGGGCGCGCGCCTCGGTGGCCAGTTCGGCCAGCACCGGGGTGTCCAGCGTGTACGGCGTGTGCGGGCTGATCCCCGCGCCGCCGGTGAGCTGGGCGTACCAGGCGTCGCGTACCCGCGGCCAGGTGCGGGCGTCGTGGAACACCGCCTCGAGGTACGACACCCCGGCGAGGCCCGCGTCACGCTGCGCGGTCAGCGCGGCGGGGCCGGTGACGACGTCGGCCGCGGCCGTCGTCCCGGTGGCGAGCATCTGGCGCACGCCCTCGGCCGCCGCCGCGCGCCAGCCCTCGGGGGTGGTGGACGCGATCACCGGGGCGAAGTCCTGGATCCACGTGTCGAACGGCTTGCGGTTCCCGTGGAAGTGCGCGCAGTGCGAGTAGTTGAGGTGCGTGTGGGCGTTGACCAGCCCGGGGGTCAGCACGCCGTCCCAGTGCCGCTCGGCGGCCCCCGGGTACCGGCTGCGCAGCTCGGTGGCGGGCCCGACGGCGAGGACGCGGCCGCCGGACACGGCCACCGCACCGTCCGGTACCGGCCGGGCCGCGATGGGCACGACCCACCGTGCCGAGTGCAGGGTGGTCGTCACGCCCGCAGCCTACGGGCCCCGGCCGGTACGGCCGGGGCCCGCGGCGGGAGGGCGGTGCGGTGCTCAGACGGTGCGGCGCCGACGGGTCGCCACGGCGAGCGCGGTACCCGTGAGGAGCATCAGCCCGCCCGCGGTGCCGAGCCCGCCGACCGGCGCACCGGTGACCGGCAGCCGCCCCTGGACCAGCGTGGCCTCGGGGTGCCGCACGACGATGCGGGCGGTGTTGTCGCTCTTGTCGGGGTCGTACGCGCCGGTCGAGCCGAGCACGACCCGGCCGTCGGTGCCGACCGTGGAGCCGGTCACCCGGAGCCGGACGGTCTGCGTGGCCGTGTCCCCGGCGCGGATCGTGGCCGGAACGAAGCACGAGAGCTGACGGCCGTCCTCCGAGATGTCGCACTCCTCCGGGGTCCCGGCGAACTCCGTGCCGGCCGGCGCCGTGACGGTGACCTGGGGCCCGTCCACCGTCGCGGGGCCGTCGTCGTGCACGCGGTACGTCACGGCGACGACCGCACCCTTCGCCGCCCGTACGGCCGGGGCCTCGATCGCGACGTCGGCGACCTGGTCGGTCGTGTGCACCACGAACGTGTCGCTGTTGTCGCCGGCGTCCACGTCCCCGGTCACGGCGGCGGACTGGGCCGCGGTCGCGGGCCGGAAGATCGCCGCCGCCGTGCGGCGGGACGCGGTCGCGGACAGGGGGTTCGCCGGAGCGTCGGACGCCACCGCGGTGCCCCCCGGGAACACCCGGTCGAGACCGGCGTTCTCGGGCACCGCGACGGGCAGCATGAAGACCATGCCCCCTCCCGGCGGGATCGCCGGGGACAGGCAGGTGAGCGAGCCGCCGTCCGCCGCGACGTCGCAGCCGGTGTCCGCGGCGAGGTCGGCGGGGACCCGGACCCCGGCGGGCAGGGTGAACCGGACGGCGACCGCGCCCGAGCGCCGGTCCCCGAAGTTGGCGAGCAGGCCACCGAGCGGTCCGGGCTCGCCCGGGACGACGTCCGCGTCGAACGCGATCAGCACGATGTCCGAGCCGGCGGCGGCGATCGCGAACGTCGCGGTGGCCGAGTTGTCGGCCGGGTCCGGGTCCGGCGTGGGCGAGGTCACGTCCGCGCGCAGCGTGCCGGCGGCGGGGGTCGCCGAGGCACCCGCGGCCGGGGCGATCGTGACGGGGAACTCGAACGTCGCGCCGCGCGCGAGGGGGCCGCCGAGCTCGCACCGGTACACGTCCGTGGTCGCGGTGGCGTCGCAGAACCCGCCCTCGTCGCGGAGCATGACCGTGTTCGGCGCGACACCCGGCGTGAACGTCAGCGTGAGGACCGGGTCCGTCGCGGCCGCGGGGCCGTCGTTGGTGACCACGACCTGCGTGACCTTGCCCTCGGAGCCGGCGGCCACCGTGGTGCCCCGGATCGTCACGGACAGGTCGGCGGACGCGGGGTCCACGACGAGACCCGGCGTGCCGGCGGCGGAGGGCCGCGCGTCCGGTGTCCCGTCGGCGGGGGCCGGTGCGGCGGGAGTCGGTGCGGCCGGAGTCGGTGCGGCGGGAGTCGGCGCGGCGGGAGTCGGTGCAGCGGGAGTCGTGGACGACGGGTCGGCGGGGGCGGGGTCGGTGGGGGGCGCCGGGGCGGGATCGACCGGGGCGGGGTCGACCGGGGCGGGAGTCGCCGGGGCGGGCGCGGGCTGGGCGGGGGACTCCGCGACCGGAGCGGACGGGGCGGTCTCGCCCGCGTAGGCCGTGCCGGGCAGCGCGACGAGTGCGGTCGCGACCGCGACAGCCAGGGCCGCGCCGCCGATCCCGCGCAGGCCGGAACGGGTCATGACGTGCATGGAGCGTTCCCCCGAGGGCTGAAAAAGTGGTCCCGCCGACCGGCGGTCACCGGACTGTACAGAGTGGACAGCCGCGGCGGTGCGCATTTCGTCACACCGGGTGCGCCTCTCCGCCGCCCCACGTCACTCTGCGTCCGCCCGCCGGGATCACCCCGCGGCGCGGCGCCGTACCCTGTCTCGGTGAGCTCGGTCCCCGTCCGTCCCCCTGCCGTCGTGCGGACGGTGGCGCTGCCCGAGCAGGACCTGGACCCCGCCCGCCTGCCCCGCACCGGCGCGCTCGCGTGGCTCCACGGGGGCGACGGGCTCCTCGGCTGGGGCGAGGCCGCGCGCCTGGAGATCTCCGGCCCGGACCGGTTCGCCCGCGCCGCGGCGTGGTGGAAGGACGTGTGCGCCGGTCTCGACGTACAGCCGTCGGAGGTGCCCGGGGCGGGGCCCGTCGCGTTCGGCAGCTTCGCCTTCGATCCGGACGGGGTGTCGGTCCTCGTGGTCCCCCGCGTCGTGCTGGGTCGCCGCGACGGCCGTACCTGGCTCACGACGATCGGCGACGGCGGCACCGTCGCGCCGACCGACCCGGTCAGCGCCCCGCGGGAGGTCGCCTGGTCGGACGGCGCCGTGCCGGCCGACGCGTACACCCGCGCGGTGGCCGAGGCGGTCCGCCTGATCCGGGCGGGCGAGGCGCACAAGATCGTGCTGGCCCGCGACCTGGTGGCCCGGGCCGACGCCCCGCTCGACCCCCGTCACCTGGTGACCCGGCTGGCGGAGCGCTTCGGCAACTGCTGGACGTTCGCGATCGACGGCCTGGTGGGCGCGACGCCGGAGATGCTGCTCCGGCGCAGTGGCGACACCGTGCACTCGCGGGTGCTCGCCGGGACCGCGTGGCGGCGGCCGGGCCGCACCGACCAGGCCGACGTGTCGGCGGGCCTGCTCGTCTCCGGCAAGGACCGGGAGGAGCACGCGTACGCCGCCCGCTCGGCCGCCGACGCGCTGGCCCCGTACTGCGCGGACCTCGACGTGCCCGCCGAGCCGTCGGTGGTCGGCCTCTCGAACGTCTCCCACCTCTGTACCGACCTCGTCGGCCGGCTCGCCGCGCCGGTGTCCGCGCTCGAGCTCGCCGGGGCGCTGCACCCGACCGCCGCCGTGTGCGGCACGCCGACGGCCACCGCCGGGGAGCTGATCCGGCGGATCGAGGGCCTGGACCGCGGCCGGTACGCCGGGCCGGTGGGCTGGGTCGACGCGAACGGCGACGGCGAGTGGGGCATCGCGCTCCGCTGCGCGCAGCTCGACGGCGCGACCGCGCGGCTGTACGCGGGCTGCGGCATCGTCGCCGACTCGGACCCGGACTCGGAGCTGGCCGAGGCGCACGCCAAGTTCGTCGCGGTGCGGGACGCCCTGGAGCCGCAGGCGCTCGGATCTCAGGCGCCCGGGCCGCAGGCGCCCGGGCCGCAGGCGCTCGGGCCTCAGGCCTGACGCACCGCGTCCGCGACCGCCGCCCGCAGCCCGGCGTGCAGGTCGTGGTCGCCCCGCCGGTCGGTCCGGACCTCGACGACCCGCAGCCCGGCCGAGGGCCGGAGCGCGTCGGCGAGCTCGGCCGCCGAACCCGCACGGGTGTACGGGGTGTGGGTCGCGGCGCACAGCGCGGCGAGGTCCGTTCCGTGCGGTGTCCCGAACACGCGCTCGAACGACGCCGCGTGCGCCGGGCCGCCCTGCTCGAGCAGGCCGAAGATCCCGCCGCCGTCGTTGTTCACCACGACGATCGTCAGGTCCGGCCGGGGCTCGTCCGGGCCGATGACGAGCCCGGTCGCGTCGTGGAGGAACGTCAGGTCCCCCATCAGCGCGTACGCCGGGCCACCACCGACGCCCTGGTGCGCGAGCGCGGCGCCGACCGCGGTCGACACCATCCCGTCGATCCCCGCGAGACCGCGGTTGGCGAGCACCCGCACCTCGGCCCGGGGCGCCGCGGCGAGGTCGGCGTCCCGGATCGGCTGCGACGACCCGAGTACGAGGAGCCCGTCGTCGGGTAGCGCCGCGACGAGGTCCCGGGCGACGACGGGCCCGGTGAACGTCCCGTCCAGCGCCGCGTCGAGCGCTGCCGACGCGGCGTGGTCGGCCTTCTGCCAGGCCCGGTACCACTCGTCGTCCACCGGCTCCACCGCCGTGTCGTCCTCCCCGGCGACCCAGTCCGCGGAGCCGGTCCACTCCGGGCGGAACGCGGCGGTCAGCCAGCTCTCGCTCCGGACCGACCGGACGACGTGGCCGGGGTCGGCCCAGCGCGGGATGTCGGCGACCACGTCCACGGCGATGCCGGGGCGGCGGAGCAGTGCGCCCACCACCCGCGACAGGGTCGGCCGCCCGACCACGAGCACGCGGTCCGGCGCGTACCGGTCGAGGAACTCGGGCACCCCGAGCAGCAGCGTGCCGGTCCGCAGCGCGGCGGGGCCGCGCGCGCTGGACGACGGCTCCGCGACGACGGGCCAGCCGCGTCGGGCCGCCACCGCGGCCGCGAGGAACCCGAGGCTCCCCGAGCTGTCCCCCGCCACGACCAGCGTGCGCGCCTCGCCACCGGCCGCGCCCGGGCCGTCCCACGGGGTCTCGACGCCGAGGAGGTCGGGGTGCACGGTCGTCCACGGCTCGCCGCCGGGCCGGCCGTCGAGACTCTCGAGCCACGCGGGGTCACCACCCGGGACCAGCGGGTCGCGCAGCGGCACGTTGAGGTGTACCGGCCCGCGGTCGCCGGACAGCGTGCCGAGCGCCGCGGCCATGACCCGGCACACGGTCGTGCGCCACACCGGGACCTGGCCGGTGCGGTCCTCCGGGACGCCGAGGTCGGCCGCGAACCGCACCGCGCCGCCGTACAGGCCGGGCTGCTCCGTGGTCTGGTTCGCGCCGGTGCGCCGCAGCTCCGGCGGCCGGTCCGCGGTGACCACGACCAGCGGGACGCCGCCGTGGTGGGCCTCGAGGACGGCGGGGTGCAGGTTCGCCGCGGCGGTGCCGGACGTGCACACGACGGGCACGGGGACGCCGGTGGCCTTCGCGAGTCCGAGCGCGAGGAAGCCCGCGGTGCGCTCGTCGATCCGGACGTGCAGCCGCAGGCGCCCCTGGGCGTCGGCGTCGTGGAGCGCGTACGCGAGCGGGGCGTTGCGCGAGCCGGGTGACAGCACGGCCTCCTGGACGCCGCCCCGGACGAGCTCGTCGACGAGGACGCGGGCGAGTGCGGTGGACGGGTTCACGCCAGGGCCTCCACCGCCGACAGGCGCTCCCGCCACCACTGCACCGTCGCCTCCGCCACGGGCGGGACGGTCGCCGGCTCCGGGCGCCGGACCGGCAGCATTCCGTCCACCGGGAGCAGCGGGTCGTCCACCACGTCCGCGGTGAGCAGCTGCACGGTCGCGAGCCCGCACGCGTACGGCAGCTCCGGCAGCGCGGCGGCGAGCGCCACCCCGGCGGCGATGCCCACGCTGGTCTCGAGCGCGCTGGAGACCACGACCGGCAGGCCGATGCGCTCGGCGATGTCGAGGCACGCGCGGACACCGCCGAGCGGCTGCACCTTCAGGACCGCGATGTCGGCGGCCTCCTCGCGGGCCACCCGGTACGGGTCCTCGGCGCGGCGGATGGACTCGTCCGCGGCGACCGGGACGTGCTGCCGCCGCCGCACCTCGGCGAGCTCCTCGACCGTGCGGCAGGGCTGCTCGGCGTACTCGAGGTCGAAGCGGTCGAGCAGCTTCAGCATCCGGACCGCCGTGTCGGTGTCCCAGCCGCCGTTCGCGTCCACGCGGATCCGGCCGCCGGGCCCGAGGGCGTCCCGCACGGCCTCGACGCGGTCCAGGTCGTCGGCCTCGGCCTGTCCGGGCTCGGCGACCTTGACCTTCGCGGTACGGCAACCCGACCCCGCCACGATCGCGCGCGCCTGCTCCGGACCGACGGCGGGCACGGTGACGTTGACGGGGATCTGCTCGCGCAGGGGCGCGGGCCAGCCCTCGTCGGCGGCCTCGCGGGCGGCCCGCAGCCACGGCACGCACTCGGGCGCGTCGTAGTCACCGAACGGCGAGAACTCGCCCCACCCCGCCGCGCCCCGCAGCAGCACCCCCTCGCGGACGGTGATGCCGCGGAACCGGGTGCGCATCGGGAGGGAGTAGACGAGTGGGCTCACCGGGCCAGCGTAGGCGGGCCGCCACACCGGCCGCGGCCGGTGTGGCGGGGCGCTCGCGGGCGGGGGCAGCGGGCCGGAGCGCCGGACCCGGTCCTAAGCTCGCCGTCGTGGCCAACCCTTTCGATCCGTCCGTCTGGCGCCCCGTCCCGGGCTTCGACCTGACCGACATCACCTACCACCGGCACGTCGAGCAGGGCACGGTGCGGATCGCGTTCGACCGGCCCGAGGTGCGCAACGCGTTCCGGCCGGGGACGGTCGACGAGCTGTACCGGGTGCTCGACCACGCGCGGATGAGCTCCGACGTCGGCTGTGTGCTGCTCACCGGCAACGGGCCGTCGCCCAAGGACGGCGGCTGGGCGTTCTGCTCCGGCGGTGACCAGCGGATCCGCGGCCGGGACGGCTACCGGTACGCGTCCGGTGAGACGTCCGAGACGGTGGACCCGGCACGCGCGGGGCGGCTGCACATCCTCGAGGTACAGCGGCTGATCCGGTTCATGCCGAAGGTCGTCATCGCCGTGGTCCCGGGCTGGGCGGCCGGCGGCGGGCACAGCCTCCACGTGGTCTGCGACCTCACGCTCGCGAGCGAGGAGCACGCGCGGTTCAAGCAGACCGACGCGGACGTGGGCAGCTTCGACGGCGGCTTCGGCTCGGCGTACCTCGCCCGGCAGGTCGGCCAGAAGTTCGCCCGTGAGATCTTCTTCCTCGGCCGCGAGTACACGGCCGCCGAGGCGCACCGGATGGGCATGGTCAACGAGGTCGTGCCGCACGCCGACCTCGAGCGGGTGGCCCTCGGGTGGTCCGCCGCGATCAACGGCAAGAGCCCGACGGCGCAGCGGATGCTGAAGTTCGCGTTCAACGCCGTCGACGACGGCCTGATCGGCCAGCAGGTGTTCGCCGGGGAGACCACGCGGCTCGCCTACATGACCGACGAGGCGGTCGAGGGCCGGGACGCGTTCCTCGAGAAGCGGGAGCCGGACTGGTCCGCGTTCCCGTACTACTTCTGACCGTGCCGCTCCGCCCCGTCCCTGCCGGTCCGTCGCTCCCCGATGCCCTCGCGGAGGCCCTGGACGGCGGTCCCGCGGTGCTGCCGGTCCCGGGCGACCCCGCGCTCCGCGCCCGGCTGCTCGCCGCGCTGCGCCCGGACCTGCCGCTGGAGTCGCCCGCCGCCGTCGTCGTGCCGACCTCGGGGTCGACCGGCGAGCCCAAGGGAGCGCTGCTGACCGCCTCCGCCCTGCTCGCGTCCTCGCGGGCGACGCTGGACCGGCTCGGCGGACCCGGCACGTGGCTGCTCGCCCTGCCGACCACGCACATCGCGGGGATCCAGGTGCTGGTCCGGTCGCTCGTCGCGGGCACCGCCCCGGTGTGGCTGGACCTCGCGGCGGGGTTCTCCCCGGCCGCCTTCGCGGCGGCGGCGTCCCGGGTGGACGGTCCGCGCCGGTACACCGCGCTGGTGCCGACCCAGCTCGTCCGGCTGCTGGAGACCGGCGGCGCGGCACTCGACGCGCTGGCGTCGTTCGACGCCGTGCTGCTCGGGGGCGCGGCCACGCCGCCGTCGCTCCTGGAGTCGGCCGTGCGGGCGGGCGTCCACGTGGTGACGACGTACGGCTCGAGCGAGACGAGCGGCGGCTGCGTGTACGACGGCGTCCCGCTGTCCGGGGTCGACGTCCGGACCGATCCCACCGGGCGGCTGACGATCGGCGGGCCGGTGGTGTTCTCCGGGTACCGCCTGCGGTCCGACCTCACCGCGGAGTCGCTGGTGGACGGTCGCTACGTGACCAACGACCTCGGGTCCGTGTCCGGCGGCCGGGTCGCGGTGATCGGCCGGGCCGACGAGATCATCGTCACGGGCGGGGAGAAGGTGGCCCCGGCCGCGGTGGAGGCGGTGCTGGCGGCACACCCCGCGGTCCGCGAGGCCGCCGTGGTCGGCGTCCCCGACGCGGAGTGGGGTCAGCGGGTGGTCGCCGTCGTCGTGGGCGACACGACACTCGAGGCGGTGCGGGAGCACGTCGCCGCGACGCTGGGGCGCCGCGCGGCCCCGTCCCGGCTGGTCGTGGTCGACGACCTGCCGCGGCTCGCGCTGGGCAAGATCGACCGGGCGGCCGTACGGCGGCTCGCCGGTTCGTCGGACGAGGAGGACTAGGTGGCGACCCCTGCTCAGTGGGTGGAGGGTGCGCGCCCGCGCACCCTCCCCGCGGCGCTGTCCCCCGTGGCCGCCGGGACCGGGGCCGCCGCGGCGCTCGGGGGGTTCTCGTGGTGGCGCGCGCTGCTGGCGCTGGTCGTCGCCGTGGCCCTGCAGATCGCGGTGAACTACGCCAACGACTACTCCGACGGCATCCGCGGCACGGACGCCGACCGGGTCGGCCCGCTGCGGCTCACCGGCTCGGGCGTGGCGACGCCGGCCGCGGTGAAACGGGCGGCGTTCGGTTCGTTCGGGGTGGGAGCCGTTGCCGGGCTGGCCCTGGTGATCGCGGTCGGGGCCTGGTGGCTGATCGCGGTCGGGGCGCTGTGCATCGTCGCGGCCTGGTACTACACGGGCGGCTCGCGCCCGTACGGGTACCGCGGGCTGGGCGAGATCAGCGTGTTCGTGTTCTTCGGGCTCGTCGCGGTGCTCGGCACGACGTACGTGCAGGCGGGCCGGGTCTCCTGGGAGGCGCTCGCCGCGGCGGTCGGCGTCGGGGCGTACGCGTGCGCGATCCTCGTCGCGAACAACCTCCGCGACATCCCGACCGACGCCGAGACCGGCAAGCGGACGCTGGCCGTCGTGCTCGGCGACCGCCGGTCGCGGGCACTGTGGATCGGGCTGGTCGCGCTCGCCCAGGTGCTCGGCGTGCTCGTCGCACTCGACCGGCCGTGGGCGCTCCTGTCGCTCGCCGGGATGCCGTTCGCGCTGCGGGGCGCCCGCGCGCTGGCGCGCGGCGCGCACGGACGCGACCTCGTCCCGGTCCTGCGGGACACCGGCCTCGCGGAGCTCGCGTTCGCGGTCGGGCTCGGTCTCGGACTGTCCCTGTAGGACGGATCACATCGCCGGCGGAACCGCAGGTCGGCGGCGGTTGTCCCGCTGACGGCGGGCCTCCTCGGGAGGCGCGCGGCCTCGGGTCTCCCTAGGGTTGTGACGTCTTGTGCCCACCGAACCGTGCCCACCGAACCGGGGAGCCGCCGCGCCGTGACCGCCGCAACCCTGACCGCCGCAACCCTGACCGCCGCCACCCCGACAACCGCCACCCCGTCAGCCGCCACCACCGCAGCCGAGCAGACGCCGGACCTGCGCATCGTCCGGAGTGGACGGCTCGCCTCCCTGGACCTGCTGCGGTTCGTGGCGGCGCTCGCCGTCGTCGGATTCCACTTCACGGCGTTCCGCGGGGACGGTGGCTCGGCCTGGTCCCCTGACCCGTCGGTGCGGACCGTGGACCTGTTCCCGGTCGTCTCCGAGGTGACGCGGTACGGCTTCCTCGGCGTCGACGCGTTCTTCCTGATCAGTGGCTTCGTCATCTGCATGAGCGTGTGGGGACGGACCCCCGGCGAGTTCTTCGCGTCCCGCGCCGCGCGGCTGTACCCGGCGTTCTGGGCGGCTGTGCTGCTCACCACCACCGTCTGCACACTGTGGCCGGTGGTCCGGGGCGCGCTCTCACCGCGGAGCGTGCTCGTCAACCTCACCATGCTGGCCGAGCCGCTGGGCGTGGACCTGGTCGACGGCGTGTACTGGACGCTGTTCGTGGAGCTGCGTTTCTATCTCGTCCTCGCGGTGCTCGCCGTCGTCGGCATCACGTACCGCCGGGTTCTCGGGCTCTGCCTGGGGTGGACGCTCGTGTCGGTGTTCGGCACCGCCCTGGGGCAGGACTCGCCCGCCGTCCGGCACGCCGTGGACCTGCTGGTGATGCCACAGTGGAGCCCGTACTTCATCGGCGGGATGGCGCTGTACCTGGTGTACCGCGCGGGCTCGAACCTCGTCGTGTGGGGCGTGGTCGCGGTCTCCTGGGTCCTGGCGCTGCAGCACCGCTTCGAGACGCTCGGCGGCCAGTGGGCCCACCTCCACGTGCGACTGTCGCACACGGTCGTGGTGTGCGTGGTGACCGCGGCGTTCGCCGTCGTCGCCGCGATCGCGCTGGGGCTCACCGGACGGCTGGACCTGCCGTGGTTCACCACGCTGGGGACGCTCACGTACCCGCTGTACCTCGTCCACGAGTACATCGGCTGGACGATCGCCTACGCGCTGCGCGACCCGCTCGGCCGGTGGCTCGCGGTGCTGCTCGCGACCGCCGCCGTGCTGCTGCTGGCCTGGCTGGTGCACCGGTGGGTGGAGCGGCCGTGCGGGCCGCGGCTGCGGAGGGCGCTGGTGCGGGCCCTGCCGCGGTAGACCGGGCGGCGGTGGGTCACCCGAGGCGGGCGGTCACCCCGGGCCGCGCCGGCTCCGGGGCCGTCTCGCGGTAGGGGCCGGGCCGCCCAGCAGGTCCGCCGCCCGCTCCCGCATCTCCACCTTCCGCACCTTGCCGGTGACGGTCATCGGGAACTCGTCCACCACGTGGACGTACCGCGGGATCTTGTGGTGCGCGAGCCTCCCCGCGCAGAACTCCCGCAGCGCCTCCGCCGTCAGCGACGCGCCCGGCCGCAGGATCACCCACGCCATGAGCTCCTCGCCGTACCGCGCGTCGGGCACGCCGATCACCTGCGCGTCGACGATGTCCGGGTGCGTGTAGAGGAACTCCTCGACCTCCCGCGGGTACACGTTCTCGCCGCCCCGGATGACCATGTCCTTGATGCGGCCCACGATCTGGACGTACCCCTCGGCGTCCATCGTGGCCAGGTCGCCGGTGTGCATCCACCGGGCGGCGTCGATCACCTCGGCGGTCTTGTCGGGCTCGCCCCAGTACCCCAGCATCACCGAGTAGCCCCGCGTGCACAGCTCACCCGGCGTGCCCCGCGGGACGGTGAGGCCGGTCGCGGGGTCCACCACCTTCACCTCCACGTGCGGGTGGACGGTGCCGACCGTGGACACCCGCCGCTCGAGGTCGTCGTCGGCCCGCGTCTGGGTGGACACCGGCGAGGTCTCGGTCATGCCGTAGCAGATCGTCACCTCGGTCATGCCCATGTCGGCGACGACCCGCTTCATCACCTCGATCGGGCACGGCGAGCCCGCCATGATCCCGGTCCGCAGCGTGGACAGGTCGTACGACGCGAAGTCGGCCAGGGCCAGCTCGGCGATGAACATCGTCGGCACGCCGTACAGCGACGTGCACCGCTCCGCCTGCACCGCCGCCAGCGTCGCCGCGGGGTCGAAGCCGGGCGACGGGATCACCATGCAGGCCCCGTGCGAGGTGGCGCCGAGGTTGCCCATCACCATCCCGAAGCAGTGGTAGAAGGGCACCGGGATGCAGATCCGGTCCTGCTCGGTGTACCGGCAGAGCTCGCCGACGAAGTACCCGTTGTTCGCGATGTTGTGGTGCGACAACGTCGCGCCCTTGGGGAAGCCCGTGGTGCCGGACGTGTACTGGATGTTGACGGGGTCGTCCGCCGACAGCGCCGCGGTGCGCGCGTCGAGGTCCTCTGTGGACTCGGACGCCAGCAGGCCCGTCCACTCGGGACTCCCGAGGTACACGACGTCCCGCAGGTCCGGGCAGTCCCCGCTCACCTCGTCCACCATCGCGCGGTAGTCCGAGGTCTTGAACGACTCCGCGCTCACCAGCGTCCGGACCCCCGCCTGCCGCAGCACGTACGCCACCTCGTGGGTCCGGTACGCCGGGTTGATGTTCACGAGCACCGCGCCGATCCGGGCGGTGGCGTACTGCACCAGGACCCACTCCGCCACGTTCGGCGCCCAGATGCCGACGCGGTCGCCCTTCGCGACGCCGAGCGCGAGGAGCCCCCGGGCGACGGCGTCCACGTCGCCGGTCAGCGCCGCGTACGTCCACCGGCGGCCCGTGGCGACCTCCACCAGGGCGTCGCGGTCGGGCCAGCGGGCGGCGGTGCGGAGGAGGTTCGCCGGGATCGTGTCCCCGAGCAGCGGGGCGGCCGACGTGCCGGATGCGTACGACGGAAGGGTCACGGCGGGCTCCTCGGGAATCGGGTGCCGGCCCAGGTTGCCACGCCGCACAAGCCCCTAAGGTGTGACAGTGACGAACACACCGGTCGGACCCACACAACCCGGACCCGACGTCGCCGCCGAGGTCCCGGCCTGGGGTCTGTCCGAGGTGGTCGCGTACTGCACCGGTGTGCGGCAGGCCGCCGCGGGCGCCGCCGTGATGGAGGACGCGGCCACGCGGATCGTGCGGTACCTCCGGCGCGTGTTCTGCACGACGGAGGGCCGGCCCGCGTTCGTCCTGGCGCAGCTGTACAACACCGCGCCGTGGGAGGACCTCCCCGCCGACCTCGCCGCGGCCGTACACCCGGTGGGCTCGCCCGGGCCCGAGCCGGCCGGGACCCGGTCCCTCGTACTGCTGGCGAGCGACGGCGCCCCGCCGGAGTGGCGTGACCGGCGGCGCGCGCCCGCTCACCACCCGGTCCTGCTCGCCGGGGCGGAGACCGTCCGCGACACGCCGAGGGTCGCGGCCCTGGTCCGGGAGCTCGGCATCGATGCCGGGACGTTCGTCCACGGGCCCGGCGCGGACGCGGCCGACCAGACGGGGAGCGCCTTCGGGGTGTTCCACCTCGAGGACGCGCGGTACACCGGCCTCGTCCCGGACGGCGGATTCGTCGCCCGGCACGGCATCGGTTCCGTCGTCGGGTTCGGCGGGATCCTGCCCACGGGCAACGTGTTCTCGGTCGTGCTGTACTCCCGGGTCCCCATCGGGACCGCCGCGGCCGAGATGCTGCGCACGATCGGGGTCAGCGTGAAGCTGGCCCTGCTGCCGTACGTCACCGAGCCGATGTTCACGGGCGGCCGTCCCCGGCCCGTCGACGAGCGGGAGTCGGCCCGCGCACGCATCGCGTCACTGGAGCAGGTCATCCACGTGCACGAGTCGACGGTCGCGGACCAGGCCGGGCGCCTCGAGGACTCCCTCCAGCTCCTGCACCGCCACGAGGGCCGCCTACGGCGCGAGGCCGGGATCATCGACACCCTGCACCGCGTCGGCACCGTGCTCGGTGCCGATCTCGACATCGGCCGGGTGACGCAGGAGGCCACCGACGCGGTCGTCGCCGTGACCGGCGCGCAGTTCGGGGCGTTCTTCCACAACCAGGTCGGGCCGACGGGCGAGTCGTACGTGCTGTACACGTTGTCGGGCGCGCCGCGCGAGGCGTTCGAGCGCTTCCCGATGCCGCGCAACACGGCCATCTTCGCCCCCACGTTCACCGGCACGGCGGTCGTGCGGTCGGCGGACATCACCGCGGACCCGCGGTACGGGCAGAACAGCCCGTACAGCGGCATGCCGGCGGGCCACCTGCCCGTGCGGAGCTACCTCGCCGTCCCGGTGATCTCGGTGACCGGCGCCGTGCACGGCGGGATGTTCCTCGGCCACTCCGACGTGGGCGTCTTCGACGAGCGGGCGGAACGGCTCGCCGTCGGCATCGCGGCCCAGGCGGCCGCTGCCCTGGACAACGCGCTGCTGTACACGGGCCAGCGCCGCGTCGCCCGGGCCCTGCAGGCGAGCCTGCTGACCCCGCCGCCGTCGACCCGCCGCTTCGAGCAGTGCGCCCGGTACGTCCCGGCGATGGAGCACGCGGAGATCGGCGGGGACTGGTACGACTCGTTCGTGCTGCCGAACGGCGACACCGCGCTGGTCGTCGGCGACGTCGTCGGGCACGACCTCACCGCGGCCGCGTGCATGGCGCAGCTGCGCAACGTCGTCCGCGGCATCGCCGTGGACCGTGGCGACGACCCCGCGGAGATCGTGCGGCACGCGGACGAGGTGGCCGCGCAGCTGTCGATCACGAACTTCGCGACGATGGTGTTCGGCCGCGTCGAGGAGGCCCCCGACGGCGGCCTGCGCCTGCGCTGGACGAACGCGGGTCACCCCCCGCCGCTGCTCCGGCACCCCGACGGCCACACGCGGCTGCTCCGGCACACGCCGAACCTCCCGCTCGGCATCCGGCCGCACGAACCGCGGCAGGACCACGTCGAGGCGCTGCAGCCGGGCTCGACCCTGCTGCTCTACACCGACGGGCTCGTGGAGGGCCGGCACAGCCCGGTGAGCGCGGGTCTCGGGCGGCTGCTCGTGGCGGCGCAGGAGCTGGGCGACCTGCCGCTGGAGAAGTTCTGCGACAGCATCATCGACCGGATGGCCGGACCGGACACGAGCGACGACATCGCGCTCATCGCGATGCGGGTCCCCCGGTAGGACGCCGGAGGCGTCAGGCGACCTCGGCCCACACGTGCTTCACGCCGTTCTCGACCGTCCAGCCGCGGCGGCCGGACAGGGTGGCGATGATCTTCAGCCCGCGGCCGCCCTGCTCGTAACGGCCCGCGTCGCGGGGCGCCGGCGGTACGGGGGAGGCGTCGGCGACGTCGAGGAGCCAGCAGTCGCCGCGGCCGCGGAACAGCGTCACGTGCACCGGCGCGCCCGCGTGCCGCAGCGCGTTGGACACCAGCTCGCTGAACACCAGCTCGAGCCGGCGCGCCGAGGACGTCTTCAGCGACGGGTCGTCGGCGCCGGGGGCCTCCGCGGCCACCAGCGCCCGGACCTCCCGCATCGCGTGCCCGTCCAGGATCGACCAGCGGGCGATGCGCTCTCCCCGCGGAACCGACGCCCTGATCCACGTACTCGCGGTCATCCGTCCGTCCTGCCGGCCGGACGGTCGGCCGCTCCTCCGCTCGAGTCGAGGCTCACCGGCCGGACGAACAGGTCGAGCGCCCCGACGAGCTCCAGCAGCTCGAGCGTGGAGGGCGTGATGCTCGAGAAGCCGACGCCCCACCCGGCCTCGGCGCCCGCGCCGGCCAGCCGCACCAGGAACGCGATCCCCACGGAGTCGATCATCTCGACGTCACCGGCGGCCACCACGATCGGCAGGCCCCGGTCGATGGCGTCGCGACCGGCGTGCTCGAGGTCGTCCGCGACGACGAGGTCGATCGTGCCGCTGAGCACGATGAGCGTGTGGTCGGCCTCGAAGAAGACCGCCACACCGCCCGGATCCTCCGGGCCGTTGATCCCGCCGTCCGCAGACCCCATGTGCTCCGTCCCTGCGCAGTGGCCCGGCATCCGTGCCGGGCTGTCCACCAACAGGCGCGAGCCTACTGGTCGGGTGTCCCCTGCGTACGTGCGGATCGCCCACCGTACTGTGACCGCCGTGCAGACCTCGGACCTCCTCGCGGTGGACCACGCGCACGTGTGGCACCCGTACGCCTCCGCCGTCGACCCGCTGCCGGTGTACGAGGTCGTCGGTGCCCGCGGGACACGCCTCACACTGGCCGACGGCCGGGAGCTGGTGGACGGGATGTCGTCGTGGTGGGCGGCGATCCACGGGTACCGGAACCCGGTCCTCGACGAGGCCGTGCGCGCGCAGGTGGCCGAGTTCTCGCACGTCATGTTCGGCGGCCTGACCCACGAGCCCGCGGTGCGGCTGGCGGAGCTGCTCGTGCGGATCACCCCCGAGCCGCTCACCAAGGTGTTCTTCAGCGACTCCGGCTCGGTGTCGGTCGAGGTGGCCCTGAAGATGGCGCTGCAG
The DNA here is from genome assembly GCA_036402915.1 of Mycobacteriales bacterium. GTDB lineage: Bacteria > Actinomycetota > Actinomycetes > Mycobacteriales > HKI-0501 > JAVEDU01. The sequence goes on from DASWRY010000038.1 coordinate 30,355, forward strand.
TACTGGCAGGGCCGCGGCGAGCCGCGGCGGCAGCGGGTGCTCACCGTGCGCGGCGGGTACCACGGCGACACCGCCGGCGCGATGTCGGTCTGCGACCCCGTGACGGGGATGCACGGGCTGTTCCGGGAGTACCTGCCCAGTCAGCTGTTCGCCGACCGGCCCCGCCCGGCGTACGACGACGAGGTGACCGACGCGGACCTCGACCCGGTCGCGTCCCTGCTGCGCGACCATCCCGGCGAGGTCGCCGCGGTGATCGTCGAGCCGATCGTGCAGGGTGCGGGCGGCATGCGCTTCTACGCTCCGGAGTACCTGCGCCGGCTGCGCGCGCTGTGCGACGACCACGGCGTACTCCTGATCGCGGACGAGATCGCGACCGGGTTCGGGCGTACCGGCCGGCTGTGGGGCTGCGACCACGCGGACGTGGTCCCGGACATCATGTGCGTCGGCAAGGCGCTCACCGGCGGATACATGTCGCTGGCGGCGACGCTGTGCACCGACGAGGTGGCGGCCGGCATCTGCGCGGCGCCGGGCGGGGTGTTCATGCACGGGCCGACGTTCATGGGCAACCCGCTCGCGACGGCCGTGGCCCGCGCGAGCGTCGAACTGCTGCTGTCGTCGGACTGGTCCGCGCGCGTCGCCGCCGTCTCGGCCGGCCTCGCGGAGGGCCTCGCCCCGGCGCGGGAGCTGCCGCAGGTGGCCGACGTCCGTGTCCTCGGCGCGATCGGCGTCCTCGAGCTGCACGAGCCCGTGGACATGCGGACCGTGCAGGCGGCCGTGGTCGACCGGGGCGCGTGGATCCGGCCGTTCGGGCGGCTGGTGTACGCCATGCCCCCGTACATCAGCACGGCGGAGGACCTGCGGATCGTCACCGCGGCGATGGTCGGCGCCGTGGCCGACCTCGGCGCCTGAGCGTCGTCAGGCCCCGTCGCCCTCAGGCCCCGTCGCCCCTCATGTCTCGTCGTCGCCGCGGAGCTGCGCGCGGAGCTTCTCCTTCTCGGCCCGCCGGTGCTCGAGCCGGTGCCCGACCTGCACGGCGAACGCCTCCCGCTGCCGGCGCAGGACGAGGTACGACAGCGGCATCGAGATGACGAGGGCGAGCAGCACCAGCGGGAACCCGCGGAACCCGACGAGCGACAGCAGCACCGCGACGACGAGGAAGAGGCCGAGCCGCCCGGCGGTGTAGGTGACCGCGGGGGGAACGCGCCGGCGCGCGGGGACTGGCGTGGACATGCCCCGATCGTACGGCGGCCCGGCCGGGCTCCCGCCACGCGGTGTCCATCCCCCGAACGGAGTAATCCGGTGGACCGACGGCGGGTGGGGACGCGGGGGCCACCGCAGTATTTTTCGCCCCTGGGGTGGAGTTCCTCTCGTTGCGGTACCGGACTCGGAGCGGGTGAGGTCCCATGCGCCTGCAGACGCGTCGCCCGGCGCTCGCCTTGGCGGGCGTACTCACGCTCGGGCTGCCGGTTCCGGCGGCGGCGGCGCTCTCCGCCCCACCGCGGGGAGCGGCGGTGACCCGCGCGGTCCCGATCCCCGCGGCCGATGCCCCGGCCGTCGCACCGCTGCACACCAGCGCGGCGGTCACCCGGATCCGGCGCGCCGCCGCGGACCTCGAGGCCGCCGGTGAGCGCCTCGTCGAGGAGCGCGCGTCGCTGGGCCGGCTGACCGCCGAGGCCGCGGGCACCGGGGCCGCCTGGGCCGCGGCCTCGGCGCGGTACCGGGATGTGCGCGGGTGGACCGTCTCCTGGGCACGGCGCAGCTACGCGGTCCTGCCCGCCGACCGCACCACCGGGGATGAGGTCGCTGCGCTCGCCGCCGGGTCCGCGGGGGAACTCCGGGCGGCCACCCAGGCGTACGCCGAGGCCCACCTCGCCGAGGCCGCGCAGCGGACGGTCACCGAGCGCCTCCGGGTGCGGTACGCGCGCTCGGCACGCGCCCTCACCGCCCTCCGCGCGTCCCACCGGACGGAGGTCGCCGCGGCCGACGCGCGGCAGGAGGCGCGCGACGCCGCGCTGTCGCGGACGATCCTGGCGGGTCTCGCACTCACCGGCGGGACCCCCGCGCCCGCGGCCCTCCGCGCGCTCCGATACGCACTCGCGCAGCTCGGCAAGCCGTACGTGTGGGGCGACGAGGGGCCCGCGGCGTTCGACTGTTCGGGGCTGGTCCAGTCGGCGTACGCCGCCGCGGGCGTGGTGCTGCCGCGCACGGCGCGACCGCAGTACCTGAGCACGACCCGCATCCCCGTCCGCGCCCTGCTGCCCGGGGACCTGCTGTTCTTCGGCCCCGACCGGTCGGACTGGAACAGCATCCACCACGTCGCGATCTACCTCGGCGGCGGCCGGATGGTCCACGCGCCCACCACGGGCGACGTGGTGAGGATCGCCCCGGTGTGGTGGGAGGAGTTCTTCGGCGCGACCCGGGTGGTCGGAGCGGCCGCGGCG
>DASWRY010000039.1:0-4734 GCA_036402915.1 Mycobacteriales bacterium
GTAGGAGCGGGACGTCTCCAGGTTGTGGTTGTACCGGTGGATGCCCATCGCGGCGAGCTCGTCCACCTGGGCCTGGGTGAGCATGCCCAGCGACGCGGCGATGTTGATGTCGACCTCGGCGCGGATCGCCTCGCAGCCCTCCCGCATCTGCCTCATCAGCCGCTCGTCCGGGCCGCGGACCGCCGCCACGATGCAGAACTCGGTCGCGCCGGTGGCCGCGGTCTCCTTCGCGGCCCGCACCAGCGACGGGATGTCGAGCCACGCGGCCCGCACCGGGGAGGAGAACAGCCCCGACTGCGAGCAGAAGTGACAGTCCTCCGGGCAGCCACCGGTCTTCACGCTGACGATGCCCTCGACCTCCACCTCCGGGCCGCACCACCGCATCCGGACCTCGTGCGCCAGCCCGAGCAGCTCGTCGAGCCGGTCGTCCGGCAGGGTCAGGCACTCCACCGCCTGCGCCTCGGTCAGCCCGACACCGTCACCGAGCACCTGCTCGCGGGCCCGGGCGAGGACACCGGCGGCCGTCACGCCGCACCGTTCCCGGCTCGGTTCCGCAGCGCGCGGCGCGCGATCGACCACCGGTGGACCTCCGACGGCCCGTCGTAGATCCGGAAGGGCCGGACGTCCCGGAGGATCTGGGCGAGCGGGCTCTCGTCGGACACACCCAGCGAGCCGCACAGCTGGACGGCACGGTCTACGACGCGCCCGACGGCCTCGGACACGAACGTCTTCGCGATCGAGGTCTCGTGCTTGCCGGACTGGCCCCGGTCGAGCACCCACGCCGCCTGCCAGATCAGCGCCCGGCTCGCCGCGAGGTCGATCTCGTTGTCGGCGATCATCGCCTGCGCCATGCCGAGGTCGCCGAGCGCCGAGCCGAACAGCCGGCGCTCGGCGCCGTACCCGAGCGCGACCTCGTGCGCGCGGCGCGCGGCCCCGAGCCACCGCATGCAGTGGGTGAGCCGGGCCGGCGCGAGCCGCACCTGGGCGTACCGGAAGCCCTCGCCCGGCGCGCCGAGGACGGCCGAGTCCGGCACCTGGCACTGCTCGAACACCACCTCGCAGTGCCCGCCGACGAAGGCGCCGTCGATGCTGCCGATCTGCCGCTCGACCCGCATGCCGGGGTTGTCGGCGTCGACCAGGAACATCGTCGCGGCCGCCGAGCCGTCGTCCCGCGGGGTGCTGGCCATGCAGATCGCGAACGAGGCCCCCACCGCGCCGGTGATGAAGCGCTTGCGGCCGTCGATGACCCACCCGGACCCGGTGGGCCGCGCGGTGGTGCGGAGCGCGGACGGGTCCGAGCCCGCGCCCGGGGGCGGTTCGGTCATCGCGAAGCAGGAGCGCACCTCCCCCGCCGCGAGTGGCGCGAGGTACCGGGCCTTCTGCTCCTCGGTGGCGACCCGTTCGAGCAGGTGCATGTTGCCCTCGTCGGGCGCGGCCGCGTTCAGCGACAGCGGTCCGACCAGGCTGTACCCGGCCTCCTCGAGGACGACGGCCTGCCCGCGCAGGTCCAGGCCCAGACCGCCCCACTCGCGGGGCACCGTGGGGGCGAACACCCCCGCGTCCCGGGCCGCCCGCTGCAGCTCGCGCCGCAGGTCCTCCGAGGGCCCGTGGCCGTCGGCGAAGGCCTTCGCCTCGAGCGGGACGACGGTGGCCCGGACGTGCCGCGCGACGCGGTCCCGGAGGTCGCGGACGTCGTCGGGGATCTGGAAGTCGATGCTCATGTGGGTCCGTCCTTCGTGGAGGGTCAGTCGACGAGGAGCCGGTCGCGCAGCTGCGCGATGCTCTCCGCCGGTACGCCCTTGGCGAGCGCCCAGCGTTCGGCGGTGCCGTACCGCTCGGCGAGCTCGTGCAGCAGGCCGTCGACCGAGTGCGCCTCGCAGCGGTAGATCTCGTCGGTCAGCCGGGCCATGTTGTCGGCGTAGCGCTGCCATCCCCGCAGCCGCGTCACGATCGCGGGCATGTTGCCGGCGGTACGCAGGAAGTCGGCGCGCGCGTCCTCCTCCGTGACACCGGTCAGCAGCTCGACGAGCAGCATGGTCATCCCGGTGCGGTCCTTGCCCGCCGCACAGTGCACGAGCGTCGGCAGGCGCACCGCGGTCGCGACCGCCTCCACCGCGACGGGCAGGTTCGGGTCGTGCTCGAGGTGGTCCAGGTAGTGGTCGAGGAGCACCCGGCCCGGCGGCCCCATCGGCCCGTCGACGTCCACGAGCGGGATGTTGAGGTAGTTCACCGGCGTGCGGCCGAGCCCACCGCGGCCCTGCTGGAGCGCCTCCTCCCCCGTGCGCAGGTCGACGACGTACCGGATGCCCAGCTCGTCGACCAGCGTCTCCACCTCCTCGGCGGTGATGTCCTGGACGCTGTCCCCGCGGAACAGCCGGCCGGCGCGGAGCCGCCGGCCGTCCACCGTGCGCAGTCCCCCGACGTCGCGGAAGTTCACGAGGGTCGGCAGCCGGTGGCCGGTCTGCTCGAGGGTCACGCGACCGCCTCCAGGAGCGTGGCGTTGGCCATGCCGCCGCTCTCGCACATCGTCATCAGTCCGTACCTCGTTCCGTTGCGGTGCAGGTTGTCGACGAGACCGGCGAGAAGCCTGCCCCCCGAGGCGCCGATCGGGTGCCCGTACGCGATCGCCCCGCCGTCGACGTTGACCCGGTCGAGCCCGACCCCGAGCTCGGCCGCCCACGCCAGGACCACGCTCGCGAAGGCCTCGTTGACCTCGTACAGCCCGACATCGCCGGGTTCGAGCCCGTGCCGGCCGAGCAGCTTCCGGGTCGCCGGGATCACGCCCGTCAGCATGAGGAGGGGGTCGTCGCCGACCGCGGTGAACCCGGCCACCGCCGCCAACGGCGTCAGGCCGAGGGACCGCGCCAGGTCCTCCGACATCACGAGCGTCGCGGCGGCGCCGTCGGTGATCGGCGAGGAGTTGCCGGGCGTCACCCGCCACCCGATCTCCGGGAACCGGCGCTCCACGTCCTCGTCGCGGAAGGCCGGGCGCAGCGCCGCGAGGGCCGCCGCGTCGGTGGCCGGCCGGATGCCCTCGTCGGCGTCGACGCGGGCGCCGTCGGCCGCCGTCACGGGCACGATCCGCGCCGCCAGGCGGCCCTCCTCGCGAGCGCGGCTCGCGAGCCGGTGGGAGCGCAGCGCGAACTCGTCCAGCTCCGTCCGGTCGAGCCCCCACCGCGCCGCGATGAGCTCAGCGGCGACGCCCTGCCCGACGAGCCCCTCCGGGAAGCGGCGGCGGAACCGCGGGCCGACGTCGTCCCGCCCGAGCCGGTTGGCCTTCATCGGGACGGTGCTCATCATCTCGACGCCGCAGGCGATCACGGCGTCGTAGGCGCCCGCGACGACGCCCTGGGCGGCGAAGTGCAGCGCCTGCTGGAACGACCCGCACTTCCGGTCGATCGTCACGCCCGGGACCTCGACGGGCATCCCGGCGGCCAGGACGGCGTGCCGGGCGATGTTCCCGGCCTGCTCACCGACCGGGAGGGAGCACCCGGCGATCACGTCGTCGACCCGCGCGGGGTCGAGGCCCGTGCGTGCCAGGAGCGCCTCGAGGACACCGGCGAGCAGATCCACCGGGTGGACCCCCGCGAGGGCGCCGCGGTCCCGTCCCTTGCCGAACGGCGTGCGCACCACGTCCACGACCACGGCCCGCGGGGCGCTCACCGGCCACTCTCCGCGCTGCCGACGAGGCCCGTGGTGCCGCGGCCGGACCCCGCCGCGGCCCGGGCAGCGGCGTGGGCCGTGAGCAGGTCCGTCAGCGACGGCGCCGCACCCGCGTCGGCCGTCCCGAGCCCGGCGGCGTCGACCCGTGCCCGCGCCCAGTCGAGCAGGCGACCCAGACACCGGTCGTGGCGCTCGTCGACGGAGCGCAGCGGCAGTAGCCCGGCGAGGACCTCACCGGCGGCGCCGTCGACGGTGACCTCTCGGCCCTCCAGCGCCGCGACGGTGCCCGTCCCGCAGCCGACCACCGCCGGACGGCCGAGGCCGCGGCACACCACGGCGGCGTGACTGGTGGACCCGCCGGTCTCGGTGCACACCGCCACCGCGGAGATCATCGCCTGGACGTGTTCCGGGCTGGTGGTGGTCGCGATGAAGACCACCTGTTCGCCGTTCGCCCCCCGCCGTTCGACCTCGTCGGCATCGCTCACGGCGATACCCTGGGCGACCCCCGGGCACGCGGCCTCGCCGGTGGCGAGCACCGCGGCACCGCGGCGTTCCGCGTCGTCCAGCCGCGGCCGCATGACCTGCTCGACCTGCTCCACGGTGACCCGTGCCAGCGCCTCGTCCTCGGTGATCAGCCCCTCCTCGGCGAGATCGACGGCGAGCCGCACCGCCGCCTCCGGCGCGCGCTTGGCCGCGCGTGCCTGCAACAAATACAGCCGCCCCCGCTCCACCGTGAACTCGATGTCCTGGATGTCGCCGGCCTCCCGCTCGAGCAGCCGGCCGGACCGGATCAGCTCCTCGTGCACCGCCGGCAGCTGCGCGGCGAGGCTGGACAGCGGCAGCGGCGTGCGCTCACCGGACACCACCTCCTCGCCCTGCCCGCAGGGCAGGTACTCGCCGTACGGCTCCGGGGCGCCGGTGAGCGGGTCGCGGGTGAACAGCACGCCCGTGCCGGACGCCGCGTCGAGGTTGCCGAACACCATCGCCTGGACGGTGACCGCCGTGCCGAGGGTGTCCGGGATGTTCATGTGCCGCCGGTACGACTTGGCCCGGGACGACCACCACGACCGC
>DASWRY010000040.1:0-87867 GCA_036402915.1 Mycobacteriales bacterium
CTTCATCGGCGTGCGGATCGGCGGCGACGAACTGTTCTTCTCGCCCGCCGAGCTGCGGCTCGGGAGCGCGCGCAAGGCGGCGGCCCCGGGCGCGGAGAAGACGGCGGCCCCGGGGGCGGAGAAGACGGCGGCTCCGGTGGCGGAGAAGACGGCGGCTCCGGTGGCCACACCGGCGAAGGCCCCCGCGAAGACGGCCGTGAAGGCACCGCCGAAGGCTCCCGCGAAGACCGTCGTGAAGGGGCCGGCGGACGCTCCCGCGAAGACCGCACCCACGAAGACCGCGCTCCCGACGAGTGCCCCGGCCAAGTCGCCCGCGCGGCCCGCCGCGAGGGTGAACCGCAAGCCGCCGAAGACCCCGTCCGTGGCGATCACCGTGCGCTCGACCGACGCGGGCTGGACAGTGGAGGCGGTCCGCGGCGGCAAGGCGGTGCTCAAGGCGACCCCGGTCCGTGCCGGCACGGTGCAGGAGATCGCCGACGCGGTGGACGAGGACGCGATCACCGCGGTCGTCCGGGAGGTGCTCGACGTACGGCGGGCGGTCGCGGAGTCCGAGGCGGCGGAGCTGCGCGAGGCGCTGGCCCGCGCGGAGGCGGTGCTGGCGGAGTACGACGCCGGGCCCTGACGCGGGCGCGGATCAGGCAGGTGCGGTCTCGCGGTGGTGGCAGCCGAGGGAGTCGAACCCTGCGCGGCTTGTGAAGGCGGCGCCCATAGACCGGCCTCGGCGGGCGACGGCTGCCATCAGATGTAACCCGAGCGGCACGGCAAATGTTCCCGCAACGCAACTGTCGGATTTCCGACAAACCCGAGGGCGGGCGCCCGGAGTCCCGGACGCCCGCCCCGCGGGGGTGGTGCCGGATCAGGTGTTGATCGTGCCCACGTTCGCCAGCGCCTCGATGTCGAGCGCGGAGTGGTCCACGCCCAGGCCCTCGGCGAGCCGCTTGCCGAAGGACTCCTCGGCCTTGGTGAAGTGCGCGATCATCCGCTCCTGGACGATCTTGTCGCAGTCCGCGAGCAGCGTCGTCAGGTTGAGCGCGAGGTCGTCCCGCTCCGCGTCGGGCATGGTGCGGATGCGGTCACCGGCCTGGCCGTAGTTGTTCGTCCGGTCGATCGGGGCCCGCATGATCTGGCCCTCGACGTACGGCCGGTACTCCCGGTACTCGTCGCCGGCCGTGGCGAGCCCGGCCCGGGCCGACGGCTCGTAGTTCATGCTCGGGTTGGCGCCCACACCGTCACGGCCGTACGACATCTGGCCACCGGTCTGGTTCGTGTTGACCTTCACGTCCGGACGGGGCGCGTTGATCGGCAGCTGGAGGTAGTTCGGGCCGACGCGGTACCGCTGCGTGTCCGAGTACGAGAACGTCCGGCCGACCAGCATCTTGTCGTCGGAGAAGTCGATGCCGTCCACCAGCACGCCGGTGCCGAACGCGGCCTGCTCGTTCTCCTCGTGGTGGCTGGTGATGTTCCGGTTGAGGGTCATCATGCCGACGGGGAGGTACGGGAACTGCTCGACGGGCCAGATCTTGGTGTCGTCCAGCGGGTCGAAGTCGAGCTCGGGGTGCTCGTCGTCGCTCATGATCTGGACGTTGAGCTCCCACTTCGGGAAGTCCCCGGACTCGATCGCGTCGTAGATGTCCTTCGACGCGTGGCCCAGCTCGGTCGCCTGGATGGCGTCGGCCTCGGCCTGCGTGAGGTTGTGCTCGCCCTGCTGGGTCAGCCAGTGGAACTTGACCAGCACGCCCTCGCCCGCGGCGTTCACGAAGCGGTACGTGTTGACGCCCGAGCCGCGCATGGTGCGGTAGTTCTCCGGGATGCCGAACGGCGAGAACAGCCAGGTCAGCATGTGCAGCGACTCGGGAGTCATCGACATGAAGTCGAAGATCCGGTTCGGGTCCTGGCGGAACGTCACCGGGTCCGGCTTCAGCGAGTGGATGACGTCGGGGAACTTGATCGCGTCGCGGATGAAGAAGACCTGGAGGTTGTTGCCCACCATGTCCCAGTTGCCGTCGTCGGTGCGGAACTTCACCGCGAAGCCGCGCGGGTCACGCGCCGCCTCGGAGGAGTCACGCCCGCCGATGACGGTGGAGAAGCGGATGGTGACGGGGGTCTTCTTCCCCTTCTCACCGAAGAGCTTGGCGCGGGTGTACGTCGACGCCGGCTCGTCACCGATCGTGCCGTACGCCTCGAAGTCGCCGTGCGCGACGAAGCCGCGCGCGTGCACGACGCGCTCGGGGATGCGCTCACGGTCGAAGTGACTGATCTTCTCGAGGAACTGGTAGTTCTCGAGGGTCGCCGGGCCCCGGTTGCCCACGGTGCGCTGCTGCGCGTTGTTGTGGACAGGGTGTCCCTGCCGTGTGGTGAGCACGGGCTTGTCGGTCATGTAGTGGTCCTCTCTCGGTTCTCGGTCTGACAGCTGGCGCACATGCCCCAGAAGGTCACCTCTGCCTCGTCGACGAGGAACCCGGGGGCGACGGCGGACGGGTCGAGGCAGGGCGCGGCACCGACGACGCAGTCGATGTCGGCCACGGCGCCGCAGCCACGGCACACGACGTGGTGGTGGTTGTCCCCGGTCCGGGTCTCGAACAGTGCCGGGCTGCCGGCGGGCTCGATCCGCCGGACCAGCCCCGCGGCCGTGAAGGCCCGGAGCACGTCGTACACCGCCTGGGTCGACACCCCGCCCAACTGGTCGTACACCGCGCTGCGCACCGTCTCGACGTCGACGTGGGCGCGGTCGGCCAGCACGGAGAGGACCGCGAGGCGCGGTCCCGTCACCCGGAGACCGGCCGCACGCAGCCGGTCGGCCGGGTCGGTGGTGGGCATGCGCCCACTCAACCGGCTTTTCTGGAATGAGTCAAGAGAAGGGGGGGAGCTGCGGCGGCGCCCCGGCCGGGCGCCGCCGCAGGAACTCAGCCGGTCACGCCCTGCACGACGACGTCGCCCACACCGACCACGATCCCCTCGGTCGTCCTGACCAGCACCTGGCCGTACAGGACGCGGCCGTCGCCCGGCGCCGCCTCCGCCGTGACGGTCCCCGGCACGGTCCAGGTGGACCCGGTCGCGCGGAGGGCGTCGGAGTCGGTCACCGCGAGCTGTCCGTACGACGGTGCCGTGAACAGGTCGAGGTAGTCGTACTGCGTGGAGCCCGACGGCACCGCGTACCCGTCCACGACGACCTGCCAGTGCCCCGCCGCGGGCTTGTCGATCGTGACGGACTCCTCCGCGCCTCCGCCCGCGCTGGAGCCGGCCGGGGCACACGTCCCGGAGGTGCAGTCCAGCACCGCGAGGTCGAGGTCGGCGCCCGGATCGCTCGGGCGCCCGATCGTGGCGCGGAGCGAGTCGGTGCCGGGCGGGACCGTGACGTCGTACGTCTGCTGGGCGCCCGTGGCGATCGTCGGACGCTCCCTCCGGGCACTGCCGAGCGGCGTCCCGTCGGCCTTGCCGGTGAACGCGCCGAACTGCGTTGCCAGCGTGTACTGCCGGGCCACCGGCTTCCCGAGGGGAGCCGACGCGATCGTGTCCGGGTTCGGTGTCACCGTCGCGCCGAGGATCGACGCGGTGATCTCGAACGGGGCCTCCAGCACGTCGGACGTCCGCCGCGCCTCGACCACGACCTCCCACACCCCGGCGAACGGGTTCGCCACCGTACGGCTCGTCGGGCTGCCGTCACAGGGGCCGCCCGCGGACGGGTTGTAGCAGTTCGGCGTGCTGGTGGCCTCGATCGGCACCCCGTACGGATGGAAGCGCAGGAACCGCACCTGACCCTTGCCGGGGTCGCCGCCCGCGTCCATGTCGACCTTGAAGGCGGGCGTGCCCTCCGGGACGGCGAAGAACAGGCTCGTCGCCTGGTTCCGCCCGATCGTGCCGGTCCGCGTCACCGTGTACCCGTTCGCGGCGGTGAACTGCTCGGCCGCGACGACGGTGTTCAGGGTGGACGCGTCGACGCCCGGCGTCGCCGGGTTGTCGAGCCGCAGGACGGCCGAGTGGACACCCGTCGTCGCGGGGTGCACCCGCACCGGGAACTGCACGGCGGCGCCGCGGCGCAGGCTGACCGTCCGCGCGGACGTGAACGTGCCGTCGTCGCCCAGCCACGACACCCGGTAGGCGACGGCGCCGGACGCCCCGGTCGTGCGCGTCAGCGTGTACGTCCGGGTGTAGGAGTCCCCGGCGGACACTCCCTCGCGGTCGTGGATGCCCGTGCCGCGGTTCGGCGGCGACAGGTACGACGACAGCGCGGTGTTCACGTCCACCGCCGTGGTGACGGTGTCGGCCGCACCCCGCCGGGTGAGCTGCGTCCACGCCTCGGCCACCCGGATGAGGCCCGCGCCCTGCTCGTGCGCGCCGTAGCCGGGGAGGAACCGCGCGGTGCTCGTGAGCGCGTTGCGCAGCGCGGCCGCCCGCGGGCGCGTGCCGTGGTGCGTCGCCTTGTACGCGCTCACCAGCAGCGCGGCGGCACCGGCGGCCTCCGGGGACGCCATCGACGTGCCGTTGAACATCGCGTACCCCGGTGGCAGCGGGTACGTGCCGGTGACCGGGCTGCCCGGCAGCCACGTGGGGATGGTGGACACGGCCGCGCCGGGCGCGACGACCTCCGGCTTGAGCGCGCCGTCCTCCCGGGGCCCGCGGGACGAGTACGGCTGGATGTTGTCCCGCCGCGGCGAGCTCGAACCGTAGTTCGACCTCCAGGTGTCGTTGCTCGCGTACGCCCCGACGCTGAGGACGTCGTCCGCCACCGACGGGTCGCCGACCGTGTTGAGGCCCGCGCCGCTGTTGCCGGCGGAGATGACGAGCTGGACGTTGTACTCGCGGACGAGCCGGTCGTACAGCTCCGCGCGGGCGTTGGCGCCGTCGTTCAGCGGCGGCAGGCCGCCGATCGACATGTTGATCACGTCGACGCCGCTCTTCGCGGCGGCCGTCATGCCCTCGATGAGCGCGTACGCCGTGCAGCCCGGCGAGAACAGGCACACCCGGATGCTCTCGATCTTCGCGCCCGGCGCCGCGCCCGACATCTGGCCGCCGAACAGCCGGTAGCCCGCGGCGATGCCCGCGACGTGCGTGCCGTGGGAGCCCGACGTGATGCCGATGTTCACGTACCCGGGGACGTTGGTCTGCACGACGAACGGCACCGCCTCACGGATGGGCGTGGCGGGCTTGTCGGTGCCGAACGCGCCCACGTCGTGGTGCACCTTGTAGTCGCGCATCGCCCGGTCGTCGGCGAACGTGCCGTTCTGGTCCACGTCCACGTACACGGCCTTGGACACGCTGTCCTGCACGACGCCCCACGAGTCCGTGGTGTCGCCGTCGCGGTTCACGTCGCCCCCCAGCTCGCTCGCCGGGTCGCTGATGTCGTTGCCGCTCTCGCGGAAGACCGCCGCGGTGAACGGGCCTCCCCTCGGCGGCGCCGTGAACGTCTGCCCGTCCAGCGTGAACTGCTTGCCCGCGCTGAACACATCGGTGGACATCTTCAGCCAGGTCGGGTCGGCGTCGGTCTGCGGATCGGTGTAGGTGACCCAGTCGACGATCTTCCGCTCGCCGGTGCTCGTCTTCTGCAGCGCCGGCTGGCCGAGGTCCACGCCCGTGTCGAGGATGCCGATCGTGACGCCCCGGCCATCCCAGGCCGGGTGGGCCTCGGCGAACTGCGCGGCACCCGTGTCCCGCGTCGGCAGGTACGGGTTCTCGCGCGGGGTGGCCCTCGACGGCGGCGTCTGCGGCGTGGGCTGTACCGCCCCGTCGACCGGGTTGCCGTTGGGGCCGGGCCGCGGGTCGGGGATCGGCAGGACCTCGTTGACGTCCATCGCGGTCACGTCGCCGAGCTTCGCGGCCTTCTGGGCGTTGCCGATCGGGAGCGAGACGCGGAGGTAGTCGAGCGTCGCGTCGGTCTTCTCGACCCGCGCGCCGAGGTGTTCCAGCTCCGTGGCCAGCTCGGGACTGCGGCCGGGCTTCGCGGCCACGATCAGCGTGACGCGCTTCTGGCCGTGGGCGCGGGCCTGGGCGAGGAGCCTCCGGTCCTGCTTGCCGAGCTGCGGCTCGGCCCGGCCGCGGCTCGCGTGCGGGGCCGGATCGGCCTGCACCGGGGTGGTGACCAGCGCGGCGGCGCCGGTGCCGAACAAGGTGGCTGCGGCGACGAGCGCGATCGATGCGCGCGCGCTCCTCGCTGACGGGCGTGCTCGTGACACGGCGGGACCCCTTCGGGCAAGCGGTACGAAGGCCGCCAGCCAACCGGAGGTGTCAAATGTCCGTCAACACCGGGTCACAGATCGTAGACGAATCGTAGTAATCGACGCGGTCGCGCCGCTTTCACTCGCCCGCGACGGGCGGGCAGAGCGCCAGGAGCAGCGGCAGCACGCGCTCCGCGGCGTCCGGCCGCCCGAGGTGGAAGCCCTGCGCGGCGTCGCACCCGAACTCGGTGAGCATCGCGAGCTGCGCGAGGTTCTCCACGCCCTCCGCCACGACGTCCAGCCGGAGCGTGTGCGCGAGCGCGATCACGCTCGTGACGACGACCTCGTCCCCGGCGTCACGGCTCATGTTCTCCACGAACGACCGGTCGATCTTCAGCGCGTCCACCGGGAACCGCGTGAGGTACGCGAGCGAGCTGTACCCCGTGCCGAAGTCGTCGATCGACAGGTGCACGCCGAGTTCCCGGAGCGCGCCGAGCGCCGTCACGGCTGCCTCGACGTCCTCCATGAGCATGCTCTCGGTGATCTCGAGCCACAGGGCGTCGGCGGGTAGCCCGGCGGCGGCCAGCTCCACCGCGACCGTGGAGACCAGGCCGGGGTCGGCGAGCTGGCGGGCGGAGAGGTTGACGGCGACGTGGAGGTCCGCGAGCTGGGGGTGGGCCGCGCGCCACCGCGCGGTCTGCCGGCACGCGAGCTCCAGGGCGCGCCGCCCCAGCTCGACGATCTGCCCGCTCTCCTCGGCGATCGGGATGAACTCGACCGGGGAGATCGCCCCGTACCGCGCGTGCGACCAGCGCATCAGCGCCTCGACCCCGATCGCGCGGTGCCCGCCGGGCCCGAGCGACACCACCGGCTGGAACGCGAGCCACAGGTCGTCGGACCGCAGCGCCGCGCGGAGGTCCTCCTCGAGCTGCAGGCGGCGGACTGCCCGCGCGCGGAGCGTGGCGTCGAACAGTTCGTGCCTGTCCCGGCCGTGCGCCTTCGCCTGGTACATCGCGACATCGGCGTCCCGCAGCATGTCCTCCGCGCTCGCGCCGCCGGAGCCGTCCGACAGGGCGATGCCCGCGCTCGCGTGGACGACGATGCGCCGGTCCGCGATCCTGATCGGCCTGCCGACCGCGGCACGGATCCGCGTCGCGAGCCGATCCGCGGCCTCTCCGTCGGTCCCGCGGGCGACCACGACGAACTCGTCGCCGCCCAGGCGGGCCACGATGTCCCCGCGGCGGCTGGTGACCTCGAGCCTGGACGCGACCGTCCGCAGCACCTCGTCGCCCGTACCGTGGCCGAGGGAGTCGTTGACGACCTTGAAGTGGTCGAGGTCGAGGAAGACGACCGCCACCTGCTCCCCCGTGACGGCCGCGTCGGCGAGCGCCTCGGTGAGCCGCTCGTGCACGTGGGCCCGGTTCGCGAGGCCGGTGAGCGAGTCGTGCCGGGCCTCGCGCCACAGCGCGGCGGCGGCGGCACGGCGCTCGGTCACGTCGTTGAACGAGAGCACCACCGGGTACGGCGGACCCTGCGCGTCCGGGAGCGGCATCGCGACCGACGAGCGCCAGCGGATCTCGTCACCGTGGCGCCTGCCGAGGACCACGGGTCCCTGGGTGGCGCCGGTCAGGCGGGCGACGGTGCTCGGCCACTCCTCGGCGGGGCACGGCGTCCCGTCCTCGCGGACGAGCTCCCCGGTGACCTCGATCGGCAGCCCCGGCAGCACCTCGTCGTGCGCCATCCCGACGATCCCCAGGGCCGCGTCGTTGGCGCTCTCCACGACGCCGTCGCGGTCGATCACGACGACGCCCTCCTCGAGGGTCGCGACGACGGTCCGGTACCGGTTCTCCGCCTGCCGTCGCTCCTCCTCCATCCGGCGCCGCTCGGAGACGTCCCGGCTGACGACGAAGCACCCGGTCGGGGTACCGGTCGCGTCCTGCAGCTCGGTGACGGTCACCTGCAGGTCCACCTGCGTGCCGTCGGGCCGCCGGTGCGTGATCTCGGCGGTCTCGCCGTCGGCGGGCAACGCGCCGAGCACCTCGGCCAGCGGCCGGCCCCTCACCTCGGCGGCGGGCAGCGCGTACACGGTCTCGGCCGCCGGGTTCCACGTCTGGATCACGCCCGCCGCGTCGGCGCCGACGACGGCGTCCGCCATGTTCTCGACCAGCGTGGCCTGGAAGCGCATCGCCTTCTCGGCCTCACGCCGGTCCGACAGGTCCCGGAGGATCGCCTGGAACGCCGGGCGCCCCTCCCAGGTCGTGGCGACGGTCGTGGACTCCACGACGATCACGCCGCCGTCCGGGCGGACCACGGTCAGCTCTGTCGCCGGCAGCACCGTGCCGGGTGCGCCGAGGGTGCCCGTCCGCGTGGCGACCTCCGCCCGCGAGCGGGGGTCCAGGAAGTCCGCGATGGACCGCCCCAGCAGGTCGCCCGCGTCCCGGCCGCCCATGTGCACGACGGCCGAGCGGTTCGTGTAGACGATCACGCCGTCCTGGTGGACGACGATGCCGTCCGGGCTGAGCTCCACGAGGAGGCGGTACCGGTCGACCAGGTCGTCCAGCGCGCGGGCCGACGTCCGGCGCTCGGTCGTGTCCACGACGACGCCGTAGAGCGCGACCGCGGCGCCGGGCCGGGCCGCGACGTGGACGTCCATCCAGCGCCCGTCGGCGAGCTGCCGCTCCACCGCCCCGTCGTCGTCCGCCGCGGCCGTGACGTACGCGGCGACCGCGGGCTCCACCAGGCGGCGGAGCTCGTCCTCCACCGCGTCGGCGGGGGCCCCGAGGATGTCCGCGGTGTTCGCCGACCAGGTGAGCCCGCCGTCGACCACGTCGAACTGCCAGGTGGCCATCCGACCGACGGACAGGGCCAGGTCCAGCGCCGGCTCGGGCACGACCGTTCCCGCACCGCGCTCTCCCAGCGCTTCAGCCGTCATCCGGACCGCCTCGCTCGCACGCCACCTTCGTCCCCATCCCATCGGGTCGTCGGTGCGGTGTGTTGAGCGGGCGGCCCGATGATCACACTCCCGGCCCTGTCCGGGTGCCCGGCTCCTCCCCGTTCGGCCCCGTGCGCACGATGCCGCCCGTCCGGCTACGGTCGTCGGATGCGCGTCGTCATCGCCGGTGGACACGGCCAGATCGCCCTGCGGCTCGGCCGCCTCCTCGCCGAGCGGGGCGACGTCCCGGTCGGGCTGGTCCGCAACCCCGACCACGCCGACGACCTCCGGGAGCGCGGGATCGAGCCGGTCCTGCTCGACCTCGAGTCGGCCTCGGTGGACGACGTGGCGCTCGCGCTCGAGGAGGCGGACGCCACCGTGTTCGCCGCGGGGGCCGGACCGGGCAGCGGTGTCGCCCGGAAGGACACCGTCGACCGGGCCGCCGCCGCGATGCTCGCCGACGCGGCCGTGCGCGAGGGCGTCCGGCGGTACGTGCTGATCTCCTCGACCGGCGTCGAGTCGGTCCGCGACGGCGCGGAGCCGGAGGGCGTGGACGAGGTGTTCCTCGCCTACCTCCGGGCCAAGCTCGCGGCCGAGGACCACGTGCGGGCCTCGGACCTGGACTGGACCGTCCTGCGGCCGGGCCGCCTCACCGACGATCCCGGCACCGGGCGGGTGACGCTCGGACCGGACGTACGGCGGGACGACGTGACGCGCGACGACGTCGCCGCGGTGGTGGCCGCCCTGCTCGACGCGCCGGAGACCGCGGGCACCGTGCTCGAGCTGACGGGCGGCGACACCCCGATCGCGGACGCGGTACGCGCGAGCGCCCGGCGTCCGGGTCAGGCCGGGGCCAGCAGCTCGGCGTAGTCGTCCGGCAGCTGCAGCACGATCGTGTCGTAGAAGTCCGGCTCCGGGATCGCCGCCGCGACCGCCCCCAGCACCGCCTGCGCCTGCCGCCGCGCCCGCTCGGGGCTCGCCGCGGACCGCTCGGCCACCGTCGCCACGAACCCGTCGGCCGAGAGGCCCCGCGTCGCGGTCGTCTGCGCCGCGCCACGCTCGAGTGGCCCGCGCAGCTGGCCCGGGAGCAGGTGGGTCAGACGGTCCACCTCGTCCGACGGGAGACGCTCGCCGAGGGTCTCCAGCACCGCGTCGGCGGCGCGGCGCGCGGAACCACCGCCGTCCCCGGTCCGGCTCGCGACCCGGGCCACGAACTCCACCGTGGAGTGGATCCCGGCGTGCGGCCGCTGCTCGACGAGCGGCGCGAAGTCGCGGGGCAGCTGGGCGACCGCGTCCGCCCACTCCTTCTCCCCGGCCATCACCCTGACGGCCGTGAGCACCGCCTCGGCGGTGTCCTGGTCCACCGCGCCGAGCTCGTCCACCCGGCGGAGGAACTCCTCGACGCCGAACGGCTCCGGCCTCCGTTCCGGCAGCACCACCACCGGCCGGAGGAACCCGTCCGGCAGGTGTTGCGCGAGATCCCGGGCCTGTCCGCCGGAGAGTCGCTCGGCGAATGCGCCGAGCGTCGCCCGCGCGGCCCGCTCCGCCTCCCGGGGGCCCAGCCCGGTGCGCTGCTCGACCATGGTCAGTAACGCCTGGTACGCCTGCATGCCCCCAGCGTGCGGCGTGCTGGCCGTGATCGCAGCCCGGCCGTATCGTCGTCCCGAGGAGTGGTGCCCCGTGGAGAGGCGCGGTGAACCGGCGATCCTGATCGTGGACCCGGGCGGTATCGGGGCCCGCGTCGCCGACGCGCGGAAGCTCCGCGGCCTCACCCAGCAGGGACTCGCGCGCCGCGTCCCGTGCTCGCCCAGCCTCGTCTCGCAGGTGGAACGGGGGTCCAGGCCCCCGACGCCGTGGTTCGTGGCCGCCGTGGCCCGCGCCCTCCACGTCGGCCTCACCGACCTGACCGGGCAGCCCTACCGCGGTACGACCGGGCACACCGACCGGGCCCACGCGAGCATCCCCGGGATACGCGCGGTCCTGAACTACTGGGACGTTCCCCCCGCCGCCCTGGTCGCCCCCCGTGCTCCGGCGGCCCTCCGTGCCGACATCGCGACGATCGACGGGCTCGTCGGCCGGGCCGACTACGCCCGGCTCGGCGCGATGCTGCCCGGTGTCCTCGAGGAGCTGTCCGCCGTCCGGCACGACGGCGCGGACGGGCCGCGGGCGGAGGCCGCGGCGCTGCTGGTGCACGGCTACATCGCGGTCAAGTTCCTCGCGTACCGGCTCGGCTACGTCGACCTCGTGTCCGTCGCCGTCGCGCTGGCCGGGTCGGCGGCGCGCGAGTCGGGCGACCCGGAGCTGTCGGCGCTGGTCGCGGAGGAACGCGGCCAGGTCTTCCTCGCGACGCTCGCGCACGACGTGGGACTCGCGTTCTTCGCCCGCGCCCGGCGGGAGTTCGAGCCGGTCCTCGCGGGTAGCGAGTCGGGCCTCGCGATCCTCGGGTCGATGCACCTCCGGTCGGCCATCATGGCGGCCCGGGACAGGCGGCCCGGTGAGACCTGGGACCACCTCGGGCAGGCACGGGAGGCGGCGGACCGCGTCGGCAGGGACACCGGCCACCACGGCCTCGCGTTCGGGCCGTCCAACGTCCGGATCAACGAGGTGGCCGCGGCCGCAGACCTGGACGACGCCGACGAGGCGATCCGGCGCACCGAGGGCTTCACCCCGCCGCCGGGGCTGCCGGCCGAACGCTCGAGTCATCACTACATCGACCTCGCGCGCGCGCAGCTCGCGGCCGGCCGGCGCGACGAGGCGCTGCGCTCCCTCCTGCGCGCGGACCGGCTCGCCCCGCAGCACACGCGGAACCACCCGATGGCGCGGGAGACGGTGACAGGTCTGCTCCGGGCGCACACCCGTGTTCCGGAGTCGCTGCGGTCGCTGGCCCATCGCATGGGAGCGGGTCCCACCCCGTAGTCGCACAGACCGTGCGACCACGCCTCGGCCCCGGCCGTACCGTCGTCGGGTGCCGGGCGTGGCCGTCACCCCCTCGACCGCGCCCGGCCTGCCGGGAGGTCGTCACGGCATCGTGACCGCGGGGCAACCGCGTGGAAACCCCACCGCCGACGATGGAGGCGTGCCGTACCTCCCCATCGAGGAGCACGCGATCGTCGGAGACCTCCGGACGGTCGCGCTGGTCGGCACGAACGGGACGATCGACTGGTACTGCCCCGCTCGGTTCGACGCGCCCTCCCTCTTCGCGTCGCTGCTGGACGACCGGCGGGGCGGCTCGTTCTCGCTGTCCTGCCGGACGACCGCGGCGCCGAAGCAGCTGTACCTGCCGGACACCAACATCCTGCTGACCCGCTTCCTCGGCGCGGACGCCGTCGGGGAGGTCCTCGACTTCATGGTCCCGGAGACGAGCGGCACGGCGGTCCCCCGTGACCTGCTGGTGCGGCGTGCCGCGGCCGTGCGGGGGCGGGCGAGGTTCGAGCTCGCGTGCCACCCGGCGTTCGACTACGGGCGGGCAGCCCACACGGTCGAGCTCGTCGACGGCGTGGGCGCGGTGTTCGACTCGCCTGCCGGGCGGTGCGTCCTGCGCTCCGACGTCCCGCTGAAGGCCGAGGAGGGCGGCGTCGGGGCGACGTTCACCCTCGACGAGGGCGAGACGGCCGATCTGGTCCTCGAGTGGAACGGCGAGGTGCGGGCCCTCGTGCCCGGCGAGACGGACGCCCTCTTCGCGCGGACGTCCGAGTTCTGGCAGCGGTGGCTCGGTCAGTCCCGGTACCGGGGGCGCTGGCGCGAGATGGTCCACCGCTCGGCCCTGGCGCTCAAGCTGCTCGTGTACCACCCGACCGGTGCGCTCGTCGCGGCACCGACCACGTCGCTGCCCGAGGAGCTGGGCGGCGGGCGCAACTGGGACTACCGGTACGCCTGGCTGCGCGACGCGGCGTTCACCGTGTACGCGCTGATGAACATCGGCTTCCTCGAGGAGGCCGCCGCGTTCATGGAGTGGGTCCAGCGGCGGTGCGAGAGCGCGTCCCTCGAACGGGACGTGATGATCATGTACACGGTGGACGGCAGCGAGGACATCCCCGAGTCGGTGCTCCCGCACCTCGAGGGGTACCGGGGCTCGCGGCCGGTCCGCATCGGCAACAGCGCGGTCGGCCAGCGTCAGATCGACGTGTACGGCGAGCTGATGGACTCCGTCTACCTGTACAACCGGGAGATCCCGATCTCCTACGACCTCTGGCGTGGCCTGTCACGGCGGCTGGACTGGCTCGCCGCCCACTGGGAGGAGCCCGACGAGGGCATCTGGGAGGTCCGCGGACCACGGCAGCGGTTCACGTACTCGGCGCTGATGACGTGGGTCGCGTTCGACCGCGCGCAGCGGCTGGCGCGGGACCGCGGTCTGCCCGCCCCGGTGGAGCGGTGGCGGAAGCTCGCGGCCGCGGCGTACCGCTTCGTGCAGGACCAGTGCTGGGACCCGCAGCTCGGCGCGTACGTGATGCACCCGGGCAGCCGCCACCTCGACGCGTCGATGCTCGTGATGCCGCTGGTGAAGTTCGCCGGGCCCACCGACCCGCGGCTCTTGTCCACATTGGACCGCCTCGGCAGCGAGCTGGTCTCCGACAGCCTGGTCCACCGGTACGCGTCGACGGGGCACGACGGCATCGAGGGCACGGAGGGCACGTTCAACCTGTGCTCGTTCTGGTACGTCGACGCGCTCACCCGGGCGGGCCGCGTCCGCGAGGCGCGGATGGTGTTCGAGAAGATGCTGACCTACGCCAACCACACCGGCCTGTACGCGGAGGAGATCGGGCCGTCCGGGGAGGCGCTGGGCAACTTCCCGCAGGCGTTCACCCACCTCGCGCTGATCAGCGCCGCCGTCAACCTCGATCGCGCACTGGACCGGTGAGGGTCAGCGGACCCGCACGTAGTCCGTCGTCGTCCCGCCGAGACGGGCGCTCGCGACCACCTGCACGCGGTAGTACGCGCTGGGCAGCCCGCTGAACGTCACGGTGGCGCCGCTCGCGGACCGCGCGCCCACCCAGTGGGAGCCGGTCCACCGCTCGAGCCGCAGGCTCGGCCGGTCGGCGGACGTCACCCGCGCGGTGAGCGCCTTGCGGCCCGCCGAGAGGCGCACGGAGGGCACGACCGTGTAGCCGACCGCGACCGACGACACCGACGGCAGCGTGCGGGCGGTGCCGGGGTGGCGGGCGTACACGGCGGTGTTCGCGCGGGCCGTGAACCGGTAGGACGCGTACCCGGCGCGGTCCGTGGTCTGCGTCCGGCAGGTGTACGCGGTCGCCGGGTCGGTCCTCGTGCAGATCTGGACCGGCACGCCGTTCTGGCCCGTCGTACCGCGGGCGTCGGTGACCCGCACCGTGCCGGTCACGGTCGTGCCGTAGCGGACGACCGCCGGGCGGCTCAGCATCCTCGTCACGGTGTCCACGGCCTGCGGGCTCGTGCCGGGGCCGGGGCTCGTACCGGGACCGGTGCTCGGACTCGTGCCCGTGCTCGGACTGGGACTCGGGCTCGGGCTCGGGCTGGCCGACGGGATCGGCGCGGCGGGCCCGCAGACCACCAGCGAGCAGATCGCCGCCTGCGGGTTGATCAGCCCGTACCCGTAGTCGTTGTCACGCCCGGCCGCGCCGAGGTCGACCGCGGTCGACTCGAGTGCCGAGGCGACCTGGGCGGGGGTGGCGGCCGGCCTCGCGGCACGGACCAGCGCCGCGGCGGCGGTGACGTACGGCGTCGCCATCGAGGTGCCGTTCATGGTGGCGTACGTGGCGGCCGGGTACGTGGAGAGGATGTCGACGCCGGGCGCGGCCACGTCGACGTAGCTGCCGGCGTTCGAGAAGCTCGCCACCCTGTCGGTGGAGTCCGTCGCGGCGACGCCGATGACGTCGGGGAACGCGGCCGGGTACGACGTCGGGCTGCCGCTCGACCGCGAGTTGCCCGCGGCGGCGACCACGACCGAGCCCTTGTTCACCGCGTACTGCACCGCGTCGCGCAACGTCGGGCTCCCCGTGCTGCTGCCGAGGGAGAGGTTGATGACCGAGGCGCCGCGGTCCGCCGCGTACACGATGCCGCTCGCGATGTCGGAGTTCCAGCCGGACCCGGAGTTGTCGAGCACCCGCACCGGGATGATCTCGACGCCGCGCGCGAGGCCCGCGATCCCGAGCCTGTTGTCCGCCGTCGCCCCGATGATCCCCGCGACGTGCGTCCCGTGGCCGTTGCCGTCCGCCGAGCCGTCGCCGCCTGCCGTGACGTAGTCGGTGCCGGAGAGCACGACGCCCTTCAGGTCGGGGTGGTTCGCGGCGACGCCGCTGTCCACGACCGCGACCGTGACGCCCGCGGCGGTCTGCCGGGTCCAGGTGTCCTCGGCCTTCAGCCGGTCGAGGGCCCACTGCCGGCTGCGGTACGTGTCGTCCGTCGTCGTCGCGGCCGCGTGCGCCCGGGCGTCGAGCCCGACGCTGACCACGTTCGTCTGCTGCTGGGACCGCGCGACGGCGCGGGCGGCGGCGGCGCGGCCGTCGACCGTCTGCACGACGACCTGCGGGCGCCCGGCCACGGTGCGCACGGTGACGACACGGACGCTGCCACGGACGGGGGCCGTCGCGACGACGGCCTGGGGAGCCGTCCGGACGCTGGCGTCGGACCGGATCGCACGCGGCGCGGCCGGGGCGGCCGGTGCCGGAGCGGTCGTGGCGGGAGCGGTCGTGACGCGGGGTGCGGGCGCGGGCGCGGGCGCGGCGGACGACACGGATGCGGCGGTGCAGCCGGCGAGCGCGAGCGGCAGCGCGGCGAGGAAGAGGGGGGCGCGGCGGTGCGACATACCCGTGTGATCGGCACCCCGAACGGACTAACGCATCGTCCGTTTGGTCACTCTGTGTGTGTCGATGACCACGAAACGCTTCGGCGACGACCGTCGGCACCACCTTCGCGTCGAGTTCGCGTCGAGGAGGAGGGCGCCCTCGGCTCCGTCGTCGACCCGGTCCCGTACCGCCGCGAGCTCGTCCCGGGCCCGGACGGTGACCCCGGCGAGCCCCGCGCGCGCCCGAACCCGGCGAAGTCCGACCTCCCGCACGAGCAACACCGCTCGTCGCGCCGGATCGAACGCAAAGACGACGCGGTGATCCCGGGCCCGACGCGTAGGGTGTGCCGCCTTCCGCCCGGAGGGAGGTCCCGACGATGACCCGACGCCGCCTGCCCCGCCGCTCGGAGCTCGCGCCGCTGCTCCGCGTCCGCCGCCTGCCCGGCGATCGCACCGACCGGCGCCTCGCCCGGGCCGTCACGATCGCCGACCTCCGCGAGGCCGCGCGCCGCCGGACGCCCCGCGCCGTGTTCGACTACACCGACGGCGGCGCGTCGGCGGAGGTGAGCCTCGCCCGGTCCCGGGAGGCGTACGGCCGCGTGGAGTTCGTGCCCAGCGTGCTGCGGGACGTGTCCACCGTGGACGCCACGACGGCCCTGCTCGGCCGGCCGTCGGCGCTGCCGCTGGTGTTCGCGCCCACCGGGTTCACCCGGATGATGCACCACGAGGGCGAGGCGGCGGTCGGGCGCGCGGCCTGGCGGGCCGGCATCCCCTACGCACTGTCCACGATGGGCACCACGTCCCCCGAGGAGCTCGCCGTCGCGGCACCGGGGGCACGCCGCTGGTTCCAGCTGTACCTGTGGCGCGACCGCGAGGCGTCCCGCGCCCTCGTCGGCCGGGCCGCGGCGGCCGGGTACGAGGCCCTGGTGCTCACCGTGGACACCCCGGTCGCGGGTCCCCGGCTGCGCGACGTCCACAACGGACTGACCATCCCCCCGTCGCTCACCCTCCGCACTATCGCCGACGCGGCACTCCACCCCGCGTGGTGGGTGAACCTGCTGACCACACCGCCGCTCGAGTTCGCGTCGTTCCGGTCCTTCGACGGCACGGTCGGGCAGCTCGCGGACAGGCTCTTCGACCCCGCGGCGACGATCGCGGACGTCCGCTGGCTGCGGGAGGCCTGGACCGGGCCGCTCGTCGTCAAGGGCGTACAGACGGTCGAGGACGCCTGCGCCGTCGTGGACGCCGGGGTGGACGCGGTGGTCGTGTCCAACCACGGCGGACGGCAGCTCGACCGGGCGCCGACGCCGCTCGAGCAGCTGCCCGCTATCGCAGCCGCGGTGGGCGGGCGCGCCGAGGTGTACGTGGACGGCGGGATCACCTCCGGCGCGGACGTGGTCGCGGCCGTGGCCCTGGGCGCCCGGGCGGCGCTGGTGGGGCGCGCGTACCTGTACGGGCTGATGGCGGGCGGCGAGCGCGGCGTCGACCGGGCCGCCGAGATCCTCCGGCAGGAGGTCGTCCGGACGATGCAGCTCCTCGGCGCGACGACGGTGGCGGATCTGCGCGGACGGGTTCGGTTGAGGGCCTGAGACATCCGCGGACTTGCCCCTAGGATCCGCCGCCATGGAGCTGATGGAGTTCACCCCGTCGTTCGAGGAGTACGCGTTCACCTTCGGGGGCGCGGCACCCGTCCGCCGCGTGAAGCCCGGCGACGCGCTGCGGCTCTGGTCCGACGACGCCTTTGCCGGGGCCCTCCGCAGCAACACCGACCTCTCGGGCGAGAAGGTCGACCTGCGGTACGTGAACCCCCAGACCGGCCCGTTCCATGTGGAGGGCGCCGAGCCCGGGGACGCACTGGCGATCCACCTCGTCAGCCTGGAACCGGCGCGGGACTGGGGCGCCTCCGCGGCCATCCCCTTCTTCGGCGGGCTCACCGGCACACCGCTCACCGCGACGCTGCAGGAGGCCCTGCCGGACACCACGTGGATCTACCACCTGGACCGGTCGAAGGGGACGGTGGGCTTCGAGGCCCGGCACTCCGACCTCCGCGTGGAGCTGCCGCTCGAGCCGATGCTCGGCACGGTCGGCGTGGCCCCGGCCGCGAACGAGGTCCGCAGCTCCCTCGTCCCGGAGCGCTTCGGCGGCAACATGGACACGCCCCAGATGCGCGCCGGTGCCACGTGCTTCCTCGGCGTCAACGTCGAGGGCGCCCTGTTCTCGATCGGCGACGGGCACTACCGCCAGGGCGAGGGCGAGGCGTGCGGTACCGCCGTCGAGGGCGCGATGACGACCACGCTGATCGTGGACCTCGTCAAGGGCGCGGCACCGACGTGGCCCCGGCTCGAGGACGACACGCACTGGATGACGATCGGCTCGAGCCGGCCGCTCGAGGACTCGTGGCGCATCGCGCAGGTCGAGATGGTCCGGTGGTTCGGCGAGTTGTACGGGCTGCACCACCTGGACGCGTACCAGTTGCTGTCCCAGCTGGTCGAGGTGCCGATCGCGAACGTGGTCGACGTGAACTACAGCGTCGCCGTCAAGGCCCGCAAGTCCCTGCTGCCGGCCGCCGAGGCGTTCGGCGGCCTCCACCGCGATCTCCGCGCCCGCGCGGCGGACCTCCTCTAGGAGCCGACATGGACCTCGGACTCACGGGCCTCCGGGCTCTCGTCACCGGCGGTACGCGCGGGATCGGCCGGGCGGTGGTCGAAACGTTTCGAGCCGAGGGGGCGGCCGTCGCGTTCTGCGCGCGGGACGCCGACGCGGTGGCGGCGACCGCCAAGGACCTGGACGCGTACGGCTCGGCGCTCGACGTCGGCGACCCCGGGGCGCTCGCGGCCTGGGTCCGGGACTCCGCCGACCGGCTCGGCGGGGTCGACATCGTGGTGTCCAACGTCAGCGCGCTCGCGATCCCGGACACCCCGGAGAACTGGGCCGAGAGCGTCCGCGTCGACCTCCTCGGGACGGTCAACCTGGTGACCGCCGCACTGCCGTACCTCGAGGGCAGCGACCACGCGTCGATCGTGACGATCTCGAGCGTCTCGGGGCGGGAGATCGACTTCGCCGCGGGCCCGTACGGGACCGCGAAGGCCGCGATCGTCCACTACACGCAGGGCCTCGCGTACCAGCTCGCCGCGAAGGGCATCCGGGCGAACAGCATGTCCCCCGGCAACACGTACTTCCCCGGCGGCGTGTGGAACGGCATCGAGACCGGCAACCCCGAGCTGTACGCGACGGCGCTCGGTCTCAACCCGACCGGCCGGATGGGCAGGCCCGAGGAGATGGCGCGCTCGATCGTCTTCCTCGCGAGCCCGGCGTCGAGCTTCACGAGCGGCGCCAACCTCCTGGTCGACGGGGCGCTCACACGGGGGGTGCAGTACTGACGGCGGCTGCCATGATGAGGGCATGAGCGTCGTCAAGATCAACGCGATCACGGTGCCCGCCGACAGCGGGGACGAGCTCGCCCACCGGTTCGCCGCGCGCGCCGGTGCCGTCGACGCAGCCGACGGGTTCGAGGGCTTCGAGCTGCTGCGGCCGACCGACGACCGGACGACCTGGCTCGTCGTCACGCGGTGGCGGGACGACGAGGCGTTCCAGGCCTGGACGAGCTCGCCCGGGTTCGCGCACGGGCACCGCTCGCAGCAGGAGCGGGAGGGCGGCGAGCCGCAGAAGCCGGTCGGCGTCCACAGCGAGGTGTGGTCGTACGAGGTGGCGTTGGGCTCACCCGGCCGTTAGCTGGTGCGCATCGTGCCGTCGCGCAGGTACCGCACGTGCCAGGCGAGCGACTCCTCGAGCAGGTGCGGCGTGTGCGCGCCGCGCCCCGAGGCGAGCGCCCGGTCCACGTAGTCCTCCAGCGCCGGGCGGAACTCCGGTGCGGCGCAGTGCGCGATGATCCGGCGCGCGCGCCGCAACGGCGAGAGGCCGCGCAGGTCGGCGAGGCCGTGCTCGGTGACGATCACGTCGACGTCGTGCTCGGTGTGGTCCACGTGCGACACCATCGGCACGATGCTCGAGATGGCGCCGTCCTTGGCGGTCGACGGCGTCATGAAGATCGAGACGTACCCGTTGCGCGCGAAGTCCCCCGAACCGCCGATCCCGTTCTGGATCCGGCTGCCCATGACGTGGGTCGAGTTCACGTGGCCGTAGATGTCCGCCTCGATGAGGCCGTTCATCGCGATGACCCCGAGCCGGCGGATGACCTCCGGGTGGTTGCTGATCTCCTGCGGCCGCAGCAGGATCCGCTCCCGGAAGCGGGGCAGGTCCGCGGTCAGCCGCTCGTTGGCGGACGGGCTCAGCGAGAACGCCGTCGCCGACGCCACGTCGAGCCTCCCGGCCTCGATCAGGTCGAGCATGCCGTCCTGGATGACCTCGGTGTACGCGGTGAGGTGGTCGAACGGCCCCTCCGCCAGGCCGGCGAGCACCGCATTGGCGACGTTGCCGACGCCGGACTGCAGCGGCAGCAGCTCGGGCGGTACGCGCCCCGCGCGGACCTCGGCCGCGAAGAACTCGAGAACGTTCTCCGCGATCGCGCACGAGATCGCGTCCGGCTCCTTGAACGGCGTGTTCCGGTCCGGGGCGTGGGTGGGCACCACGGCGACGACCTTCTCCGGCGGGCAGCGGAAGTACGGCTCCCCGATGCGGTCGCCCGGACGGAGGATCGGCACCGGCCGGCGGTGCGGCGGTAGCGCGGTGCCGTAGTACACGTCGTGCATGCCCTCGAGGTCGGCGCTCTGCCACGAGTTGACCTCGAGGATCACGGCGTCGGCGCGGTCGAGCCAGGTCTTGTTGTTGCCCACCGACGAGGAGGGGATCAGCAGGCCGTCCTCCGTCACCCCGGACACCTCGATCACCGCGACGTCCAGCGGCCCGAAGAAGCCCTGCCACACCATCTGCGCGACGTGGGACAGGTGGATGTCGGTGTACTGCATCTCGCCGGAGTTGATCTTCTCCCGCGTCACCGGGTCGGACTGGTACGGCAGCCGGAGGTCGATGCCGTCCGCGGCGGCGAGGGCCCCGTCGAGCTCGGGCGCGGTGGAGGCACCCGTCCAGACGCTGACCTTGAACGGCTCACCCCCGGCCGCGTTGAGCTTCGCGATCCGCTCGGCCAGCGCACCCGGCACCGCCTTCGGGTAACCGGCGCCGGTGAAGCCGCTCATGCCGACGTTCGCGCCGGCCGGGATGAGCGCCGCGGCGTCCTCGGCGGTGGTGACCTTGCGCGCGAACTCGCTGGACCTGATCCGGCCGGTGTCCACCAGGGCTCCTCCGAAGCCTCGTTCGCCCGGCGAGGTGCTCCGCGCGGGCCGGGGCGACGCCCGGGGGAAACGATACCCACCGTCCCGGATCGTCCGTTTCCGGGTGGGCTCGCTCCGCACGAACGGCTGACGCCGGCGATCAGGTCCGAAGTCGATCTCCGCCCGGTGGGGCGGCCTCCCCTGTGAGGCCGCGCAGAGCCTCGGCCTCCGCGCGGTGCTGGATCTCTCGTCGACTACGGGCGGGCTTCCCGCTTCGTGCAACAATGTCCGGGTACGCACGCGCGCCAAGCCCGCATCGGCCCGGCGTCGAGGGCCGGGCCGACCTGCCATCCGGGAGGAACCCATGGGCACCCCGCGAGAAGAGCACGAGAACGAAGAGGGCCACGGCATCGTCAGCGGTCAGGAACCGTCGACCGAAGAGCTCGAGCAGCGCTTCAAGGAGCAGCACGACAAGGTCGACGACGGGTCGGAAGGACAGCCCGACCAATGACAGGAAGCAACCGGTAAGGGGTTCGCGGGTGGCGCGGTTCCGGTGAACGGACCGCGCCACCCCCCTGCGCCGGCGGGGGATGCCATCGACGAGAGCGCCGGTGTCACATGAGTGGACCTGTGCCCTGCACCATGAGACGACCTCACCCAGGGGAGCGGAGGGCGTGGGATTCGAACCCACGATGACTGTCACCAGCCATAGCGGTTTTCAAGACCGCCGCCATCGGCCACTAGGCGAGCCCTCCTGACCTGCGGAGACCACCGGCTCCCGTGAGGGAGTCCCGGATCCGCCGGTGCCTCCCGCCGGGCGGGAAGGCACCGCCGAGTCTGCCACGGCGCCCCGGTCCGGTGCCGGACCGGTGACAAGCCGCGGTTCCGGGTCCAGGATCGACTCCCGCACTCCGTCCCCGGGAGGTCGACGATGACGCGCACACCACAGGAGATCTTCGCCCACCGCGGTGGGGCCCTCGGCGCCGAGGACCTCGACGAGATCCTCGCCGACTACGCCGAGGACGCCGTGATCATCTCGGCCACCGGCGTCCGGCGGGGGCACGCGGAGATCCGCGACCTGTTCGCCGGGCTCCTCGCCGAGATACCGCAGGCGAGCTGGGACCTGAAGACGCAGGTGTACGAGGGTGACGTGCTGTACCTCGAGTGGGCCGCCGCGGGCGGAGGCAACCGGATCGACGACGGCGTGGACACGTTCGTCTTCGGCGACGGGCTGATCCGGCTCCAGACCGTCCACCTCACGGTCCAGTCCGGCTGAGCACGCCTCGCGCGCCGAGCCGGCGCCTGGCGCGGGCTCGGCGCGTGAGGGCTACAGGACCTGCGACCCGTACATCTCCCCGAGCGGGTCCGCGATCAGCTCGATGCGTGCCCCGTCGGGATCCCGGAAGTACACCGACACCTCGCTGTGGACCTCGTGCGGCACCTCGGCCGCCTCGAGCCTCCCCACCAGCTGCTCCCACTTCGACGGCTCGACGCTGATCGCCATGTGGTGCAGGCCGCCGAGCACCTCGGCGTACGGCCCGACGTCCAGCCCCGGGAAGTCGAAGAACGCGAGCAGGTTCCCGTTGCCGATGTCGAAGAAGAAGTGCGACGAGCCCGGGTAATCCCGGTTCTCGATCAGCTCGGTCAGCGGGAACCCGAGCACGTCCTGGTAGAACCGTACGGTCCGCTCGACGTCGCCCGAGATCAGCGCCGTGTGGTGCAGGCCGCGCGCGGACGACGCCGGACGCTCACCGGCCGGCCTGAGGTGCGCCGCGCGGATCCGCGAACGGGTCTCTTCGAACACGTCGGTCATGGTCGAGCCCCCTTACGCCGCGATGCTCGCGTGCATCTCCCACACCAGGATCTCGGCGGGCTCCGTCGCGGTGACCCGCTGCCCACCGGTCGCGGTGAAGCGGACGGCGTCCCCGGTCGCGAGCTCCCCGGCGCCCTCGAGCGTCACCTTCCCACGCGGTACGAACAGGTGCAGGTACGGAGCCTCCGGCAGCCGCACGCCCTGGCCCGGGGCGAGGCGCGCGGCATACAGCGCCGCACCCTTGTTGTGAATCCGGATCGCCGCCTCGCCGTCGTGCCGCCCCATCCCGGAGGCGACGGGGACGAGCGCGCCCGAGGACAGCACGTTCTCGTCGATCTCGAGCTGCTCGTACCCCGGCGTGATGCCGTTCTCGTCGGGGACGACCCACATCTGCACGAAGTGCACCGGCTCCGAGTGCTCCTCGCCGGAAAGGCGCCAGGAGTCGTTCTTCTCCGAGTGCATGATCCCGCGGCCGGCGCTCATGCGCTGCGCGAGCCCCGGGTAGATCACGCCGGAGTGGCCGGTCGAGTCCTGGTGGACCAGCGAGCCCCGGAGGACCCAGGTCACGATCTCCATGTCCCGGTGAGGGTGCGTCTCGAAGCCCATGCCGGGGACCACCACGTCGTCGTTGTTGACCAGCAACAGGCCGTGGTGGGTGTTGCCGTGGTCGTAGTGCCCACCGAACGAGAACGAGTGCTTGGAGTCCAGCCAGCCGACCTCGGTCGTGAACCGGTCACCGGACCGGCGGATGTCCACACTGGCGCTCGTCATCTCTGACCCCTCGTCGTGGTTGACGTGTACACGGTACCCAACCTTGGTGATGTGTCAACTATTTCGGGTACAGTCGGCGCATGACACGGTGGCTGGACCATGACGAGCAGCACGCCTGGCGCGGCTACCTCCGCATGCACGGCAAGCTGAGCGCCCGCCTCAACCGGCAGTTGCAGGCCGACTCGGGACTGTCGCTGGCCGACTTCGACGTCCTCGTGCACCTCACGGACGCCCCGGAGGCGCGGGTACGGGTCTCCGAGCTCGCCCGCTCGCTCCAGTGGGAGAAGAGCCGGCTGTCCCACCACGTCGGCCGGATGGAGAAGCGGGGGCTCGTCGCCCGCGAGGAGTGCCTCGACGACGGCCGCGGCGCCTTCGTCGCGCTGACGACGGCGGGCCGCGCGGCCATCGAGGGTGCCGCGCCCCCGCACGTGGACACCGTCCGGCGGCTGGTGTTCGACACGCTCACCGCCGAGCAGGTCCAGGTGCTCGCCGAGCTGAGCGACCGGGTCCTCGCCCGCCTCGACGCCGAGGAGTAGCGCGTCACCGGCCGGTGACGTCCCCGCGGAGCCCCGGCGTCCGCGCGCCTCACGACCTGCCGGGCACCGGGGGAGCGGTTAACCTCCGGCGTCGGTGTCCCCGCAGGTCAGGAGAGTGCGCACATGGCGGTATCGCTTCGTCCGCGACACGTGAAGCGGTACAAGGACCTCGGCATGCTGCTGGTCCGCTACGGCAGGTCGGACATCGTGTCCGGGATGGGGCTCGACGCCGGGACGGCGGACACCGACGGCATGGCCGCCTCCGCGGCAGACCTCGCCGCGGACCTCGAACGCCTCGGGCCCACGTACGTGAAGCTCGGCCAGCTCCTGTCCACCCGCGCCGACCTCCTGCCGCCTCCCTACACCGCGGCGCTCGCGCGGCTGCAGGACGACGTGGCGCCGTTCGGTTTCGACGAGGTGGAGGACATCGTCTGCGCGGAGCTCGGGGTGCGGCTGTCGCGCGTGTTCCCCGAGTTCGACCGCGAGCCGCTCGCGTCGGCGTCCCTCGGCCAGGTCCACCGGGCCACCCTGCGGGACGGGCGCCAGGTCGTGGTGAAGGTCCAGCGACCCGGCATCCGCGACACGGTCCTCGACGACCTCGACGCCCTCCGCGAGCTCGCCGAGCTCGCCGACGCGCGCACCGACCTCGGGCGGCGGTACGGGTTCGCCGGCATGGTCGCGGAGTTCCGCGCCTCGATGCTCGCGGAGCTGGACTACCTCGCCGAGGCACGCAACCTCGTGACGCTCGGCGAGAACCTCCGCGACTTCGACCGCATCCACGTCCCGCAGCCCGTCACGGACCTGTCCACGGCGCGGGTGCTGACGATGGAGTACGTCGACGGCCGCAAGCTCACCGGTCTCGGCCCACTCGCGCAGCTGGACGTCGACGGCGGGCCGCTCGCCCGGCAGCTGCTCGCGGCGTACCTGCAGCAGATCCTCGTGGACGGGTTCTTCCACGCCGACCCGCATCCTGGAAACGTCCTCCTCACCGCCGACGGCGACCTGGCCCTGCTCGACCTCGGCATGGTGGGCCGCATCCCGGCGCACCTCGGCGACCGGCTCGTCAAGCTCCTGCTGGCCGTCAGCGAGGGTCGCGCCGAGGAGGCGACGGCGGCGCTGCTGTCCCTGGCCGAGCGGACCGGGGAGGCGGACGAGGCCGCCTTCGGCCGCGCGATCGCCGCGATCGTGGCGGAGAACCACGGCGCCAGCCTCGGCGCGCTGTCGGCCGGAGCGATCGTCATGGAACTGTTCCGGGCGGCGGTGGCGAACGACCTGCGGCCCCCGCCGGAGCTGTCGATGCTCGGCCGGGCCCTGCTGACGCTGGACGACGTGGCCCGGCACCTGGACCCGCGGATGGACCCCAACGCGGCGATCCGCGAGCAGGCGGTGACGATCATGCGTGCCCGCATGACCAGCGCCGCCTCGCCGGGGAGCCTCTACGCGAGCGTGCTGGAGGCGAAGGAGTTCGCCGAGAGGTTCCCCGGCCGGGTCAACAAGGTGATGGACGCGCTGGCGGAGGGCGAGCTCACGCTCAACGTCGCCGGGATCGAGCAGCGGGAGATCATCCACGGCATCCAGAAGCTCGCGAACCGCCTCACCGCGGGCGTCGTCATCGCCGCGCTCATCGTGGGCGCCGCGATGCTGATGCGGGTGCAGACCACGGCGCGGATCCTCGGGTACCCGGCGTTCGCGATCGTCTGCTTCCTGATGGCGGCGGGCTTCGGTCTCGCACTGCTCGGCAGCATCGTGGTGGGCGACCGTCGCACGTCCCGGCGCCACCTCGGTGGCAAGCCGGGCGCCCGCCGATGAGGGCTCAGCAGCCCGTGGCGGCCGGCGCGGCGACGTGCGGGGTGACCTGCATCCCGCCGCGGCGACGGGTGCCACGGCGTCGCTCGACGCGGAGCGCGCGCATGTAGTCGTCGAAGTCCACCTGGATGGTGTGCCGCTTCGAGGCGACGTACCGCTTGCGCATCCGCTCCCGGTACCGGCTGACCTCGTGGCGCATCGCCGCCACCGGTGGGAGGTGGTAGGTGCCCTGCAGGTGGTCCGCGACGAGGTGCGACTGCCGCTCGGCGATCGGCATGATCGCTCCCAGCGGCTGGACGAGGCCGATGAAGTACAGGCCGGGCACGTCGGGGTGGAACACCCGCGCGTACAGGCCGATCTCGTTGTCCTCGCCGGGGTCGAGGAAGCCCGGGTCGAAGAACGGGAAGCTGATCTTGTACCCGGTGCAGTAGACGACCAGGTCCGCCTCCACCCGGGAGCCGTCGGTGAACACGACGTGCGGACCGTCGAAGCGGGCGATGTTCGGCTTCGGGGTGATCGCCCCGTGCGCCAGGCGGTCCAGGATCCGGCTCGACATCGTCGGGTGCGCCTCGGCGATGCGGTGGTCGGGCCTGGGGAGGCCGTAGCGCTCCATGGGGCCGGTGGTGAGCCCCACGACCACCCGCGCGAGCGGGAACCGCACCCAGCTCGGGATGAGCTCGTGACCGGCGATCTGGTCGTGCGGCCTGCCGAAGATGTACTTGGGGATCACGTGGACGCCCCGGCGGGCCGACAGGTACGTCGCGGCGGCGTGGTAGCTCGCGTCGACGGCGATGTCCATGCCGGAGTTCCCCATCCCCACCACCACGACGCGGCGACCGGCGAGCTGCGACTCCTGCTCGTAGGAGTGCGAGTGGACCTGCTCGCCGTCGAACGTGCCGGGGAACGCCGGGTCCGGCCAGCGCGGGTTCCAGTGGTGACCGTTCGCCACGCACACCGCGTCGTAGGTGCGGGTCTCCCCGGTGGACAGCCGCACCGCGAACCCGCCGCCCGCGCGCTGCTCCACATGGGACACGCCGGTCCGGAACGTGATCTGGCCGCGGAACCCGAAGTGCTCCACGTACGAGTCGAAGTACGCCGCGATCTGGTCGTGCCGCGCGAAGTCCGGCAGGTGGGCCGGCATCGGGAAGTCGGAGAAGGCCATCCGCTCCCGCGACGTGTTGATGTGCAGCGTGCGGTACGAGGAGGACATGCCGTTGCTGTTGCCCCAGACCCAGTTGCCGCCGACCCGGTCCGACAACTCGAAGCAGTCGAAGTCGATGCCCCGCTCGTGCAGCACCTTCACGGTCGCGATCCCGCTGGACCCGGCGCCGATCACACAGACACGCACGGTGGCCTCCGATGACATTGTGACCGGTGGTCACATGACAGTAGGGTCTGCGCCCGTGACCGACAAGACCTGCCTCGAGGTGCTTTCGCGAGTACCGGATCGGCTTTCCGACAAGCCCACGCTGCTGTTCGTCCACGGCCTCGGCCACGGGGCCTGGTGCTGGGAGAACTGGCTCTCCGCCGCCTCCGACGCCGGCCACCCGGCCCACGCCGTGTCGCTCCGCGGCCACGGTGGCAGTGCTGGAAACGTTCGCACCGCGCGTCTCCGGCAGTACGTCGACGACGTCGTGCGCACGGCCGAAACGTTTTCAGGGCCCGTCGTGCTCGTCGGGCACTCGCTCGGCGGGCTGGTCGTGCAGAAGGCGCTGACCCGGTACGCCGCGCACGCGGCCGTGCTGGTCGCCCCGGTACCCGCGCACCCGGCCGCCGGGTCGCTGCTGACCGTCGCCCGGCAGCACCCCACCGACGCGCTGCGCATGCTCGCCGGGGGCACCCTGCCGCTGCGCCCGGAGTACCTGTTCGGCGAGCTCGACGCGGGCGAGGGCCGCCGGCTCGCGGCACGGTGCGGGGCGGAGTCGCCGATCGCGCAGTTCCAGCTGCTCTTCCACCGGCCCGCCCGGCCCACCGGCGTCCCCATGCTCGTGCTCGCGACGCCGGACGACCGGCTGGTGCCGATCTCGGACGTGCGGCGCACCGCCCGGCGGTACGGCGCGGAGCTGCGCGAGTACCCGGGGACGGGGCACGACCTGATGCTCGACCGCCGGTGGCGGGAGCCGCTCGGCGCCATGCTGGCGTGGCTCGCGTCCCCCGCCCGGGTCTAGGTGTGCGGCCCCGCCTCGTTCCCGAAGGCGGCACGGAGCACCGCGAGCAGCCGGCGCACCGCGGCCTCGGGCTGCCCGGGCACGTCGTCGGCCAGACCGAGCACCGGGTCCAGGCCGGGGATGTGGGGCGCGAGCGCAAGGTGCGGCAGCAGGAGCAGCAGCAGCGCGAGGAACGCGTCCAGGTCGGCATCTGCCCTCAGCGCCCCGGCGTCGCGCGCGCCCGCCAGCATCGGCCGCAGCACCTCGACGTAGTGCCGGTTGGCCACCGTGCGGACCGCCGAGCGCGCCGTCGCATCGGGCTCGAGGTTGACCGCCGCGGTCACGGCACGCTCGATCTCGTGCGTGCGGAAGTACTCGATCCACTCGAGCATCAGCGCGCCGAACGCCGGGAAGAATCCGTCCACCCAGGACTGCGCGACGATCCGCTCCTCCATGTGCGCGCGGATGCGCTGGCTCGCGAGCTCGCTCAGGTGGGCGTACAGGTCGGCCTTGTCGGTGAAGTACTGGAACAGGCTGCCCTTGGCGACACCGGCGTTGCGCGCGATGACGTTGAGGCTCCCGCCCGAGAACCCGCGCAGCCCGAACTCCGCCTCGGCCGCCTCGAGGACGGCGCGGCGCCGGGCCTCGGGAAGTCGTTCCCACGTCACGGTCGGCACGTGTCGTCCCCGTTCTCGAGCATGATGACCGGATGTCAGTATCGCGAACGGGAGGACGGCGTATGACGGGCAGCATCCTGGTGACCGGCGCGCGGCGTGGGATCGGCCGCGCGGTGGCCGATCTGTTCGCCGCCCGGGGCTGGCGGGTCGGAGCGTACGACGTCGAGCCCGGCGACGGGGTCACCGGTGTGCTCGACGTCCGGGACGCCGCGGGGTGGGACCGGGTCCTGGCGGAGTTCTGCGCGGACGGCGGCCTGGATGTCCTCGTGAACAACGCGGGCGTCCTGGTGTCCGGGCCGTTCACGTCCCACGGCGTGGAGGCGTACCGCCGGCTCGTGGACGTCAACGTGCTCGGCGTGCTGACCGGGTGCCTCGCCGCCCGCCCGTACCTGGGCCGCGGCTCCACGGTGGTGAACATGTGCAGCGCGTCGGCACTGTACGGGCAGCCGGGGCTCGCGACGTACGGCGCCACCAAGGCCGCCGTGAAGTCGCTGACCGAGGCACTGGACCTCGAGTGGCGGGCGGACGGGATCCGGGTGCGCGACATGCTGCCGCTGTTCGTGGCCACCCGGATGGTGGACGGCATGGCGGCGCGGAGCATCCGCACGCTCGGCGTCCGGCTGACCGCCGACGATGTCGCCCGGGCGGTGTGGCGCACGGTCCACGAGCGGGGCCGGCTGCCCCGCTCCCCGCACCGCACGGTCGGGTTCCAGACGGCGGCGATGGCGGGCCTCGCCGGGGTGTCCCCGGCCTGGGCCACCCGCCTGGTCGTGCGGGCCACCTCGGTCTGAGCGGGCGACCGCCGCGGCCGGTTCCGGTACGGGTCATCCCGGGCCGCACACCGACGAGCCCTACGACGGGGGAGCCGGGTGACCCGTCAGCGTGACCCGGGAGCCTGCGGGGACTCCGGTCGCGTCCCGGATCTCCCCGACGAGCTCCTCGAGGACGTCCTCGAGCGCGACGACGCCGTGCACGGTGCCGTCCGGATCCGCCACCCTCGCCATGTGGGCACCACGGGCCTGCATCACCCCGAGTGCGTCGTGCAGGCGGTCGCCCGCGCGCACCGTCGCGAGTGGACGGACCCACTTGGCCGGCACCGGCCGGCGGCGGCGCTCCGGGTCGGTCTCGAGCACGTCCTTCACGTGCAGGTACCCGGTGAGCCCGCCGTCGTCGTCCCGCACCGGGAACCGCGAGAACCCGGTCGCGGCGCAGCGCTCCTCGACCTCGGCCACCGTGGTCCACCGGGTCACGGTCGCGAGCCCCGCGACCGGCAGCAGTACCCGCTCGACCGTCCGCTCCTGGAACCCGAGCGCGCCGGAGAGCAGGTCGTACTCGTCGGCACCGAGAAGCCCCTCCCGCCGGGACTCCTCGACGAGACCGGCGACCTGCTCGCGTGTGTACGTCGACGTGATCTCGTCCTTCGGCCGGACGCCCACGAGCCGCAGGACGCCGTTGGCCAGCAGGTTGAGCGCGACGACGAACGGCTTCAGGACCGTGACGACGAACACCAGCACCGGGGCGAGGACCAGCGCCGACCGCTCCGGGCCCGCGAGCGCGATGTTCTTCGGCACCATCTCGCCGAGGACGACGTGGAGCACGACCACCACGGCCATCGCCACGACGAACGCCGCCACGTCCTGCCCCGCGCCGGGCAGCCCCGCCGCGGCGAAGAGCGGGTGCAGCAGGTGCTCCACCGCGGGCTTCGCGATCGCGCCGAGGCCGAGGGAGCACACCGTGATGCCGAGCTGCGCACCCGCCATCATCAGCGAGACGTTCTCCATCGCCCGCAGCGTCGTCCGCGCGGCGCGCGACCCCGCCGCGGCCCTCGGCTCGACCTGCGTACGCCGCGCCGAGATCAGCGCGAACTCGGCACCGACGAAGAAGGCGTTCAGGGCGAGCAGGAGCACTCCGAGCAGGATCGCCGTGAGGTCGCTCACCGGGCGTCACCGCCGGTGGGCCGGTCCACGACGGCCAGGCCCACGCGGTCGACGCGGAGACCCTGGAGGCGTTCGACCGTGAGGACGGCAGCCTGGGGCGTCTCCGGCACGTCCGCGAGCACGGTGGGCGGTGGCAGGGCGACCGTCACGTTCTCCCCGACGCCCGGCACCCGGCCGAGGCGGTCGAGCACGAGACCGGCGAGCGTGTCGTAGTCGTCGTCCTCCGGCAGCGGGACACCGGTGATCTCGCGGACCTCGTCCGGGCGCAGGAGCCCCGACAGCGACCAGGAGCCGTCGCGCCGTCGCCGGGCATGGGCACCGGGACGGTCGTGCTCGTCGGCGATGTCGCCGACGATCTCCTCCACCACGTCCTCGAGCGTGACGACACCCTCGGTGCCGCCGTACTCGTCCACCACGACGGCCATCTGCAGGCCCTGCCCGCGCAGCAGCGCGAGGAGCGGATCCAGCTCGAGGCTCTCCGGTACGAGCAGCGGCGGCTGCATGACCTCCGAGACCCGGACGGTGTCCCGGTCGCCGGCGGGCACGCCGACGGCGTGCTTCACGTGCACCACCCCGACCACGTCGTCGGCCGAACCGCGGGAGACGGGGAACCGCGAGTGACCGGTACGGCGGGTCAGCTCGACCACCTCGGCGACGGGCGCGTCGTGGGGCACGAAGCGGACCCGTACCCGCGGGGTCTTGATGTCCCCGGCGGTCTTCTCGCCGAACTCGAGCGTCTTCTCCAGCAGCCGCGCCGTCGGGCTCTCGAGCACACCCTCCCGCGCGGACCGGCGCACCAGCGAGACCAGTTCCTCGGGCGACCGTGCGGAGGCGAGCTCCTCCTGCGGCTCGACCCCGAACGCGCGCACGACCCGGTTCGCCGTCCCGTTGAGGAAGCGGATGGGCCACGCCATCGACCTCGTGAACGACCGCTGCAGGCCCTGCATCGCGCGGGCCGTCCCCAGCGGGTTCGCGATCGCGAGGTTCTTGGGGACGAGCTCACCGAACACCATGGTCAGCGCGGTCCCGATCGCGAGCCCCAGGACGATGGAGATGCCCGGCACCGCGCCCCGCGGCACCCCGGCCGATCCGAGCGGCCCCGCGACGAGGCGCGAGATCGCCGGCTCGGCGAGGAAGCCGATCGCGAGGTTCGTGATCGTGATGCCGAGCTGGGCGCCGGAGAGCTGGGTGGACAGCGTGTGCAGGGCGGCCAGCGTCCCCTGGGCGCGACGGTCGCCGGCCTCGGCGGCCCGCTCGACGGACGCCCGGTCGACGGTCACGAAGGAGAACTCGGCGGCGACGAACGCACCGCACGCCGCGACGAGGACCAGGGACAGCAGGAGCAGGAGCCATTCGGTCACCGCGGCACTCCGCGGGACTCGCCGACAGGGAACGGGTCATCGGGCACGTACGGCTCAACGAGGTACGGCGTGGTCTGATTCCGGAGCGTGAGGGTCATGTCACACGTCACCGTAGGGCCATCCGGGGGCATTCGCCGGTCGGATGATCAACTCGGAGGCCCGAACAGCCGATGGGTGCAGTGCACCCACCTTTCCCCCTGGAGGTCCTCGCCGTGTCGGCTCCGCATCCCGTACGCGACACCGTCCACGTCGCGCGGCAGCCGATCCTGGCGGCGGACGGTTCCCTCCACGGCTGGGAGCTGCTGTTCCGCGACCCGCAGGGCGCCCTCCCGTCGGAGGACCCGGACCGGGCGACGGCCCAGGTGCTCGTGTCCGCGTTCTGCGAGATCGGCGCCGAGCGGCTCGTCGGCGACCGGCCCGCCTTCGTCAACGTCGGTGACTCCTTCCTGCTCTCCCGCCTCGCGCACGTGCTGCCGCCGGCGGGCGTCGTGCTCGAGATCCTCGAGGACGTCCGCGCCGAGGTGGGCATCGTCGCCGTGGCGGAGGGCCTCGTCCGAGCGGGGTACCGCATCGCGCTCGACGACTTCGCGTTCGACCCGGGCAACGAGGGGCTGCTGCCGCTCGCGGACTACGTCAAGATCGACGTGCTCGACACGCCGCCGGACGAACTCGCTCGCCGGGTGGCGATCGTCCACACCTACGGCGCGCAGGCCGTGGCGGAGAAGATCGAGACCCAGGAGATGTACGACCGCTGCCGCGAACTCGGGTTCGAGTACTTCCAGGGGTACTGGCTCTCCCGCCCCGAACCGCAGTCGTCCCGGTCCCTGCCGCCGACGCGGATCGCGTGCATGCGCCTGCTGTCGCTGCTGCTGCACGAGAGCCCCGACATCGACGAGATCGACGCGGTCCTCACCAGTGACCCCGCGCTCACGCTGCGCGTGTTGAAGATGGCCAACAGCGCCTCGCTCGGCGTGCGGCGCGCGGTCCACTCGGTACGGCACGCCGTCGCGCTCGTGGGTCCGTCGACGCTGAGCAGCTGGATCGTGCTGATGCTCATGGCCGAGAACGATGCCGACTCCCAGCCGGACGGCCGCGAGACGGTGGCCGCCTCCGAGCTGCTGCTGCGCGCGCGGATGTGCGCGTTGCTGAGCACGCCCGGGCAGACGGACCCGTCCCGCGTGCCGGACTCGCAGGGCTTCCTGGTCGGGATCCTGTCCGGGCTGACGGCGACGCTCGGCGTGGAGCCCGACGACCTGCTCGCGCAGGTCCACGTGGCGGACGAGGTCGTCGCGGCGGTCGCCCACCACGCCGGGCCGCTCGGTGCCGCGCTGCGCGACGTGGAGGAGTACCTGGGGAACCACGTCGACCGGTTCGGGCCGCGGCTGCCGGCGGTACGGGACGCCTACCTCGAGGCCCTCGGCTGGTCCGAGCACACGGTCGCCCGCGCGGTGGCGGGCGTCGCCTGACCCCGCGGCGACCTCAGCCGGGGTGACCCGCGGCCGGACCGCGGCCCAGGAGTTCGGCGACGGTGTCGACCGCCTCCACCACCGTGTCCGTCTCGGCCGCGAGCACGGTCGTCCCGTCGCCTCCGGTCGCCGTCACGAACGCACGGTGCAGGTCGCGGAGCGGCTCCCCGTCCGGGGGCGAGTGCCCGTTCCGCAGTGACGACGCGAGGCCCTCGAGCGTCTCCCCCACCGCGTCCGCGAGTCCGTCGAGACGCGGCGTGACCACCGGGGAGGCGGACGGCAGGTGGCCGTGGAGGGCCAGGATCGCGAGGGCGTACCGGCGGGTCGCCGCCACCGTCCCGAGGGCCACCTCGGGGTCCACGCGGCGGTGCGGGCGGGGCTCGGCGAACGCGCGGGTCACCGACGCCTCGGCGTTGGTCCGGGCGAGCCGCGCCTCCAGCCGCGCCTGGCGGAGCGCGACGATGTCACGGCTCTCCGGATCGGCGTAGGCGCGCAGGACCGCCGTCCCGTACCGCGCCTG
Source organism: Mycobacteriales bacterium (assembly GCA_036402915.1). Taxonomy (GTDB): domain Bacteria; phylum Actinomycetota; class Actinomycetes; order Mycobacteriales; family HKI-0501; genus JAVEDU01. Next base: position 34,107 of record DASWRY010000040.1, read on the forward strand.
CGCGTCGAGCAGGGCCGCCAGGTTCCCGCGGAGGCGGACGGCCTCCCAGGTGGGCCACACCAGGTAGGCGAGCATCGCGATGACGCCGCCGAGCACCGTGTCGACGAGGCGGTCCGGCACGGTACGGAACCCGGGCAGCCCCGTGAAGGCCAGCAGCACGGTGATCGCCGCGGTCACGCAGGCGGAGAACGCCGTGAAGCTCGCCTTCATCACCGACATCGCCGCGAACGCGAGCAGGACCGTCAGCGCCGCCAGCAGCACCGGCCCCGGACGGAGCGCCGCGAGGAGCGCGGTCGCCACCCCGACACCGAGGACCGTGCCGCCGATCCGGGCGATGCCGCGGCTGAACGTCGCCCCGAAGTCGGGCTGGAGCACGACCAGCACGGTCAGCCCCACCCAGTACCCGCGCCCGACCGGCAGCACGTGGGCCAGCACCGTCGCGGCGACGAGCGCCCCGGACAGCCGGACCGCGTGCCGGAAGGCGGCCGACGCCGGAGTGAGGTTCGCCCGCAGGGTCAGGCGCGCGTCGCGCAGCGTGGAGAGCGGGTGCGGGCGACGGGTGGTACGCACCGGACGACCCCGGTCCTCGGTCGCGGACGCGATCCGCACGACGGCCCGGAGCTGGCCCCGCAGGCGGGCGGCCACCCCGGCCACCTCCGCCGGTGTCGCCGCGTCGTCGGCCGTCAGCGCGGACGCGAGCTCCGCGGAGAGCACCAGCGGATGGCCGTCCTGCACGGCGGCCGCCACGGCCGCGAGCGCCTCGGCGGCGGGCGCGACCACCGCGTCCACCGCGGCGACCCCCTCGGGTGACCAGCCGTGCAGGCGGTCCCGGTCCGCCGCGAGCGCGGCCAGGGAGAGGCGGATGCGCTCGGCCTCGTCGTACAGCTCACGGAACTCGACGCCACTCCCCCGCAGCGCCCACGGCTGCGGGTCGGCGAGCACCGCGGCCGCGGCCGCGAACGGCGCCGCGTCCGACGGGGCCATCCACCGGGCCCCCGGCAGGAGCTGGGCGTACGCGGCGAGGTCCCAGTACAGCCGGGCGATCGCGCGGCGCTCGGCCGGCGCGCGGCGCACCGGCGTGATGACGACGACGAGCAGCGTCTGGACCAGACCACCGGCCAGCACGAGACCCGCCTGGACGACCGGGGGGACGAGGCCGTGCGGCAGGCCCGTGGCGACGAGCATGGCGATCATGCAGTTGCGGGCCACCGAGACCGGGATGGGGCCGACCGCGGTGAGGTACCCGACGACGAGTCCGCCGAACGCGGCCAGGACCGCGTCGGCGGGCACCGAGGCGCCGACGTACTCGCCGAGCAGCGTCGTGACGCCCATGCCCAGCGAGGTGGCGAGCATCGCCCAGGCGCGGGAGCGGTACACACCCTGGAAGGACACGTAGCCGGCGAACAGCGCGCCGGTCGCGGCGGCCGCGCCCTGCTGCGGGTGGCCGAGCAGCAGGCCGAGGGCCAGCGGGATCGCGACCCCGAGCGCACCGCGGGCACCGCCCGCGAGCGTGAGCTGGGCGCGGTCGAGCCGGGCGACGTCGCGGAGGATCTGCCGACCCGGGGTCCGCGGCGTCGCCGGACCACCGAGTGCCGGCCTTTCCACGGGCCCGAGCCTAGAACCCCGGTGCGACGGGGATGCGGGGCCGGGGCGCTCGGGCGACCCGGGGGTACCGCTCCGGCCGCGAGTCCCCGGTGCGGTCGCCCTCGGCGCGCTCGTCCGGCGGCAGCGAGGCGGCGCGGCGGAGCAGGTCCAGCTCCCCGCTGCTCGGTGGCCACGGCCGCGCACGCAGCGCCGTCTGGCACGCCAGGGTGATGTCGTCACGGAACGACACGGGTACCACCTCCTTCCAGCGCAGGCCGCGCGATACGGGAAGGATCGGGGTCGACAAGGCGTTACCCAAGCGTATATTCGGAAATCCGACCGATCGGCTGAGTGGCGCCGGTCACCCGGCCGGTGCTCGGCGCGTCTCGCCGGGTAGTGTGAGATCAGTCGTTCGCCGCACCTGCGTCGTGCGCAGGCCGCGAGACACTCGCATTCGGCGGCCATCCACCCATCACGGCACGCGTCAGCGCGTGCCCGGGCTCGTCCTCGTGATCAGCGCAGCTGCCTCCCCGTGACGTGCCACGTCCGGAGGTTCCTCTTGTCTGCACCCACGTCCGCGTCCCGTCCCGAGTGGTCGCCGGAGCGCCCGGCCCGCCGCAAGCGGTACGGCCAGCGCCCGACCGGTGGCACCACCACCACCACGAGCACCAACCCGCCGCGTCAGCGCCGGGAGCCCCAGCAGCCGACGGTTGCCGACCACGCCCCGGCCACGGTCTTCGAGGGCCCGCTGCCCTCGTTCGCCGAGCTGGGCCTCCCCGACGCCCTCGTCGCCGCGCTGGCGAAGCACGGCATCGAGGCACCGTTCCCCATCCAGGCCGCGACGATCCCGGACGCCCTCGCCGGCCGTGACCTCCTCGGCCGCGGCCAGACCGGCTCCGGCAAGACGCTCGGCTTCGGCCTGCCGATGATCACGCGGCTCGCGGGCGGGCGTACCGCCCCGAAGCGTCCGCGTGGCCTGGTCCTCGTCCCCACGCGGGAGCTGGCGATGCAGGTCCACGACGCGCTCGAGCCGTTCGCGCACGCGGTCGGCCTCGAGATCCGGGTCGTCGTCGGCGGTACGTCCTTCGGCCGGCAGGTCGACGGCCTCCGCCGCGGCGCCGACATCGTCGTCGCGACACCGGGCCGGCTCGCCGACCTGATCCAGCAGGGCGCCTGCGAGCTCGGCGACGTCGATATCGCCGCGCTCGACGAGGCGGACCACATGGCCGACATGGGCTTCCTGCCGCAGGTGCGCAAGCTCCTCGACCAGGTGAAGCCGAACGGCCAGCGCCTGCTGTTCTCGGCGACCCTGGACGGGGACGTCGACACGCTGGTTCGGCGGTACCTCACCGACCCGGTGACCCACTCGGTCGCGCCGCCGTCGGCGAGCGTCACGACGATGGACCACCACGTGCTGCACGTGTCCCCGGAGGACAAGGCCGGCGTGGTGGCGGACATCGCCGCCCGCGACGGCCGGACGATCATGTTCGTCCGCACCAAGCACGGCGCGGACCGCCTCGCCAAGCAGCTCCGCGCGGTCGGCGTCTCGGCCGGGGCGCTGCACGGCGGCAAGGCGCAGAACGCCCGTACGCGCACGCTGGACCGCTTCCGCGAGGGCGCGGTGCCGGTGCTGGTCGCGACCGACGTGGCCGCGCGCGGCATCCACGTGGACAACATCAGCCTCGTCGTGCACGTCGACCCGCCGGCGGACTCGAAGGACTACCTGCACCGGGCCGGGCGCACCGCCCGTGCGGGCGAGAGCGGCACGGTCGTCACGCTCGTCCTCCCCGCGCAGCGGCGTGAGGTCGAGCAGATGACCCGCAAGGCCGGGATCGACGTGAACGGCACCCGCGTCCGCGCCGGGGATGCCACGCTCGCGGAGCTGACGGGCGCCCGTACGCCCACCGGCACGCCGGTCGAGGACCTCACGGCGGGCGGACCGGTGCAGACGCAGGGTCGTCGCCGTCGCCCGCAGGGATCCGCTGCGACCTCACGCGGGTCCGGCGGCACCGCGCGCGGTCCGCGCCCGGCCTCCGGCGGCACACCGGCGCCGCGCCGGGTGCACACCGCGGCATCGGTGTCCGAGCGCGGGGCTCGCCGCCGCGGCTGACCCACCCCCACCCGACGCGAGGCCCGGCAGAACCTGCCGGGCCTCGCGCGTGCGCGTGCGTCCTAGTCGGAGTACGGCTCGAGCGCGGGCCGCTTCGCGGTGATCAGGTCGCCGGAGGACACGCCGCGCAGCCGCCGCTGCACCCACGGCACGACGTGGTGCCGCGCCCAGCGCACGTCCGACGCGCGCGCACTCAGCCACGGCACGGCCGACACCGGCGGCAGCTCCTCGCGCCAGGAGTCGAGCGGCGGTACGCCGATCGCGTCGAGTACGTGCGCGGCGACCCGGTGGTGGCCGAGCGGCGACAGGTGCAGCCGATCGACGCTCCACATGCGACGGTCGCGGAACCCGTCGTCTCCCCACAGGTCGACGTGGACGGCGCCGTGCGCGGTGGCGGTCCGGCTTATCGCGTCGTTGAGGGCGTCGATGCGCGGCACCATGCGGTGCCCGGCGGGCCACAGGTGGGTCAGGTCCGCACCGGCGAACACCACGACCGTCGCACCGGTCGCCCGCAGCCTCGCGACCGCGTCGTCGAAGACGGCGGACAGGGCCGGGATGTCGACGTTCCGCCGCAGGATGTCGTTGCCACCCCCCGCGATGCTGATGAGCTCGGGCTCCATCGCGAGCGCGGGCTCGACCTGCTCGGCCACGATCGGGCCGAGCAGGCGGCCGCGGACGGCGAGGTTCGCGTAGCGGAAGCCCTCCACCTGTCCGGCGAGGTGCCGGGCGACGAGATCGGCCCACCCCCGGTACGTGCCGTCCGGGCGCGGGTCGTCCATCCCCTCGGTGAAGCTGTCTCCGAGGGCCACGTAACTGCGGTACATGCTCAGTGCTCCAGGTCGTCGGCGACGAGCGTCTCGAGGGCGGGCAGGGCGGCGGCCAGGGCGGCGCGCTGTGCGGGGTCGAGCCGGTCCATCCGGCGGGCGAGCGAGGCGGTCCGCTCGGACCGGATCACGGCGAGCAGGTCGCGGCCCGTGGCGGACACGGTCACGAGCGTGGACCGTGCGTCCACGGGATCGGGGCGGCGCTCGATCGCCCGGCGCTCGTCCAGCGCCGCGAGGACCCGGCTCATCGTGGGCGCGGCGACCGACTCCCGCTGGGCGAGCTCACCCAGCCGGATCGGGCCGTGCAGCTCGATCGTGACGAGCGTCGAGAGCTGCAGCGGCGGCAGCCCGCCGTCGCCGTCCAGCCGGAGGCGCCGGGCGAGCCTGCCGACCACGAGCCGGAGCCGGCTCGCGAGCTCGGCGTCGATGCTGGTGCTCCTCGGGTTCACCGGGGCATCGTCTCGCGTTCCGGCGCCGGCGCGGCATCGAGGTCCGTGTGGATGTACCGCTGCCCGCGCCGGGACGACACCACGGCACCGACGACGGCCATCGCCGCGGCGAGGCCGAAGACCAGCCCCAGTCCGTGGTGGAACGGACCCGCCAGCAGGTGCGGGAAGAAGTGCGTCCCGGTCAGTGTCGCGGCGTTCGCCGGGGGGAGCCGGTCCAGCACGCCCGTCGGGCCGAGGAGCTGCGCGATCGGGTTGAACCCGAGGAACGCCGAGAAGACGGTCCCGACGGGTGGCATCCCCGCGACCGCCCCGGCGGCCGCGTCGGGGACCCCCTGCGCGGTCAGCCCGGTCCGCATCGCGCCCGGCAGGGTGTTCGCGAGACCGGCGATGAGCAGCGAGAAGAACACCCCCATCGACAGGACCATCCCGGAGTTCTGGAACGTCGACGCCATCCCGGCCGACGCGCCGCGCTGGTGCGCGGGCACGGCGTTCATGATCGCCGTCGTGTTCGGCGCGGAGAACAGCCCCGAACCCACCCCGTTCAGCGCGATGAGCGTCCCGAACGCGACGTAGGAGAAGTCGGCCGGCAGCAGGAGCAGCCCCACGAAGGTCGCCGCCGACAGCAACAGCCCGCCCGTCGTGAGGTACCGGGCCCCGTACCGGTCGGAGAGGTGCCCGGACAGCGGCCCGGCCACCAGGAAACCGAGTGTGAGCGGCAGCAGGTAGATCCCGGCCCACAGGGGCGTCTGCGCGTAGTCGTACCCGTGCAGCGGCAGCCAGATGCCCTGGAGCCAGATGATGAGCATGAACTGGAGGCCACCGCGGGCGATCGAGGCGAGCAGCGCGGCGAGGTTGCCGGCCCAGAAGGCCTGGACCCGGAACAGCTCGAGGTGGAACATCGGCTGGTCCACCCGCCGCTCCACCACCAGGAACACCGCCAGCAGGGCGACGCCCCCCACGAGCCCGGCCACCACCCACGGGTTCGTCCAGCCCTGGGTGTGGCCGCCGTACGGCTGGATGCCGTACGTGATCGCCGCGAGCAGCACGGTCAGGCCGCAGCCGAACGTCAGGTTGCCCCACCAGTCGATGCGCGCCGCCCGGCGGATCGCGGTCTCCCGCAGGCTCCGGTACGCCCACACGGTGCCGAGGATGCCCAGCGGGACACTCACCCAGAAGATCGCTCGCCAGCTCCACTCCGACAGCAGCCCGCCGGCGACCAGGCCGATGAACGACCCGGCCAGTGCGGCGACCTGGTTGATGCCGACGGCCATCCCGCGCTGGTGCGCCGGGAAGGCGTCCGTGATGATCGCCGTCGAGTTCGCCATCAGCATGGCGCCACCGATGCCCTGGAAGACCCGCCAGGCGATGAGCCAGGACGCGCCGGCCTCGCCCGACAGCGGGGTGAGGGCCAGCGCGGCCGAGCCGAACGCGAAGACGGCGAACCCGGCGTTGTAGATGCGCACCCGCCCGTAGATGTCGCCGAGACGGCCGAGCGTCACGACGAGGACGGCGGTGACGAGCATGTAGCCCATCAGCATCCACAGCAGGTAGCCGACGTTCCCCGGCGCGAGCGGGTCGAGCCGGATGCCGTTGAAGATCGCCGGCAGCGAGATGATCACGATCGAGGAGTTGACCGTCGCCATCAGCACGCCGAGCGTGGTGTTGGTCAGGGCGACCCACTTGTACGGCAGGCGGTGGTGGAGCCCGGTGCCCGCGGGCTCCACCTCGGTCATCGTCGCCATCCGTACCCCTCACCCGCAGTTAGTTGATCTAGGCTAACTATAGCCCCGGGTGTTAGATGGCTCCGTGGACGTCCAGAAGTTCGGTCATTCCTGCCTCCTCGTGTCCGAGGGCGACGCCCGGGTGCTGCTCGATCCGGGGACCTTTTCCCGCGGCTTCGAGGAGCTCCGCGGCCTGACCGCCGTGCTCCTCACGCACCAGCACGCGGACCACTGCGACCTCGACAGGCTCGGCCCGCTGCTCGGGGCGAACCCACAGGCCAGGGTGTACGCCGACGAGGCCACCGCGGCCCAGCTCGACGACCGCGGGCTCGATCCCGTCGTCGCCATCGCGGGCGAGCACTTCGACGCCGGTGGCCTCGCGGTCGACGTGATCGGCCACGACCACGCGGTGGTCCACCCGGACATCCCCGTGGTGCCCAACGTGGGATACCTGCTCGGCGGGCGCGTGTTCCACCCCGGCGACCAGCTCACCGTGCCGGACCGGCCGGTCGAGGTGCTCGCGCTCCCCACCATCGCGCCGTGGATGAAGGTGTCCGAGACGGTCGACTACCTCCGTGCCGTGGCGCCCCACGTCGCGATCCCGATCCACGACGCGATCGCCGCGGTGCCGCAGATGTACATGCGGATCCTGCGACAGCTCGGGCCGGAGGACACCCGGTTCCTCGTGCTGGACGACGGGGAGCCGGCAGACGTCTGAGTCCTACGGCCGGTGGGACGGCACGACCTCGTCCAGCTCCGCCAGGTCGTCCGCCGTGGGCACCCACTCGGCCGCGGCGACGTTCGCGCGCAGCTGGTCGGGCGTCCGCGCGCCGGCGATGACCGACGACACCGGCGGCAGCGCCGCGAGGGCGCCGATCGCGACGTCGAGCACGCCGAGGCCCCGTTTCTCCGCGTACCCCTCCAGCGCCTCGACGACCGTGAACGCCTCGTCGGTCACCCAGCCCGACCAGGCGTCCTCGCTCAGCCGGGAGTCCGCCGGGGGCCGGTCGCCGCGCCTGACCTTGCCGGTGAGCACCCCGGCCGCGAGCGGGAAGAACGGCAGCAGACCCATGCGGTGGTGCTCGAGCGCCGGGATCAGGTCCGCCTCGGGCTCGCGGTGCAGCAGCGAGTACTCGGACTGCTCGGAGATCGGCGCGGTGAGCCTTCCACCGTGGGCGGTCCACACCGCGTCGGTGACCTGCCACGCGGGCGAGTTGGAGAGGCCGAGGTAGCGGACCTTCCCCGCCCGGACGAGGTCGTCCAGTGTGGACAGCGTCTCCTCGATCGGCGTGATCCCGTCCGGCCGGTGGTACTGGTACAGGTCGATGCGGTCGGTGCGGAGCCGCCGCAGGGAGCCCTCGACCGCGCGCATGATGTACCGCCGCGCGCCGCGGGCGCCGTGGTCGGGGCCGTACGCGCCGGCCATGTCGCCGCCGAACTTCGTCGCCAGCACGAACTCGTCCCGACGACCCTCCAGCACCTCGCCGAGGATCGTCTCGGAGGCACCCTTCGCGTCAGGGCCGCCGTAGGTGTCCGCCGTGTCGATCAGCGTCACGCCGAGGTCCTGCGCGGTGTCGAGCAGCCGCGCGGCACCCTCGCGGTCGACGCGTTTGCCGAGGTTGTTGGTCCCCAGGCCGACCACGGACACCACGAGGCCGGAGCTGCCGACCGGTCGGTACCGCATACGGGCGACGGTAGTCCCGTCACGGAAGCCAGGAAACCCTGCCGTGCAGGAAGGCGTACCCGACGAACGCCACGATGTCGAGCAGCGAGTGCGCCACGGCGAGCGGCGCCACGCGGCCCCACCGCCGGTACGCCGCCCCGAACACCAGGCCCATCACGACGTTCCCGGCGAAGGCGCCGAACCCCTGGTACAGGTGGTACGACCCGCGCAGGGCGGCACTCGCCACCACCGCCGTCCGGCCGCGCACCCCGAGCTGGTCGAGGCGCCGGAGGAGGTACCCGACGACCACGACCTCCTCGAGCAGAGCGTTCTGGACCGCGGACAGGAGGAGCACCGGCACCCGCCACCAGGCGGCGGGCAGGGCGGCGGGCACGATGGTCGCGTTGAGCCCCAGCGCGTGGGCGACGAGGTACAGCCCCAGCCCGGGGATCCCGATCACGGCCGCGAGCAGCGCGCCCCGCGCCACGTCGGCGGCGGGCTGCCGGCCGTCGAGGCCGATCGTGCGCAGCGCGGGAGGGTCCGTGCGGTTCAGCAGGTGCAGCGCCAGCGCGGCGGGCACGAGCGCGAACACGATCGCGAGCAGCTGGTAGGTGAGGTCCAGCAGCGGGCGGCCCGGCGCGACGGACGCGTTGAGCGTGGCGTCCTGCTGCGACAGGGCACGCCCGGCGGTCAGCTTCCCGACGATCGACACCACGGAGTACACGGCGCTCGCGCCGAGCGACACGCCGAGGACCAGCAGGACCTCGGCGCGCAGGACCCTGTTCGGCGGGACGTCGGCCATCTAGGGCCGGGACCGGCGCCGGACGTCGGCGAGTCGCACGACGCCCGCCGAGCTGCGGTCGGCGGCGGCCCGGAGCGCCTCGGCCATCGAGGCCCCCGCGACGTCGCGATCGACCGGCCGGTCGTACCGGTACCCCTGCCCGGCGTCGCAGCCCAGCTCCCGCAGGGCCGCGTCGACGGCCGGGCTCTCGACGCCCTCGGCGACCGTGCGCATGCCGAGACCCCGGGCGAGGTCCACGGTGGCGCGCACGATGGCCTCCGCGGTGGGGTTGCGCGCCATCTCGGCCACGAACGACCGGTCGATCTTCACCTCGTCGACGGGCATCCGCGCGAGGAGGGTGAGCGGCGCGCCGCCCGTGCCGAAGTCGTCCAGGGCGATCTGGACCCCCAGTCGGTGCAGGCCGCCGAGGATGTCGGCGACCGCGTCCAGGTCGGTGACCGCGACGGTCTCCGGGACCTCGACCACGAGCCGGTCCGGCGCGGTGCGCTGCCGGCGCAGGATGCCGTGCACCGCCTCGGGGAACGAACGGTCGAGCATCGTGCGCGGTGCCACGTTCACCGCGATGCGGACGTCGACGCCGTACTGCTGCGCCCAGTACGCGCGCGCCTCGACCGCCCGTTCCAGCACGACGAGGGTGAGAGCGCGACCGAGGCCGCACCGCTCCACCGCGGGGATCACGACGTCCGGGTACAGCAGGCCGTACACGGGGTGGCGCCAGCGGACGAGGGCCTCCGCGCCGACGGGCGCCCCCGTGCCGAGGTCCAGCTGCGGCTGGTACTGCACGACGATCTGGGCCGGGTCGTCCACCGCCGCGCGGAGCTCCGGCTCGAGGAGCAGGCGCTGCAGGCTCATCGGGTCCGCCGCGGGGTCGTAGTGTGCGATGCCGCTGCCGGCCGACTTCGCCCGGTACATCGCGACGTCCGCACGCCGCAGCATCTCGAGCGCCGTCACCCCGTCCGCGGCGACCGCCGTGGCCACGCCCAGGCTGCCCAGCACGGTGACGGCCACGTCGGAGGCGCCGCCGATGTCGAGCCGGACCGGCGTGGCGAGCGCGGCCCGCGCCCGGTCCGCGACCGATGTGACGCGCGCGGGCGTCACGTCCGGCAGCAGCATCGCGAACTCGTCACCGCCCAGCCGGGCGACCAGCCCCTCCGCTCCGACGGCCTCCCGGAGCCTCCCCGCCACCGTGCACAGCAGGGTGTCGCCCGAGGAGTGCCCGAGGGTGTCGTTGATGTCCTTGAACCGGTCGAGGTCCACCACGAGCAGCGCCACCACCTCGCCGGGATCCGCGGCGAGCGCCGCGCCGGCGGCCTCCATGAGCGCGCGGCGGTTCGGCAGGTCGGTGAGCGGGTCGTGCGTCGCGTCGTGCCGGGTCCGCTCGTGCTGGCGGGCGTTCGCGATCGCCACACCGCCCACCGTGGCCAATGTGGACAGTGCGCGCCACTCGGCCTCGGTCAGCTCGATCTCCTCGGCGAACCGCAGCCTGACCTCGCCGAGGTGCAGGCCGCCCGGCGCGAGCGGGACCGTCGTCATGTGCGGCAGGTCGGTGATGCCGGCGGACGGCTCGATGCCCTCGTCGGTCCCGCGGACGACGGTGCCGTCGGCGAGCACCACCTCCACCAGCTCGGCGCGGCACAGCCGGGCGGCGCCGACGACGAGCGCCTCGAGGACGACCCGGCCGTCCAGGCGGGCCAGGTTCTCGGTGGCGTCCTCGAGGTCGCGGAACGCCTGCTCGTGCTCCCGCATCCGGACCGTCGTGGCGTGCACCCGGCGGAGCGCGATCACGACGAGCGGCAGGACGAAGAGCGCCCCGCGGTGGTGCGCCGCCGCGGCGGCGACGCCCACGCCGACGGCGAGGTTGCCGACGAGCACGACCTGGTCGAGCCCGAGGCTGTCACGCACGACCGTGCGGAACCTCTTGCCCTGCACCGCGGTCAGCACGAGGTCGGTGAGCAGCTCGCAGCACAGCGCGTACACGAGGCCGCAGGCGCCGAGCGCGAGCAGGCCGTGCAGGGTCCGCGCGTCCGGTCCCTCGGGGTCGATCAGCAGCGCCGTCACCAACCCCGCCGCACCGGCGAGCAGCGCGGTGCCGACGTTGAACGCGGCCTTGCGCCACGCCATCTCGCGCCCCGCGTACGCGATCAGCACCCCGAGCGCCGCGGCGACCACCACGGCCGGCGCCGGCACCAGCGCCACGGAGAGGAGGAACGCGGTGTCCCCCCACACGTGGAGCACGTTCTGCGAACGGATCCGGATCTGCACGCCCCAGCGGCACGCCAGGAACGACAGCGCCGCGGCGATCGCGAACACCGAGGTCTGCTGCCGGTAGGTCGCGGGCGGCGTCAGCGCCAGCGCGACGACGCACACGGCGGCCCCGCACAGGACCACGCCGGAGACGACGGCGTTGACGGGCAGGCGGCCGCCGGCGGGCGCCGGTGCCGGTTCCGCGACGTCGCCGGTCATGCGCTCCTCCTCGGTTCCGCGCCAGGCGAGCTGACCGGGATCGAGGGTAGCGCTCTCACTCCTCCGTGTGACCGTGGTGCGGCCAGTCGGGAGGCGACACGCCGATCGGCGCGTGTCAGGCCCAGGCCTTGTTCCGCATGACGTCCTCCCCTCTCGGTGTCGTGGCGGCGTTGCTGCACGGACATTCGTCGGACGTCACGCCCAGGCCTTGTTCCTCACGGGGTCACCTCCCTTCGCGGCGCACCGCGGCGGCGCACCTCCGTCAGGGCTTCGCCGGCACCACGCCGGGGCGCTCGGCTGGGGGTGGTCGGCCGTGCGCAGTCCACCCCCGGGAGCCCAGGCACGTCGGGTGATGGACGGCGGCGCCCATCGGATGGCGCGCAGGGTAAGGGCTTCACGGACGCCCCGGGAAGCACTCCCACTGCAGGTAAAGGTAAGACGACGTACGGTCGTCCGCGCGTTGTGAGGGGCCTCGCGGGACGGCCGTCAGCCCGGAGCGGGAGCGGCGGGTGGAAACCGGTTCCCGCGGAGGACGAGCGGGAGGACGACCACGCACGTCAGTGCACCGGCACCGGCGACGATCGTGAGCGGGTCCGCCCATTCGGCCGCCGCGCCTGCGATCACGAAGCCGAGGCCCTGGCCGGCCGACATGCCGGTCTGGACCAGCCCGAACGCCTGCCCACGGCGCGCGTCCGGCACCGCGCGGACGAACGCGGCGTTCGCCGCGAGGTTGTACGCCGAGAACAGCCCGGACAGTCCCCAGAGGACCCCCACCGCGACGAGGTCTGTCCACCAGAGACACAGGATCAGCGGGACACCGGTGAGGAGGGCCATCGGCACCAGCCAGCGCAGGCGCCGCTCCGGGGAGACCCACCGTCCGATGAGGACGGATCCGATTGTCGTGCCGATCGGGTTCGCCGCCAGGAGCATCCCGATGGCGAGGGCGCCGCCGCCGAGCTCGGTGGCGACCGGGGCGGCGAGCGCCTCGGGGACCATGTAGACCGAGCACAGCCAGGCCAGCACGGTGAGCGTCCGCAGCCACGGGTCCCCGAACACGAGACGGGCGCCGGCCCGCAGGTCGGCGCCCATCCCGGTGGTCGAGTCCGGCTCCCGCTCCGGGGCCGGGCGGGCACGCACCCGGAGGAGGACCAGCGACGCGGACAGCACGAACGTCGCCGCGTCGATCAGCAGCCCCCGGCGCGGCCCGACCCCGGCGACCATCGCGCCGCCGAGCACGAAGCCGACGATCTGTGCCGCCTCCCACGTCACCGTGTTGACGGCCGAGCCCACCACGTACAGGTCCCCCGCCAGCACCTGGGGGAACAGTGCCGCGCGCGCGGACGCGAACGGCGGAGCACACAGCTCCGCGAGGAACAGCAGGACCAGCAGCGCGGCCAGCGGCGCGCCCGGTAGGACCATCGCGGCGACGAGGACCGCACGGAGGAGGTCGGCGGTGACCATCACGGTCCGCCGCGGGTAGCGGTCGGCGAGGCCGGACAGCAACGGGCCGCCGAGGAGCCAGGGCAGGAAGCCGATCGCGTAGGTCAGGGCGGTGAGCAACGGGGACCCGGTCCGGCTGTACACCAGCACGGACAGCGCGACGCGCGCGAGCTGGTCGCCGATAAGGGAGAGGACGTACGCCAGCCACAGTGCCCGGTACTCGCGCACCGCGAAAACATCACGGAACGTCGTTGATTCCCCCACATTACGCATGATCGCGGGATTATGCCGGACCCGCTTCCCCCGGCAGGGGACGTCTATCCGACAAAAAAGCAGTCTTGACTGTTTGTTTCGTACGCGCCAGGCTGGCGATGTGACCGTCCCGAGCCGTCAGGCCGACCGCAGCGCCGCCACCCGGGCGCGCCTGCTCGACGCCGCGGTCGAGTGCCTGGTCGAGCTCGGCTGGGCGGGGACGACCACGACGGTCGTCGCCGAGCGCGCGGGCGTCTCCCGCGGCGCCCAGCTGCATCACTACCCCACCCGGACGGACCTCGTGCTCGCCGCGGTGGACCACCTCTGCTCCCGCCGGGCCGAGGAGGTCCGCCGCGAGGCCGCCGCGCTGCCCGCCGGGCGGGACCGCACGTACCGCGTGCTCGAGCTGCTGGCGGACTTCTCCACCGGACCGCTGTACGTGGCGGCCCTCGAGGTGTGGGTCGCCGCCCGGACGGACGAGGTGCTCCGGGCCGCCCTCGTCCCGCTCGAGGCACGGCTCGGCCGCGAGCTGCACCGCGTCACCGTCGAGCTGCTCGGCGCCGACGAGTCCCGGCCCCGCGTCCGCGAGACCGTCCAGGCGACGCTGGACCTCGTCCGCGGACTCGGGGTCGCGAACCTGCTCACCGACGACTCCGCGCGCCGCACACGCCTGCTGCGGGTGTGGGCCGAGACCCTGGACGAGGTGCTCCGTGGCTGACGACCTCACCCCGCCGGACCCCCGGCTCGCGGCGGTGCTCACCGATCTGCGGGCCGAGTGCGCCGCTCTGGACGCGCTCGTCGCCCCGCTCGACCCGGTGTCCTGGGCGACCCCGACCCCCGCCCCCGGGTGGACGGTCGCCCACCAGATCGCGCACCTCGCGTGGACCGACGAGTCGGCGTACCGCGCCGTCGCGGACCCGGAGGGGTTCGCCCGGGCGGCCGCGGCGGTGGTCGGGGAGGGCCGCGTCGAGGGGTACGTCGACGCCGCCGCCGCGGACGGCGCCCGCCTCGCGGCACCGGACCTCCTGGCGCGGTGGCGCGCCGCGCGGGACGACCTCACGCAGGCCCTCGCCGCGGCGACGGCCGGCACGAAGATCCCGTGGTTCGGGCCGCCCATGAACGCGGTGTCCCTGGCGACCGCGCGGCTCATGGAGACCTGGGCGCACGGCGAGGACGTGGCGGCCGCGCTGGGTGTCACGCGGGAGCCGTCGGCGCGGCTGCGGCACATCGCGTACCTGGGGACACGGACCCGGGCGTTCTCGTTCGCGGTCCGCGGCCTCCCGGCGCCGGACGCCGACGTGCGGGTCGAGCTGACCGGGCCGGACGGAACACTGTGGACCTTCGGACCGGACGACGCCCCCGAGCGCGTCAGCGGACCGGCGCTGGACTTCTGCCTGCTGGTGACCCGGCGCAGGCACCGGGACGACCTCGCGGTCACGGCGGACGGTCCCGGCGCCGACCGGTGGCTCGACCTCGCGCAGGCGTTCGCGGGACCGCCCGGCGCCGACCCGGCGCGGACGGGTACGCGATGACCACCGACCCGACGCGCGGCGGAGGGCGCAGGGAAACGGCCCTCCGGATCGGGAACGCCTCCGGCTTCTACGGCGACCGGCTCTCCGCGGTGCGCGAGATGCTCACCGGCGGCGAGCTCGACGTGCTCACCGGGGACTACCTCGCCGAGCTCACCCTGCTCATCCTCGGTCGCGCGCGGCGCAAGGACCCCGCCAAGGGGTACGCCACCACGTTCCTCCGTCAGCTCGAGGACGCCCTCGGGCTCGCGGTGGAGCGCGGTGTCACGATCGTCGCCAACGCGGGTGGCCTGAACCCGGCCGGGCTCGCCGACGCCGTCCGCGAGCTGGCGTCGCGCCTCGGCCTGCCGGTGCGTGTCGCGCACGTGGAGGGTGACGACCTGCTGCCGCGGACCGGGGAGCTCGGACTGTCCACACCGGAGGGCACGCCGCTCACCGCGAACGCGTACCTCGGCGCGTGGGGCATCGCCGAGGCGCTGCGGGGTGGCGCGGACGTGGTCGTCACCGGGCGGGTCACCGACGCGTCGCTCGTCGTCGGGCCCGCGGCCGCCCGCTTCGGGTGGGCCCGCGACGACTGGGACACGCTCGCGGGCGCGACGGTCGCGGGCCACCTGCTGGAGTGCGGCGCGCACGTCACCGGCGGCAACTTCGCGTTCTTCACCCAGGTACCGGACCTCCGGCACCCCGGTTTCCCGATCGCGGAGGTCCGCGCCGACGGGTCCGCCACGATCACCAAGCACCCGGGCACCGGCGGCGCGGTCACCGTCGACACGGTCACCGCGCAGCTCCTGTACGAGATCGGCTCCCCGGCGTACGCGGGGCCGGACGTGACGTCCCACTTCGACACCGTGACGCTCGCGCCCGACGGCCCGGACCGGGTGAGGGTGACCGGCGCCCGCGGCACGCCTCCGCCGCCGGAGGTGAAGGTCTGCCTCACCGCGCTCGGCGGCTTCCGGAACGCCACCACCTTCGTCCTCACCGGGCTCGACATCGAGGCGAAGGCGTCGCTGGTCCGGTCCCAGCTCGACGCGGCCCTGGGCGAGGGCGGACCCCGCGAGCTGACGTGGACGCTCGCCCGGACCGACCACCCCGACGCGGACACCGAGGAGACGGCGAGCGCGCTGCTGCACGTCGTCGCCAAGGACAGCGACCCCGCGCGGGCCGGGCGCGCGTTCTCCGGCGCGGCGGTCGAGCTGGCCCTCGCCTCGTACCCCGGCTTCCACGTCACCGCGCCGCCCGGGGACGCGGCACCGTACGGCGTGTACCGCCCGGGCTGGGTGCCGCAGGAGGCCGTCGAGCACACCGCGGTGACCGCGGACGGCACCCGGGTGCGGGTGCAGCCGCCACCGGAGACCGCTCCGCTGTCCGTGGCGCCCCCGGCGTACCCCGACCTCCCGCCCGGCGGGGCGACCCGCCGCGTGCCCCTCGGGACGGTGTGCGGCGCGCGCAGCGGCGACAAGGGTGGCACCGCCAACATCGGGGTGTGGGGCCGGACCGAGGCGGCGGGGCGCTGGCTCGCCGGGTTCCTCACGCCCGCGCGCGTGCGGGACCTGCTGCCGGAGGCGGCGGACCTGCCGGTCACGGTGTACCCGCTGCCGAACCTGTGTGCCGTGAACATCGTCGTGGACGGCCTGCTGGGCGAGGGCGTGGCGTCGTCCACGCGGTTCGACCCCCAGGGCAAGGCCCTCGGGGAGTGGCTGCGGTCGCGGCTCGTGGACGTACCCGTGGAGGTGCTGTGATCGACACCGAGGAGCGGCGGGCGCTGCGCGAGACGGTCGGCCGTTTCGCCGCGCGCGAGGTGGTGCCGCACCTGCCCGAGTGGGAACGCGCCGGGGAGATCCCCCGCGAGGTCCACGCCCGGGCGGCGGCCGCCGGACTGCTCGGCATCGGCTTCCCCGAGGAGGTGGGCGGCGCGGGCGGCGACCTGGTCGACACGCTGGTCCTCACCGAGGAGCTGATCGGTGCGGGTGGCTCGTCCGGCGTGATGGCGGCGCTGTTCACCCACGGCATCGCGCTACCGCACCTCGTCGCGGCCGGCGACCCCCGGCAGGTCGACCGGTACGTCCGTCCCACCCTCGCCGGCGAGACGATCGGCTCGCTCGCGGTCACCGAGCCCGACGGCGGCTCGGACGTGGGCGCCCTCCGGACGCGTGCCGTCCGCGACGGCGACCACTACGTCGTGAACGGCGGCAAGACGTACATCACCTCCGGTGCACGGGCGGACTTCGTGGTGACCGCGGTACGCACCGGCGGTGACGGTCCGCGCGGGATCTCGCTGCTCGTCGTGGACGCGGGCACGCCGGGGTTCACCGTGACGCGGCGCCTCGAGAAGATGGGCTGGCACTGCTCGGACACCGCGGAACTGTCCTTCACCGATGTCCGTGTGCCGGTGTCCGGCCTGGTCGGTGCCGAGGACACCGGGTTCTTCCAGCTGATGGCGCAGTTCCGGACCGAGCGCCTCGCGCTCGCCGTCCAGGCGTACGCCACCGCGCAGCGCTGCCTCGACCTCACCCTCGACTGGGTACGGCAGCGCGAGACGTTCGGCCGCCCGCTGGTGACCCGGCAGACCGTGCGGCACGAGCTCGTGGAGATGCACCGGCTCACCGACGTCGCGCGCACGTACGTCCGCGGCATCGCGGAGCGGGTCGCCGCGGGCGAGGACTGCAGCGCGGAGGTGTGCCTCGCGAAGAAGACTGCCGTCGAGGCCTGCGACACCGTGGTCGACGCCGCGGTCCAGCTCCACGGCGGCTACGGCTACCTGCGGGACGCCGAGGTCGAACGGCACTACCGCGACTCCCGCATCCTCGGTATCGGCGGCGGCACGACCGAGGTGCTCGACGAGTTCGCCGCCCGGCTCCTGGGGTTCGCATCGTGACCGTCCTGTCCAGCACCTTCGACCCGGCCGATCCGACCGCGGTCGCCAATCGCGCACACCTGCTCGAGCGGCTGTCCCAACTGGACGCCGAGCACGCCGCGGCGATCGCGGGCGGCGGCGAGCGGTACGTCGAGCGGCACCACCGGCGCGGCAAGCTCCTCGCGCGGGAGCGCATCGAGGCCCTGCTCGACCGCGACTCGCCGTTCCTCGAGTTCTCGCCGCTCGCCGCGTGGGGCAGCGACTACCCGGTCGGCGCGTCGGTCGTCACCGGCGTCGGCGTGGTCGAGGGCGTCGAGTGCGTGCTGTCCGCGAACGACCCGACCGTCCGGGGCGGCGCGAGCAACCCGTGGACCCTCCGGAAGTCCCTGCGCGCCATGGAGATCGCCCGGGAGAACCGGCTGCCGCTGATCAGTCTGGTGGAGTCCGGCGGCGCGGACCTGCCCAGCCAGGCGGAGATCTTCATCCCGGGTGGACAGATCTTCCGTGACCTCACCAGGCTGTCGGCGGCGGGCATCCCGACGATCGCGGTCGTGTTCGGCAACTCGACGGCGGGCGGTGCCTACGTCCCCGGCATGTCCGACCACGTGGTGATGGTCCGCGAGCGGGCCAAGGTGTTCCTCGGCGGCCCGCCGCTCGTCAAGATGGCCACCGGCGAGGAGTCCGACGACGAGTCCCTCGGCGGCGCCGAGATGCACGCCCGCACCTCGGGACTCGCCGACCACCTCGCCGAGGACGAGTACGACGCGCTGCGCATCACGCGGCGGATCGTCGCCCGCCTCCACCACCGCAAGCAGGGTCCGGGGCCGTCCGAGCCGGCCGACGCGCCCCGGTACCCCGCGGAGGACCTGCTGGGCCTCGCGCCCGCGGACCTGCGGATGCCGTTCGACCCCCGCGAGGTGCTGGCCCGGATCTGCGACGGCTCGCGGTTCGACGAGGTGAAGCGGCTGTACGGGCCCAGCCTCGTCACCGGCTGGGCGTCGATCCACGGATACCCGGTGGGCGTGCTCGCCAACGCCCGCGGCGTGCTGTTCGGCGCGGAGGCGCAGAAGGCGACCCAGTTCATCGAGCTGGCGAACGTCGCCGACGTCCCGCTGCTGTTCCTGCAGAACACGACCGGCTACATGGTCGGCAGGGACTACGAGCAGGCCGGGATCATCAAGCACGGCGCGATGATGATCAACGCGGTGGCGAACAGCCGCGTCCCGCACCTCACCGTCAACCTGGGGGCGTCGTACGGCGCCGGGAACTACGGCATGTGCGGCCGTGCGTACGGCCCACGTTTCCTGTTCACCTGGCCCAACGCGAAGTCCGCGGTGATGGGCCCCGCCCAGCTCGCGGGCGTGCTGTCCATCGTGGCCAGACAGGCCGCGGAGGCGAAGGGCCGGCCGTACGACGAGGACGGCGACGCGGCCATGCGCTCGATGGTCGAACAGCAGATCGAGGCGCAGTCGCTCGCGCCCTTCCTCTCCGGGCGCCTGTACGACGACGGGGTGATCGACCCGCGCGACACCCGCACCGTCCTCGGCATGTGCCTGTCCGCCGTCCACACCGGACCGATCGAGGGCGCCCGCGGCTACGGCGTCTTCCGGATGTGAGGGCCGTGATCTCCCGACTGCTCGTCGCCAACCGGGGCGAGATCGCCCGCCGGATCATCCGCACCTGCGACGCGCTCGGCATCGAGACCGTCGCGGTGTACTCCGACGCCGACGCGACCGCGCGGCACGTCGTCGAGGCGACCGTCGCCGTGCGGCTGCCCGGCACGGCGTCGGCCGACACGTACCTGCGCGCGGACCTCCTGCTGGGCGCAGCCCGGTCGGCGGGCGCGGACGCCGTCCACCCCGGGTACGGGTTCCTGTCCGAGAGCCCGGAGTTCGCGGCCGCGGTCCTCGACGCGGGGCTGACGTGGGTCGGCCCGCCTCCGTCGGCGATGGCCGCGATGGCCTCCAAGCTCGAGGCCAAGAAGCGCATGGCCGCCGTGGGTGTCCCCGTGCTGGCGGAGCTCGAGCCGTCGCGGGTGACCGACGCCGACCTCCCGCTGCTCGTCAAGGCGTCCGCGGGCGGCGGTGGCCGTGGCATGCGCGTGGTCCGCACCCTGGACGGCCTGGACGAGGTGGTCGCCTCCGCGCGGCGCGAGGCCGAGTCGGCGTTCGGCGACCCGGCGGTGTTCTGCGAGCCGTACGTGGAACGCGGGCGCCACATCGAGGTGCAGGTCCTCGCCGACCTCCACGGCACCGTGTGGGCGCTCGGCGAGCGCGACTGCTCGGTGCAGCGCCGCCACCAGAAGGTGCTCGAGGAGACCCCCTCCCCCGTCGTCACGCCGGACCTGCGGAGCGCGCTGTGCGAGGCGGCGGTCGCCGCGGCGGCCGCGGTGGGGTACGTCGGGGCCGGGACGGTCGAGTTCCTCCTCGCGCCGGACGGCGGGTTCCACTTCCTCGAGATGAACACGCGCCTGCAGGTGGAGCACCCCGTCACCGAGTGCGTGTACGGCCTGGACCTCGTCGCGCTCCAGCTGTCCGTCGCGGAGGGCGTCGCGCTGCCGCTGGACCCGCCGCCGGCGCGGGGGCACGCGATCGAGGCCCGCCTGTACGCGGAGGACCCCGCGTCGGGCTGGACCCCCCAGACCGGCCTGCTGAGAACGTTCTCACTCGAGGAGAGAGCGGTGCTCTCGGACCGTCCGTTCGTCCGGGTGGACGCCGGCGTCGTATCCGGCGACGTGGTCACCCCGCACTACGACCCGATGCTCGCCAAGGTGGTCGCGTGGGCGCCGACCCGCGAGGCCGCGCTGCGCACGCTCGCCGCCGCCCTGGCCGGTGCGCGCCTCCACGGGCCGGTGACCAACCGCGATCTGCTGGTCCGCGTGCTGCGGCACCCCGAGTTCGTGGCCGGGGCGGCGGACACCGGCTTCCTCGCCGCCCACGAGGAGGTCCTCGCGCCGCTCGCGGACGCGGGCGCCGTCGAGCTGTCGGCCCTCGCCGCCGCACTCGCCGCCTCGGCCGCCCGGCGCGCGACCGCGCGGACGCTCGCCGGGCTGCCCGCCGGGTGGCGAAACGT
This sequence comes from Mycobacteriales bacterium, assembly GCA_036402915.1. Classification (GTDB taxonomy): domain Bacteria; phylum Actinomycetota; class Actinomycetes; order Mycobacteriales; family HKI-0501; genus JAVEDU01. Next base: position 54,870 of record DASWRY010000040.1, read on the forward strand.
TCTCTCGCAGGCGGCGCGGGCCACGTACGAGGGGCCGCACGGCGAGGTCACCGTGTCGTACCGCCCGAGCCCGCACGAGGTGCTGTCGGCGACCCCGGACGAGGTCGTGCTGCTGGTCGACGGTGTCCGCGAAACGTTCTCGGTGGCCCGGCACGGCGACGACGTGTGGGTCGACTCCGCGCGCGGGGCGGTGGCCCTGCGGTTCGCCGACCCCCTCGCCGTACCGCCCCCGGCGACGGAACCCGGATCGCTGCTCGCGCCGATGCCGGGAACCGTCGTGCGGGTCGCCGTCGCCGAGGGACAGGCGGTCGCCCGGGGCGAGCTGGTGTGCGTACTCGAGGCCATGAAGATGGAGCACCCCGTCACGGCGCCCGCCGACGGTGTGGTGCGCCGGCTGCCCGTCTTCGCGGGCGCGCAGGTGGAGGCGGGCGCCCTGCTCGCCGTGGTCGAGTCGTCCGAGGAGTAGACGTGGACTTCAGCGAGAGCCCCGAGCTGGGCATGCTCCGCACCGCCGTGGCAGGACTCGGCGCGCGGTACGGGCACGAGTACTTCGTCGACCGGGCCAAGTCCGGCGGCAACACCCGCGAGCTCTGGGCGGAGGCGGGCAAGGCGGGGTACCTCGGCGTCTCGGTGCCGGAGGAGTACGGCGGCGGCGGCGGGGGGATCAGCGAGCTGGCCGTGGTCTGCGAGGAGTTCGCCACGGCGGGCTGCCCGATGCTGCTCATGGTGGTCTCGCCCGCCATCTGCGCCACCGTGATCGCCCGCGGGGGCACCGCCGAGCAGAAGCAGCGGTGGCTCCCCGGGTTCGCGGACGGGTCGGTGACGATGGCGTTCGCGATCACCGAGCCCGACGCCGGCTCGAACTCGCACCGGATCACGACCACGGCCCGCCGCGACGGCGCCGACTGGCTGCTGTCCGGGCGCAAGTACTACATCTCCGGCGTGGACGAGGCCGGCGCCGTGCTCGTCGTCGGGCGTACCGAGGACGCGGCGACCGGGCGGTTGCAGCCCGCGCTCTTCATCGTCCCGACGGACGCGCCCGGGTTCGAGTACCGGCAGATCCCGATGGAGATCACCAGCCCGGAGAAGCAGTTCACCGTGTTCATGGACGACGTCCGGCTCCCGGCCGACGCGCTCGTCGGGGGCGGGGAGTACGCGTCGGCGGGGCTGGCGGGGCTGTTCGCGGGCCTGAACCCGGAGCGCATCACGGTGGCCGCGTACGCCGCGGGCATCGGGCGGTACGCGCTGTCGAAGGGCGCCGCCTATGCGAAGGACCGCGCGGTGTGGGGCACGCCCATCGGCGCACACCAGGCCATCGCGCACCCCCTGGCGGCGGCGAAGGTCCAGATCGAGCTGGCGCGGCTGATGATGTACAAGGCCGCCTGGCTGTACGACCATGGGCAGGACGCCGAGTGCGCCGAGGCCGCGAACATGGCGAAGTACGCGGCCGCCGAGGCCGCGATCGGGGCCGTCGACGCGGCGATCCAGTCACACGGCGGCAACGGCATGGCCACCGAGTACGGGCTCGCCACCCTGTGGGGCGGCGTGCGCGCGGCCCGGATCGCGCCGGTCAGCCGGGAGATGGTGCTGAACTTCGTCGCGCAGCACTCGCTGGGGCTGCCCAAGTCCTACTGACCCGGAGGCACCGTGACGGACACCGTCGGTCCCTGGCCACACGGGACGCGCACGCAGATCGACCGGACGTCCGGCGAGCGGGAGATGCTCACGGCTTTCCTGGACTGGCACCGGGAGACGCTCGCGCTCAAGTGCGCGGACGTCCCGCCGGAGCGGCTGTCCGAGCGGACGGTGCCCCCGTCGGGGCTGAGCCTGCACGGCCTGCTGCGGCACATGGCGGCGGTCGAGCGGTGGTGGTTCCGGCAGCAGTTCGCCGGGGAGGACGTGCCGACGCTGTACTTCACCGACGACGAGCCGAACCGGGACTTCGACGCGCTCGACGGCGATCCCGCGGAGGTCCTCGCCGTATGGCGGGAGGAGTGCGAGCGGTCCCGGGCGATCACGGCGGCGGCGGACCTCGACGCGGTGGTGCCGCATCGGCCGAGCGGCTCGCCGATCTCGCTGCGGTGGGTGCTGCTGCACATGACGACGGAGTACGCGCGGCACAACGGGCACGCGGACCTGCTCCGGGAACGGATCGACGGGGAGGTCGGGGACTAGGTCGCCGCGGTGCGGTAGTGGTACGCGCACGCCTCGGTGAAGCCGGCTCTCTCGTACAGGCGCAGCGCCGGGACGTTGTCGCGCTCCACCTGCAGGTACATCGAGTCGGCGCCGTGCGCGAGAGCCCATGATGCCAGGGCGGCCAGCACGGACCTCCCCGCGCCGAGCCCGCGGGCGCGTGGGTGCGTGGCCAGCCCGAACACCCCCGCCCAGCCGGTGTCGGCGACCACGCGCCCCACGGCGACGACGATCCCGTCGAGCATCGCGGAGGCGTACCCGCTCGGCCGGTCCACGCGGTCGAGCAGGTCCCACTCGGCCCGCGGGTCGGCGCCGTGACCGAGCACGGCCTGCCAGAGGTCGAACCACGCGGGCGTCGGCCGGTCCGCCACGACGACCGGCAGGGCACGCGCCGTGAGGACCTCCCCGACGGGGGCCACCTGCAACGACATCGGGCTCTGCCGGCGGTACCCGCGCCCGGCCAGCAGCGCGTCGAGCCCGTCCGGGCACGCTCCCGGACTGATCTGGAACCGCGCGATCGCACCACGGGCGGCACAGAACTCCTCCGCCCCGGCGACCCGGCGCACCAGCTCGCCGGACCCGGCCCCACCGTGCGGCAGCACCGATCCCACCCACCAGGAGCAGCGGGGGGCGTGGCGCAGCCACCACCCCTCCGCGTCCTCGACGTGCGCGGCGGGAAGGGCCCGGGCCGCTCTCTCCTGCAGGCCCCTGATCGTCCCCGGGCCGGACACGGCCGGCACACCGGACCGGTCGCGGGCCACCGTCAGACCGGCCCGACGTGGGCGACCTCGGCGTCCGCCGCCCGCCGCGGGCCCAGCTCCACCAGGTACATCGCCGCGAGGACCAGCGCCCCGCCGAGGACCATCCGCACGGTCGGCGACTCCCCGCCGAACGCGACCGCGAACCCGGCCGCGAGCACCGGCTCCATCGTCATGATGACCGCGGCCCGGGTGGCGGGCAGGTGCGCCTGCGCCCACGTCTGCACGACGAGCGCCAGCGCGCCCGCCACGAACGCCATGTACAGCAGTCCCGCCCAGTCCCCGGTGGTGGTCGGCACGGTGATGCCGCCGGGCAGGGCGAACAGCGTGCACACCGCGGCGATCGCGCCCATCTGCACGATCGACAGGCCCAGGGCCTCCCGGCCGACCGACCACACACCGAGCCCCAGGATGTGGACGGCGTACAGCGCCGCACCCAGCAGCGTGAGCGCCACCCCGAACCCGGACCCCACCGCGAAGCCGCGCAGCGACAGTGCCGCGAGCCCGGCCGTGGCCACGGCGACGGCGAGCCAGGTCACCCGCCCCACCGGCCGCCTCAGCACGACGGCCCCGAGCAGCGGCGTGAACACCACGTACATCCCGGTGACGAACCCCGACACCGACGCGGGCATGTGCGCGAGCCCGACGGTCTGGAGGATCTGCGCGAGCCCGTACACGGCGCCGAGGATCAGGCCGTGCCGCCACTGCCGCGCGCTGAGCCGCCGTACCGCCGACGGCGCCACGGCGTAGAGGGCGAGCGCGGCCACGGCGAACCGCACGGCGAGGAAGTCCGCGGGAGGGATCCGCGTGACGACGTCCTTGATCAGGAAGAAGGTCGAGCCCCAGGCCGCGGTGACGGACAGCAGGGCGAGGGCGGCGACCCCGGTCGCGCTGAATCTGGGAGCGCTGAACCGGGGCGCCGAGACGGTGGTGCTCACGAGGCCGCGGCTCCCGTCGGCCGCGGGCGCGGCAGGGTGATGCGCACGAGCCGGCTACTCCGCTCCGCCCGCGACGAGCGGCTCGAGGACCACGTCGGGGTGTTCCCGGCGGATCGTCGACAGGCGCCACCTGTCCCGGATCAGGGCCAGCAGTACGCCGTCGCCGCGCTCGAGCACCTCGACGCCGGGGATGCCGTTCAGCAGCGTGACGTACTCGGGCAGGGTCCGCCGCGCGGTCGTGTACTCGAGACGGTCCATCGTGACCGGCGAGCTCATCTCGGTGGCGAGGCGGTGCTCGGCCACCTCGAACTGCATCGGACCGACGGCGGCGAGCACCGGCGACGCCTCGCCGCGCAGGTCGGACCGGAGGATCTGGATCACGCCCTCCTGCTCGAGCTGGCTGATGCCGCGCCGGAACTGCTTGTACTTCCCGGAGTCCTTCGCCCGCACGACCATGAAGTGCTCCGGCGCGAAGCTCGGGATCGGGGGGTACTCGACCGGCGCGTCGGCGTACAGGCTGTCGCCCACCCGCAGCGCGTTCGCGTTGACCAGGCCCACCACGTCCCCCGGGTACGCGGTGTCCATCGTGGTCCGCTCGCGGCCGAAGACCTGCTGCGCGTACTTGGTGGCGAACGGCCGGCCGCTGGCGGCGTGCGTCACGACCATCCCGCGCTCGAACACCCCCGAGCACACCCGCACGAACGCCAGCCGGTCCCGGTGGGCCCTGTCCATCCCGGCCTGCACCTTGAACACGAACGCGCTGAACGGCGCGTCGAGCGGACGCTCCACGTCGGACGCCGAGAGCCGCGGACCCGGGGCGGGCGCCAGCTCGACGATCCTGTCCAGCAGCTGGCCGACGCCGAAGTTGAGGAACGCGGAGGCGAACAGCACCGGCGTCGACTTCCCCGCCAGGAACGACTCCACGTCGAGGTCCTGCTCGGACAGTTCGAGCAGCTCGCTCTCCTCCACCGCGGTCGTCCACGCGTCGCCCTCGTCCGCGAGGGCCGCCTCGGCGGTGAGGTGCTCCTCCGGCGCCCGCGTCACGCCGCCCGCGGTCCGGCTGAACCGGATGAACTCGCCGGTACGCCGGTCCAGCACGCCCCGGAAGTCGCCGGCCTCGCCGACCGGCCATGTGAGCGGCGTGGGCTTCAGCTGGATCCGGGCCTCGATCTCGTCCATGAGCTGCAGCGGCGCGAGGCCGGGGCGGTCCCACTTGTTGACGACCGTGATGATCGGGATGCCGCGATGGCGGCAGACGTCGAACAGCTTCAGCGTCTGCGGCTCGAGCCCCTTCGCGGCGTCGAGCAGCATGACCGCGCAGTCGACGGCGGCGAGCACGCGGTAGGTGTCCTCGGAGAAGTCCGCGTGGCCGGGCGTGTCCAGCAGGTTGATCACGGCGTCGCGGTACGCGAACTGGAGCGCCGCCGAGGTCACCGAGATGCCGCGGTCGCGCTCGAGGTCCATCCAGTCGGACACCGTCCCGCGCCGTTCACCCTTGCCGTGCACCGCGCCCGCCTGCCCGATCACCTGCGCGTGGAGCGCGAGCGCCTCGGTCAGCGTGGACTTCCCCGCGTCGGGGTGGCTGATCACGGCGAAGGTGCGGCGGCGGGTCGCCTCGGCGACCACCGGGGACTGCGACCTGGACGGCGAGGTCTTGTTCGGCTCGCTCGTCACCGTACGAGCGTACCCTCACGCCGGAGGAGGTCGCCGTGGCCGGGATCCGGATGGGGACACCCCGCGCGCGGTGGGTCTTGCTCGCGTCGGTGCTGGGATCCGGCCTCGCCATGCTGGACGCGACGGTCGTCAACGTCGCGCTCCGCCACATCGGCGACAGCCTGAACGCCTCGTTCGCGGGCCTCCAGTGGACCCTCAACGGCTACACGCTCACGCTCGCCTCCTTCATCCTGCTCGGTGGCGCGCTCGGCGACCGGTACGGCCGGCGGCGGGTGTTCCTCGTGGGCGTGGTCTGGTTCGCCGCGGCGTCGCTGCTGTGCGGGCTGGCGCCGGACATCGGGGTCCTCGTCGCCGCCCGCGCACTCCAGGGGGTCGGCGGGGCGCTGCTGACGCCGGGCAGCCTCGCGATCCTGTCGGCCGCGTTCGACGGCCGGGACCGCGCGGCCGCCATCGGGGCCTGGTCCGGGCTGGGCGGGCTCGCGGGCGCGCTCGGACCGTTCGTCGGCGGCTGGCTGGTCGAGGCGGTGTCGTGGCGGGCCGTGTTCCTGGTGAACCTCCCCGTCGCCGCCCTGATCGTCGCCGTCGCGCTGCGGCACGTCCCGGAGAGCAGCGACCCCGGCGCGGCACGCAGGATCGACGTACCGGGCACCGTTCTCGCCGCGCTGGGCCTCGCCGCCCTGACGTACGCGCTCGTCTCGGCGGGCGCGCAGGGCGCCTCGGTGGGGACCGTGGGCACCGGCGCGGTGGGCGTTCTCGCGCTGGCGGCGTTCGTCGTCGTGGAGCGCCGTGGCCCGTCGCCGCTCGTACCGCCGGACCTGTTCGCCTCGCGGCAGTTCACCGCCGCGAACGTCGTGACGTTCGCCGTGTACGCCGCGCTGGGTGGCGTGTTCTTCCTGCTCGTGCTCTACCTGCAGGTGGTGGCCGGGTTCACCCCGGTCGTCGCGGGGGCCGCGCTGCTGCCGGTGACCGGCGTGACGCTGCTGCTGTCGGCCCGGATGGGGCGCCTCGCCCAGCGGATCGGCCCGCGGAGGCCGATGACGGTCGGCCCCCTGGTGGCGGCGTGCGGGCTGCTGCTCACGCTGCGGGTCGGGCCCGGGGCGTCGTACTGGCGCGATGTCGTCCCCGCCGTGCTGGTGTTCGGGCTCGGGCTCGCCACGATGGTCGCGCCGCTCACCGCGACCGTGCTCGGCGCCGCCCCGCAGCGCCACGCGGGCATCGCGTCCGGTGTGAACAACGCGGTCGCCCGGGCCGCGGGACTGCTCGCGGTCGCGGTGCTGCCCGCCGTCGCCGGGCTGTCCGGCGACGACTACCGGCGGCCGGAGGTGTTCGCGGCCGGGTACCGCACGGCGATCCTGCTCTGCGCGGGCCTGCTGGCGACCGGCGCGGTGGTCGCGTTCGCCTCGATCCGGGACGACGTCCTCACCGCCGCGGAGGAACCGGCCGACCACGTGCACGTCGAGAACTGCGCGCACTGCGGCGTCGCGGCACCGGCGGCCGGGGGCTGACGGGCGTACCGTCGCACGCATGGATGACCGGGACGTACTGACGCAGATCAACCGGCTGGTCACCGAGGAGAGGGACCTGCGGTCACGCCACGTCGGCGACGGTCTCACTCCGGCCGAGCGGGAGCGGCTCCGGGAGGTCGAGGAGGGCCTCGACCAGTGCTGGGACCTGCTGCGCCAGCGGAGGGCTCGCGAGGAGATCGGCGGGAACCCGGACGAGGTCAAGCCGCGCCCCACCGGCGAGGTCGAGTCGTACCTCCAGTGACCCCCATCCGACAGTGACGTTGTTGCGAACGACTTGCAACAACGGTCGCGAGCGTTCTACCGTCTCGCGGTAGCCCGGCCCCATCACGCCCCGGGGCCCGACAGCTGTGAGGACGTCCATGACCGTGACCGGTGCCCCGGCGACCGCCACCGGCAGGTCCCGCCTCACGCGGCCGGAATGGCGCAGGGTGGGCGGCATGGTGTCGTTCGTGGCCCTGCTGCACATCGCCGGCTGGGGGACCCTGATCTGGCTGGTCGTGCCGGCCGGGTACAGCGTGGGCGCGCAGGCGTTCGGCGTCGGCGTGGGGCTCACCGCGTACACGCTCGGCGCCCGCCACGCGTTCGACGCCGACCACATCGCGGCCATCGACAACACCACGCGGAAGCTCATGGCCGAGGACGAGCGGCCGCTGTCGGTGGGGTTCTGGTTCGCCCTCGGGCACTCGTCGGTCGTGTTCGGGCTGTGCCTGCTGCTGGCGTTCGGCGTCCGCACTGTCGCCGGCCAGGTGACGGACGAGCACTCCACGCTGCAGACCGTGACCGGCATCGTCGGCACGCTCGTGGCCGGGACGTTCCTCGTGCTCATCGCGGTGCTGAACCTGGTCGTGCTGGTCGGGATCCTCCGGGTGTTCCGGGAGATGCGCAGCGGGCGGTACGACGAGCAGCAGCTCGAGGCGCAGCTCGACAAGCGCGGCGTGCTGAACCGGATCCTGCGCCCGGTGACGAGGGCGGTCCGCAAGCCGTGGCACATGTACCCGGTCGGGCTGCTGTTCGGCCTCGGGTTCGACACGGCCACCGAGGTGAGCCTGCTCGTCCTGGCCGGCGGGGCGGCGGCCACCACGCTCCCCTGGTACGCGATCCTCACCCTGCCGGTGCTGTTCGCCGCGGGCATGACGCTGTTCGACGCGATCGACGGGACGTTCATGAACCTCGCGTACGGCTGGGCGATGGCCAAGCCCGTGCGGAAGATCTACTACAACATCACGATCACCGGACTGTCGGTCGCGGTCGCGCTGGTCATCGGCGGGATCACGCTGATCTCGCTGCTCGCCGACAAGCTGCACATCACCGGCGGGCCGATCGGCTGGGTCGCGGGCCTGAACCTGGGCTCGGTCGGCTTCGTCCTGGTGGGGCTGTTCGTCGTCACCTGGGTGGTGTCGGCCGCCGTGTGGAGGTACGGCCGGATCGAGGAGAAGTGGTCGGTGGGGCTGCACCGGGCCGAGTAGTAAAGAGGGGCCGGACGCATGACGCGCCCGGCCCCTCGGCGTACCGGGCGGGTCGGCGGCACCTCCCCGTACACCTTCCCCCTCTACATCGGCCGTCCCCGGGCACACCTGAAGGTGGCGCTCGTCACGGCGCCACCCCGAGGTGCACCACCTTCGTCACGGTCAGCTCGTCCAGGAGCTCGGGCCCGTACCCGAAGCCGTCCCCGCTGCCGCGCCGCGGCTGTGCCGCCCCTCCGGGCGCACCGCCGAACACGGCGTTGACCTTCACGGTGCCCACCGGCAGCTCGCGCCAGGCGCGCTGCGCGTGTTCCATGTCCCGGGTGAGGACGACGGCGGCGAGTCCGTACTCGGAGCGCGCCGCCGCGGCGAGGCCCTCGTCGAACGAGCCCACCACCCGCACGGACGCCACCGGCCCGAACGTCTCCTCCCGCATGACGGCCATGTCGTCGGTGCAGTCGGTGAGCACGGTCGCGGGGTAGAACGCGCCCGGCCCGTCCGGCACGGCGCCCCCGCAGTGGAGCCGCGCGCCCGCGTCCACCGCCGCGGCGACCTGGGCGTGGACGGCGGACCGCGCCCGGCGGTCCACCAGCGGGGCGAGCTGGGTGTCCGGCGCGGCCCCCGGACCCTGGACGAGGGCCCGCGCGCGCGTGACGAGCTCGGCGAGGAACGCGACGGCGACGTCCGCGTGCACGTACACCCGCTCGACCGACGTGCAGATCTGGCCCGCGTTCGCGAAGCAGCCGAGCGCTGCCTGGCCCGCCGCCCAGGCCGGGTCCACGCCGGCGTCGACGACGAGCGCGTCACAGCCGCCGTTCTCGCGGAGGACCTTCGCCCCCGTCTCGGCCGCGGCACGGGCGATCGAGCGGCCCGCCGAGGTCGAGCCCACGTGGGCGATCACGTCGACGTCCGGATGGGCGGCGAGCGCCGCACCCGTGCCGCCGTCGCCGGGCACGACCTCCACCGGCAGGCCCGCCTCCACCAGCAGCCGGACGAGCGCCAGGCCCGTGTGCGGGGTGCGCTCGGACGGCTTGGAGACGACCGTGTTCCCGGTGACGAGCGCCGCGCCGAGCAGTCCACACGCGACGGCCACCGGGTCGTTCCACGGGGTGATCGCGGCGACCACCCCGCGCGGTACGGGGACCATCAGGTCGGTGGCGTCCCACCCGCCCTGCAGCGAGCGTCCACGGTGGACGGGCCCCAGCTCGGCGTACTGGCGGAGCGTGCCGACGCCGGCGTCCACGCCGCCGCGGGCGTCGCCGAGGGGTTTGCCCATCTCGCGGGTGGTGAGCAGGGCCAGCTCGTCGGCGGCCGCCTCGACGCGGGCCGCCGCGGCGGCGAGCCGGGCGCCGCGCTCGGCGGGCGCGGTCCGCGCCCACGCCCCGGCGGCGGAGCGGGCGGCGCGGACGGCGGCGTCCACCTCGGCGGTACCGCCGACGGGCACCGAGCCGACGACGCTGTCGTCCGCGGGGTCGCGGATCTCGAGGACGGGACGGGTCACGGTGTCGGTCACGCCGACCGTAATGACCCCGGTCGCGCACTCCAAACCCCGGCACCTACTGTCGGCTCCATGCATGCGATCACGATTCGCGAGCCGGGTGGTCCCGACGTCCTCGAGTGGTCGGAGGTCCCCGATCCCGAGCCGGGCTCCGGCGAGGTGCTGATCGACGTCGCCGCCACCGCGGTGAACCGGGCGGACATCATGCAGCGGCAGGGCTACTACCCGCCGCCACCCGGTGCGTCCGAGGTCCCGGGGCTGGAGTGCTCCGGCACGATCGCCGCGCTCGGCCGCGGCGTCACCGGCTGGAAGGTCGGCGACGAGGTCTGCGCGCTGCTGTCCGGCGGCGGGTACGCCGAGAAGGTCGTCGCCCCGGCCGGCCAGCTCCTCCCCGTACCGCGGGGCGTCTCGCTGCACGAGGCCGCCGCGCTGCCGGAGGTGGCCTGCACGGTGTGGTCGAACGTCTTCGGCGTCGCGCACCTGTCCCCCGGCGAGATCCTGCTGGTGCACGGCGGGGCGTCGGGGATCGGCACGTTCGCGATCCAGCTCGCGACGGCGTACGGGGCACGCGTGTTCACCACGGCCAGCAAGACCAAGCACGACCGTGTGCTGGCGTACGGCGCGGACCGCGCGATCGACTACCGCACCGAGGACTTCGTCGAGATCGTCCGCGCGGAGTCGGGCGGGTACGGCGCCGACGTGGTACTCGACAACATGGGGGCCAAGTACCTGGCCCGCAACGTGGACGTGCTGGCCCGGAACGGCCGGCTCGTCACGATCGGCCTGCAGGGCGGAACGAAGGCGGAGCTGGACCTGAACGCGCTCCTGCGCAAGAACGGCACGGTCGCCGCGACGAGCCTGCGCGCGCGGCCCGCGTCCGAGAAGGCCCAGATCGTCGCCGAGGTCCGCGAGCACGTGTGGCCGCTCATCGAGGCCGGCCGGGTCCGCCCCGTGGTGGACCGGGCCCTCGCCATGCAGGACGCCCCCGAGGCCCACCGGACCGTCGAGAGCAGTGATCACATCGGCAAGGTGCTGCTCGTCCGTTAGCCGCGCGACACCTGGGTCCTGATCGCGTCGCCGATCCGGCCCAGCGCGGCGACGTCGGCCGGGTCGAGCGCGTCGAACAGGTTCCGGCGCACCGCACACACGTGCCCGGGCGCGGCCGCCGCGAGGGCCTCGTAACCCGTGTCGGTGAGGACCGCCCACTGGCCGCGGCGGTCGGCCGGGTCGGAGCGGCGGCGTACCCAGCCGCGTTCCTCGAGCCGGGCGACGGCGTGCGAGAGGCGGCTGCGCGACGACATCAGCGAGTCGGCGAGCTCGCTCATGCGCATCGTCCGGTCGCCGGCCTCCGACAGCCGCACGAGGATCTCGTAGTACGCGTGCGGCATGTCCGCGTCGGCCTGGAGTTGCCGGTCCAGCGCGTCGAACAGGACCCGGGACGCGTCGAGGAACGACCTCCACGCGTGCTGCTCCGCGCTGTCGAGCCAGCGGACGTCGGCGGTGTCGTCGGTGGTCTTCGTCATGTCGGCATCCCGGGAATGATTGAGGTCTCAACAAGCTTGAAGTAGTGTACGTAACGATTGAATGCTCAATCAAATCGATCGAGCAGGCCCCACCGGGGAGGACACCATGGGCATCCACCGACTCAACCATGCGGTGCTCTACGTCCGCGACCTCGCCCGCAGCGTGGCGTTCTACCGCGACGTGATGGGCTTCCGGGTCGTCGACATGACCCCCGACGGCTTCCACGGCGCCGCGTTCCTGCAGGCGCCGGACTCCACCAACGACCACGACCTGGGCCTGTTCGAGCTGGGCCCGGCCGCGGCGGACTCGCCGGCGGGCCGGTCCGCCGTGGGCCTGTACCACCTCGCGTGGGAGGTCGGGACGCTCGCCGACCTCGAGCGGCTGATGGTGTCGCTCGCGAACGCGGGCGCGCTGGTCGGCTCCTCGGACCACGGCACCACGAAGAGCCTGTACGGCCAGGATCCCGACGGCCTCGAGTTCGAGGTCGTCTGGCTCATCCCGGCGGACCTGCTCGACGACGCGGCCCGCGCCGCGCGCAAGACCATCCGCCCCCTCGACCTCGCCCGGGAGAAGGCGCGCTACGGCGAGCACACCCGGGGCGGCGTCGGGATCTCCGTCCCTGCACCCCGCTGAGTCGTCACCTACTGTCGACCGGTCACCACAATCCAGGAGGAACCACACCATGACGTACTTCGACGTCGCGCCCACCGCCGCGATCGAGGACCTGTCCGGCGACTACGAGTTCGACGTGGCACACACCCGCATCGGGTTCGTCGCGCGGCACGCGATGGTCACGTCCGTCCGCGGCTCGTTCACCGACTTCGAGGGGACCGCGCACATCGACGCCGCGGACCCGGCCAGGTCGAGCGCGCGTCTCAGCCTGAAGGTCGCGAGCATCGACAGCCGCAACGAGCAGCGCGACGGCCACCTGCGGTCCGCCGACTTCTTCGACGCCGAGACGTACCCGGAGGTGACGTTCGTCAGCACCGCGGTCGAGCGGCTCGACGACGACGAGTTCCGGGTGACCGGCAACCTCACCGTCAAGGACGTCACCAAGCCGGTGACGGTGGAGCTGACCTTCAACGGCTCGGCGAAGGACCCGTTCGGCAACCTGCGTGCCGGCTTCGAGGGCAAGGCCACGGTCAACCGCAAGGACTGGGGCCTCACCTGGAACGCGGCCCTGGAGACCGGCGGCCTGCTGGTCAGCGACAAGATCAGGCTCGAGTTCGACGTCTCGGCGATCAAGGCCGGCCAGATCGTCTGATCCCCGCGGCCACGGGCCCGGGTACCGGCAGCGCGCCGGTACCCGGGCCCGTTGCCGTCTCGGAGCGCACGGCGCCGCGAGATGCGGGATGATGAACGACATGGCGGACCAGCAGCAGACCCCGGACGGCGACGGCCCCCGCGTGGTCGTCGTGGGACCCGACGGCGCCCCGATGGAGACGGCCGACGTCGTGGAGGCGGACACCGACGACGACGGCGGCCCACAGGCGCTGGTCGAGGAGCCCGCGAAGGTCATGCGCATCGGCAGCATGGTCAAGCAGCTGCTCGAGGAGGTCCGCGCCGCCCCGATGGACGAGGCCGGGCGCGCGCGGCTGCGGGAGATCCACCACCGCTCGATCTCGGAGCTCGAGCAGGGCCTCGCACCCGAGCTGCGCGACGAGCTCGAACGGATCACCTTGCCGTTCGACGAGGGTGTCCCGAGCGAGGCGGAGATCCGCATCGCGCAGGCGCAGCTCGTCGGCTGGCTGGAGGGACTGTTCCACGGCATCCAGGCGGCCGTCATGGCGCAGCAGATGGCCGCGCGCATGCAGCTCGAACAGATGCGGGGCGGCGGCCGGCCGGCGCTGCCGCCCGGGATGATGGGCGGACCCCCGCCGAGCATGCCCGGCCGCGAGGGCGAGCGCCCGACCCACGGGACCGGCCAGTACCTCTGACGCGGAGCGGCGTTCAGCCCAGCAGGCGCTCGAGGTGGGCGGCGACGCCGTCGTCGTCGTTCCGGGCCGTGGTACCCCGCGCCGCGGCGCGCGCCGCCGGGTGCGCGTTGCCCACGGCCACCGACCGGCCGGCCCACTCGAGCATCGGGATGTCGTTCGGCATGTCGCCGAACGCGACCACGTCCGCCGGGTCGACGCCGTACAGCTCCGCCAGGTACGCGAGCCCGGTGGCCTTGGTGACGCCGGCGGCCGAGATCTCCACCAGCCCGATGAAGCTCGAGTGCGTCGGGGTGGCGAGCCCGTCGATCGCGGCGTCCACCCGGGCGAGCAGGAGGTCCGCGTCGGTGTCGGGCAGCCGCGCGAGCAGCTTCGGCACGGGCCGCGAGACGACCTCCGCGTACGTCCCGACGCGCACGTCGGGCCGGGTCTCGTCCAGCCGCGTGGGGTACGCGTCCTCGCGGACCAGCGAGTCGCCGTACTCGGCCGCGAACGCGATCCCCGGCACGGCCTCCCGCAGCCGCCGGGTGACCTCCACGAGGGCATCACGGGGGATCGGCCACTCGGCGAGCGTCTCGCCGGTGGACGGGTCGAGGACGACGGCACCGTTCGCGCACACCACCGGGCCCCGGAGGCCGGTCTGGGCGAGTACGGGGGGCATCCACCGGGTGGGACGGCCGGTCACCATGACGAACGGGATCTTCTCCGACGCGAGGGCGTCGAGCACGGCCACCGTGCGCGGCGACACCGTGAGGTCGCTGCGCAGGAGGGTGCCGTCGAGGTCGGAGGCCACGAGGCCGGGCAGCGGGGACGGGACAGTCACACGTCCGATCTTCGTCCTAGGCTGACGAGCATGCGTGTCGGGGTCGTCTGCCTGCCCACCGACCCGTGGCCGGAGTGGAGCGCCCGGGTCCGTCACCTCGAGGACCTCGGATACGACCACGTGTGGACGTACGACCACCTGTCGTGGCGCCACTACGCGGACGGGCCGTGGCACGCCTCGCTCCCCCTGCTCGCCGCGACGGCGGCGGTGACCTCCCGCATCCGGCTCGGGACGATGGTGAGCTCGCCGAACTTCCGCCACCCGGTGACGCTGGCCAAGGAGGCCATGACGCTGGACGAGATCTCCGGCGGACGCCTCACGCTCGGTGTCGGGGCGGGCGGCACCGGCTTCGACGCCGGCGTGCTCGGTCACGCCCCGTGGTCGCGCGGCGAGCGGACGGAGCGGTTCGGGGAGTTCCTGCACCTGCTCGACCGCCTCCTGCGCGAGCCGGTGACGACCTGGTCCGGCCGGTACTACGCGGCAGAGGACGCGCGGATGATCCCGGGCAGCGTCCAGCGGCCGCGGGTGCCGCTGGCGGTCGCCGCGGCCGGCCCGCGGACGGTGGCGCTCGCCGCGCGGTACGGCGATGCCTGGATCACCGACGGCGACCCCGCCGAGGAGACGCCCACGGCCGCGGGCACCGCCCGCTTCCTCCGCGAGCAGGGTGCCCGGCTCGACGAGGAGTGTGCCCGCGTGGGCCGGGATCCGTCCACGGTGGACCGGATCTTCCTGGCGCACGAGAGCCCTCTGTCGAGTGTGGAGTCGTTTGCGGCCTGCGCCCACACATACGCGGAACTGGGGATCACCGACCTCGTGTTCCACCACCCGCGCACGGACGATCCACGGTGGGACGACGCGCCCGAGCTGCTGGACGCGATCGCGCGGGAGGTGCTCCCGACGCTGCGCTGAGCGACGACGACCATCCGATGTGTCACGACATGGTCCAGTTCGCGGTAGGTCGTGGTAGCCGGGCGGTCGGACGCCTAGTATCCGTGCCGCGCCGAGGCAGTCGTGCGCTCCACGGGTGGAGGAGTACTGATGGGACGTCCCGTCCAGTTCGAGATCCAGGCATGCGAACCGGAGCGGATGGAGGCGTTCTATACCGCGGTGTTCGGCTGGCAGTTCCGGCGCTACGGCGGGTACAGCCTGGCGCGCACGGGTGACCGCGAGTCCCGTGGCATCGACGGTGCGCTGATGCTCCGGCGGGGCGGTGTCCCCTCGGAGGTGGCGGCGAACTCCATCGTGCTCACCGTGACGGTCGACGTGCTCGACCACGCCCTGCTGCGGGCGCAGGAGTGGGGCGGGGCGGTGCACCAGTACCCGTTCCGGGTGCCCGGCACCGGCTGGCTGGCCTACGTGACCGATCCGGAGGGCAACAAGATCGGTCTCCTCCAGGGCTCGTCCGAGCCCGTGCCGTCCCGGGGCATCGGGTCGCCGAGCTTCGACAGCACACCGGGGAGCACCTGGTCCTCCTGGTGAGGACAGGGTGTCAGGCGGCCGTCCGCCGCACGCCGTCGGAAGGCTGCGGGGGCGCGGTCTCCCGCGGCGGCTCCACCGGTGTCCGCTGCTGGGGCACGTACCGGGGCGGACGAGGCTCGGACGCCGCCTCGTACCGCTGAGCGGGCGGGGCCTGACGGGGTGCGAGGAGCAGGGCGACGAGCGACACCATGACGAGGCACCCGCTCAGCGCCAGGAACCGCACCGACTGGTGCCCCGTGGCCGCGACCGCGACGCCCGCGACGGTCAGCACACCGGCGAGCCTGAGGAGGAGCCGGCCGATCCGCTCGAGGTTCACCGCTGTTCCCTCCTGCCGAGATGACGTGTCGATGAACTATGCGTGACGGCTGCCGACACGCCCGCCCACGACACGATCGACACACCGTGATCAGGTGAAGTTGCACCCGACCGGACGCACCGGCCTCCACCGGACGGCCGACGGGGAGTGCCCGATCCGCCGTGGGGAGACCCCTCCGCGCCGGTCGCGTAGGGTCCCGGCCATGGCCATGGCCCTCGCACTCGCCGGTTCCGACACGCTCGCGCACCCGGACCACCGGCCGATGTGGCAGGCCGTGGTGGACGAGTTCACCGCGCGCGGCATCGCCCTGACCGTGCCCGACGTGGCGCCTCCGGTACCGCCGGTCACGGTGGACGGGGAGATGGACGACCTCATCGCGATCTGCGCGGTGCTCGGCTCCGCGGCCGCACCGGTCGGGCTGCCCGCGCCGGACCTGGCTCGCCGGGATGCCTCCGCGCCCGCGCCGCCCGTTCGGAGGCGCTCCGCGCTGGGCCGGGTCCTGGCCGGCGAGGTGGGCACCGCCGACCCGTACCAGCCGTGGAACCGGCCCGTCGACCCGCCGCGCAACGTCGAGGCGGACGTGCTGCTGTCGGCCGCCTCGGCGTGGCCGCTGCGGTACCCGGCGCCGATCGTCCCCTTCGCGGACGTGGTGGTGCCGGTGACGTTCGCGGGCACCGTGGTGCTCTCGGTTCCGAGCCGGTACGACGAGCGGACCTCGGTGATCAGCGCGCAGGCGGCCGTGGCGACGCTCGAGGACATCGCCGCGTTCCTCGCGGTCCCCGCCGACCTGCTCGACGGCCTCACCGACCCGCGGACCACGCTCGAGGCCGCCGCACGTCACGCGGCTCCGGGCACCCGGTGGGCGGACCACCCGGACACGTCGTACTTCGTGGTGACCCTGCTGCCCCTCTTCCGCGCCGCGGTCGCCGCCGGCGCACCGGTGCTGCTGGGGTGAGCACCGGTAGCGTGGGGAACCCGCGACCTCGGAGGTACGTCGTGCGCCGGAACGCCGTGGTGACCGTGGCCCTGGTGGCAGCCCTCCTGCTGGCGGGCGGGTGCTCCTCCGGCAGCCCGGGGACCGCACCGACGGGCTCACCCTCGGCGCGGGCGGGCGCCGAGGTGACCGGCCCGCCGGGCGGCTACACCGTCACGCTGCCCCACGGGTACCGGTACGTCACCGATCCGGCGAAGGCCGCGGACCTCCTGCGCGCCGGGGACGCGAAGAAGTACCCCGGCCTGGCGGCGCAGGTCCAGGCCGCGTTCGCACAGAACACCAAGCTGATGGCGGTCCGGTCCGCGGGCGGCGAGCTGTCGAGCATCAGCATCACCGCGGTGCCCGCGGGCGCGCTCACCCCGGCGAGCCTCGGTGAACAGGCGACGCAGCAGCGCATCGCGGCCCAGCTCGCCACGCAGGGCATGAAGGGCGTGCGCACGTCCACGGTGACGATCGACGGGCGGCCGGCACTCCGGGCGGACTACCGGCTCACGGCCGGTGCGCGGACCCAGCGCGGAGTGCTGCTGTACGCCACCGCCGGCAAGACGCTCTACCTCGCGGCACTGACGTACCAGAACTCCCGAGGGGGCACGGTGACCGTGCCGGCGGCCGAGGTCGAGCTCGTCCGCCGCACGTTGCGGGTCAGCTGAACCAGCGCTCGAGGAGCTCCGCGGCCCCGTCGTGGGTCACCGTGCCGGTGACCTCGTCCGCGGCGTCGCGGACGCTCGGCGGGGACTGTCCCATCGCGACCGACCGGCCGGCCCAGGCGAACAGCGGCAGGTCGTTCTCCCCGTCCCCCACCGCGAGCACGCCGTCGGGGTGGATGCCGAGGTCCGCCGCCAGCATCGCCGCGCCCGTGGCCTTGGTGACACCGGGGGCCATCACGTCGATCCAGCCGGTGTAGCCGATCTCCCACCCGTAGACCGCCGGGTCCAGGACCGCGGCGCAGAGCGCCCGGGCGGACTCGGCCTCCTCGCCGTACACCTCGAACGACGACTCGTCGGGCCGCGGCGTCTCGACCCGGGCGACCAGGCGCGTGGTCGGCGCAGCGACGAGCTCCGGGAGCGTCGTCGTGTCCAGGAACCGCGACGGGAAGTCCCGCGGGAAGCCAGGCGTGGTCCGGAACCCCTCGGTGCCGTGCTCCACGGCGAACGTCAGCTCGGGCCGCCGGTCCGCGAGGGCACGGGCGGCCGGACCCGCGTCGATCGTCACCGCGTGCAGCACGGAGGCGCTGTCCGGGTCGTACACGACGGCGCCGTTGCTGCACACCAGCTCCACGCCGTGCAGGCCCAGGTCGGCGGCCGTGGGCAGCGCGCTCCACACGGCCCGCCCGGTGGCGATGATCACCGGGACACCGGCGGCGAGCGTCGCGGAGACCGCCTCCCGCACGCGGGGCGACGGCGGGACGTGCTCGTCCGCGTACGGCACGACCGTGCCGTCGAGGTCCAGGACGACGAGCCGGGGCCGCCAGCCGTTCAGGCTCACGTGCCGACCGGCTCGAGGACCTCGCGGCCGAGGAACGGCTGCAGGGCCGCCGGGACCCGGACCGACCCGTCGGGCAGCTGGTGGTTCTCGAGCATCGCGACGAGCCACCGTGTGGTGGCGAGCGTGCCGTTCAGCGTCGCGGCGGTCTGCGAACGGCCGTCCGCGTCGCGGTACCGGATGTTCAGCCGGCGGCCCTGGAACGTCGTGCAGTTCGATGTCGACGACAGCTCGAGGTACCGCTGCTGGGACGGGAGCCACGCCTCGCAGTCGAACTTGCGGGCCGCCGAGCTCCCGAGGTCCCCGGCCGCGACGTCGATCACGCGGTACGGCACCTCGATCTTGGCGAGCATCTCCTCCTCCCAGCCGAGCAGCCGGGCGTGCTCCGCCTCGGCCTCCCCGGGGGCGCAGTAGGAGAACATCTCGACCTTGTCGAACTGGTGCACCCGGATGATGCCGCGGGTGTCCTTGCCGTAGCTGCCCGCCTCGCGGCGGTAGCAGGAGGAGATCCCGGCGTACCGCTTCGGACCGGCGGACAGGTCGAGGATCTCGTCCGCGTGGTACCCCGCGAGGGGCACCTCCGAGGTCCCGACCAGGTACAGGTCGTCCGCCTCGAGGCGGTACACCTCGGCGCTGTGCGCGCCGAGGAAGCCGGTGCCGCCCATCACCTCCGGCTTCACCAGCGAGGGGGTGATCATCAGCGTGAAGCCGTTCGCCACCGCCTGCTGCTGGGCGAGCGCGAACAGCGCGAGCTGGAGCTGCGCGCCGACGCCCTTGAGGAAGTAGAACCGGGCGCCGGAGACCTTGGCGCCGCGCTCGGTGTCGATCGCGTCCAGGCCCTCGCCGAGCTCGAGGTGATCGCGGACCTTGTCGAGGTCGGGCTTCTCACCGACCTCCCGGAGCACGACGTAGTCGTCCTCCCCGCCCGCCGGGACCCCGTCCACGATGACGTTGCCGATGCCGAGGTGTGCGGTGCGGAGGGCCTCGTCCGCCGCGGCCTGGGCGGCCTCGGCCGCCTTGACCTGCTGCGCGAGCTCCTTGGTCTGCACGAGCAGGGCGACCTTCTCGTCGCCGGTGGCCTTGGCGACCAGCTTGCCGAGGGACTTCTGCTCGGCCCGCACGGTGTCGAAGCGCGCCACCGCGGCGCGGCGTGCCTGGTCGGCGGCGAGCAGGGTGTCGACGAGGGCGGCGGACTCACCCCGGGCACGCTGGCTGGCACGGACGAGGTCGGGGTTCTCGCGGACGAGGCGGAGGTCGATCACGATGTCCGAGCCTACCGGCCGTGCTCGTCCGGCACCGCCGCGTACGCCCGGACGGGGAACGTGCCGAACCCGGCGATCCGCGGCGGGGCCGCCGTGAACCGCGCGCCGGTGTCCGGCACCGCGTCGAGGTTCGTCAGGTGCTCGACCACCGGGATGCCCGCGGCGAGCAGGATCGAGTGGGCCGGACGCTCGCCGCCGTCGGTGCAGTCGATGTTCACCGAGTCGATGCCGACCAGTGCCGCGCCCGCGTCGGCGAGCCACCGGGCGGCCTCGCCGGTCAGGTACGGCGCCGCGGTGCCGTACTCCCCGGTCCGCCAGTGCCGGTCCCAGCCGGTGTGGAGGAGCACCGCTCTTCCGGTGACCTCGCCGGTGCGGAGGTGCAGGGCGGTGATCGCGCGGTCCGCCGTCCGGACCACCACCGCGGGGAGGTCGGCCAGGCTCTCCAGCGGCAGCGACGCGAGGTCGCCGCCGCCCGGGTACCGGTGGTACGGGCTGTCCAGGTACGTCCCGGTGTTGCCCACGAGGGTGATCCGGTCGATCGCGAACTCCGTCCCGGGGGCGTAGTGGTCGCGCGACGCCTCACGGGTCAGGTGCGGGGTGATCTCGGGCCCGGGCATGCCCGGGTAGCTCACCATGCCGGCGTGGATCTCGTGGGAGAGCTCGACGAAGCGCATGCGACGAGCATGCCCTGCCTGTCGCGCTGTTTTGCCGAGGGGATGCGGGGTAGCGAGTGGACAGTCCACCCGCACCACGCGGGCCGGCGAAGGGAGAACGCATGACCAGCAACTACCCGCCGCCTCCGAACCCGGCCGGGGGACCCGGCCTGGGCACACCCACCGAACAGCTCAACATGCCGCCCGGTATGGGCACCGTCATGTCGGGGCAGCCGCCGCACCAGGACCCGCTGAGCGTGAGCCGCCGTGGGGCGATGCGGTCGGCGTCGGCATCACGCGGCTGGCGTACCTCCGAATTCGCCGTGTTCGCGGTGATGGCACTCGGCAACCTGCTGGCCGCGGCGCTCGTCGGCGGCCGCGACGGCACGGCCGACGTCTTCCCCGCGGACCGAGCCTGGTTCTTCGCGACGCTGCTCGCGGTCGCGTACATCCTGAGCCGTGGCCTCGCGAAGATCGGCCGCCGCGGCGAGGACTGACCCGGTACGGCCCCCGCGACGGCACGTCCTCCGTCGCGGGGGCCGCTCCGCGTAGGCTCGGGGCATGCGGTTCCTCGACTCCACACCCCCGTACGACCTCACGTACAACGACGTCTTCATGGTGCCGGCGCGCTCGTCCGTGATTTCGCGCCTCGACGTCGATCTCTCCACTGTGGACGGTGTGGGTACGACGATCCCGCTCGTCGTCGCGAACATGACCGCGATCGCCGGCCGTCGCATGGCCGAGACGGTCGCGCGCCGGGGTGGCATCGCGGTCATCCCGCAGGACATCCCGCTCGACGTGGTCGACGAGGTCGTGGGGTGGGTCAAGCGCCGCGACCCCGTGTACGACACCGCGCTGACACTGACGCGCAACGACACCGTGGCCGACGCCCTCGGCCTGCTGACCAAGCGGGCCCACGGCGCGGCCGTCGTGGTGTCGCCGGACGGGCGCGTCGAGGGCCTCGTCACCGAGGCGGACTGCGCCGGGGTGGACCGCTTCACCCGGCTCCACGAGGTGATGAGCACCGAGCTCGTGACGGTCGACGCGGGAACGCCGCTCGAGAAGGCCTACGAGATCCTCCACGACGCCCGCCGCAAGGTCGCCCCGGTCGTCGGCCCCGACGGCACGCTCGCCGGGATCCTCACCCGGACCGGCGCCCTGCGGTCCACGCTGTACCGGCCGGCCCTGGACGCCGGTGGCCGGCTCCGCGTCGGCGCGGCCGTCGGCATCAACGGCGACGTGGCGGGGAAGGCCGCCGCGCTCCTCGCCTCGGGCGCGGACGTGCTCGTCGTGGACACCGCGCACGGCCATCAGGACAAGATGCTCGATGCACTGCGGGCGATCCGCGCGCTGTCGCCGTCCGTACCGGTCGTCGCGGGCAACGTCGTGACCGCCGAGGGCGTCCGGGACCTGGTCGAGGCGGGGGCGGACATCGTCAAGGTCGGCGTCGGGCCGGGCGCCATGTGCACGACCCGGATGATGACCGGCGTGGGGCGGCCGCAGTTCTCGGCGGTGCTCGAGTGCGCGGCGGCCGCGCGCGAGCTGGGCCGGCACGTGTGGGCGGACGGCGGCGTGCGGCACCCGCGGGACGTCGCCCTGGCCCTCGCGGCCGGTGCGGCGAACGTGATGGTCGGGTCGTGGCTGGCCGGGACGCACGAGTCCGCGGGTGACATGCAGACCGACGGCGACGGGCGCCGGTACAAGGTCAGCTTCGGGATGGCGTCGGCCCGGGCGGTGCGCGCGCGGACGAAGCAGGACAGCGCGTTCGACCGGGACCGGAAGGCACTGTTCGAGGAGGGCATCAGCTCGTCACGGATGTACGTGGACGACCGGCACCCCGGCGTCGAGGACGTGGTGGACGCGATCGTGGCGGGGCTGCGGTCGTCGTGCACGTACGCCGGGGCGCGGACGCTCGAGGAGTTCCACGACCGTGCGGTCGTGGGGGTGCAGTCGTCGGCGGGGTACGACGAGGGGCGCCCGATCCCGACGAACTGGTAGCGCGGCAGCGCCGGCGGCTCCGACGGTCGCGTGTCGACGCGAAGTGGCCGCCGCCCGGAGACGGCGGCCACTGGAGTTACAACCGCGTCAGCCCGTCACTGCGCCCGGAGCGCCACGCCCGCAGAGCACCGGCGTCTCGGTCACCTTGTGGGCGTACAACCGGGCCTCTGGTCAGACGTTCGGACCGTGTCCGGCCGGGATCGAGCCGAGCCGGCCCTTCTGGAAGTCCTCGAACGCCTGGACGACCTCGGCCTTCGTGTTCATCACGAACGGGCCGTAGGCCACCACGGGCTCCCGGATCGGCAGGCCGCCCAGGATGATCACGTCGAGGTTCGGGCTCCGCGACTCCTGGGTGGCGTCGGCGGCGACGGTGATCGTGTCGCCCTCGCCGAAGACCGCGAGCTGACCGCTGCGGAACGTCCGCCGCTCGGCGCCCACGCTGCCGTTGCCGTTCAGCGCGTACACCAGGGCGTTGAAGTCCTGCCGCCACGGCAGCCTCAGCGACGCCCCCGGCGACAGCGTGGCGTGGACCAGCGCGATCGGCGTGTGCGTGACGCCCGGGCCGGCGTGACCCGCGACCTCACCGGCGATCACGCGGAGCAGCGCACCGCCGTCCGGCGAGGAGAGCAGCGCGACCTTGCCCGCGCGGATGTCCTGGTACCGCGGGTCGGTCAGCTTGAGCGCGCGCGGCAGGTTCACCCAGAGCTGGAAGCCGTGGAACAGCCCCCCGCTCGTCACGACGTGTTCCGGCGGCGTCTCGATGTGGAGCAGGCCGCTGCCGGCGGTCATCCACTGCGTGTCGCCGTTGGTGATCAGGCCACCGCCACCGTTGCTGTCCTGGTGGGCCATCTCCCCGTCGATCATGTACGTGACGGTCTCGAAGCCCCGGTGCGGGTGCCACGGGGTGCCCTTGGGCTCGCCCGGGGCGTACTCGACCTCGCCCATCTGGTCCATGTGGATGAACGGATCCAAGGTCGACATGTCCACGCCGGCGAACGCGCGGCGGACGGGGAAGCCCTCGCCCTCGTACCCCTGCGGCGCGGTGGTGACCGACCGGACGCGGCGGTCGCGGTCGACGGTGGGGTCCGTCGCGGGGATGCGCGGCAGCGTCAGCGGGTTGTCGATCGTGACGGCGGGCATTGGTTCCTCCTGGCCTCGGTGTCGACGGATACAACTTTGTTGTCTCGTCAACTATTCCCACTGTACGCCAGGTGGCCTCGCCGCGACCAGCCTCTACGCTCGGGCCCATGACCGAGCCGTACGGCCCCTGGGCCAGCTATCTGATGGACATGGACGGCGTGATCATCCGCGAGGAGCACCTCGTACCCGGTGCCGACCTGTTCCTGAAGCGACTCCGGGAGACCGGCCGCCCGCACCTCGTGCTGACCAACAACTCGATCTACACGCCGAGGGACCTGTCCGCGCGGCTCGCGCGCATCGGGCTCGACCTGCCCCAGGAGTCCATCTGGACGTCCGCCCTCGCCACGGCGCAGTTCCTCGGCGAGCAGCGGCCGGGCGGGACCGCGTACGTCATCGGCGAGGCCGGCCTCACCACCGCCCTGCACGACGTCGGGTACGTGCTGTCCGACGCCGACCCCGACTACGTGGTGCTCGGCGAGACGCGCACGTACAGCTTTCTCGCGATCACCAAGGCGATCCGGCTGATCGACAACGGCGCCCGGTTCATCGCGACGAACCCGGACGCGACCGGGCCGTCACTCGAGGGCGCGCTCCCCGCGACGGGGTCGGTGGCGGCGATGATCACCAAGGCCACGGGCGTGGAGCCGTACTTCGTGGGCAAGCCGAACCCGCTGATGATGCGCTCCGCACTCCGCGCCATCCACGCCCACAGCGAGTCCACCGTGATGATCGGCGACCGGATGGACACCGACATCGTGGCGGGGCTCGAGGCCGGGCTGTCCACGATCCTCGTGCTGTCCGGCATCAGCGGGCCCGAGTCGGCGAACCGGCACGCGTTCCGGCCGACGCACGTGGTCGACTCGGTGGCGGACCTGGTCGAGGCGCTCGTGGACACGGCGGCGGTGCCGATCCCGGACTAGATGCCGACGGTGGGGGTAATCCGGCGTCATGGTCACCAAGGGACTGCTCGTGCGACTCGAGGCGAAGCACGACGAGGACGACGAGGTCGAGGCGTTCCTGTCGGCGGCACTCCCGCTCGTGGCGGCGGAGCCGGGAACCCAGGCGTGGTTCGCGGTCCGCTTCGGGCGCCACGAATACGGGATCGTGGACTTCTTCCCCGACGAGGCCGCGCGGCAGGCGCACCTGTCGGGCCCGCTCGCCGCAGGGCTGGCAGAACGCGGCGACGAGCTGTTCGCCGCGCCGCCGCAGATCGAGCCGCTCGACGTGCTGGCGGCCAAGCTCCGGGTCGTCGTCCCGCCCGAGCCGGTGACGAAGGGCCTGCTCCTGCTGCTGCCACCGAAGTCGGGCCACGAGGCCGAGGTGGAGGACTTCCTGCGCGGCGCACTGCCGATCGTCGAGGAGGAGGAGGGCACGACGGCGTGGTTCGCCTGCCGCGCGGCCGACGGGCGGTGCGGGATCTTCGACGTCTTCCCCGACAACAGCGCGCGGTTCGCGCACCTCACCGGCCGCGTGCCCCGCGAGCTGGCGAAGCATGCGATGTCGCTGCTGGGCGGCCTGCCCGACATGGACATGCTGAACGTCCTCGCGTACGAGCTGGCCGTCTGAACGGGCGGGGAGTCTGCAGCCTCCCCGGTCCCGTCCGGCTAGAGCCGGGCCCGCGCGTACGCGGCCATGGCGCCGGCCAGGTACTCCGCGAGCCCCGGCTCCACCGCGTCGATCTGCACGCGGAACCGCTCGTCGTCGGCGTACATCCGGCCCAGGCCGGTGTACGACTCGGCGGCCGGCTCCCAGAACTGCCGCAGCCACGCGTGGTGCACGGCCACGGCGTCCAGCACCGCGGGGTCGTCCGCGGCCGTCCCGGCGCGCCGGTGCTCGGCCACCCGGGCCAGCGCCTCGAACCAGCCGCGCTGCGCCTGCTCGACCTGCTCGCGCGGCAGGCTCCGCAGGCGCTCCTCGGACGCCCGGACGGAGTCCTCGCCCCAGCGCTCGACGGCCTCCTCCCGGTACGGGTTGTCCTCGAACCCCTCGAACATCCGCTCGGTCGACATCTCCTCACCTCCCTCCAGTTCCTCGATGGTGCGTTCGACGGTCTCGGCCAGGCGGTCGAAACGTTCTCTCTCGGCGAGCAGGTGCCGCCGGTGCCGCCGCAGCGCGCTGACCCGGTCCTGCTGCCCGCCCAGGATTCCGGCGATCGCGTCCAGGCCGAGCCCGAGCTGCCGGAGGAGCAGGATCTGCTGCAGGCGCAGCAGGTCGTCCTGCTCGTAGTACCGGTAGCCGTTCCCGCCGACCCGCGCCGGCGGGAGCAGCCCGATCGCGTCGTAGTGCCGCAGCGTCCGGGAGGTGACCCCCGACATCTTCGCCACCTGGGCGATCGACCAGCTCATGGGAGAAACGGTAGGAGTTGACGCAGCGTCAGGGTCAAGCGCGCCGGGTGTCAGGTGAGCGACGGATCGGTGTTGGCGCCGCACAGGACAACGGCGACCCGCTCGCCCTTCTCCGGCGTGTACGCCCCGGTCCGCAGCGCCGCCACCGCGGCCGCGGCCCCGTGCTCCACGACGAGCCGGGCCTCCTCCCACACCCACCGCCGCGCGGCCACGATGTCGTCGTCGGACACCAGTACGCTGCGCACACCCGTTCGGACGGCCACGTCGTACGCGATCGACCCGAGCCGCCGCGCGCCGAGCGAGTCCGCCGCCACCCCGGACACCGCCACGTCGACCGGCCCACCCGCCGCGAGCGCCTCGTGCAGCGTCGGGATCGTGGCGGGTTCGACGCCGACGACCCGCGCCCGGCCCTCCACCGCGGCCGCCACGCCGGACAGCAGCCCGCCGCCGCCCACCGCGACGACCACCGTGTCCACCTCCGGCAGCTCGAGGCCGACGGTGCCCTGCCCGGCGACGACCTCCGGCTGGTCGTACGCGTGACAGAACAGCGCCCCGGACTCCGCGGACCGTTCCACCGCCGCCGCGTACGCCTCCGCGTACTCGCCGCCGTGCCGCACCACCTTCGCGCCCAGCGCGACGAGGCCCGCGACCTTGAAGGTGGGTGCCGTCTGGGGCACGAACACCTCGGCGGGTAGGCCGAGCCGCGCGGCGGCGTGCGCGACCGCGAGCCCGTGGTTGCCACCGGACGCCGCGATCACCCCCGCGGCCGGGACCTCGCCGGACAGCAGCCGGTTCGTGGCTCCCCGCGCCTTGAACGAGCCGCTGTACTGGAGGAACTCGAGCTTCCACAGCAGGCCCGGTGCCACCTCCACGACCGGGGTCCGGCGGATGTACGGGGCGATCCGTGTGGCCGCGGCCTCGACGTCGGTGCGGGTGATCACACCCGCGACCCTAACCGCGCACAATGGTCCGGTGCCGGTCGAGCTGAGCAGAGAACGTTTCGAGGAACTCGTCGGCGAGGCCCTGGACGAGGTGCCCGCCGAGCTGCTCCGGCACCTCGACAACGTCGTCGTGCTGGTCGAGGACGACCCGCCGGCCGAGGACCCGGACCTCCTCGGGCTGTACGAGGGGGTCGACCTCACCCGGCGCGGCTGGGACTACGGCGGCGCGCTGCCGGACCGCATCCTGGTCTTCCGCAACCCGATCCTCGCCATGTGCCACGACATCGACGAGGTGGTCGACGAGGTCGCGATCACGGTGGTCCACGAGATCGCGCACCACTTCGGCATCGACGACGAGCGACTGCACGAGCTGGGCTGGGCCTGAGGGGCGACGCCGTGACTAGAGCGGCTTTCCCGCCCAGGACACGCACCGGAAGTCCCCGTCGCCGGTCACCTCGACGTCGACCACGTCGGTGTTGTCCAGGTGGTGCTCGAGCGCGTACAGCGGGGACACCTCCGGGCACAGCCCGGCGAGCACCAGCCGCGACGCCGCGCCGTGGGAGACGATCACCGCGGTGCCGCCGTCCGCCAGCTCGCCGACGATCTCGCGGACGGCCGGGACGTACCGCCTGATCACGTCCGCGGCGGACTCCCCGCCGGGACGCTTGTCGGCGAGCTCCCCGTCGGCGAGCCAGCGGGCGTACAGCGTGTTCCAGTGCCAGAGCGCGGAGTTGTCCGACCGGGGGTGCAGGTCCCCGACGTCCGCCTCACGGAGGTCGGGGTGGATGCGCACCTCGAGGCCGAGCTTCGCGGCGAGCGGCGCGGCGGTCTGCTGCGCACGGGTCATCGACGACGCCCAGACGGCACGGATGTCCTCACCGGCCAGCTCGGCGGCGAGCGCGTCCGCCTGTGCGTGACCCAGCTCGGTCAGTCCCGGCCCGGGAACCGCGCAGTCCAGGGACCCCGCCGCGTTCGCCTCGCTCTCGCCGTGCCGGACGAACAGCAGCCGCCTCACCGGCCACCCTGCCGGATCCGGGCGAGCCACGCCGCGGCGGCGGCGAAGTCCTCGTCCGCGGTCCCCGGTGGGGACGCGACGGGCGCCGGGTTGTCGTCCCGTGGGTACGAGCCGAGATACCGGACGTCGGCGCAGATCCGCCGCAGCCCCATCAGCGCCTCGCCCACCCGGGCGTCGGCGACGTGGCCGGAGCAGTCGAGGAAGAAGCAGTACCGCCCGAGCCGCTCCTTCGTCGGCCGCGACTCGATCCGCGTGAGGTTGATGCCGCGGACCGCGAACTCCGTCAGCACCTCGAGCAGCGCCCCCGTCCGGTCGTGCGCGATGTAGGCGACCAGCGACGTGACGTCGTGGCCGGTACGCGGGCCGGGCGGCCGGGGCCGGGACAGCAGGACGAACCGCGTCACCGCGTCCGATGCCGCGCCGACGTCCATCGCCAGGGCCTCGAGCCCGTGCCGCTCGCCCGCGACCGACGCGCAGACGGCGGCGTCGTAGTCCCCCCGCGCCACCGCGGAGGCGCCCTCCGAGGTGGACAGGGTCTGGACGAGGTCGGCGCCGGGGAGGTTCCGCTGCACCCACGGACGGCACTGGGCGAGCGCGTGCGGGTGGCTCGCCACCGTCTTCAGGTCGGCGAGGTCCGCCCCCGGGCGCGCGTACAGCCCGAACGTCACCGGCAGGTGCACCTCACGGGCGATCACCAGCGGTTCCCCGGAGGCGAGCTCGTCGAGGGTGACCGGGACCGCGCCCTCGACGGAGTTCTCGAGCGGCACGAGGGCCGCGTCGGCGTCGCCGGCGCGCACGGCGGCGAGCGCGTCGGGGACCGTCGCGGACGGCAGCAGCTCGGCGGTCGCGGCGGCCGGGATCGTGCGCAGCGCCTGCTCCGCGAACGTCCCCTCGGGTCCGAGGTAGGCGAATCGGGTCGGCGGCAGGTCGGGCATGGGCGAAAGCGTAGCCGGACGCCCTCAGCAGCCCGCCGCGGCGAGGACCCGCGCCGGGGCACCGGCCACCGCGGGGTCGCCGCACAGGCCGGTGCCGGCCACCACGACGTACATCCGCCCCGCCCGCGTCCGGAGGACCACCCGGAGCGGGTCCGCGCCCGCGGCGGTGACGGTCGTGGCCGTCCACGCGCCCGCGCAGGTGGGCGCCGCGACGGTCGTCCCGGAGCCCCGGTCGAGCGTGCCGGCGGCGGTCAGCGCGTCCTGCACGGCGCCCCGGGAGGGGCAGCCGGCGACCGGGACGCCCGCCTGCGACGGCGTGGGCGAGGGCGACACGTCCGGCGGCGCGGTGGTCGGCTCCGCGGCGGCGAACTCCTCGGGGGTGGGCCCGCTGTCGTCGATCCCGGGTGAGCAGGCGGCGAGGGTGGCGGCGAGCGCGAACAGCGCGGCGATGCGGCGAGGACCCACGCCGGTCATCGTAGGCAGGGGCTGTGCCGGGACCCGACCGGTCCGGCACCCTGGGGACATGACGCCGCCGCCCGCCGAGACACCGCCCGACCGGATGCCGCCCGCCGTGACCCTCCGGCCGCCCCGCCACCTGGTGAGTCCGCGGGCCATCCCCTACTGGACGACGCGCGCCGCGGCGGGGTGGCTGGTGCTGCTCGTCCCGGCGCTGGTCGTGACGCTCGTCGTGCCCGGCCGGCCCCGCTGGCTGCCGTGGGCGCTGGGCGCGGCCGCGCTGGTGGCCGTCGTCCACGTCCTGGTCATGCCGCAGTGGCGGTACCGGGTGCACCGCTGGGAGGTCACCCCGGACGCCGTGTACACCCAGTCCGGCTGGCTCGACCAGGAGCGCCGCATCGCCCCGGTGTCCCGCATCCAGACGGTGGACACCGAGCGGGGGCCGCTCGAGCAGCTGTTCCGCCTCGCGAAGGTCACCGTCACGACCGCGTCGGCCGCCGGGCCACTGGAGATCCACGGTCTCGACCACACCACGGCACTGCGGATGGCGGACGAGCTCACGGCCACGACCCAGGCGACCCCGGGTGACGCCACATGACCTCGCCCACGCCCCTCCCGGCCGTCTCGGGCGAGATGCCGGCCGAGGCCCCGTGGCGCCGGCTCGACCGGCGGATGCTCGCGATCCGCCCGGTGCACCAGCTGCTCCGGGCGGCGGTCCCGCTCCTGGTGATCCTGTTCGGCGCCCGCGGCAACGGGCAGGAGTGGTTCGCGCTCGGCGGCGCGGCCGTCGTGGTGGCGGCCGGGATGGCCCACTGGTTCACCACGCGGTACCGCATCGGGCCCACCCAGGTCCAGCTCGTCACCGGGCTGCTCCGGCGTCGGCACCTCGCCGTACCGCTGGACCGGATCCGCAGCGTGGACGTCACCGCGACCGCGCTGCACCGCCTGCTGGGCGTCGCGGTGGTCAAGGTCGGCACCGGCCGGCAGGAGCGCCGGGAGGGCCACGAACTGTCGCTCGACGCCGTCTCGGCCGAGGAGGCGGTACGCCTGCGCGACGAACTGTTGCACCGCCGGGACGTGGCGACGGGCGCCCCCACGCCAGGTGCCGCCGCATCCGGTGCCGGCGCGCCGGGTACGCCTGGTGCCGCCGCGGTGCCCGGTGCCGGCGCGGTACCCGGTGCCGGCGCGGTGCCGGAGACCGTGCTCGCGCGGTTCGACCCGCGATGGCTGCGGTACGCGCCGTTCACGCTGTCGGGGCTCGTCACCGCGGGTGCGGTGCTCGGGTTTTTGGCGAACTTCGCCAACGACGTCCGCCTCGACCTCGGCCACGCGGGGCCGCTGCGCACGGCCGCCGAGCAGGTCCGGTCCGCTCCGCTCGCGCTCGTCGCGGTGGCCGGGGCGGTGGTACTCCTCGTCGTGGTGAGCCTGCTGTCGGTGGCCGGGTACCTGCTCGCGTACTGGAACTTCTCGCTGACCCGGCACCCCGGCGGGACGCTCCACGTCCGGCGCGGCCTGCTCACCACGCGGGCGGTGTCGCTCGAGGAGCGGCGGTTGCGCGGTGTGGAGATCACCGAGCCGTTGCTGCTCCGGGTGGTGGCCGGGGCCCGCTGCGGCGCCATCGCGACCGGCGTCGGCGGTGGCGAGCTGCTGCTCCCGCCGGCACCGCGCGCGGAGGCCCACCGGGTCGCCGCCGCGGTACTCGGCCCGCCGGATCCGACCGGCGTCCCGCTGCGGGCACACGGCCGGGCGGCGCGGAGGCGGCGGTACGTCCGCACGTTCGCCGGCGCGGTCGTGGTCACCGCGGCGCTCGTCGCCGCCGCGGCGGGCGGCGTCCTGCCGGGCTGGCCGTGGCGGGTCGCGCTGGTGCTCCTGCTCCCGGGGGCGGCCTGGCTGGCGGCGGACCGGTACCGGAGCCTCGGTCACTCCCTGTCCGACGGGTACCTCGTGGGGCGGGAGGGCGCGGTCGTGCGCCGCACGTTCGCGCTGCGGCGGGACGGGATCATCGGCTGGCGCCTCCACCGCTCCTTCTTCCAGCGCCGTGCGGGCCTGGTCACCGTGGTCGCGACGACGGCGGGCGGCCGGACGGCGTACGTGGTGCCGGACGTCCCCGAGACCCTCGGCATCGCCCTGGCGGACGAGGCGGTGCCGGGGTTGCTCAGGCCGTTCCTGGAAGCTCGCCCGACCCCCGGGGGATGAGCTCGGTCGGCACGACGAGCGACCGCGACGGCCCCGCGTGGCCGTCGAGCCGCGAGAACAGCAGCTCGGCGGCCCGGCGGCCCATCTCCACCGGGTTCTGCGCCACCACCGTGATGCCGGGGTCCACCGCGGCGGCGAGCGGGACGTCGTCGAAGCCGACGAGCGCGACCTCGTGCTGCCTCCCCGCCGCGCGCAAGGCGTGGACGGCGCCGACGGTCAGCAGGTTCTGGGCGGCGACGATCGCGGTCGGCGGCGCCGCGGCGGCGAGCAGCGCGCGGGTGGCCTCCACGGCCGCGTCCACACCGTCGAGGCCGAGCCGGACCAGGGCCGGCTCGATCGGGATCCCCGCGGCGATGAGCGTCTCCCGGTACGCCCGCAGACGCTCCCCCGCCGTGTACAGCCGCTCCCGGTCACCGAGGAACGCGATCCGCCGGTGACCCCGCCGGCGCAGGTGGCCCACGGCGACGGCCGTCCCGCCCGCGTTGTCGGACAGCACGACGTCCGCGTCGAGGTACCGCGGTGGCCGGTCCACGAAGACCATGGCCACGCCGGCCTTCCGGTCCCGCAGCAGGTAGCTGTGGTCGTCCCCGGCCGGCGCCATGATCAGCCCGTCCACGCGGCGGCCGACGAGGGCGTGCGCGAGCTCCCGCTCCCGCTGCGGGTCCTCGTCGGAGCTGCCGGTGAAGCCGAGGACACCCCGCTCCCGCGCCACGTCCTCCACGCCACGCAGCACCGCGGCGAAGAACGGGTTCCCCACGTCCGCGACGACCAGTCCGATGCTGGCGGACATCCGGTCGGCACGGCGCAGCGTGCTGGCGGTGACGTCGCGCCGGTACCCGAGCATCCCGACCGCGTGCTGCACGCGGTCGGCCAGGTCGGGGCGGGCGTTCTCGCCGTTGACCACCCGCGAGACCGTCGAGAGGCTGACGCCCGCGAGCACCGCGACGTCCTTCATCGTCGGCCGGCGCCCCGGCTCGGGCACATCGCCGCCCGGCCGGCGGCCCTCCCCGGCAGCGTCGCCGCCGGGCAGGCGGAGCGCCGCGGCCACGTCCACCGTCGACCGCCGCCCCGACCCGGCCGGGGGCCGAGCCGACCCGGTCGGGGGCTGAGCTGACCCGGTCGAGGGCCGAGCCGACCCTGCCGAGGGCCGATCCGCCCCGGCCGAGGGCCGAGCCGCCCCGGTCGGGGGCCGAGCCGACCCTGCCGACGCCCGCGGACCTGCCTCGTTCCCCGGCCGTCGGCCGGTCTCCCACGCCTCGGGTCCCATCGCGCCGCCCCGCTTCCCCAGAAAACGTTTCCACCACCGTAGCGGACCGGTGTGACCCCCGTCTCGAGCGCACTCTTGCACTGTTTGTGACCCAGGTCCTACCCTTGCTGAAAACGTTTCGAGCGCACCGCAGCGCAGCTCCCGCCACCCCCACGAAGGCAGGTAGCACCATGCGAAGGCTCAAGTTC
>DASWRY010000041.1:0-3254 GCA_036402915.1 Mycobacteriales bacterium
CGACGCGGACAGCGACGTGCACCCGAGCCCGGTCGAGGGCCTGCACGCGCCGATCCACGTCCTGGCGCTGACCGCGATGGGAATGCCGCTGCTGGACAACCTCAACCTCGAGGACCTGTCCCGGGCGTGCGCGGAGCTCGACCGCTGGGAGTTCTGCTGCGTCCTCGCTCCGCTCCGGGTGCCCGGCGGGACGGGCTCGCCACTGAACCCGATCGCGCTGTTCTAGCCGTACCGATCGGAGAACTGGAAAGCGCCGGCCGCCTCGTTCCGAGGCGGCCGGCGCTTTCTGGTCAGACGCGGTGCGCCTCCAGCGCATCCCAGTCCAGCTCGATCCCGTGGCCCGGACGCTCCGGCGCGTCGGTGAAGCCCTCGACCACCTTCATCGGCTCGGCCACGTACCGGTCGAGCACGAACCCGTGTGCCTCCATGTACGTCCGGTTCGGCGCCGCGGCGAGCAGCTGCACCGTGACGTCATGGGCGCCGTGCGAGGTCACCGGGAGGTTGTGCGCCTCGGCCACCGCGGCGACCTTGCGGAACACCGTCATCCCGCCGCAGTTCGTGACGTCGGGTTCGGGGTAGGTGACCGCGCCCGCGACGATCATGTTGGTGAACTCGTACAGCGTGTGGAGGTTCTCTCCGGTGGCGACCGGCGTGCGCCCCTCGCGGACCACGCGGACGTGCCCCGCGATGTCGTCGGGGACGGTGGGCTCCTCGAGCCACAGCAGGTCGAACGGCTCGAGCTCCCGGGCGGCGCGGATGGCCTGGTCGGCGGTCCACTTCATGTTGGCGTCGACCATCAGCGGGAAGTCGTCGCCGAGGTGCTCACGCATCGCGGAGACCCGGGCGACGTCCTCACGCAGGTGGGGGCGGCCTGCCTTCATCTTGATGGCGCGGAAGCCCTCGGCCTGGAACCGGTCGGCCTGCGCCAGCAGCTCCTCGATCGTGAAGTCGATGTCGATGCCCCCGGCGTACACCGGCACCCGCGGGTCGTAGCCGCCGAAGAGCCGCCACAGCGGCTGCTCGGCACGCCGCCCCTTGAGGTCCCACAGCGCGATGTCGACGGCGGAGATCGCGGACGTGGCGTGGCCACCGCGGCCGGAGTAGTGGACCGCCCACCACATGTCCTGCCACAGCTTCTCGACGAGGTCGGCGTCCTTGCCCACGATCACCGGAGCGAGGTAGCCGTCGATCAGCACCTTGAACGCGGGCGCGCCGGAGTTGACCGCGTACGTGTAGCCCATCCCCTCGGCGCCGTCCGAGTCGGTGATCCGGACGGTCACGAGCTCGAAGTGCGGAATGGACCCGTGCGTGCTGTCGCTCAGCACGGTGTCCAGCGGTACTCGGTAGAAGTCGGTGCGGACGGACTCGATCTTGGCCATGCGGCGTTCCCTTAGAGGTAGGAGGACGGAGCGACGGGCAGGGGCAGCCCGCTGGAGGCGGCGAGCGGGCGCAGCGCGTCCATCAGCCCGTCGCGGAGCTGAACCTGGCCCTCGCCGGCACGGACCCGGTCCAGCTCGGGCTCGCCGGGCACCAGGGGTGGCGGCCCCTCGAGCCCGCTGGCGTGGATCGCATCGACGAGCTGGGTGATTCGCGCCTGGTACGCGTGGAGCCCCTCTGCGCCGTCGGCCCGGAGGGCCAAGAACAGGTGTCCCAGCCGCTGGTGGGTGGCGCTGTCGCCGTTCAGGGCCGACACCGCCGGACTGACCTCCGCGCCGCCGAGCGCGAGCAGCGCGTCGACGGCGAAGGCGAGCCCGAACCCCTTCGGCCCGCCGGCGGGCAGCAGCGCCCCGCGGAGGCCCTCGGCCGCCGACGTGGTGGGCTGCCCCGCCTCGTCCACGGCCCAGCCGAGCGGGATCGACTCCCCCGCCTGCTCGGCCATGATCAGCCGGCCCTGGCTCACGGTGGTGGTGGCCATGTCCAGCTGCGGCCGGCTGTCCTCCGGCATCGGGACCGCGACGGCGATCGGGTTGGTGCCGAGCACGGGCTTCCCGCCGAACGGCGCGGACATCACGGCCTCGGTGTTGCAGATCGCGAGCCCGAGCAGGTCCGCGTCGGCGATGCGGTTCGTGAAGAAGGCCGAGGCCCCGAAGTGGTTGGCGTTGCGGGCGATCACGCACCCGACGCCGTACTCCCGGGCCCGTGCGATCGCCAGGTCGGCGCCGACCAGGCCGGTGCTCGCGCCCGGTCCGTGGTCGGCGTCGACGACGACGAGCGCACCGTGGTCGGCCACCACCCGGACCTCCGCGGTGGCGCTGATGCCGCCCGCGCGGATCCGCTCCACATAGGTCGGCAGCCGGAGGAAGCCGTGCGTCGCCACGCCCCGCGCCTCGGCGAACGCGAGGCTGTCGGCCACCGGGCGGGCGTCCGCCTCGGACAGACCCGCCTTGGCCAGCACCCCCGTGGCCCAGTCCCGCAGGGCGTCGAGCTCTACGGAGCCGGCCTCGGTCACGAGGTGCCCGGGGCCGACAACAGCAGCATCATCTGCTCGGCCACCTCGTTGATGTCCGCGACGGCGCCGACGTCCGCGACGTTGAAGATCGGCGCGGCCTCGTCCGTGTTGACCGCGATGATCGTCTTGGACGACTGCATCCCGGCGAGGTGCTGGATCGCGCCGGAGATGCCGAACGCCACGTACACCTTGGGCTTGACCGTCACCCCGGTCTGGCCGACCTGGTGCGCGGGCGGGAGCCAGCCGGCGTCCACCAGCGGCCGGGAGGCGCCGAGGACGGCGCCCAGCTGCTCGGCCAGCTCGGCGAACACGCCGATGTTCTCCTGCGCGCCGACACCGCGGCCGACTGCGAGCACGACGTCCGCACGCTTGAGGTCCACACCGGACTCCGGCACGCGGTACTCGACGTGCCGCACGCGCCGCTCGGCGGCCGGCAGGTCGAGCTCGGTGACGGCCGGGGCGGCGGCCGCGTCGCCCGCGGCCTCCCACACGTTCGAGCGGACCAGCACGAGCACGCGGTCGCGGCCAGGGAAGTCGAGCTCGGCCATCACCTTGCCGCCGTACACCGGCTTGACGGCCACCACGGCGTCGTCCTCGCGGCGCAACTGCACGACGTCCGCGACGAAGCCCAGCCCGGCCTCGGCCGCCAGTCCCGCCGCGAAGGACGCGGACCGGATCGAGTGGACCAGCAGGACGACGTCCGGCCCGACCTGCTCGATCAGCGCGGCGACGGCCGCGCGGGCCGTGTCGGGGTCGAAGCCCGCGGGGACCCGTACGGCCACGACCGCGTCGACGCCGGCGATCG
>DASWRY010000042.1:0-2316 GCA_036402915.1 Mycobacteriales bacterium
CGGCCCCGGCGAGCAGCCCACCGCGGTACAGCCACGGGGACGCGCCGGTGAGGTGCGTCCAGGCCCACGCCGTGTACGCCGCGCCGAGCACCGCGAGCCCGCCCACCAGCGCGCGGGACGGCCTGGCGTGGGACGGCCGCCGCGCGAGGGCCGCCGCGAGAAGAGCGCCGATGAGCAGGCTCGCGGCACGCGTGTCGGTCCCGTAGTACGCGCGGCCGACGTCGTGACCGGGCGCGCCGAGCACGGCGGCGGCGACGGCGGAGAGGCCGATCCCGGCCAGGCACAGCGCGGGCAGCGGGCGCCGGCGGCCGCCCAGGACGAGGAGCAGGACCAGCGGCCACAGCAGGTAGAACTGCTCCTCGATCGCGAGCGACCAGGTGTGCTGGAGGAGCGAGGGCGCCGCGGTCGTGTCGAAGTAGCCGGTGCCGTGGGCGATCATCCGCCAGTTGGCCACGTACAGCAGGGCGGCGAGCGCGTCGCCCCGCAGCCGCGCCAGCTCGTCCGGGGCGAGGGTGGCGTGGCCGGCCACCGCGGTGAACGCCACGAGCACGAGCAGCGCGGGCAGCAGCCGCCGGGCGCGCCGGCCCCAGAAGGCGGTGAGCGCGATCGTCCCGGTCCGGGCGTGCTCGGCCAGCAGCAGCGACGTGATCAGGTACCCGGAGAGGACGAAGAACGCGTCCACACCGAGGAAGCCGCCGCGGGCCGCCGCCACGCCACCGTGGAACAGCAG
The DNA here is from genome assembly GCA_036402915.1 of Mycobacteriales bacterium. GTDB lineage: Bacteria > Actinomycetota > Actinomycetes > Mycobacteriales > HKI-0501 > JAVEDU01. Next base: position 731 of record DASWRY010000042.1, read on the forward strand.
CACCGCGACCACCGCGAGTGCCCGCACCCCGTCGAGGGCCGGGACGTACCGGCGCGGGTCTCCGTGCGTCCGCCCCACCGTGGCCCCCCGAGGGTCACCGCCCGGCTCGTCCGGTATGCCCGGATCGTACGACCGTCAGAGGCGCACGCCCAGCAGCGCGTCCACCGTGTCGCGCACCAGCGCCGGGGCGGCCGCGTCGTCGCCGCCGGCCGTCAGCGCCTCGTGCGCCCACCGGTCCACCGCGGCGAGCGCCGCGGGCGTGTCGAGGTCGTCCGTGAGCCGCTCGCGGACCCGCTCCAGCATCGGCCGCGCGTCGGGGCCGGCCGGCCGGGACGCGGCGCGGCGCCAGCGGTCCAGCCGCTCCTCCGCGGCGGTCAGCAGGTCCGCCGTCCACGCGCGGTCGTCCCGGTAGTGGCCGGCCTGCAGCGCGAGCCGGATCGCGGCGGGGTCCACGCCGTCGCCCCGCAGCCGGGACACGAACACGAGGTTGCCACGGGACTTGGACATCTTCTCGCCGTCGAGACCGATCATCCCGGCGTGCGCGTAGTGGCGCGCGAACGGCCACTCCCCGGTGAGGGTCTCCCCGTGTGCCGCGGACATCTCGTGGTGCGGGAACCGGAGGTCGCTCCCCCCGCCCTGCACGTCGAACGAGGAGCCGAGCCGGTTCAGCGCGATCGCGGTGCACTCGATGTGCCAGCCGGGCCGTCCCGGGCCGAGCCCGCCGTCCCACGACGGCTCTCCCTCGCGGGCGCCCCGCCAGAGCACCGGGTCCAGCGGCTGTCGCTTCCCCGCGCGCTCGGGGTCACCGCCGCGCTCGGCGAAGTAGTGCAGCATCTCCTCGGGGCTGTACCGCGACTCGTACCCGAACCGCGGCGCCTTGGCCGTGTCGAAGTACACGTCCCCGGTCCCGTCCTCGAGCATGTACGCGGAGCCGCCCGCGAGGAGCTTCTCCACCATCTCGACGACCTCTCCGACCGACTCCACGGCGCCGATGTAGTGCTGCGGCGGCAGGACCCGGAGCGCCTCCATGTCCTCGCGGAACAGGGCGGTCTCGCGCATCCCGAGCACCACCCAGTCCTCGTGGTCGCGCTCGGCGCGCTCGAGGAGCGGGTCGTCGATGTCGGTGACGTTCTGCACGTAGTGCACGTCGTGGCCGGCGTCCCGCCACAGCCGGTTCACCAGGTCGAACGCCAGGTAGGTGGCCGCGTGCCCGAGGTGGGTGGCGTCGTAGGGGGTGATGCCGCACACGTAGAGGCGGGCGGTGGGGCCCGGCTCGGTGGTCCGCACGGCGCCTGCGGAGGTGTCGAAGATACGCAGGGGACTCCCCTGGCCGGGGAGTGCGGGGACGTCGGTGGCGGGCCAGGCATACATAACGATGACTCTAACCGGACTGGGTTGATCTTCGCACCAGTGCCTGGACCGGGGTCCGGATCGGGGCCTATATCGGAGGCCAGGGGACGGCCGGCCAGTCGCCGGAGGGGACCGGGTGCAGGCCGGTGCGCAGCAGTCCGGCGACCCGCTCGCGGAGCGCCTCGATCTCGGCGGGCGTCAGCAGCGGCGCGAGCTGGTCCGCGAGCGCCCCCTTC
>DASWRY010000043.1:0-3816 GCA_036402915.1 Mycobacteriales bacterium
GCCCTCCAGCGCCGCGGCGGCGTGGTCGTCCTCGGTCCCCTGCTTACGGGTCCAGGACCAGCCCTCGCCCATCTTGTGCCACTCGACCGGCCCGCCCTCGCCGGTCTCGTCGTGGACCCGGCCGAGGGCGCGGAACGCCGCTTCCTCGCCGACCTTCCACTTGGCACTCTTGACGAACTGGAAGACGCCGATCGACCAGCCCTGGTTCCAGCCGCGCAACGCGAGGCCGAACGCGGCCGTCGACTTCCCCTTCATCTCTCCGGTGTGGACGATGACGAGTGGACGGTTGCGCCGCTGGCGGGTGGTGAGGCCGTCTTCGGGTACGGCGGCCGGCTGTCCCTGGGGCATCAGGCGGCCCTCCGCGCGTCGCGGACGAGGCCGGCGAGCCCGTCCGCGGACAGCTCGTCCAGGCGGACACACTCACCGCCGAGGTCGGCGGCCAGCCTCGCGGCAAGGCCCAGGCGCACCGGCCCGGACTCGCAGTCCACGACCACCGAGGCGACGCCGTCCAGCAGCCGGGCCGCGGCGGACGCCCTCGCGAGGGCGTCCGGGCCCCCGGTGGCCCGGCCGTCGGTCACGACCAGCACGAGCGGGCGGCGGCGCGGGTCGCGGACCCGTTCGACGCGGAGCGTCTCCGCGGCGCGCAACAGTCCCTCGGCGAGCGGCGTGCGGCCCCCGGTGGGCAGCGTCCGCAGGCGGGCGGCGGCCGCCTCGACGCTGGACGTCGGCGGCAGGGCCAGCTCGGCGCCGCTCCCGCGGAACGTCACGAGCCCGACCTTGTCCCGCCGCTGGTACGCGTCGAGCAGCAGCGACAGCACGGCGCCCTTGACGGCGCCCATCCGCTGCCGCGCGGCCATCGAGCCGCTGGCGTCGACGACGAACAGCACCAGGTTTCCCTCCCGCCCCTCGCGGACCGCCGTGCGCAGGTCGTCGCGGCGGAGCACGAGGCCGGCACCCGTGCGCCCGCGGGCACGCTGGTGCGGCGCCGCGGCGAGCAGGGTCGCGGGCAGGTGGACGGCCCCGACCGGGCCGCGGGGACGCTCGGAGCGGGTGGTACGCCCCCGGCCGGTCTCGGCGCGCGAACGGCGTCCCGCCGCGCCGGTGCCGAGGCCCGGAACCGTGAAGAGCTTCGTGCGGTACGGCTCGCCCGCGGACGCCGTCTGCTCGCCGGAGCCACCCTGCGGCCGCGCGGGTGTCTGCTCGTCGGCACCCTCCCGGTCGCCCGCGGGTGCACACGCCGGGCTCTCCCCTGCCGCGTCCCCGGGACCCTCCGGCTCGGGCGCCCCGCCACCGGAGGGGGGCGGGTCGTCGTCCGGTCCGTCCGCCGCGTCGTCCAGCGCCTGGTCGAGGGCCTCCTCGTCCAGCCCCGGGGCGTCGAACGGGTTGCGGCGCCGGCGGTGCGGCAGCGCGAGTGTCGCGGCGGTACGGACGTCCTCGGCGAGGACCTCGTCCCGGCCGTGCCAGGCGGCGAGCGCGATCGCGGCCCGCGCGGTCACGAGGTCCGCGCGCATGCCGTCGACGTCGAAGGCCGCGCACACGTGCGCCACCTGCCGCAGCGCCGCATCCGTGAGCACCACGCCCGGGAGGCGGCGGCGCGCGGCGGCGATCCGCGCGGCGAGGGCGGTGTCCTCGTCCGCCCAGCGCGACGCGAACGCCTCCGGGTCCGCCTCGTACGCGAGGCGGCGGCGGACGACCTCGGCCCGGACCTCCGGCTCGCGGGACGCACGGACCTCGACGGTGAGGCCGAACCGGTCGAGCAGCTGCGGGCGCAGCTCCCCCTCCTCCGGGTTCATCGTGCCGACGAGGAGGAAGCGGGACGCGTGCGCCACCGACACCCCCTCGCGCTCGACGTGCGCGCGGCCCATCGCGGCGGCGTCGAGCAGCAGGTCCACGAGGTGGTCGTGGAGGAGGTTCACCTCGTCCACGTAGAGCACGCCGCGGTGGGCGGCGGCCAGCAGGCCCGGCTCGTACGCCTTGACGCCCTCGGTCAGCGCCCGCTCGAGGTCCAGGGAGCCGACGAGGCGGTCCTCGGATGCGCCGACCGGCAGCTCGACCAGCCGCGCGGGCCGGATCTCGCCCGCGATGCCCGGCTCGTGGGGACCGTCGGGGCAGCCCGGGTCCGGGGCGGCGGGGTCACACGAGAAACGGCAGCCCGCGACGACGCCGACCGGCGGCAGCAGCCCGGCGAGGGCGCGTACCACCGTGGACTTGGCCGTGCCCTTCTCCCCGCGCACGAGGACACCGCCCACGGCGGGCGAGACGGCATTGAGCAGGAGCGCGAGGCGCAGGTCGTCGTGCCCGACGACGGCGCTGAACGGGTACGGCGTCATCGGCCCACCCGGGAGTGCGTACGGCACAGCATCAGCACGTTTCCTTCCCACGGGTGTCCACGCCCGCGTCGGCGGAGCGGATCGGCCGGAGTGTCCTGGCTCCCGGATCGTCGCTCGCCCCCGGCCTTCCCACCGCTCGCGCGGCAGTGACCATGGTTGGGGGTCTGCTCCCCGGTGACAGTGGCGGGACCGCGCCGGATTCTCACCGGACTTCCTCCGCTGCCGTTCCTGGCCGCCATGTTTCCCCACGTCGCGGCGGGAGTCAAAGGACGCGCGGTGGGAGCCTGGTCACCCGGTACGCCGCGGGCGTGCGGGCGGGGCGTACCGTCGAGAGGTGCTGTCGTTCCTGCGCCGACCGAAGTGGATCATCTTCGGCATCGTCGTCGCGATCCTCGCCGTGTCGTTCGTGTCCCTCGGGTTCTGGCAGCTCCGGCGCCTCGAGGGCGTCCGCACGGAGAACGCGCGCATCCTCGCGAGCCGTTCCGCGCAGGTTTCCCCCGCCGACTCGGTGTTGCGGACCGACCGTCCGCCGTCGCCCGAGCTGGAGTACCAGCGGGTGACCGCGACCGGGCGGTACGACACCGCGCACGAGGTCGTCGTGCGGGGCCGCCAGATCACCGACGTGAACGGCGTCTTCGTCCTCACCCCGCTGATCACCGGCAACGGCAAGGCGCTGCTGGTCGTCCGCGGCTGGGTGCCCGCCGCACAGCGCGCCGACGGTGAGCCGCCGGTCCCGCCGGTCGCGCCGGGTGAGGTCACGGTCGTCGGGCGGGTACGGGTGCCCGAGACCGGCGCCGGGTCGTCCCGCGCCGCGCAGGTCGGCCGCTTCCTGTCGGTCACGCGGATCGTGCCGACCGAGCTGGCGTCCCGGGTGGGCGTGCCGACGTACGACGCGTACGTGGAGCTCGTCGACCAGACGCCCGCGCAGCCGCAACCCGCACCCGCGGCGGTCCCCCAGGGGACGCTGAGCGAGGGGAACCACGAGTCGTACGCGTACCAGTGGTTCACCTTCGCCGTGATCGCCGTCGGCGGGTACGTCTTGCTCATCGTCCTGGACGTCCGGAGGCAGCGCCGTGAGGCCGCGGGGACCGACGGCGCGGCGCGGTCCAGCGAGCAGACAGCGGGCGTCTGAGCCGGCCGCCTGCCGGAGGCGACCAGCCGGGCCTTCCGGCGTGCGCACGGACGTCCGAGCGCGGCGGCACCGGTGGCCCGCGGCCGTCGGACAGCGTCCGGCCGGGCAATCCGGGTCACCACCTCGTGCGCCGAGACGGACGGCTGCTGCGGTAGCCCGGCCGCCCCGACGGCGGACATGCCATGTCGGCGGGTCGCCGACCGAACACGGCACCGCTCCTCCGCTCCGGTGAGCGAGGTCGTCCTGCGGGACGGTGATCCGGCCGCGCCGCTCGACGGCGGCAGTGGCACGCGTGGCCCGGCGCGCCGGCACGCCGCGCGGGCACCGGTGCGCCGGGACGGCCGAGCCCAGATC
>DASWRY010000044.1:0-48235 GCA_036402915.1 Mycobacteriales bacterium
ACGATCCGCAGGCAACAGCATCACACACCGGCGATGCAGACCGTGGGCCTCGGGAAGGTGATGGAACAGGCACCCAGCTCATCGCTGCTGTCGAAGCAGTGAGGCACCAGCTCCCGGTACTGCCGATAGAACTGTCGGTGAATGGCGCAGCCGTCACTCTGGCCACGTCGCTTTCCGAGCGACTCGGGACGGTGCCTCTCGACTCCTCGGAAGTCGTGCAATTCATCGCCCGAGAGCTATCGTGGCAGCTCGGACACGCCTCCTACGAGCAGCTCACCCGCTGCCTACGGAGTTGGGCTGAGGCCATGGACCGCCGCGACTTCCTCGGGGCGCTGGGTTGGGCAGCTACCGCGGCCGCCGTAGCGTCGCCGGTCGACGGCCTGGATGCCGATGAGCTCGTGCGGTTGGATCGTGTCGTCGCGGGTGTCCATCACCTCGACGTAGACGCCATCGCACACATCGAGGCCGTCCTGTCCGCGGCCCGGCGATTGGACGACGCTCTCGGGCCGCAAGCTGCGCTCGACACGGTCCTCGCCCAGCGCAGCGTCGCCAGGCTCTTGCTCGCCGGCTGTTCGCAGCGGCTACTCCCTCAACTGCTCTCGACGTACAGCAACCTGTCCAGCACCGCAGGATGGCTGTACTTCGACCTCAACGACTTCAGGAGTGCCTGGCACCACTACCAGGCGGCCCGGGACGCGGCGCACCAGGTCGGCGACAGCGACCTGAGCGTCTACGCGCTCTCGGGCATGAGCCGGGTCGCCGAGTGGCGCGGGAAGCGTCCGCTGGCCGTCGATCTGACCGCCGCCGCGCAGCGCCTGACCGCGCAGACCGGCGACATCCGTCTACGCGCCTACGTGGAGGGGCGATCGGCACTGGTCTACGCAGCAGATCGCCAAGCCGATGCTTGCCTGCGAGCCCTCGACCGGGCGGAAGAACACCTCGCTGACGTACACGGGGACACGTCAGCGGACTCGCTGGTCTACTTCTACGACGACGAGATGCTGACCTACCACAAGAGCAAGTGTCATCTCCAGCTGGACCAGCCGCAGAAGACACTCACCATCACCCGGCAGGCGCTCGCATCCGTGGACGTGACCTTTACCCGGGATCTCGCGGTGGCCAAGCTCTGCCTCGCCAAGGCATATCTCGCCGCTGGGGAAGCCGACGAAGGAGCCACCGTCACAGCCGAAGTGGCCGAACTCGCCATGCAAAACCGGTCGCCGCGTCTGGCTCGAGACCTCCGTGCGACGCGCGCCGAGATGGAGCCGTGGAGCCAGCGGCCGACGGTGAAACAGCTCGATGACCGTCTCGCGGCCTACGGTCTGGGCTGAATTCAGGAGAGTGGCGGTCCTCCGCGATCCCGAGTCGGGCTCGGTCTCGCCGGACATGGGCTCACCCGGTCCTCGCACCTCACTCTTGTTCGCGTAGCGCCTCCGCCAGCTCGTCCTTCTTCATTCCCGACCGACCCGGGATGTCGGCCTCCTTGGCCTTCTCGTACAGCTCGTCACGCGTCGCATCCCCGAGGTCGTCCGCCGGGGCGTCCGCGGCGGACACCCCGGCAGCGAGGCCCGCCTTCTCCAGCTCCCGGGCGCGGGCCGCCGCGAACGCATCCCCGAGCTGCCGGAGCGTCTTCGCGTCGACCGCCTTCCGCAGCGCCGGCAGGATCTCGCTCTCCTCCTCCTCGACGTGGTGCGTCACCGCGTCGACGAACTCGGTCAGCGCCTGCTCGAAGTGCTCGGACTCGACCAGGTTCCGCACCTTCTCCAGGAGGTGCTCGGCCTCCCGGTGCTCGGAGTACCCGTGGTCGACCTCCTCGTTCTCGCCGGGATCGGCCTTCGTGATCGCCGGGTACACCTCCCGCTCCTCGGCGCGGGAGTGCGCGTTCAGCCGCGCCGCCACCTCGTCCACGACCGCGCGCCGGTCGCCCTCACCGGCCTGCAGCGCCGCGAAGAGGCCCTCGAGGAGCCTGTGGTCTTCCTGGATCAGGGTCACTACGTCGGTAGCCATGATCGCCCCGCTACCCGACCGGATCCCGGCGAAACGGATTAGCCGTGACACCGCCGGGTAACGCCGGGAGGCCGCGACCCGGAGGAGGAACGATGTTCAATCCGCTCGAGCACGCCGGCATCCCCCTCGACGACCAGATCCGGAACTGGCGCGAGCTGGACGTCGTCCCGATCGACCCCGAGCTGGTCGACCCGTACACCCGGACCCGGATCATCGCCCTCAACGGCATCGAGGTGGAGGCGATCCTGTTCGGCCACCAGATGGCCCGGTTCTGCCCCGACGACGAGGTCCGCCGCCAACTGGCCCTCGTGCGCTACGTCGAGAACCAGCAGCAACGTGTGGTCAACTGGCTGCTCCCCGGCATCAACAGCGTCCTCGAGACGACGCTCGGGTACGAGCAGAACGCCGTCGACCTGACCGCGTGGATCGCCCGCACCGAGCCGGATCCGTACCTCCGGCAGGCGTACGAGTTCGGGGTCCTCGAGGACTTCGACCACCTGTACCGGTACGCCAACCTCTACGAGATGGTCGAGCGCCGCAAGGCCGAGAAGGTCGTCGACGCGCTCACCGAGGTGATGCCCGGACGTCCGACCAAGGTGGAGCATCGGCACCCGTACGACAACGTCCGCGCGTCGTACGACAAGGAACTCGCGACCCCACTGTCCAAACTGCACGTACTGACGATCGTGGCCGCCGAGCAGCAGGTCATGAACTACTACATGAACGTCGGCCCGCAGTACATGGAACCGATCGCACGCCAGCTGTACCAGGAGATCAGCCTGATCGAGCAGGAGCACGTGACCCACTACGAGTCGCTGTGCGACCCGCAGGAGACGTGGTGGGAGCGCCTCGTCCTGCACGAGTACAACGAGTGCTACCTCTACTACTCGTTCCTCCAGCAGGAGACCCACCCTCGCGTCAGGACGATCTGGGACCTGCACCTGAACATGGAGCTCGCGCACCTGCAGAGGGCATGCGACCTGCTCCGGCGGTTCCAGGGCAAGGAGCCGGAGGAGCTCGTCGGCAGCGACGGGCTCCCCGAGCCGATCAAGTTCGAGCCCAACAAGGAGTACCTCCGCACGCTGTTGGCCACGCAGCTCGACCTCACCACGCTGGGCGCGGGATTCGTCCGTGAGGCCCACGAGCGGTTCCGGTGGATGCAGGAGCAGGTGCACGGCGGCGAGGAGCCGCCGAGCGAGCGGGTGATCGCGATGCACCGGGAGATGTTCGGCGACGAGTACCGCCACGAGACCGAGGGACCGCACCCCGTCGTCGACCTGCGCGACCCCGCGGAGGCCCGCCGTGGCTGACGCCGTCGACGTGCTGCTCGCGCAGCACGCGCTCGTCGAGGACCTGTTCCGGGAGACGCTCGCGGCGACCGGGCCGACCCGGCAGGAACGCTTCACCGAGCTGGTCCGGACGCTGCGGGTGCACGAGGCCGCCGAGCAGGCCGTCGTCCATCCGGCGGCCCGCGACCGCGTCGACGACGCGGAGGGGCTCGTCGCCACCCGGCTCGCCGAGGAGGAGGAGGCGAGCGAGCTGCTGAACGCGCTGGTCGACGTCGGCCCGGGCGCCGAGGGCTTCGACGCGGCCCTGCGGGAGCTGCGACTCCGGGTCCTGATGCACGCCCGCCACGAGGAGCGGTACGAGTTCACCCGGCTGCGCCACGCCGCCCCCACCGAGGTGATGACCGCGATGGTGGGGGCGATCCGCGCGGCCGAGCGGGTCTAGCCGATCCCGTGCGACATGCTCGCGTGGTGCCCGTGCGGCATCGCGTGCGCGCCCGCGGTGGTACCGGCGAGCGCCGGGGTCGTCACGGCGCCCACCAGCAGCGCCCCGGCCGCGAGACCGCCGAGCAGGACGGGCGCCGACGCGCGCCGCGCGCGGAGCGCACCCCACCGCGCCGACGCCAGGGACACGAGCACCAGGACCTCGAGCACGGCCGCGCCGAGGTCGGCGGCCCCGACCGACTCCACGGCGCCGAGACCCGCCGCACCGAGATCCACCGCGCCCAGACCCACCGTCCGGCTCAGCACCCACAGCGCGATGACCGCGACGGTCGCGCCGGCCACCCACCGCGGGACGGGTGCCCGGTCGCGGGCGAGGGCCGCCACGCCCCAGCCGAGCTGACCGGCGGCCAGGACGGCGAAGAACACGGCCTCGACGGCGGGGTGTTCCCCGACGACGGCGGCGTGGACGAGCCCGGCGCCGAGCGAGGCGAACCCCGCCCAGCACCGGGCCACGTCCGCGCCGTGGGACGCCGCGGAAGTGCCGCGGGACGCCGCCGGAGTGCCGCGGGACGCCGCGGGCGTGGCGTGGGCCATGCTCAGGCCGCCCGACGCGCCGGGACCTTGTCCTGCGACAGCCCGACGCCGAGCAGCAGGACGGCGCTCGCGAAGTGCAGGACGTTGTCCGCGCCGTTGAGGGCGAGCAGGTTCGCCGCCGTGCCGACGAGGAACAGCCCGACCAGGCCGACGAGCAGGTACACGCCGCCGACGAGCGTGTTCACCGCCTTCGCGGTCTTCGGCCCGCGCAGCGCCCCGCCGAGGAGGAGCCCGCCGACCAGCAGGTGGACGATGTTGTGCAGCGGGTTGACCTCGAACACGATCAGCGGGTTGCCGTCGGTCGCGGCGAACCCGACGCCGCCCGTGACGGCGAAGCCGGCCAGGCCGACGAGCAGGTACACCGCCCCGAACACCAGGCCGAGGAGCTTGTTCGGCGACATGGTGTCTCGGTCGGTTTCGGTGGTGCTCATGGGTGCCTCCAGGGGTTCGGGAACAGGACGCGCAACCCACCGTTCGCCGCGATCCGCGTTCCGGTTCACCTGACCCGAAAGCGCATGGTCGTCTGTGGACGGTCTCGACACAGCGCCAGCGTCCGATGACCCTCCGCCACGAAACGGCCCGTCCACTGTGGATCGACACGCGGGTGTCATTGACAGCACCGGGCCGCGCGGCGTACATCTTTCGCGCTCCGGGACGTCGGCCCTTCCCGGTGCCGTGGAGGAAACCAGTGCCCGCACGTCGTTCTCGTCGTACGCCCGGATGGACCCTCGGTCTGGTCCTCGTCGCGTTGTTCATGCTCGTGCTCGACATGACGATCGTCGCCGTCGCTCTCGCCGACATCCAGCGCGACCTCGACGCCACGCTGTCGGACCTGCAGTGGGTGGTCGACGCGTACACGCTGCCGCTCGCCGGCCTGCTGCTGACCGCCGCCACGGTCGGCGACCGCATCGGGCGGAGGCGCGTGTTCCTGTGGGGCATGGGGCTGTTCACGCTCGGCTCGCTGGCGTGCGCCCTGTCCGGGACGGCGCTGGAACTCGACCTCGCCCGCGCGGTGCAGGGCGCCGGCGGCGCGATGCTCCTCGGCGTGGGACTGCCGCTGATCGGCGCCGCGTTCCCCGAGTCGAAGAAGCGAGCGGTGGCGGTCGGCGCGTACGGGGCGACGCTGTCCGCGGCGACCGCCGTCGGGCCGCTGCTCGGCGGCCTGCTCGTGGACGGCCCGGGCTGGCGCTGGATCTTCCTGGTCAACGTGCCGGTCGGCGTGTTCGCCCTCGGCGCGGCGCTCGTACGGCTCGCCGAGTCGCGGAGCCCCAACCCGCGGCAGGCCGACTGGGGCGGCGCGTTCCTGCTGACGGGTGGCCTCGTCGCGCTCGTGCTCGCGCTGATCCGCGGCAACGACGACGGGTGGACCTCACCGCTGATCGTGTGCCTGTTCGTGCTGGCGGCCTCGATGCTCGGCGGGTTCGTGCCGTGGGAGCTGCGGCGGCGCGAGCCGATGCTCGAGATGCGGCTGTTCCGGCTGCCGGCGTTCAGCGCGATCGGGTTCGGCGCGGTCGCCATCTCGGCGACGCTCATCGCGAGCACCAGCTACCTCGCGCTGTACATGCAGAACACCCTGTCGTACTCACCCTTCCAGACCGGCGTCCGCTTCCTGCCGCTGACCGTGGCGTCGTTCGTGGCGTCCCTCGGCGCCGCGGTGCTGTTCCACCGGGTCTCGCTGCGGATCCTGCTCGGCGGCAGCCTCGCGCTCGGCGCGGAGGGCATGCTGCTGCTGGCGATGGTGAACGGCCGGCTCACGTGGACCACGTTGATCCCCGGGTTCGTCATCGCGGGCGTCGGACTGGGCGTCAGCTCCGCGGTCATCTCGTACGGCTCGCTGACCGTCCCGTCGTACCAGGCCGGCATGGCGACCGGCACGCTGAGCACGCTGCGGCAGATCGGCGTGGCGGCCGGCGTGGCGATGCTCGGCGCGCTCTACACAGGACAGACGGAGTCGGCCGCGACGGACCGGCTCGCCGGTGCCCCGTTGCCGGACCCGGCGGTGCACGACATCGTCAACGCACTCGGGAGCGGCGCCGGGGTCCGGATCGTGGAGCAGGCCCCGCCCCTCGCCCGGGACTGGCTCACCGACATCGCGCAAACCGCCTCGGCGAACGGCCTCACCGCCCTCCTCCTGGTCGGCGGCGTGCTGGCGGCGCTGTCGGCGCTCACCGCGTTCCTCGTCATCCGGGGCAACGACCCCGCCCCCGAACAGCCCACCGAGTCCGTCCGCACCGTGGCGCGCACGCACCGCCGCGGCGAGCTGGCCCGGACGTACTAGGGCCCGGACGTACCAGGGCCCGGACGTACCAGGGCCCGGACGGGCTCAGTCGTCCGTGCCGCCTCGCCGGGTCCGCTTGACCTCCGACCGCCGCCGCTTGTCGGCGAGCCGCCGCTCTCGCGAACCCCGGCTCGGCCGGGTGGGGCGGCGCGCCCGCGGCGGAGGGGCGGCCGCGCGGCGCAGCGCGTCGGTGAGACGCTCCCGGGCGGCCAGCCGGTTCTGCAGCTGGGACCGCTGCTCGGACGCGACGACGGTCAGCACGCCGTCCACGAGCCGTCCCTCGAGGCGCTGCAGCATCCGCTCGCGCATCGGCTCGGGCACCGAGGGCGAGCGGGCGACGTCGAACGACAGCTCGACCCGGCTGTCGGTCGTGTTGACCGACTGACCGCCGGGGCCCGACGAGCGGGAGAAGCGCTCGCGGAGCTCCGCGGCGGGGATCACCACCGCGGGCGTCACACGAAGGTCGCCGTCCACGGTGTCGAGGATGCCGGACGTGGGTATATCCCGCGCAGCCGACACGGGAGGCGCCGCGATGATCCTGGTGACCGGAGCGACCGGGCACGTCGGCTACCACCTCGTCGAGGACCTGGCCGATGCCGGCGCGGACACCACCGCGCTGGTACGCATCGAGGCGCGGGCGGCGGACCTCCCGACCGGGGTCCGGTACCTCGTCGGCAGCCTGGACGACCCGCCGGAGGCGGAGGTGCTGCGGCAGTTCGACCAGATCTTCCTGCTCAGCCCCGCGCGGGAGCAGCAGGTCGAGCTCGAGGTGGGTTTCCTCGACGCGGTGGTCGCCGCGGGGCACCGTCCGCACGTCGTCAAGCTCGCGGCGGACGGGTTCCAGGACCCGGACTGCCCCGTGCGGTACATGCGCAACCACCGGCAGATCGCCGTGCACCTCGAGGCGACGGGCCTGCCCGCCGCGTACGTCGCGCCCAACATGTACATGGAGAACCTCCTCGGCGACGCCGACGTCCTCCGGACGACCGGTGCCCTGCGCCGCCCCGCCGCCGACGCCCGGGTCGCCATGGTGGCCACGAGCGACGTGGCGGGCGTCGCGGCGCACCTGCTCACCGCCGAGGAGCCCGAGGACCGGACGTACGTCGTGACCGGCCCGGAGGCGCTGACCTTCGCGGACGTGGCGGCGCGGATGTCGGCGGTGTTCGCGTGGGAGGTGGAGTACGCCGACCTCCCGGTCGAGCAGTTCCGCGCCGACCTGCGGGCGAGCGGGATGGACCCGTGGGACGTCGAGGGGCTCGTGGAGATGTACGAGTGGATCCGGGGCGGCGGCGCCGACACCGTGACCGACGAGGTCACCAAGGCGACCGGCGAGGACGCCCGGCCGGTCGAGGACTGGCTCTCCGAGCTGCGGGGAGCGTTCGTGGGACGCCCGCCGGACGCGCCGCCGCCGTCGCAGTAGGTGCGGCGCCCGGCCCGGCCCGGCAACCGGCGTCCGGCCCGGCATCCGCCATCTGGCCCGGCGACCGGCGTGCGGCCCGGCGACCGGCATGCGGCCCGGCGACCGGCGTCCGGCCCGGCGACCGCCGTCCGGTCGGGCCGTTCGGCAGGATGGGCCCATGACGTCGTCCATCACGGTCGCGCCCCGCTACCGGGGACCCGCACGGTCCGCCAACGGCGGGTACATCTCCGGCCTCCTCGCGGAGGCGCTGCGCCTCCGCACCGGCCACGCGGTCGCCACCGTCACGCTCCGCCGCCCCCCGCCGCTCCGCACGTCCCTCGACGTCCGCGCGGACGACGAGCACACGCTGCGGTGCGAGGCGGGCGGGGAGCTGGTCGCCGAGGTGACCGTCGGGCACTTCACGGACCCCGCGCCGGAGCCCGTGCCGTACGCAGTCGCGGCCACGACCGAGTACCCGGGGCTGAGCGACCACCCGTTCCCGGGCTGCTTCACCTGCGGGCCGGAGCGGGAGGACGGCCTGCGGCTGTTCGCGGGGCCGGTTCCCGGCCGCGACGGCACGGTGGCGACCGTCTGGACGCCGCGGGAGCCCGCCGAGGTGCCGATCGTGTGGGCGGCCCTGGACTGCCCTGGCGGCTGGTCGGTCCTCGTCCCGGGGCGGCCCATGGTCCTGGGCCGGATGACCGCGGAGGTCTCGGCGACACCGCTGCCCGGCGGGGAGTACGTCGTGGTGGGGCGGAACCGCGGTGTCGACGGCCGGAAGGCGTACACGTCCAGCGCTCTGTTCGACCACGCCGGCGGCCTGCTCGCGCGCGCCGAGGCGACGTGGATCGTGGTCGACCCGGCGGACTTCCGGTAGCTACAGGATGAGCACCCGGGCGTGGATCGACGTCCGCTGCTGGAGCGCCGCCCGCAGCGCCCGGTGGAGGCCGTCCTCCAGGTACAGCGTGTTCTCGAACTCCACCACGTGGGGGAACAGGTCCCCGTAGAACGTGGAGTCCTCGGCGAGCGCGCGGTCGAGGGCCAGCTCGCGCTTCGTCGTGACGAGCTGGTCCAGCCGTACCGGGCGGGGCGGGATGTCGGCCCACTGGCGCACCGTCAGGCCGTGGTCGGGGTAGGGCCGGCCGTCGCCCACCGCCTTGAAGATCACTCCCCGTGCTCCCTCCCCGCGGCGGACACCGCGCCACCTCGACTGTCGAGCCTAGTCGTGATGCCGGGCACGGTACGCCGACCACGCCACGCGGCGCCGTCGGAACCGGACGCGGTGTGACGGCGTGCCCGGGCTCAGCCGAGGGGGCCGATCCCCCAGCGGCCCCGCCAGCTCTCCCCCGGTGCGAGCACCAGCAGGCCGTCGCCCGTGTTGAACGCGTCCGCCGGGCACGTCATCGGCTCGACGGCCACCGACGCGCGGCGGCGCGGTTCCGCCAGCACGTCGGAGGTGAACACCTGGACCCACGGAAAGCTCTCGTCCCGCCACAGGGCCACGCCCCGCCCGTCCGCAGTGGACAGCGTGACCGGACCGTCCACTCCGGCGAACGCGGTGTCCAGTTCGACCGTCCCGATGCGACGGGGTGAGGAGAAGTCGTACGGCGTCCCGGCGACGGCCTCGCGCCCCACCGGCAGGCAGCGATCGTCGGTGACCACCCGGTCGGTGGCACCCGGGAGGTGCAGCACGAGGTCGTCGGTGTCCGTGCCGGGCACGTACAGGTACGGGTGCGCGCCGAACCCGAACGGCGCGTCGTCCACGCCCGTGTTCGTCACCTCGTGGGACACCTCGAGCCCGCGCGCCGACACGGTGTACGTGGTGGACGCGTCCAGCCGGAACGGGTACCCGGACTGCGGCGGCACCGTGCACGCCAGCGTGACGGAGTCCGGCGACACGGCGGTCGGCCGCCACAGCGACCACCGCGCCAGGCCGTGGCTCGCGTTGTGGAACTTCGGCTCGGTCAGCGGGAGCTGCCGCGCGGTGCCGCGGAACGTGTACCGCCCGTCGCGGATCCGGTTCGGCCACGGCACCAGCTGGGCGCCCGCGGAGCTCGGCGCGGGCTCGTCCTCGGCGTATCCGTACAGCAGCGGCACACCGCCCACGCCGTACTCCCGGAGGCCGCCCCCGACCTCGACGACCGTGGCCTCGTGGCCCGCGGCCGAAATCCGCCATTGCTGTCCAGACGCCGAATACCCCACGAGGGGGCAGGATATCCGGCGTGGATGCGAGCCGGCACCTGCCGCCCAGCGCCGACCTGTCGACCCTCGCGAAGGCCGCGCGCGGCTGCACCGCGTGCGAGCTGTACGAGAACGCGACGCAGACCGTGTTCGGGGAGGGCCCGCCCGACGCCCGGGTGGTGCTCGTCGGGGAGCAGCCCGGCGACGTCGAGGACCGCGAGGGCCACCCGTTCGTCGGCCCCGCGGGACGCCTGCTGGACCGCGCGCTGGACGAGGCCGGCATCGAGCGCGAGCTGACCTACGTGACGAACGCGGTGAAGCACTTCCGCTTCACCCGCGGCTCCGGGACCCGGCGGATCCACGCCACTCCGGAGGCGCGGCACCTCGCGGCGTGCAAGCCGTGGCTGAACGCCGAGCTCGCGCTGCTCAACCCGGACGTCGTCGTCGCGCTGGGCGCGACCGCGATGAAGCAGCTGCTCGGCGGGAGGTACCGCGTGACGAAGGACCGCGGCAAGCTCCTGCCGTTCGAGATCCCGACCAACGGCGAGGACGCCGCCGTGCACACGACGCACGCGCTGATCACCACCCACCCCTCCGCCGTGCTGCGGACGCCGCCGGACACGAAGGAGGAGGCGTTCGCCGCGCTGGTCGCCGACCTCAGGGTCGTGGCGCGGGCGCTGGGCTGACCGACGCGTCGTAGTTCACGAGCTGCCGGAACACCAGCGCGACCACGACCACGACCGCCGCGCACGCGAGGCCGCCGCCGACCCAGGACGCGGTCATGCCGGCCACCGACGCGGTGGCGCCCGCGCGCAGGTCGCCGAGCCGCGGCCCGCCCGCCACGACGACGATGAAGACTCCCTGCATCCGGCCGCGCATCTCGTCCGGCGCGTACACCTGGAGGATCGTCTGCCGGTACACCGCGGAGACCAGGTCCGCGGCCCCGGCGACCGCGAGCAGCGCGACGGCGGCCCACAGCGCGTGCACCAGGCCCGCCGCGGCCACGGCGAGGCCCCACGCCACGATCGCGGTCACCAGCGCGACGCCCTGCCGCCGGACCCGGCCGATCCAGCCGGAGAACACCCCGCCGACGACCGCCCCGATCGCGATCGCCGCGAACAGCCAGCCCACCGCGTCCCCGCCCCCACCGAACCGGACGTCGGCGGCCTCGGGGAACAGCGCACGCGGCATCGCGAACACCATCGCGACGATGTCCACCGCGAACGAGAGCAGCAGCACCGGCCGCGTCGCGATGAACGCGAGCCCGTCGACCACCGACCGCAGCCCCGGCCGGGACGTCTCCCCCAGCGGCGGCAGCGGGGGCAGCCGGAGCGTGGCGTACAGCGCGACGCCGAAGAGCAGCGCGTCGACCGCGTACGCCGCGGCGAACGACCACCGCGCGATGACGACGCCCGCGAGCAGCGGGCCGGCGACCAGGCCGACGTTGGAGGCGGTGAAGTTGAGGGTGTTCGCGGCGGGGACCAGCTCGCGCGGCAGCAGGCGCGGGATGATCGCGCCGCGCGTCGGGGAGGACACGGCGAAGCCGGCCGACTGGAGCGCCACGAGCACCAGGATCAGCGGCAGGTTGTCCAGGTGCAGCAGCGCCTGCACGAACAGCGCCACCGTGCAGAGCCACACCATCACCGACGACACCAGCAGCAGCTTGCGCCGGTCCACCGCGTCGGCGATCGCCCCGCCCCACAGCCCGAACACGATCAGCGGGACGAGGCCGACGATGCCGATCATGCCGACCCAGAACGACGACCGGGTCACCGAGTACACCTGGACCGGGACGGCGACGGCGGTCAGCTGGAAGCCGATCAGCGAGACGCCGTTGCCCATCCACAGCCGGCGGAAGTCCGCGTGGCGCAGCGGCCGGACGTCGACGGCGGCGCGGCGCAGCGCCCCGAGCAGGGTCCGCCGCGGCGGCGCGGCGGTCGGGGCAGACCCGGCACCGGCCGCATGGGCGAGCTGGTCCCCGGCCGGCGCGGTGGGGTCGGCGTCGGTGCCGGTGAGCTCCCCGGCCGCCTCCTCGTCGGGTGCCCTCACGGGGCGAGCCGTTCCACCGTCCACGCGCCGCCCTCGGTGCGGTACCGGAGCCGGTCGTGCAGCCGGTCGCTCCGGCCCTGCCAGAACTCCACGCTCTCCGGCACGATCCGCAGCCCGCCCCAGCCCTCCGGGCGGGGCACGGCCTCCGGGTACGCCCGGGCGAGCCGGTCCCGCTCCTCCTCGAGCACCGCGCGCGACGGGATCGGCCGGGACTGCGGGCTCGCGGCCCCGCCGAGCCGGGACCCGTACGGCCGGGACGCCCAGTACACGTCGGCCTCCGCGGCGTCCACACGCTCCACGCGCCCCTCCACGATCACCTGCCGCTCGAGCGGGTGCCACGGGAAGAGCAGCGACGCCCGCGGGTTCGCCAGGGCCTCGGTGCCCTTGCGGGACCCCAGGTTGGTGAACAGCAGGAAGCCCCGCTCGTCCACCCCCTTGCACAGCACGGTCCGCACGCTCGGCCGGCCGGACGGGGAGGCCGTCGCGAACACCATCGCGTTCGGCTCGACCATGCCCGCGGTCTGCGCGTCGGCGAACCACCGGTGGAACTGGCCGAGCCACGTGGGCTCGAGGGTCGCCTCGTCCAGACCGTGCTCGGCGTACGACCGGCGCATGCCGGCCATCCGGACGGCGCTGGCGGGATCGACGGTCACGCCGACATCTTCGCCGAGCGTCCGCGCGGACCGCATCCCGGGTTCGGGGGGACCCTCCCTCCACACGGCCCGGTGCGGGCGTGCAAGATGTGCTCGCTGTGCCTCAGCGGACGACAGGGAGCCAGACGACATGTCCGAATTCAAGCCTGGCCTCGAGGGCGTGAAGGCCTTCGAGACCGAGATCGCCGAGCCGGACAAGGAAGGCAACGCCCTCCGGTACCGCGGTGTGGACATCGAGGACCTCGTCGGGCGCGTGTCGTTCGGCAACGTGTGGGCGCTGCTGACCGACGGGAGGTTCGGCCCGGGCCTTCCGCCCGCGGAGCCGTTCCCGATCCCGGTGCACTCCGGCGACATCCGCGTCGACGTCCAGTCCGCGGTCGCGATGCTGGCGCCGTACTGGGGCCTCGGCCAGATGCTCGACATCTCGGACGAGCAGGCCCGCGAGGACCTCGCCCGCATCTCGGTCACCACGCTGTCGTTCGTCGCGCAGTCCGCCCGCGGCATCGGCCTCCCGGCCGTCCCGCAGCGGGACATCGACCGGGCGAGGACGATCGTCGAGCGCTTCATGATCCGCTGGCGCGGCGAGCCGGACCCGGCGCACGTCAAGGCCGTGGACGCGTACTTCACCTCCGCGGCCGAGCACGGCATGAACGCCTCGACGTTCACCGCCCGCGTGGTCGCCGGTACCGGTGCCGACGCCGCCGCGAGCGTGTCCTCCGCGATCGGCGCGCTGTCGGGCCCGCTGCACGGCGGCGCGCCGTCCCGGGTGCTCAAGATGCTGGACGAGGTCGAGCAGTCCGGCGACGCCACCGCGTGGGTCAAGAGCGCGCTGGACCGCGGCGAGCGGCTGATGGGCTTCGGCCACCGCGTGTACCGCGCCGAGGACCCCCGCGCCCGAGTACTCCGCCGCACCGCCCAGGAGCTCGGTTCGCCGCGCTACGAGGTCGCCGAGGCGCTCGAGAAGGCCGCGATCGCCGAGCTCACCGCCCGCAAGCCCGACCGTCCGCTCCGCACGAACGTGGAGTTCTGGTCGGCCGTGGTGCTGGACTTCGCCGAGGTACCGGCGCACATGTTCACGTCGATGTTCACCTGCGCCCGGACCGCCGGGTGGAGCGCGCACATCATGGAGCAGAAGCGGCTCGGCAAGCTGATCCGCCCGTCCGCCGAGTACGTGGGCCCCGGCCCGCGCCGGCCGGAGGACGTGGACGGCTGGGAGTCGATCGCGGACGACTGAGCGGTACGCACACGAGAGGGGTCCCCGGACGGGGGCCCGTCTCGGCGTCTATGCGGTGCCGACGTGCAGCGCCGCGAGCGTCGCGTCCGCGGCCGGCTGGGACGAGGCCGGGTTCTGGCCGGTGACGACGTTCGCGTTCGTCACGACGTACGGCTCCCACGGCGGCCCCGACCGGAACAGCGCACCGCGGCCGCGGATCGTGTCCTCGAGCAGCCACGGGGCTTTCTCGGCGAGCCCGACCTGGCGCTCCTCCTCGTTCGTGAACGCCGTGATCCGCCGCCCCGCGAACACCCACCCGCCGTCCGGCCGTACCGCCGAGAGCAGCCCCGCGGGCCCGTGGCACATCGCCGCGACGATGCGCCCGGAGTCGTACAGCTCGGTGAGGATGCGGCCCAGGTCGGGGTTGTCCGGGAGGTCCTCCATCGGGCCGTGCCCGCCCGGGAGGTACGCCGCGTCGTAGTTGTCGGCGCGGCGGGCGCACTCCCCGAGGTCGAGCGGCCGGTCGAGCTCGACGTCGACCGACGCGAGGTACCGCCGCAGCTCCTCGGCGTCGTCCCCCTGCAGGCTGGCCTCGTCCACGGTGGGCCGGACGCCCCCTGGGGTGGCGATCTCGAGCTCCTGGTCGGCCGCGACGAAGGTCCGGTGCGGCGCCACGAACTCCTCCGCCCAGAAGCCGGTCGGGTGCCGCGTCCCGTCCGCGAGCGTCCAGTGGTCACTGCCCGAGAGCACCATCAGGATCCTGGCCATACCAGACAGGCTCCGCGCGGTGGCGGGGCGCTGCAACCGGGGCGGGCACCGGGTGGCAGGATCGGAGCCGCCCTCGTACGCGCCAGGAAGGCCTCGCCGTGACCGACAGCGTCATCACCATCCCCGCCGAGCTGCTGCCCGAAGACGGACGGTTCGGCTGCGGTCCGTCGAAGGTGGACCCGGCGGCCGTGCAGCGGCTGGCCGACGTCGCACAGACGTACCTCGGCACCTCGCACCGCCAGGCGACCGTGCGGAACGAGGTCGCGCGCCTGCGCCGCGGGATCCGCCAGCTGTTCTCGGTGCCGGACGGCTACGAGGTCGTCCTCGGCAACGGCGGCACGACGGCGTTCTGGGACGCCGCCACGTTCTCCCTGATCCGTGACCGCGGGCAGTTCCTGACCTTCGGTGAGTTCGGGTCGAAGTTCGCGAAGGCCGCGAAGGACGCCCCGTTCCTCGGCGAGCCCACCGTGCGCAAGTCCGACCCGGGCGACGCGCCGGAGTTCGAGGCCGAGGCGGGCGTGGACGTGTACGGCACGCCGCACAACGAGACGTCCACCGGCGTCGCGGTCGGCGTGCGGCGCGTCGAGGGCGCCGACGCCGGCGCGCTGATGCTGCACGACGCGACCTCTGGCGCCGGCGGGCTGCCGGTCGACATCACGCAGAGCGACGTGTACTACTTTGCGCCGCAGAAGGTCTTCGCCTCCGACGGCGGCCTCTGGGTCGCCGTCATGAGCCCCGCGGCGCTGGACCGGATCGCCGAGATCAAGGCGAGCGGCCGCTGGATCCCCGCGTTCCTCGACCTCGCGACGGCCCTGGACAACTCCACCAAGGAGCAGACGTACAACACCCCGGCGCTCGCCACGATCTTCCTCATGGCGGAGCAGACCGAGGGGTACCTCGAGCGGGGCGGCCTCGACTGGTGCACCGCCCGGACCGCCGAGTCGTCCGGGATCCTGTACGGCTGGGCCGAGAAGTCCGCGTACGCGACGCCGTTCGTGGCGGACCCGGCGAAGCGTTCCGCGGTCGTCGGCACGATCGACTTCGACGAGAGCGTCGACGCCTCGAAGGTCGCGAAGATCCTCCGGGCCAACGGCATCGTCGACACCGAGCCGTACCGCAAGCTGGGCCGCAACCAGCTGCGGATCGGAATGTTCCCGGCCATCGAGCCGTCGGACGTCGAGAAGCTCACCCGCGCGATCGACCACGTGGTCGAGCAGATCTCGTAGACCCCCGCAGTACCCACCGCCGCCCGTCTCGCGCTCGCGAGGCGGGCGGCGGCCGGTGCCGTCCGTCCACCACCCCGCAGAGACACGCCACGCCCCGGCGCGCCCTGCCGGGAAACGGGGCACACGGGCCGTACCGTGATGTGCGACAGTGCTCGTCGTCCGACCGGGAGGAACACGATGCGACCGGTACGCTTCGTCGCCCTCGCGGAGGACGGTCAGGCGCTCGTACTCCGTGACGAGGCCGGCCGCATCCTGACATTGGCACTCGACGAGACCGTGACCGCGGCGATTCGCCGGGAGACCGCGGGCACGCAAGGGCAGCTGAGCATCGACATGGAACCAGCGCTTTCGCCCCGTGACATCCAGGCGAAGATCCGGTCCGGCGAGTCGGCCGAGGAGGTCGCTCGCCGGGCGAACGTCCCGATGGACAAGGTCCTCCGCTTCGCCGGGCCCGTCCTCCAGGAGCGCGCCGCGGTCGCGCAGATGGCGCGGCACACCCGCCTGCGTACCTCCGAGGACGGCTCCGCGCTCGGCTCGGTCGTCGACGCGCGGCTGTCGGGCCACGGCGTCGACACCGACACGGTGGTCTGGGACGCGTACCGCAAGGACGACGGCACCTGGCGGGTGACGGCCTCCTGGCCGTCCGGCAAGGCGACCGCGCACGCGTACTGGGACCTGGACAAGCCCCGGACCGTGGTGAGCCCGGGTGACGACATGGCCCAGTACCTGTCGACGGAGAAGCCACCGACGATCCTCGCCCAGGACGACCCCCCGCCCGCACACCCGCCGGCCGGCGCGCCGTGGGGACGGAACCGCGACCTCGGCGACAACCCCACGATGGAGATCCCCGTCGTGCCGTCGCTGTCGGTGCTGCGGCCCCGCCGGACGGAGCAGCACGCGACGCCCCAGCCCGAGGCCGCGCCCGCCGTGGAGCGCGAGGAGCCCCGGCACGAGCGCCCGGAGCGCGAGCGCCCGCAGCGCGAGATCCCGGACCTCGCGCGCGACGTCCGCCCGGACACCGCCGCCCGCGTCGAGGCGATGCACGAGGAGTCGGTACGCGCCGTCGAGGAGGAGGACCGCGGCCCGCGCAGCCCGGAGCTGCCGAGCTGGGACGACATCCTGTTCGGGACGCGCCGGAACCGCTAACGGGCCGCGAGGTCCCGCACGTCCACCTCGCCGGTGACCTGTACCGCGGACACCAGCCGCCGGTCGTGGGTGACCAGCAGCAGCGTCCCGGTGTAGGACTCCAGCGCCTGCTCGAGTTGCTCGATCGCGGGCAGGTCGAGGTGGTTGGTCGGCTCGTCCAGCACCAGCAGGTTCACGCCCCGGGCCTGGAGCAGTGCCAGGCCCGCGCGGGTGCGCTCCCCCGGTGACAGCGCGCCGGAGGGGCGCAGGGCCGCGTCGCCCCTGATGCGGAACTTCGCGAGCAGCGTCCGTACCTCCACCGGCTCGAGCCCGGTGACCCGCTGCACCACGTCGGCCACCGGCTCCGGGGTCGCGAACAGCCCCCGGCCCTGGTCCACCTCCCCGATGACCACGCCGGGGCCGAGGTACGCCTCCCCGCTCTCGAGCGGGAGCCGCCCCAGCAGCGCGGAGATCAGGGTCGTCTTCCCGGCGCCGTTCGGGCCGGTGATGCGCACGCGGTCGGCCCACGCCACGGTGAGGTCGACCGGCCCGAGGGTCACGTCCCCCCGCGAGACCACCGCGCCGCGCAGCGCGGCCGAGATCGCCCCGGACCGCGGCGCCTGCGCGATGGAGAGCCGGAGCTCCCACGCCTCACGCGGTTCCTCGACGGCGTTCCGCTCCATCCGGTCGACCGCGCGGTCGGCCTTGGCGGCGTTGGCGCCGAGGCCCTGGGCCCGCTGCTGGTTGCGGAACCGCAGGTGCTTGTCGCCCTCCTTGGCGGCACCCCGCCGCCCGGTGTCCTGCCCCGCCGACGTGGCCCACTCGCGCTGCCGCTGGGCGTGGCCCTTCAGGCGGTCGCGCTGCTCGGCCCAGTCGTCGTACGCCTTCTGTGCGTTGCGGCGCGCGTTCTCGCGCTCCTCCGTGTACGAGTGCCAGGAGCCCTCGTACACGGTGGCGGTCCGGGTGAACTCGTCGATCTCGCACACGGCGGTGACGGTCCGTTCCAGGAACTCGCGGTCGTGGCTCACGACGACCAGCGCTCCGCGCCAGCCCAGGACGAACGCCTCGAGCCGCGCCAGCCCGTCGGTGTCCAGGTCGTTGGTCGGCTCGTCGAGCAGCAGCACGTCGGCCTGGCTGAGCAGCACCGCCGCGAGCTGCAGCCGGGCGCGCTGACCACCGGACAGCGCGGTCGCGCCCCGGTCCAGCAGGTCGTCGGGCAGGCCCAGCGCGGCGGTGACGGCCGCGGCACGCTCGGGGAGGTCCGCGCCGCCGAGAGCGAGCCAGGTCTCCAGGGCCTCGACGTACGCGTCCCCGGTCCCGCCGTCGGCGAGCGCCGCGTCGAGGGCGGCCTGGGCGTCCCCGACGCCGGTCCGCCGGGCCAGGTGGTCGTACAGCGACTCGCCGGGCGCGGTGTCCGGCTCCTGCCGCAGGTGGACGACCGTGGTCGTGGTGGGCGCGCGCGTGACCGTCCCCTCGTCGGGCACCTGGTCCCCGGCGAGCAGCCGGAGCAGGGTGGACTTGCCCACCCCGTTCGGGCCGACGACGCCGGTACGGTGCCCCGGGGCGACGACGAGGTCGACGCCGTCGAGGACGGTCACGGCGCCGTGGGAGACGCGCAGACCGCGCGCGGTGAGGGTGCCGGACACGGTCCCAGTGTGCCCCGCGACCGGAAGCGGTTATCCGCGGGGCGTCCGCGCGATCTGCCGCGACTGTGCGACGAGGCGGCCGGTGCCGTCGTAGATCGTGCACTCCTCGTCGAACCAGCCGTCCGCCACGACCGACCCGGTGACCTCGACGCGGAGCCAGCCCGGCGCCGGGAGGGCCCGGAGGTACGTGGAGAGCTGCACGGTCGGTGCCCAGCCGTACGCGCCGAGGGTGAACGTCACCGGCGCGAACGCATCGCACGCGAGCACGCACAGCACCGGGTCGGGCTCGACGCCCTCGCCGGCCCGGAACCAGCCGGTGAAGCGCAGCGACCGGTCGCCGGCGAGCGCCTTCCCCGCCTCGGGCGAGATCAGCACCTCGACCTGGTCCATCAGCCCGATCCGCGTCCCGGTCCCCGCGTCGGCGGGGACCCGGAAGCATTCCTCCGGCGGGACGACGTCCGGCACGGTGAACCGGGTGGCCTCCGGCTCCGCGTCCTCGGTGAGCCTCCCGGTGACGATCGACGCGGAGAGCAGCGGCCCGCCGCCCTGGGACAGCATCGCGCGGTACGTCCCGGCGGAACGGCCCTCCCGGAGCTTCTCCACGGTGATCGACGCGGTACCCGCGACGGGCGGCGCGAGGAAGTCGGTGGTGACGGCGATGGGATGCGGCAGGCCGCTCTCCGCCAGCACGGCGCGCACGAGCGGCAGCTGGAGGTATCCGCCGTTCATGGCCGCGCCGATGGACCAGTCGCCGTCGAGCTCGGTCGTGTACTGCCCGTCGCCCACGCGGCGGACCGCGGACGCGGCCTCGACGTGGGAGGTCTGCTGAGTCGTCACGGCGCCCAGCCTGACATTCGCCGGCCCCCCGGCGGCGCGGGAACGGCGTGAGATGGGCCACGCCTACGCGGGCGTCAGCGCGCAGGACCCGATCGTCTCGTACCGGGGACCATCGGGCCCGAGGGTGCTGTGCACCAGGAGCACCTGCTCCGCCCGCCACGTCGGGCCGCGGTACGCGTTCAGTTCCGCCAGGGCCGCCGCCGCGGCCGGTTTCCGCAGGTCCAGGCCGTGGGCGACCGTGAGGTGGGGCAGGAACGGCCGGTTCTCGAGCGAGATGCCGATCGCGACGAACCCACCGCGGAGAACCCGTACCAGGCGCGCGAGCCGGTCGGTCTCCCCCGCCAGGCCCACCCAGGCGGTCCCGCGCTCCCGCCCGAACGCCCCCGCCCCGGTGAGCTGCAGCGTGAACGGCCGGGCGGAGCGGGCCGCGACCTCGACGGCGCGGCCGACCGCGTCGACCTTCTCGTCGGCGACCTCGTCGAGGAAGGCGAGCGTGAGGTGCCACTGCTCCGGCGGTACCGGCCTCGCCTCCGGCGGGAACTCGGGCAGGGCGGCGGCGAGGTGGGCCCGGACCTCCTCGGGCGGGCACAGGGCGACGAAGAGACGCATCCGCCCGACGCTAGGAGCGGGCGCCGGACTCCACAACCGCGGGCGGTGGGACGCGCTGCCGCCACGCCCGGATCGCGGCCAGCGTGCCCGCGGCGACGACGACCGACACGCCGCCGAGGACGAGCCCGGCACGAACGCCGTACGCCTGGCAGATCGCGCCCACGATCGGCGCCCCGACGGCCGTACCGCCCATGAAGACCAGCATGTAGAGCGCCATCACCCGGCCCCGCAGCCCCGGGGCGGCACCGAGCTGCATGCGGGAGTTCGCGGCGTTGTTGTGCGCGATGAGGGCCGCACCGGTCGGAACGAGGAGGAGGCCCGCGACGAGGAAGGACCCGGCGAACGCCACCGCGATCTCCAGCACGCCGAACGCCGCCGCGAAGGCGAGCAGGACGACCGCGGACGGGCGCGTCCGCCGGCGAGTGCCGGTCAGGGCGCCGCCCAGCGCGCCTGCGGCGAACGCCGTCGACAGCAGCCCGAACTGGGCGGCGCCGACGTGGAACTCGGTCCGCGCGAGCAGGGGCAGCGTGAGGTTGAAGTTCATGCCCAGCGTGCCGACGACCATCATCAGCACGGTGACCATCATGAGGTCGGGCCGTCCCCAGACGTACCGGAGGCCCTCGCGGACCTGACCCGGCCCGCGCACGGTCGGCCGGGCGCGGAACAGGTCCGCCTGGTCCATCCGCCACAGGGCCACCAGGACGGCCACGAACGACACCGCGTTGAGCAGGAACGCCGGGCCGACCCCGATCCACGCGATCACCAGGCCGCCGATCGCCGGCCCGACGATGCGGGCCGAGTTGAACGTGGCGGAGTTCAGCGCGACCGCGTTGGGCAGCAGGTCGGGGCCCACCAGCTCGGACACGAACGACTGCCGGGTCGGGACGTCGAACGCCCGCGTCACGCCCAGCAGCAGCGCCAGGACGTACACGTGCCAGAGCGCCACCGCCCCGCTGACGATCAGCAGGCCCATGCCGAGCGCGAGGACGCCCATCGCGGCCTGGACGATCATCAGCAGCAGGCGCTTGTCCCGCCGGTCCGCCAGGACCCCGCCGTACAGGGTCAGGAAGATCGTCGGGGAGAACTGCAGCGCGGTGACCAGGCCCAGCGCGGTCCCGGAGTTGTGCGACAGCTGGAGCACGAGCCAGTCCTGGGCAATCGTCTGCATCCACGTACCGGTGAGCGAGACGACCTGGCCGCCCGCGAACAGCCGGTAGTTCCGGACCCGCAGGGACCCGGTCATCTGGAGCAGGCCGGGGCTCATTCGCCGCCCAGCCGCTCGAGGAGCGCGGCGGCCTTCCGCAAGGTCTCCCGCTCGTCCGGCGCGAGGTCGTCGAGGCGGCGGGCGAGCCACGCCTCCCGGCGGCGGCGGTTCTCCGCGACCAGGTCGCGCCCCTTCGGCGTGAGCGCGAGCACGGCCTGCCGCCGGTCGGTCGGGTGGGGGCTGCGCTCCACGAGCTCCAGCTCCTGCAGCCGGACGACGATCCGGGTCATCGACGGCGGCTGGACCCGCTCGACCGAGGCGAGCTCGCGCGGGCTCAGCGCACCGGCCTTGTACAGGCTCGCGAGGGCGGACAGGTGGGACATCGACAGGAGCGCGTACTCGGGGCGTTCCCGGCGCAGCCGGCGGGAGAAGCGGACGACGGCTCCACGGAGCTCGGCGGCGAGTTCGGTGTCCATGTCGTTAGTTTACCTAAGCATCCTATGGCCGCGCGAGACGGCGGTGGGGGCCCGCGCGGCGCACGGACCCCCACCCCCTCATCCGCGGACTACCGGATTCCGAGCATCTGCTCGATCGGCGCGATCGCGAAGTACACGAGGAACAGCGCCGCCGTGATCCACAGCAGCGGGTGCACCTCGCGGCTCCGGCCCTGGAAGGCCCGGATCACGACGTACGACACGAGACCCGCCCCGATGCCCACCGTGATGTTGTAGGTGAACGGCATCAGCACGATCGTGAGGAACGCCGGGATGCCGATCCCGTAGTCGTTCCAGTTCAGGTCCTTGATCTGCGTCATCATCAGGAACCCGACCACGACCAGCGCCGGGGTCGCCGCCTCGAACGGCACGACCGCGACGAGCGGCGTGAGGAACATGGCGAGCAGGAACAGCACGCCGGTCACGACGCTGGCGAGACCCGTCCGGGCGCCCTCACCGACACCGGCGGCCGACTCGATGAACGTGGTGTTGGACGACACCGACGCGGCGCCACCGGCGGCCGCGGCGAGCGAGTCGACCAGCAGGACCCTGTCCGAGCCCGGCAGGTCGCCCTTGTCGTCCAGCAGGCCCGCCTCCTTGCCGACACCGACGACCGTGCCCATCGTGTCGAAGAAGTCGCTGAGCATGAGCGTGAAGACGAACAGCAGCGCGGTGACGGCGCCGACCGACTGCCACGAGCCGAGCAGGGAGAAGTGGCCGAGGATGCCGAGGTCCGGCGCCTCCACGAGCTTCTTCGGCAGCTCCGGTACGACGAGGCCCCAGCCCTTGGGGTTGACCTTGCCCGGCGCGACGACGGACGGGCCGACCTTCGCGATCGCCTCGACCACGATCGCGAGGATCGCGGTCGTGACGATGCCGATCAGGATGCCGCCCTTGACCTTCTTGGCGACCAGCACGGCGGTCAGGAGCAGGCCGACCACGAAGACGAACGTCGGCCAGCCGTTGAGGTTGCCGCCGATGCCGAGCTCGATCGGCGTACCGCCGGCCGAGCGGCGCACGAAGCCCGCGTCCACGAAGCCGATGAGCGCGATGAACAGGCCGATGCCCACGCTGATGGCGACCTTGAGGTCGTTCGGGATCGCCATGAAGATCGCGCGCCGGGCGCCGACGAGCACCAGGACGGTGATGACCAGGCCTTCGATCACCACGACGCCCATGGCGTCGGCCCAGCTCATCTTCGAGGCGATGCCGAACGCGACGAACGCGTTGAGGCCGAGGCCCGTCGCCAGTGCGAACGGGTACCGCCCGACGACGCCCATCACGAGGGTCATCACGCCCGCGACGAGCGCGGTCGCAGCGGCGACCATCGGGATCGCCTCGGCGGGGGACGACGCGCCGCCGACGAAGCCGCCGTTCTTGTCGGCGACCGTGCCGATGATCAGCGGGTTGAGCACCACGATGTACGCCATCGTGAAGAAGGTGGCGACGCCGCCCCGGACCTCCTGGAGCACGGACGACCCGCGCTCGGTGATCTTGAAGTAGGCGTCCACCGCGTTGCGCGGCCGGGTGGCCGGCGCCTGCTGCGGTGTCTGGGTCGCGACCGACCCCTCCGTGGGTCCTGACATGGGCTTCCTCTCACACGGTCGGGCTGGCCCCGAGGCGCCGACAGGATCCCAGGCCCGCGTGACGCGCATGTTGCGGGGTCGGGGTATGGCGGCGTTCCCCACCCGCTCCTAGGCTCGGCGCCACCGACATACATCCCCATTTGGAGGCGATCCATGACGGACGACGACATCACGACCTCCGGCGGCGAGGGCCTGGCCGACGGCGGCGCGAACACCGCGGGCCGCGACGGCGGCGCGGACGGTGGAGCGGACGGCGGCGCGGTCGACGGTGGTGCCGACGGCGGCGCGGTCGACGGTGGTGCCGACGGCGGCGCGGTCGACGGTGGTGCCGATGGCGGTGCGGACGGCGGCGCGGTCGACGGTGGTGCCGATGGTCGTGCGGACGGTGGTGCGGACGGTGGTGCGGACGGTGGTGCGGACGGCGGCGCCGACGGCGGCGCGGACGGCGGCGCTGCCCCGGCCGAGGGAGCGCCGGTCTGAGCACCGGGGACGAGACCGGGTGCCGGGCGGACGGAATCGACCGCCCGGCGCTCCGGCGTTGCGTCGGCGCCGACGTCGAGCGGTTCGCCGCGGACCACTGGGGGCGCCGGCCGCTGCTGTCGGCCGGTACCGGTGACGTCACGGACCTGCTGAGCCCGGACGCCGTCGACGAGCTGCTGAGCACGCGCGGGCTGCGGACCCCGTTCCTCCGGCTGGCGCGGCAGGGCAGCGTGCTGGACACGAAGCGCTTCACCCGCTCCGGCGGCGCCGGAGCCGAGATCGCGGACCAGGTGGCGGACGACAAGGTGCTCCGGGAGTTCGCGGAGGGCGCCACGCTGGTCCTCCAGGGGCTGCACCGCACGTGGCCACCGCTGATCGACTTCGGCGCGCAGCTCGCGGCGGACCTCGGACACCCGGTCCAGGTCAACGCGTACGTCACGCCGCCGTCGTCCCGCGGCTTCGACGCGCACCACGACGTGCACGACGTCTTCGTCCTGCAGGTGTCCGGGGAGAAGCGCTGGATGGTCCACGCCCCGGTACACCCCGACCCGCTCCGGACCCAGCCGTGGGAACAGCACCGGGCCGCGGTCGCGGCGCGCGCCGCCGAGGACCCCGTGCTGGACACGGTCCTGCGGCCCGGCGACGCGCTGTACCTGCCCCGGGGCTGGCTCCACGCGGCGGAGGCGCTCGGGGACACCTCGATCCACCTCACGGTCGGCGTCCACGTGCTCACGCGGTACGCCGTGGTGGAGGCCCTCCTGGCCCTCGCCGCGGACACGCCGGAGCTGCGGGCGTCCCTGCCGCTCGGCATGGACCTCGGTGACCCGGACGCGCTCACCGCGGAGGTGAAGACGACCCTCGAGGCCCTCGTCGAGCGGCTCGGCCACGCGTCGGCCGCCGACGTCGCGCCGCGGCTGCGGGCCCTCCTCGACGGCGGTACCCGGCCCGAGCCGGTGCGCCCGCTCGCGCAGGCGGCGGCCGCGGCCGCCGTGGACGGCGCGACGACCGTGCGCCGCCGGGCGCACCTGCGGTACCGGCTCGAGCGGAAGGGCGACGAGACCGTCCTGCGCCTCCCCGACCGCACGGTGACGCTGCCGTCGTCCTGTCACGACGCGCTCCGTGTGCTCCTCGGCGGCGGTGCCCACCGGGTGGACGCGCTGCCGGGCGTGGGCACCGACGACGCGACCGTGCTGGTCCGCCGGCTGCTGCGCGAGGCGGTCGTGGTCCCGGACGGCACGTAGGGTCGTTTCCGTGCCGTTCCGTTGCAGCGAGGCCGCCGAGCAGCGCGGGGACCAGCGGGAGGGCACCGCCTCGCCCGTGCGGCGCTGGCTGCTCGTGGAGCAGCCCGGCCCGTGGAACGGCCGCGATGCCCTCCGGCAGTCCCTGCTCGACCCCGCTGTGGGAGCCGCGCTGGACACCCGGGCCCGGGCCGCGGGCCTCCGGCCGCTGGTGATCCGCCGTCCCGGGCGCACGGCGCCCGGCGCGCGCCGCCGCTGGGCGTACGTCGACTCGCGGCCGGGGCGCGAGGAGGTCCGCTGGGGAGACTTCGGCGCGGACGCCGAGCTGCTGGACCTGTCCCTGGACGGGTCCGCGGGGGTCCCGTCGGACGAGCCGGTGTACCTGGTCTGCACCCACGGCCGGCACGACGCCTGCTGCGCGATCCGCGGGCGGGCGGTGTCGCTGGCGCTCGCGGCGCTGCGGCCCGCCCAGGCGTGGGAGTGCTCGCACCTCGGTGGCGACCGGTTCGCGGCGAACCTCGCCGTCCTCCCGCACGGCCTCTACTACGCGCACGTCACGCCTGCCACCGTGGAGCGGTTCGTCCGCGCGTACGAGGAGGGCCGGGTCGAAGTGGCCTGGTTGCGCGGCCGGTCGGCGTACTCCGGACCGGTCCAGGCGGCGCAGCACCACGCCCGGCTGGCGCTCGGCGAGAGCGGGCTCGACGCCCTGCCGGTGCACCACGTCGAGCAGCGGGACGCGCACACGTGGCAGGTGCGGTTCGGTCACGCCCGGGGCGAGGTCGCGGTCACCGTCCGGGCGGACCACGCCAAGGAGCCGGCCCGGCTCACGTGTACCTCCCCGCACGAGGAGACACCCCGGGTGTTCGGCCTCGTGGACCTCGACCTCCCGGCCTGACCTACGCTCGTCCCGTGCCCCGCTACCCCGCCCGCCCCACGCCCGAGCCCCTGGACGTCGACGCGGTGAGGGTCGTCACCGGCGGCACCGTGCTGTGGGCGCTGGCGGGACTCGCGCTGCTGC
Organism: Mycobacteriales bacterium; assembly: GCA_036402915.1. GTDB lineage: Bacteria > Actinomycetota > Actinomycetes > Mycobacteriales > HKI-0501 > JAVEDU01. The sequence continues at coordinate 26,336 of DASWRY010000044.1, forward strand.
CGTTCCACGCGGGCCTGGCGTCGGACGGCCACACGTGGTGGCTGTGGACGTGCCTGGCCGGGGCGGGGCTCGGGGTGCTGGGGATCGTGTACTGCCGCCGCAGGCGCGCACGCCTCGGCCGGGTGGCGGCCGCGCGCGGGGACTGACCCCCGGCGGTGTACGAGGGGGCGACGTGCCGCCGGTCCGGGCGTCCGGGGCACCGCGGACCCGTGTCCCGGCGGACTGCCCGGGCGTAGGCTCGCGGCGCTGCAGGACCAGCCGATCGCGGGCCCGCCCCGGCCGGTATCACGTCCGGCTACCCGAGACGTTCAGCGCACAGGACCACCAGATCTCCACATTCCCCATCACACGCCGGTGGACGAACATGGTGCGGACGAGCCATCCCGGGTGGAGACCCGGCGTCCTGCGGGAGCACCGCAGAGCTCACGGCCTGAGCCTCGAGGCGATGGGCCCGTGCGGTGGCACCCGATGACGGTCCCGGGGCTGGTCCTGTACGGCCCCCCGGCGGCCGGGAAGGACACGACCACCGAGGCGCTCGCCCGCCTCGACGCCCGCTACCGGCTGCTGCGCAAGCTCAAGGTCGGGACCGGCAACCACCGTGGCTATCGGTTCTGCTCGGCCGTCCACCTGGATCGGCTGGACTCCGCCGGGGAACTGCTGTACCGCAGCGCCCGCTACGGCAACGAGTACGCCGTGGACCTGGCGGCCCTCCGCCGGCTCGTGGCCGCGGGCAGCGTGCCGGTGGTCCACATGGGCCAGCTCACGGGCGTGACCGCGCTGCGGGGACATGCCGCGGTCGACTGGGTGCGCGGTCCTGCTGTGGTGCCCACGGGACGTCGCGTGGGAACGCCTCGCCGCGCGGGGCAGCCGGGATGCCGACGACCGGATCCGCGCGTGGGACGAGACGCGGGCCGAACTGCTGGAGGAGCCGGAGTTCGCGTTCGACGTCGCAATCCGGACCGACCGCTCCCCGGTGGACGGTTCCGCGGCGGCGATCCACGTGGCGGTCGCCCGGGAGTGCCCTGGGCGGCGTCCGGTCGCGGTGCGGACCTTCCTCGCGAGCACCCGCTGACGCGCCGACTACGCCAGCTCGGACAGCAGCGGCACGTCGAGGAGGTCCGCGACCGCACCCGGGTCTCCGCCGCCGCCCACCGGGACCCGGTCACCCAGCCGGTGCAGCAGCCACGGCGCGTCCAGCACCACCGCCCGTCGCGCGTCCACGACCCGGTCCGGCGCCACCCGGATCCGGGCCGGCGGGTCCACGTCCACGCCCGCGAGCGCGGCGGCGAGCCGCGCGTACACGCCGCCGAGCACGTCCGCCCGCGCGGTCCGCGCCGGGTCGCCGAGCCGCTCCAGCAGGTCCGCCGCCGCATCGGGGTCGGCCAGCACGTCGTCGAGCCCGGTCCGCACACCGAGCAGCGGCGCCAGGTCACCCGACGCCACGTCGTACAGCCCCGCCAGGTCCGCCGCCTCGGCGAGCCGCAGCTCCCCCGGCCGCCGCCCGCCCAGCACGGGACGGCGCGACAGCCACCACCGGGTGTACGCCGGGACGGCCACCCCGCCGACCGTGCAGCCCGCCGCGAGCACGTCCCGGGGCAGCAGCGCGAGGGCCGCCTCCCAGGCGTCCGGCCGTACCCACTCGAGGTCGCGCACCGCCCGGAACCGGTCGATCGTCACCGGCCCGGCGGGCACCCCGGCCGCGGCCAGCACGGCGTCGACCGCGTCCGCCCAGTCCTCGCCGCCGTCGACCGCCAGGCCCGGGTCGTCGCCGGACGCCACGTCCGCGAGGTCGACGTCCGGCGCGTCGAGCACCGGGAACGACACGAGCGCACCGGCCGCCGCCACCGCCTCCACGCCGTACCTGTCCACGAGCGCCGGGTCCACCGTCCCGAACGGGGCGTCGTCCGCCACGACGGCCGCCAGCGCCCCACCCGGGACCAGCAGCTCCCCGGCCGGCCACCAGTCGCCGTCCGTGCCCGGGAGCGCGAGGTCCGCGAGCCAGGGCCGCGGCGCGGGCGGGGCCGCCGCGACGAGGGCGAGCACGGCCTCGGCGATCGGTCCGGGGTCGTCCGCGTCGAGCGACCCGGCGACCTCGGCCCGGACGCGGGGGTCGTCCAGCACGGTGACCGGGGTCGCGAGCCGGGCGCCGAGGCGTTCGAGCAGGGGGTGGACGGCGTCCGGGTGGACGACCCGGAGCCCGAGGGCCGCGACCGCCTCGGCGGGTAGGCCGTCACCCGGGAGCAGCAGCCCCCGCGCCCCCGTCACGGTGGCGCCGCCCGCCAGCGGTACCCGCAGGGCGGCGAGGGCCTCGGCCTCACCGGCGTCGCGCGAGCCCGCGAGCAGGTCCCCGAGCGCGGCGTACAGGCCCCGGAACCACCGCGCCTCGCGGTCGAGGCCCGCGATCGCGTCCACCACCTCGGCGAGCCCCAGCCGGCGGACCCCGAGGGCGCGGAGCGCGGGCGCGGTGCGGTGCGTCCACCACCCCGCGGGCAGCACACCGTCGAGCGCGTCCGACAGGGGCGCGACGAGCGGGTCGTCCACCGCCAGGGCGCGGCGCGGGACGGTACGACCGGGCAGCCACGGGCGGCCGGCCAGCGCCGCGACCGCCGCTCCGGCGACGGCCGCGTCCACCGCCCCGGCCGCGAGCCGCGGCTGCGGCAGCAGCGCGAGCACCGACGGGTCGTCCGCGAGCGTGGCCACGAGGTCGGCGAGCACCTCGCCGGACCGCTCCGCGACGAAGTCCGTCAGCGGCCCCGCCGGGACGCGGCGCCGGTCGGGCGAGAGCGGGAAGTCCGCCACCAGCCGCACCGGTACCGACAGCGGCTCGTCGCTCGGGGTGGGCGCGTGCACGACCTGGTCGCCCGCGAGTGGCCGCACCACCCCGTCCGCCGAGACGGGAACCGCGACGAGCACGGACCAGCGGCGGCGCTCGCGTTCCTCGACCGGCCGGCCGTCGAGCAGGTCCGGCGGCAGGTCACCGGAGGCGGTCGCGTACCGCCAGCGGGTCTCGCCGAGCACGGCCACGCCGTCGCCCTCGGACCGTCGCGTGAGGACAGTCCCGCACAGGTCCACGGTGGACAGTCCCGGCAAGCCCAGCAGCAGCGCGGGGTCGAAGCCCTCGAGCGCCACCGTCACCTGCGCCTCCGCCGAGGAGTCACGCAGCGGCAACACGACCTCGGTGTCTCCTGTGGACGGTGGTTCGGTCGTGGGCCACGCCAGCCGGAGCACCGGGACCCGGCCGTCGCGCCGGGCCGCCTCCGCCGCGGGCACGCCGCCGAGGTCGGCGACCGCCGCCGCGGTCCGTACCGCGGAGAACGCCACGCCTCCGCCGGTCGACCGCACCTCGGGGGCGTCGCTCACCGCGAGCACCGCCGAGAACCCGACCCCGAACCGGCCCGCCGTGCCCTCGCCCCGCTTGGCGGAGGCCCGCAGCGAGGTCAGGGCGTCGATCCCCGCGGCGTCCAGGGGCGCGCCGGTGTTGGCGACCCGCAGGACGCCGTCGGCCAGGCGCACGGTGAGCACGCCGGGCGTCCCGGCACGCAACGCGGCGTCGGAGGCGTTCTGCGCGAGCTCGACCAGCAGCCGGTCCGCGTACCCGCCGAGGACGAGGTCGTCCTCGGCGTTCGCGTCCTCGCGGAACCGGGTCGGCGAGGCCGCCCACCCGTCCAGCACCGCGCGGCGCCGGGCGGCCGTGCGATGAGGGTCGGTCACCCGTGGCCGAAGGGCTCGTCGTCCCCGTCCACGGACCCCGGGCCGTGCTCCGGCCGGGGGACGAGCTCCACCTCGGCGTCGTCGTCGAGGACGACCTCCACGTCCACGGGCACGGTGGCCTGCACGAGCGCCTCGGAGTGCGCGCCGCACCCGTGGTCCGCGGACACGACCTTGCCGTCGTCCGGGGCGAAGATGTTCGCGCACACGCCGAACGCCTGCCGCAACGAGCCGCCCAGCGGGAGGTAGAAACCGCAGGTGGCGCAGGGCGCCGGGGCGTGGACCGCCAGCGGCGCGGTGGGCCCGGCGTCCCCGCCGTACCAGCGCTCCGCGGCCTCCAGCCGGCCGACGCGGCTCATCACGCGGATCCGCCCGAGCCCGAGCTCGTACGCGGTCTCCTCCACCTGCGGGTCGTCGGACGCGAGGTACGCGGGCGCGAGGCGGTCGTCGTCGGGGTCGGTGGGAAGGATGTCACCGACACCGAGGTCGCCCGGCCGCAGCCGCTCGCTCCACGGGACCCACTCCGGCGCGAGCAGTGCCCCCGGACCCGGCAGCAGGGCGATCTCGCAGACCGTGACGACCTTGGCCCGCGGGGCGCGCGCCACCGTGACCGACCAGCGCCAGCCCCGGTACCCGGGCTCGTCGGCCTCGAACAGGTGCGTGACCAGCCGCTCCCCCTCGGCGAGGACCGCGAGGTGCGCGCCGACACCGTCGCCGCCGGACTCGACGGCGGCGGCCCGGGCCAGGTCCACCGCGGCGGCGCAGAGCGTGTCGAGGCGCCGCGACGTGGACACCGGACCGGGCGTCTCGTGCGGCTCGAGGGACACGACCTCGACGGCGGAGGTGTCGGTGGGGTCGGGCGTGGTCGTCATCACGCCATCATTCTCCAACACGCGGCCCCTCCGGTGTGCCGCCGGGCACACGTGTGGTCGAGGATGTCCGCTGTGAGCGGACTCCGGACGGCGCTGCGGACGTCGCGGACGGCCGCGGCCCGCCTCGTCCGGCCGGTCACGGACCGGATCCGGCGGTACCGTGTGGCCGACGGCCAGGCCACCACCGGCATGCACCGGCTCATCGACCTCCACGCCGTCTCCTGCGCCGGCGACGCGCTGGTGGCGATCGGGCTCGCCGGGACGATCTTCTTCCAGGTACCGGTCGGTGAGGCCCGCTCCCGGGTCGCGCTGTACCTGCTGATCACGATGGCACCCTTCGCCCTGCTCGCGCCGGTCGTGGGGCCGGTGCTGGACCGGTTCCCGCACGGGCGCCGGTACGCCCTGGCCACGACGATGCTCGCGCGGGCGTTCCTCGCGTTCGCGATCGCGGCGGACATGCACTCGCTGTTCCTGTACCCGGCGGCGTTCGGCGTGCTGGTGATGTCCCGCGCGTACGGCGTCGCCCGCAGCGCCGTGGTCCCCCGACTGCTGCCGCCCGGCCTGAGCCTGGTGGCGGCGAACGCCCGCGGCTCCCTCGCGGGCACGGTGGCCGCCGCGGCGATCGTCCCGGTCGGCCTGGTGCTCGGCCTGCCGGGTCCCGCCTGGACGCTGCGCGCGGCGACCGCGCTGTACTTCGCCGGCATGGTGATCGCGCTGCGCCTGCCCGCCCGCGCGGACTCGGACCCGCCCGTGACCGTGCCACCCCTCTTCGCGGCGCCGGGGATCCGGCTGACCGGCCCCCGGGTGTGGTGCGCGGTGACCGCGTCGGCGTGCTTCCGGGGGCTGTACGGGTTCCTCACGCTGTTCTTCGCGTTCCGCACGCGCGAGGACGACCTGGGCCTGCCCCCCGCGGCCGCGCTGGGGCTGGTGATCGCCGGGCTGGGACTCGGGTCGTTCGCGGGGACGGTGATCGGCACCCGCCTGCGGCTGCGCCGCCCGCTGGTCCTCCAGCTCGGCGCGCTCGGACTCACGGTCGTGTGCTGCGCGGGGGCCGCGGTGGCGTACCGGTTCGCGGGCGTGGGCCTGGCCTTCGCGGTCCTCTTGGCGGTGATCGCCGCGGCCGGCAGCGGCCTCGCGAAGCTCGCGTCGGACGCGGTGATCCAGCAGACGCTGCCGGAGGAGATGCGGGCCAGCGCGTTCGCCCACGCGGAGACCGTGCTGCAGCTCGCGTTCGTGGCGGGCGGCGCGCTCGGGCTGATCCCGTTCGCGGGCACCGTCGGGCTCGTGGTCGCCGCGGCCGCCATGCTCGCCGGAACGGTCCGCGTGGGGCTGTGGGTCTGGTCGCTGCGGGCGACCACCCCGGCGGCGGCGATGGCTCCCCCCTTAGCCTGAGGGCCGATCCCCGACCTGGAGGAAGACAGATGCGCCTGAAGGCCGTCCTCACCGCCGCCGTGGCGCTCCTCGCGCTGGCCGGCTGCCGGCAGCCGGTGCCGGACGTCACGGTGTTCACGAGCGGGCGCGCGACCGATCTGACGGCCACCACGTACTGCTTCAGCGTCGACGCCGCCGCCGCGAACCGGTGCCGGTCGACCGACTCGCCGCCGCGCGCGATCAAGGTGCGGGACGAACAGCCGGTGTCGATCGACGTGCCGTCGGAGCTGCACCACACGCCGTGGGTGGTCGTGCTGAGCATCCCGGGCACCCACACGGCCCAGCGCTCGGAGTACCAGGTCGACAAGACGCACCTGACGTTCACCCCGGACTTCCGCACGTCACCGCGGATCCTCGCCGAGGTCGTCGGGTACACCTCGAACGGGCAAGCGGTGCGGCCGACCGGTCTGTGGCGGTTCCTGCTGGTGCAGGACGCGAAGAACCGGACGCAGTCCGGCAGCTAGACCTCGAGCTCCCGGGCCACCGCATGGACGAGCTCGGCGATCTGCTTGGCGCTCTTCCGGTCGGGGTACCGCCCGCGCTCGAGACCGGGCTGCACCTTGGCCTCGAGAATCTTGATCATGTCCTCGACCATCCCGTGCAGCTCCTCGGCGGGGCGCCGGCCGCTCGCCGCGAGGGACGGCACCGGGTCCAGCAGCCGGACGGACAGCGCCTGCTCACCCTTGCGGCCCTCGGCGATGCCGAACTCGACCCGCGCGCCGGGCTTGAGCTCGGTGACCCCCGGGGGCAGGACGCCCTTGTGGACGAAGACGTCCCCACCGCCGTCACGCGACAGGAAACCGAAGCCCTTCTCGGTGTCGAACCACTTGACCTTGCCGGTGGGCACGTTGACCTCGACTCTCGGGGCGGACTGTCGGGCCCAAGGCTATCGGGAAGACCCCCTGGGGCAACCGCGTACTCTGGACGCGTGACTTCCGACCGCATCAGCACCTGGCTGCTCCGCACGGGCAGCGTCCTGATGGCGCTGGGCCTCGTGTTCGTGGTGCTGACGTTCGCGCCGTTCTTCCTCGGCCGGGCGAACGCGCCCGTGGGATTTGCGGTCGGCACGATGCTGATCCCGCTCGGTTTCGGCGTCGCACTCCTGGTGCTCGTCCGCGACGCCCGGCAGGCCCGCCGCCGTCAGCGGTAGCGGTCCGGCTCCTCCAGCAGCTCGTTCATCGACCCGGAGCGGAACGGCTCGACCGTCACCGCGTCGGACCACGGCACGGCGCGGCGCAGGACGTCCGCGGTGACGGACGGGACCACGTCCGCGTCCACCTCCACCCGCGCGGCACCGCCGCCGAGGTCGCGGACGCGCAGGTCGCGAGTGGACAGTCCGGCCGCCTCCAGCGCCGAGCGCAGGGCCACCTCCGCCCGTTCCACCCGCGCGAGGCCGTCCCGGGTGACCTCCACGCCGTATGCGATGCGGCTCGACAGGCACGCCGCCGCGGGCTTGTCCCAGGTTGACAGTCCCCCCTCGCGGCTCGCCGCGCGGATCTCGGCCTTGGTCAGGCCCGTGTCGAGGAGCGGCGTGACGGCACCGCGCTCCGCGGCCGCGCGGATGCCGGGCCGGAAGCCGGCCGCGGCGTCGTCGGCGTTCGTCCCGGTCGCGACGTGGGGCAGGCCCAGCTCCTCCGCGAGCGGCAGCACGGTGTCCAGCAGCTCCGCCTTGCAGTGGAAGCAGCGGTCGCCGCCGTTGCGCCGGTACCCGTCGCGGTCCAGCTCGTGGGTCGCGGCTTCCAGGTGACGGACGCCGAGGTCCGCCGCGAACGCGCGCGCCGCCGCCAGCTCCGCCTCCGGCAGGCTCGGTGACACCGCCGTCGCGGCCGCCACGCGGTCCGCGCCGAGGACGTCGACCGCGGTGGCCAGCAGGTACGCGGAGTCGGTACCGCCGGAGAACGCCACCACCACGCCGCCGAGCTCGGCCAGCCGCGCGCGCAGGGCCTCGACCTTCACGTACCGGTCGAGCCACGCCGGGAACCCGGTGAGGTCGTCCAGGACGACGTCGGCCGCGGCGAGGGCCTCCCGGTCGTACGGGCCGGTCGCGACCGCCACCGCCACCGCGCCGGCCGCGTGGGCCGCCTCGATGTCGGCCACGTGGTCGCCGACGTACACGCGGGCGCCGAGACGGCGCAGCGAGGCCGCCTTGCCCTCGCCGTACATCTCCCGCCGATCCGGCGACCAGCCCTCCACGGCGTCCACCACGAGCCCCGCGTGCTCCAGGTGGAGCCGTGCGTTGTCGGTGTGCTTGCCGGTCACGACCACCACACCGGCGCCGTGCGCGCGGACCGCGGCCACCGCCTCGGCCGCACCCGGCAGCACGGTCGACGCGGCGACGGCGTGGTCCGGGTACAGCGCGCGGTACCGGTCCGCGAGCGCCGGGATCTGCTCCGGTGGGAACCAGTTCGCCAGCTCGACGTCCAGCGGCGGACCCAGCCGGCTCACCGCCAGCGCGCTGTCGACGAAGACCCCCGTCTCCGCGGAGAGGAGGTCGTACACGGCGCTGATCCCGCCCCGGGAGTCGACGAGGGTCATGTCGAGGTCGAAACCCACCACGAGCGGAGCCACGCCGTGACCCTACGGGGTGCTCCATCCGGTCGTGCGGCCTGCCGATGATGATCAGGAGAGGCGGCCACCGGGCCGCCCGGAAGAGGTGGAACATGCGTCGTGTGATCATCGCCGGTGCGCTCGCCGGCATCGCCCTGCTGGGAACCGCCGCACCGGCGGCCGCCTGCGGGAGCCCGGCCCGCCCGGCGGGCCAGGTCGTCCCGGCCACGCCGTCGGACAACGGCGGCGACAACGGCTGGGGCAACTGCGGTCACAACTCGAGCGGTGGCAATCCCCACACCGGCACGAACGGCAACGGCGGCGGCAACGGCGGCCTGGTCCAGGAGGCCAAGGGCGGCGGCTGCGCCGGTGACGGCGGCGTCATCCTCACCTGACGAGCGGACACCCGGCGGCACCGGGGGCGCGGCCCACGCGGGCCCGCCCCCGGTGCCGTCGCGTCAGTGACCCTCGGCCGGGTGGTCGAGCGGTGCCGAGGCGGGGTGCGTGTACGGGAGCGACTCGACCGGCAGCGGGAACTGGACGTCCTCACCGAACGGCGACGGCGGACCCTGCCGCTCGAACAGCAGCTCGTTGATCGGCAGGTGACCCTGGCCGTAGCCGGGGTTCTTGCCCTTGCCGTCCGCCTGATCGGCAGCCATCGGTGCACCTCCGTCGTTCGGTGGGCGGAAACCACCTCCGCCCGGCTCCCTCAGCGTACGGGCAGTAGCGTTGCACGGATGGGTGCCGTCGCCCCGCGCGGGCTAGCCGACCACCTGCGCTCCCTCGACGACGGCGCGCTGGTGGCGCTGCTGCGTGCCCGCCCGGACCTCGCGGCGCCCGTCCCGGCCGATCTTTCCGTGCTGGCCACGCGGGCACAGGTACGCCTCTCGGTGGCGCGGGCGCTGGAGGGGCTGGACCTGTTCACGCTCGAGGTGCTCGACGCGGTCCGCATCGCGCCGTCCGTCGCCGAGGTGGTGGCCATGGCCGGCGAGGGTGCCCGCCCCGCGCTGGACCGCCTCCGCGAGCTGGTGCTGGTCTGGGGCGAGGACGACGCGTTGCACGTGGTGTCGCCGGTGACCGAGGCCGCGGGCCCGTACCCCGCGGGGCTGGGGCGCCCCGTCGGCGAGCTGCTGGCCGGGGCGGGCTCGGCCGAGCTCGTCCCCGTGCTCGAGACGCTGAACCTGCCGTCCGCGCGGCAGCCGGAGGCCGCCGCGCTGCTCACCGAGGCGCTGACCGACCGGGTCCGCCTCCGGGCCCTGGTGGACAGGGCCCCGCCCGAGGCCCGGGCCGTGCTGGACCGCCTCGCCGCCGGTCCGCCGGTCGGCGCGGTGAAGGACGCCCGCCGTCCGCGTACCGACGCGGACAGCCCGGTGCGCTGGCTCCTCGTGCACGGGCTCCTCGCGGCGACGGGGGACGAGACCGTCGAGCTGCCGCGGGAGGTCGGCCTGCTGCTGCGCGGCACCGACCCACTCGGCCCGGTGCACCCGTGCCCGCCGGGCAGCGCCGGGCGGGTGCTGGCGATGTCCGACGTGGACGGTGCCGGCGGCGGGCAGGTGCTCGAGGTCGTCCGGCTGGTGGAGACGCTGCTGGGGGCGGTTGCCGCCGATCCGCCCGTCGTGCTGCGCAGCGGGGGCCTCGGGGTGCGGGAGGTACGCCGCCTCGCGCGTACCGCCGCGGTCGCCGAGCCCCTCGCCGGGCTGCTCCTCGAGGTGGCGTCCGCGGCCGGGCTGCTCGGGCAGTCCGGCGAGATCGACCCCGAGTGGTTGCCGACCCCGGCGTACGACGTGTGGCGCACCGACGACACGGCGGGCCGCTGGGCGGTGCTCGCGAGCGGCTGGCTGCGCGCGACGCGCCTTCCCGGGCTCGTCGGGCAGCGGGACGAGCGGGACCGGCTGTTCGGCGTGCTCGCGCCCGAGCTCGAGCGCACGGGCGCGCCGGCGACGCGACGGGCCGCCCTCGCAGCCGTGGGCGACCTCCCGCCGGGGACCGCGCCGTCGGCCGACGACGTCGTCGCGCGCGTCGACTGGGCGCACCCTCGCCGCCGCGGGCGCGGGGACGCGATCCGGTGGGCGCTCGAGGAGGCCGCCACGCTCGGGGTCACCGGGCGGGGCGCGCTCACGTCGTACGGCCGCCTGCTGCTCGCGGACGGCGCCGCCGCGGACCGGCTGCGGGACATCCTCCCCCCGCCCCTGGGACACGTCCTGGTCCAGCCGGACCTCACCGTGGTCGCGCCCGGCCCGCTGGAGTCCGCGCTCGCCACGGAGATGGCGCTCGTCGCGGACGTGGAGTCCTCCGGCGCGGCGACCGTGTACCGGGTGACGCCGTCGAGCGTCCGGCGCGCCCTGGACGCGGGGCGTACGGCGGAGGAGCTGCACGCACTGTTCGCGGCGCGGTCGAAGACGCCGATCCCGCAGGCGCTCGAGTACCTGATCGACGACACCGCACGGCGGCACGGCGGCCTGCGCGTGGGCGCGGCGAATGCCTACCTGCGCAGCGACGACGAGGCACTGCTCGCCGCGGTGCTCGCCGACCGGCGGTCGGAGTCGCTGCGGCTGCGGCGGCTCGCGCCCACGGTGCTCGTGTCCACCGCGCCGGTCCACCGGCTGCTCGAGGTGCTCCGGGCCGCCGGGCACGCGCCGGTCGCGGAGGACGCGGCCGGCGGCGTGGTGCTGAGCGGCGCCGAGGAGCGGCGCGCGGTCGTGCACCGGCGGACGATCCGCCCCGGTGCGGACCTGCCGGTGCTCGACGACCCGCGCCTCGCGGAGGTCGTGAAGGCGGTCCGTGAGGGCGACACGCGGGCACGGCAGGCGCGGCGGGCGCCGATCTCGACGGCGCACGTCCCCGGCGTCACGACGGCGACGACACTCGGGGTGCTGCAGAACGCGGCGCGGGAGCGGGCACGGGTGTGGCTCGGGTACGTGGACGCGCACGGCGGCACCGTGACCCGGGTGGTGCGGCCGCTGTCGATCGGGGCGGGGTACCTGCGCGCGGAGGACGAGCGGACCGACGTGATGCACACGTTCGCGCTGCACCGGATCACATCGGCGGCACCGTACGAGGACTGAGCGACCGGTCAGGTCAGCTCGACCGACCGGAGCGCGGTCCGCGTGAGCGAGTAGATGAACGGGCCCGGCTGCCCGAGCAGCCGCTCGACAGCGCGCCACTGGCACAGGAACATCTCCAGCTGCGTCCAGGTGTTCGCGGCCTCTGATCCGGCCAGCGCGACCATCCGGGCGCCGTGGCGCCGCCTCGATCTCCTTCCGGTGCACGCGGATGTTGTGGTCCCGCGTGATGGCAAGCCAGCCCGCCCGCGCCGTCGTCGACAGCCACTCGGAGTCGCCCGTCGCAGGGCTGGTCACGGGGCACGGCGGGCGGACCCGGCGGTGGATCACCGCACCGGGATCACCCGGATACGTGAAGTCGCTGCGCAAACCGCACACCACCTTGGCGAAGCCGAGCACGTCGGCATCGACGTAGAACCGCACGACGGCCGGCCTCGTGGCGCTCACGCGGCGCGCGGTGTCGACGACTCGTACGTCAGGGCCCACCGCACGTCGCGCGAGGTGAGCTCGTACGTCCGGGCCAGTTCCTCGACGGTCTCACCGGCCTCGGCCTGCTCCCACAGCACCGCGGTGCTGATTCCGTCGACAGCCGGCCGGCCGAACCGGACGTCGGGCGCGATCCGGATCGGCGAGAGCTCGTCGGCGAGGGGCCGCCACCCCGCCGCCACGTCGTTCTCCCACACGACCCGCTCGAGGAAGGACTCCGACGGGGCCGTCAGGACGTACTGGCCGCTGACCGCCGCCACCAGGCAGAACTCCGGATCCAGCCCGGCCTCGACCTGTGCCTCGTAGATCAGCTTCCGCCCGCTGACGAACGGCGGCCGATGCGCCAGGGGGTACGGGACGCCGAACTCCTCACGCATCTGGTCGATGACCGCACGCAGCTCCGCCATCGGGATCCGCTTGACCTGGCGGTACTCCCGGAGCAGCGCGGCCTCCACGAACTCGGCCCAGCTCACGGTCCGGCTCCTGCGGGGCTCGATGCGTAGGACCGGCTTGTACACCGTGCCGCGCCGCTCGCCGCCCTCGAGCCAGTAGTGCAACGTGCTCTGGGGCACACGCAACAGCCGGGCAGCCTCTGCCTCGGTGTACATCTCCTGCTCCAGCGCCTCGGTCACGGCGCCAGTGTGGCACTCCGACGGTGCCCCCGAACCGTTGTCCACAGGGTCAGCGAAGGCGTGCCGCCAGGTCGTCGTACCCCGCCGTCGCGGCCAGGTCCGCGGCCGAGCGCCCGTCGTGGAGCAGACGACCCACGTCCGCGCCGCAGGCCAGCAGCAGGTCCACGAGCAGCGGGTCCCCCTGCTGCGCCGCGGCCATCAGCGGGGTCGCCCCGCCCTGCTGTACCGCGTCGACGTCCGCCCCCGCCGCGACGAGCGCGACCACGACCGCCGACGACCTGCCCGCGACCGCGCTGTGCAGCGGCGCCACGCGCGTCGCGTTGTCCGCGACGGCGTCGATGTCGGCACCGCCGCGGATCAGCAGCGCCGCGGCGTGCGGGGCGTCGAAGAACGCCGCCAGGTGCAGCGCGGTGAACCCGTCCGGCGTCCACGCGTCCACCTCCGCGCCGCCGGCGAGCAGCGACGCCACCCCGGCGACGTCGTCCACCGCGGCCGCGTCCGCGAGGTCCATCGGCGGGTCGGCGCACCGGACGATCTCCGCGAGGTCGCGCCGTCCCCGGTACAGGCACCGCAGCAGCGGCGACACCCCGTCCGGGCCCGGTCTCCCGCTCGCCGCGGGGTCCGCCGCGAGCGCCGCCCGGACGGCGGCGACGTCGCCGGTGGCGATCGCGTCGAGCAGTGCGGTCACGAGCGCACCTCCCGTCAGGTGCCGGGCTTCCGCCCGGAGATCGTCACCGGCGTCCCGCGCCGCGTCAGCGCGGACAGGTCGACGGCGTCCCGGCGCAGCAGGTTCACCCATCCGTGGGACCCGGGAACGCTGTGCAGGAGGTACCGCTCGACCTCGGGTTGCGCGGGGCCGGTCGGGGAGCACCCGGCCGGCGCCGCGTGCGCGGTCCCCGGGACGAGCGCTCCGCCGATCGGTACCGCGACCACCAGCATCCCCACCCGGCGCATCCGCATCCCCGTCGTCTGGGTTGCCGATTGTGGGGTACCCGACGACCGGATGGGAAGGCGTTTGCGGTCCCCGTGGTTGAAACTGGTGTACACACCCGACCGGAAGGCCCTGCGTGACCGACGGCCCGCTCATCGTCCAGTCCGACAAGACCCTCCTGCTCGAGATCGACCACCCGTCCGCGCAGGAGTGCCGGATGGCCATCGCCCCCTTCGCCGAGCTCGAGCGCGCGCCCGAGCACGTGCACACGTACCGCCTCACGCCGCTGGGCCTGTGGAACGCCCGCGCGGCGGGCCACGACGCCGAGGCGGTCGTCGACGCGCTGGTGCGGTTCTCGCGGTACCCGGTGCCGAACGCCCTGCTGGTCGACGTCGCCGACACGATGGACCGGTACGGCCGCCTCCAGCTGGCCCAGGACCCCGCCCACGGGCTGGTGCTGCACGCCCTCGACCGCGCGGTGCTCACCGAGGTGACCCGCAACAAGAAGATCTCCCCGATGCTCGGCGCCCGTGTCGACGACGACACGGTCGTCGTGCACCCGTCCGAGCGCGGACGCCTCAAGCAGGCGCTGCTCAAGGTGGGCTGGCCCGCCGAGGACCTCGCCGGGTACGTCGACGGCGAGGCGCACCCGATCTCCCTCGCCGAGGACGGCTGGACGCTGCGCGACTACCAGCGGCAGGCCGTCGACGGCTTCTGGGCCGGCGGTTCGGGCGTCGTCGTGCTGCCGTGCGGCGCGGGCAAGACCCTCGTGGGCGCCGCCGCGATGGCGGAGGCGTCGGCGACCACGCTGATCCTCGTGACGAACACCGTGGCCGGCCGCCAGTGGAAGCGCGAGCTGATCGCCCGCACCTCGCTCACCGAGGAGGAGATCGGCGAGTACTCCGGCGAACGCAAGGAGATCCGCCCGGTCACGATCGCGACGTACCAGGTGATGACCACCCGCCGGAAGGGCGAGTACCGGCACCTGGACCTGTTCGACTCCCGGGACTGGGGCCTCATCGTGTACGACGAGGTGCACCTGCTGCCCGCGCCGATCTTCCGGCTCACCGCGGACCTCCAGTCGCGCCGCCGTCTCGGCCTCACGGCCACGCTGGTGCGCGAGGACGGCCGCGAGGGTGACGTGTTCTCCCTGATCGGCCCGAAGCGGTACGACGCGCCCTGGAAGGACATCGAGGCCCAGGGCTGGATCGCCCCGGCGGAGTGCACCGAGGTCCGCGTCACGCTGACGGACGCGGAGCGGATGAGCTACGCCGTCGCCGAGCCCGAGGCGAAGTACAAGATGTGCGCCACCGCCCCGACCAAGATCCCCGTCGTCAAGAAGATCCTCGAGCAGCACGCCGACGACCAGGTCCTCGTCATCGGCGCGTACCTCGACCAGCTCGACGAGCTCTCCGCCGAGCTGGGGGCGCCGGTCATCGAGGGCAAGACGACGAACAAGGAGCGGGAACGGCTGTTCGACGAGTTCCGCCGCGGCGAGCTGCGGACGCTGGTCGTCAGCAAGGTCGCGAACTTCTCGATCGACCTGCCCGAGGCCGCCGTGGCCGTGCAGGTGTCGGGGACGTTCGGATCCCGACAGGAGGAGGCCCAGCGGCTCGGCCGGGTGCTGCGACCGAAGGCGGACGGGCGGCAGGCGCACTTCTACACGGTCGTGTCGCGGGACACGCTCGACGCGGAGTACGCCGCGCACCGGCAGCGGTTCCTCGCCGAGCAGGGCTACGCGTACACGATCGTCGACGCCGACGACCTCCTCGGCCCGACGTTGCCGGACGTGCGGTGACGCTCGCCGACCGGTGGTCCGCGCTGCTGCCCGGTGCCGACACACTCGGCGCCGAGCTCCTCGCCCGCTGGTCGGAGCCACACCGGCACTACCACACGGCCGACCACCTCGCGGCGATGCTGTCCGTCGTGGACGGTCACGCCGACGAGGCGGACGACCCCGACGCGGTACGGCTCGCGGTCTGGTTCCACGATGCCGTGTACGACCCGCGGCGTACCGACAACGAGGACATGAGCGCCGCGCTCGCCTGCCGCGTGCTGCCCGCCGCGGGTGTCCCGTCCGAGCGCATGGCCGCGGTGGCGCGGCTGGTGCGGCTCACCGCGACTCACGACCCGCAACCGTCCGATCGCGACGGTGCCCTGCTGTCCGATGCGGACCTCGCGGTGCTGGCCGGGGAACCCGACGACTACGCCGCCTACGCCGCGGCGGTGCGGAGGGAGTACGCGCACGTCCCGGACGAGCACTTCCGCACGGGCCGGATCGCCGTGCTCCGGCACCTCGCGGCGCTGCCGGAGCTGTACCGCGTGCCCGCGCTCCGCGTGCCGTGGGAGGAGCGCGCCCGCGCGAACCTCGCCGCCGAGCTTCGCGCGCTGGACGCCGCCGAGCCTCGCGAGCTGGAGGCCGCCGAGCTTCGCGAGCCGGAGGCATAGAGCTTCGCGAGCCGGAGGCATGGCGCTACGGGCGCTGGAGGCCTGACCGGTTCGCCGGGTGCTTCGGCCGGCGGAGCCCCGCGGCCACGAGCCGGGAGACGACCACCCGGCTCGACACCGGGACCGCCCCGAGCGCGACGGCGTCGTCGTAGCGCTCGCGGGGGATGTCGTAGTGGTCCCGTTCGAAGCCCCGCGGCGGTACACCGAGCACCTCCGCGAACGCGTGCAGCTCGTCGAACGACGAGTCGCTCACGAGGTGCGACCAGAGCCGTCCCCGCCCCGGCCACACGGGAGGGTCGATGAGGACGGTCATACGGCGAGCGTAGGTGACGGCTCATGACGCGGTCCGGGCGTGCCGTCACTGATCCGTTCGGCTCACCCCCGATGCGGTGATACGGCCCCCGCGAGGCCGTCGCCGGGGTGAAGATCGACACCGTCGGAGGTCTCCCCCCGTCTCCGGCCGTACGCCCGCCCGGCATCGGACCCCCAACGGTGCCGGGCCGGGCCCGGGCACCCGGACGTCAGGCATCCGGCCGACACACCGGAGGCCGACACACCAGAGGCCGACACACCTCCGGGTGTCAGGCCGACGTGAGACCGCGGACGTCCTCCGCACCCAGCCGGGCCGCGTCGGCGGTCCGGTCGTCGGGCATCCGCTGCGACTCCCGCTCGGCCGCGACCCGCGCACGGTAGTGCTCGACCTCCCGCCCCCGGGTCCCGGCGTCCCAGCCGAGGACGCCCGCCACGAGGTCGGCGACCTCCTCCACGCTCTCGAGGCCCCGGTGCGGGGTCTCGATCGAGATGCGGGTACGGCGGGTGAGGATGTCGTCCAGGTGCAGGGCCCCCTCGGCCCGTGCGGCGTACACGATCTCGGCGCGCAGGTACTCGGGGGCACCGCCGAGCGGGCGCCCCAGCGACGGGTCCGTGTCGGCGAGCGCCAGCACCTCGGTGGTGAGCGTCCCGTACCGCTCGAGCAGGTGCTCCACCGCACCGACGCTCAGGCCGTGGCGGCGCGCGGTGGCGGCACGGGCGTTCCACGCGTTCCGGTACCCGTCCCCGCCGAGCAGCACCAGCTCGTCGGTCCGGCTGGGCGGGACGTGCCGGAGGCGGCGGGCGGCCACGTCCACGGCGTCCTTGGCCATCACGCGGTACGTCGTGTACTTCCCGCCCGCGATCAGCATCAGCCCGAGCATCGGCTCGACGACGGCGTGTTCCCGCGAGAGCTTGCTGGTCGAATCGTCCTCACCGGACAGGAGCGGCCGCAGGCCCGCGTACACGCCCTCGATGTCCGTGTGCGTGAGCGGCCGCGCGAGCACCCGGTTCACGTGCTGGAGGATGTAGTCGATGTCCTCACTGGACGCCGCCGGGTGTGCACGGTCGAGGTCCCAGTCCGTGTCGGTCGTCCCGATGATCCAGTGGCCGCCCCACGGCAGGACGAACAGCACCGACTTCTCGGTACGCAGGATCAGCCCGGCGTCGCCGTCGATCGCGCTGCGCGGTACGACGAGGTGGACACCCTTGCTCGCCCGGACCCGAAGACCCGGCCGCCCGCCGAGCATCTCGCTGATGTCGTCGCTCCACACGCCGGTCGCCGCGATGACGGTCCGCGCCCGGATGTCGAACTCCTCGCCCGACTCGAGGTCCCGCACGTGGACACCGACAACCTCGCGCGCGTCGGTCAGCACGTCGAGGACCCGGGTGCTCGTCGCGACCGCGGCGCCGAGGGACGCCGCCGTGCGCGCCACGGTGAGCGTGTGGCGAGCGTCGTCCACCTGGCCGTCGTGGTACTCGATCGCGCCGACGAGGGCGTCGCTCCGGAGGCCGGGGAACAACCGGTGCGCCGCGGCCTTCGACAGGTGCCGGTGCCGCGGTAGGCCGCGGGCGGTGCCGAAGACCGAGCCCAGGAGGTCGTACAGGAACACGCCCGCCCCGATGTACCCGCGCTCCCACACGCGGTGCGTGAGCGGGATCAGGATCGGCACCGGCCGGACCAGGTGCGGCGCGATCTTCGTGAGGAGGCGGCCGCGCTCCTCGAGTGCCTCGCGGACGAGCGCGAAGTTCAGCTGCTCGAGGTACCGCAGGCCACCGTGGATGAGCTTGCTGGACCGGCTGGACGTCCCGGCGGCGAAGTCCCGCGCCTCCACGAGAGCGACAGACAGGCCGCGCGACGCCGCGTCGAGGGCGGCGCCGGACCCCGTGACCCCCGCGCCGATCACGACGACGTCGAACGTCTCCTCGCGCATCCGCGCGAGATCGCGGGCCCGTTGCTCGGGACCGAGGTGGCTGGCGGCGAACCGGGACACACTGGGATCACGACGCACGCGCCCACCGTACGTCAACTCCGGCGAGCGGCACGCCGACGTGATCCGGACCGCACGGCTCAGCGCGCCGCGCGGTGGTACAGGCCGTCGTCGGGGGGCACGACGGCGACCGGCGTGGCCGGGGGCGGCTCCGGGTCCTCGGGATCCCCGAAGAGGTCCGCGAGGTGGAGCTCGAGCGGATCCGGAGTGGAGACGGTCTCGCGGCGCCGCCGGGGTGTCCGGCCCGGGCGAGGGGCGGCGGGCTGCTTCTCGGACGGGGACGGCGGCGCGCCGAGCAGCCGTACCGCCGCGGACACCAGCACGCCGAGCGCCGTCACCGCCGCCGCCGTGCCGACGAGCGCCCAGGCCCCGCGGGCGGGGTCCGCTGCGAGCCAGCGCACCGGCGCCGGCACGGGCGGGCGACCGGCGGCCCTCTCCGTGACGATCCGCAGGGGGTACGGCCGGTCCGGGATCGCCTGCCCGGTGGCGCACTGCTCGTGGGTGAGCGAGACCTGCAGGTACCGGTCACGGCCGGTGCCCGGGCCCGCGGCCGGTACCGTCGCCACCGGGCGCCCGCCGTCGAACCCGGCCGACTCCACCGCCACCACCGCGGGCCCGTCCAGCAGCCGAGCCAGGACGTCGGCAGGGCAGGTGGTCGTGGTCGACGACGTCCCGCCGAGGACCACGACGGCGCGGAGGGCCCCGCCGTCCCCGCCGTCGGCGCGCCACCACCGGCTCTCCCCCGGCGCGAGCTCGGCGAGCACCGGCGCGCCGTCCCGCGGCAGCAGCGGCGCGAGCGCCGGCGAGCTGCCGCCGGGCAGGGGCGCGTCCGCCCGTACCGCCGGAGCGGGCGCACCTCCGGTCGTGGACACGGCGAGTTCCAGCGGGTATGGACCGGGCGGCAGCGGGCGCCCGCCCGCGCACCGTCCCGGCTCGGTCGTCACGCGGAGCCACCAGGTGCCGGGCTCACCGGCGGGCGGGGCGGCCACGACGGCGGTCGCCGCGGTACTCCCGTCGAAGGACACCCACCCGCGACCGGCGACGGGCGAGAGCGCCGGGGGCACGACCTCCAGCCCCAGCGACGCGGGGCAGGCGCCCCCGGGGACCTCGCCGGCGGGCCGCAGGGTCGCCCGCGCGGCGACCTGCTCGCCGCGCCCGACCGGCACGGCGTAGTACCGGGTGCCCGCCGGAGGGATCACGTCCACCTGTGGACGGCCGTCGGCCCGGACGTACGGCGCCGTCACGGGGTCGGCGGTCCCGCGTATCGCCTCGTCGGCCCACGCCGGGCCTCCCGTGACCAGCGCCGCCAGGAGGACGAGGAGGAGGATCCGGCGGGCACGCATGGGGACTCCGGGGACGCGCGGGCGTGGCGGGCACTCGGAGTCAGGGAGCGGGCCGGGTCCGGTGGACCGCGGGGATCATACGGGCCGGGACACCGCGGAACGGCCCCACCCGGCTCAGCCGTCGAGCTCGGCGATCGTGGCGAGGGACGGGCCGCGGCGGCCACGGAGGTCCCGTGCGACGGCCTCGGCGTCCCGGAGCACGCGGAGCACGTTGCCACCGGCGAGCGCGGCCAGTTCGCCGTCGCTCCAGCCGCGGTCGGCCAGTTCGCCGAGCAGCGCCGGGTAGCACGACACGTCGTGGAGCCCGACCGGGAGATCCGGCACGCCGTCGAAGTCGCCGCCGATCCCGACGTGGTCCACCCCGGCGACGGCGCGGACGTGCTCGACGTGGTCCGCGACGTCCGCGACCGTCACGACCGGGATCGGGTTCGCGGCCCGCCACGCCGCGAGGCGCTCCTCACGGTCCGGGGCGCCCTGCTCGCGCAGCCGCCCCTCCTCGGCGTCGAGCCGCTGCTGCCACTCGCGGGCCGGTTCGGTGAGGAAGTACGGCACGAACGTCACCATCACGACCCCGCCGTTGCCGGGAACGCGGGCGAGGACGCCGTCGGGCACGTCCCGCGGGTGGTCGCACAGTGCGCGGGCCGACGAGTGGCTGAAGAGCACCGGCGCCTCGGTGGCGTCCAGCGCGGCGTCCATCGTCCACGGCGCGACGTGGGAGAGGTCGACGAGCATGCCGAGGCGGTTCATCTCCCGGACCACCTCGACGCCGAACCGCGTCAGCCCGCCGCACGCGCGGACGTCGGTGGCCGCGTCCGCCCACGGCACGTTGTCGTTGTGGGTGAGCGTCATGTAGCGCGCCCCCAGCGCGTACATCGTCCGGAGCGTGCCCAGCGAGCACCCGATCGAGTGGCCGCCCTCCATGCCGAGGAGCGACGCCACGCGGCCGGACGCGAACACCGCCTCCACCTCGTCGGCCGTCGTCGCGGCACCGAGCCGGTCGGCGTGCCGGCCGATCATCGCGTGGGCGGCGTCGATCTGTTCGAGGGTGCCGGTCACGCCGTCGACCGAACCGTCCGATGGCACCCACACCGACCAGAACTGCGCCCCGACGCCGCCCGCGCGCAGCCGGGGCAGGTCGGTGTGCGTGGTCGGCACGCCCGCGGCGAGGTCGGCGCGGTCGAGGTCGTACCCGACCTGCTTCCGGAGCTCCCAGAGCAGGTCGTTGTGCCCGTCGACGAGCGGGTGGCGGTCGAGCAGGGCACGGATGCGGTCGGTCGGCATGGGACGCATCCTCACACGACGGAGGGGCGGGCCCCGGCGAACCGGGACCCGCCCCTCGTGGTGCGTCGAGCGGGGACTAGAAGTCCATGCCGCCCATGCCACCGGTCGGGTCGCCCGCCGGAGCCGGGTTCCTCTCCGGCTTGTCGGCGATGACCGCCTCGGTGGTGAGGAACAGCGCCGCGATCGAGGCGGCGTTCTGCAGCGCGGAACGCGTGACCTTGGCCGGGTCGATGATGCCCGCCTTGATCATGTCCACGTACTCGCCGGTGGACGCGTCCAGACCGTGGCCGGTCGGGAGGTTGCGCACCTTCTCCGCCACGACGCCGCCCTCGAGGCCGGCGTTGATCGCGATCTGCTTGAGCGGGGCCTCGAGCGCGACCTTGACGATGTTCGCGCCGGTGGCCTCGTCGCCGCTCAGGTCGAGCTTCTCGAACGCCACGCTGCCGGCCTGGACGAGGGCCACGCCACCACCGGCGACGATGCCCTCCTCGACGGCGGCCTTGGCGTTGCGCACCGCGTCCTCGATGCGGTGCTTGCGCTCCTTGAGCTCGACCTCGGTGGCCGCGCCGACCTTGATGACGGCGACGCCGCCGGCCAGCTTGGCGAGCCGCTCCTGCAGCTTCTCGCGGTCGTAGTCGGAGTCGCTCTTCTCGATCTCCGTACGGATCTGGTTGACCCGCCCGGCGATCTGGTCCGGCTCCCCGGCACCCTCGACGATCGTCGTCTCGTCCTTGGTGACGACGACCTTGCGGGCGCGGCCGAGCAGGTCGAGACCGGCGTTCTCGAGCTTGAGGCCGACCTCCTCGCTGATGACCTGGCCACCGGTGAGGATGGCGATGTCGGTCAGCATGGCCTTGCG
>DASWRY010000045.1:0-11510 GCA_036402915.1 Mycobacteriales bacterium
GTGCCGAACTCGAACAGCCGCAGCGGCAGCTCGCGGTACGACCGGCCCCGGCTGCGGTAGATCAGATTGTGGAACGGGCAGTTCATCGGCTTGAGGTAGTAGTCCTGCCCCTGCCGCCGGATGTTGCCGTCGGCGTCCCGCTCCTCGTCCAGGTGCATGGGCGGGTACATGCCGTCGCGGTACCAGTCGAGGTGGCCCGAGACCTCGAACAGGTGCCCCTTGGTGATGTGCGGGGTGTTGACGAACTCGTACCCGGCGCGCTCGTGGGCCCGGCGCGAGTAGTCCTCCATCACCCGGCGCATCGTCCCGCCCTTCGGGTGGAACACCGCGAGCCCCGACCCGATCTCGTCCGGGAAGCTGAAGAGGTCCAGCTCCGCGCCGAGACGCCGGTGGTCGCGCTTCTCCGCCTCCGCAAGGAGCTCGAGGTGCGCCTTGAGCGCGTCGCGGCTCTCCCACGCGGTGCCGTAGATGCGCTGGAGCTGCGGGTTCTTCTCGCTCCCCCGCCAGTACGCCGCGGCCGACCGCATGAGCTTGAACGCCGGGATGTGCCGGGTCGTCGGCAGGTGCGGCCCGCGGCACAGGTCGCCCCAGCACGGGTCGCCGGTCTTGCGGTCGAGGTTGTCGTAGATCGTCAGCTCGCCGCCGCCGACCTCCATGACCTCGTCGGTGTCCACCTCGGACTTCAGGTCCACGAGCTCGAGCTTGTACGGCTCGTGGGCCAGCTCCTGCTTCGCGGCGTCGGCCGACTCGACGACGCGGCGGTGGAAGCGCTGGCCCGACTTCACGATCTCGCTCATCTTCTTCTCGAGGGCCGTGAGGTCCTCGGGGGTGAACGGGGTCGGGACGTCGAAGTCGTAGTAGAAGCCGTCGCGGATCGGCGGGCCGATCCCGAGCTTCGCGTCCGGGTGCAGCTGCTGGACCGCCTGCGCCAGGACGTGTGCCGTCGAGTGGCGGAGGACCGCGCGGCCGTCCTCGGAGTCGATCGCGACGGGCTCGACCTCGGCCCCGGCGTCCGGGGTCCACTCGAGGTCACGGAGCCGGCCCTCGGCGTCCCGGACCACGACGATCGCCGCCGGGCCGGTGAGCGGCAGGCCCGCGGCCTCGACCGCCGCCTGCGCCGTCGTCCCGGCCGGCACGGTGAGCACGGCGGGTTCGGCGGTGGCGGGGGATGACACGGGCAGACCTCCAGTGGTCTTCGGCAGCACGTGACGTTCACGATAGCCGGGCGAGATCGCGGTACCTCACGGACAGGGCGGCGTGCCGGTGCGCGGCGCGCCTCAGACGTCGTACGCGACGGCGTGCCTCGGCTCGTACAGCCCGAGCTGCCCCGCCCCCGGCACGCGCAACGTCGTGAGCAGCCCCCACCCGGCGTCGGTCACCGGGCTGGTGAACTCCACGCCCTTCGCGGTGAGGTCGGCCATCGTGGCCGTGAGGTCGTCGCACATCAGGTACAGCTCGTGCCGCCCGCCGGGCGCACCCAGGTCGGCGGCCGGGTGGACGCCGAGCTCGGCCGGCGGCATCCGGAACACCAGCCAGCCACCGCCGGCGTCGACGTTCGCGAGGCCCAGCACGTCGCGGAGGAACGCCCGCGCCGCGTCGGCGTCGTCCGCGTACAGGATGGCGTGGGTACCGGTGATCACGGATCCACCTGTACACCCTCCGGCCCGTTCCGGGTAGTCCTCGGCAGGGGCCCCGGCAGTTCCCGCGCCCGCCGCCGGTAGCCTGCCCCGCGGCGGTGCGAGGGGCTGGCCCGGGGACGCCGGTACGACGAGGAGGGGCCATGGCACTGCGGATGCCGAGCTGGACCGTGCACGGCGACGGGTACCGGATCGCCGAGGGCGAGGTCGTACGGCCCGACGAGCGGCTGTCCTGGCCGCTGACCGTCGGCGTCGGCATGCAGCACGTGCTGGCGATGTTCGGGGCGACGTTCCTGGTCCCCCTGCTGACCGGCTTCCCCGTCGCGACGACGCTCTTCTTCTCCGGGCTCGGGACGCTGCTCTTCCTCGTCGTCACGCGGGGCCGGGTCCCGAGCTACCTCGGCTCCTCGTTCGCGTTCATCTCCCCCATCCTCGCGGCGAAGGCCTCCGCGGGCGGCATGAGCGCCGCGCTCGGCGGCCTGGTCGTCACGGGCCTGCTGCTGGCGGTCGCCGGCGTCGCCGTGCACCTCGCCGGGACGGCGCTGCTCGACCGGCTGCTGCCGCCGGTCGTCACCGGCGTCATCGTCGCGTTCATCGGGCTCAACCTCTCGGGGGTGGCCAAGGCGAGCATCACGGCCCAGCCGCTGTCCGGCACGGTGACGCTCGTGGCGCTGGTGGTGTTCGGGGTGGCCCTGCGCGGCTTCCTCGGGCGGCTGTCCGTGCTCCTCGGCGTGGCGCTCGGCTGGCTCGTCGGCGTGCTGCACGGCGACCTCGACCCCACGCGGGTCGCCGCGCTCCACGACGCGCCGTGGGTGGGCCTGCCGTTCGCCCACGGGCCCGACGGGTACGTGCTGCCGACGTTCGACGCCGGCGTGCTGGTGCTGTTCCTGCCGGTGGTGGTCGTCCTCGTCGCCGAGAACCTCGGCCACCTGAAGGCCGTGGCGGCGATGACCGGCAGTGACCTGAGCCCGCTCACCGGGCGCGCAATCGCCGCGGACGGCGTGGCGACCACGCTCGCGGGCCTCGGCGGCGGCTCCGGCACCACCACGTACGCGGAGAACATCGGGGTCATGGCCGCCACGCGTGTCTACTCGACGGCGGCGTACGCCGTGGCGGGCGTGACGGCGGTGCTGCTGGGCTTCTCGCCGAAGTTCGGCGCGCTCGTGGCCACCGTGCCGGCCGGCGTGCTGGGCGGCGCGGGTGTCGTGCTGTACGGGCTCATCGCGGTCCTCGGCGCCCGCATCTGGGTGGAGAACCGAGTGGACTTCCGCGACCCGCTCAACCTGCTCGTCGCCGCGCCGGCCCTGATCATCGGCGCCGCGGACATCACGCTCACGCTGGGCCGGTTCGCGTTCGGCGGCATCGCGCTGGGGACGTTCGGCGCGGTCGTCGCGTATCAGGTCCTGGCGCCGCTCCGCGCCCGGGAGGCCGTGCCCGCGACGACCCCCTGACGTCTCAGGGCACCGCGGCGACGAGCTCGCGGAGGACCGCCTCGTCGAGGTGTGCCCGTCGCCAGTTCTCGGCGCGGCGGATGCTCGCGACCACGCCCGGTTCGAGCCGGGCGCCGGTGAGGTAGGTGTCCGCGAGGTTCGCCCCCTCGAACCGCGCACCGCGGAGGTCGGCGCCCTCGAGGTGGGCCGACTGCAGGCTGCTCCCGCGGAAGGTGGCGTACCGCAGGTCGCAGTCCCGCAGCTGCGCCGACGTCAGCCTCGCCCCGTCGAAGCGCCCGTGGCCGAGGTCCGCACCCTCCAACCGCGCCTGCCCGAGGTTGGCCCGCACGGCCGAGCACCCGGCGAGCGTCGCCCGGCGGGCGGTGAGCTTCCAGAGGTGTGCCCCGCCGAGCCGGGCGGACGGCAGGGCCGCGTCGTCGAAGGTCACCGCGAAGCGCCCGAGGTCCACGTCGCGGAGGTCGAGCCCGGGAGCCTCGACGGCGGAGAGGTCGAGCTCGGTCACCGTGCTCCCGGCGTCCAGCGCGACGAGGCGGATCGCCCGTGCCAGCGCGCGGACGAGCATCTTCTGGACCGCCGGGTCCTGGGGCAGGCGGAGGTTCGACGCGGCGAGGAGGACGACCAGCTCGCGGAACTCGGCGTACCGGGGCTCGAGGTACAGCTGCAGCGTCGCGGCCGCGCCTGCCCGGAGCGACGGTGCCGGGTCCCCCAGCTGCTGGACGGTCCGCTGGAGGCTCTCGTCGAAGCGGCGGAGGCTCTCGGCCTCCCGCTGCGCGCGGTCGGCGTCGCGCTGGCGGGCGGATTCCCCGCGCTGCTGACGCCAGTTGAAGAACAGCGTCCCCACCGCGACGACCGCGCCGAGGAACGAGGCGGTGCCGAGCAGGCGGCTGTACGGGCTCAGCGCCTGGTCGTTCTCGATCCGGAGCTTGCGGATCTCCTCACGCAGCTTCTGGTCCTGGAGCTGCGGCCCCGGGGACGGGGACGGGGCGGCGCCGGCCACCCCGGGTGCCGGGCCGAGCAGGACGAGGAGGGCGACACCGAGGGCGAGGAGCGCGCGGCACCACGGCCGGATGCCGCGCGGAAGAGTAGTCCCGCACCGAGACGCGGGACTACTCACCACCAGGCTAGCGGCGCGGGATCGGGGCGTCGAGCGGAATCCGCGCGCCCCTACCGCGGCGCCACCACCACGTCCACGACGAGGTCGGCCGGCGCGAGCGCCCGGACCAGCTTCTCCTCGAACTGGTCCTCCACCACGACCCGGCGATACGCCCTCAGCTGCGGACTCGCGTCCCGGACGCGGTACGGCCGCCAGCGCGGGAAGTAGCGGCGGCGGAGGTCGGCGATCCCGGCCGGGCCGATCACCTTCTCGACGCCCGCGCGGGAGATCGGCCGGTCCGCGAGGCGTTCCCGTACCCGATCCCGGGGATCCGGCTCTGCGTCGCGTGTCATGGCTGCCCCCTTCCGGGGCGTCGATGGGATGAGGGTAGTGCGGCTCCCGGGTGGCCGACAGCGAAGACGGATGTCCGCCGGACCCGCTACTCCGGCGTACCACGCGTGGTCCTCGGATGCGCCGCCCTGAAGTCGTCCATGGCCTGTCCCGCGAGCGGCACCGTCTCGCCGCCCATCCGCCCGTAGAAGGTCTCGACGACGTGCCCGTCACGATCGCGGTCGCGGAGGTAGAAGTACTTGGGTGGCGGGCTGACGCGGATGACGCAGAGCGTGCGCTCCCTGACCGCCACGGGCTGGTACCTGAGCCATCCGTCGACCCCGCCCGGGATCACGTTGCGCAGGTCCCTCGCGAGGCGGCGCTGATAGGAGTCCCATCCCTTGTGGTCGGGCCACTCGTGGTCGGCACCGAGCAGTGCCCTGTTGCTGATCTCCGGTACGTCGCCGAACGCCTTCCGGAGGTCGGCCAGGGCGTACTCGACGAGCTCCGCGACACCGACCACCACCGTGCCCCCCGCGGCGTTCAGCATGCCGCACACCGCCTTCGCGACGCCCCTGACCTGCTCCTTCTCGGCTCGCTGCGGCCGGCTTCCGCTGCGGCCGACGCGGAAGTCCACATCGGTGTACGCGGACGCCTTGAACTCGAGGTCGTCGGACTCCGGCCGGTGCAGCCAGGACACCACCAGGTCCTCCGACGGCGCGTGCGACGGCTCGGCGGACAGGTCCGGCAGGGACAGGAGCTGCTCGCGCCGGTCCAGCGGCCGGGAGAGCGCGGAGATGTGCGTGATGGTCCGGCAGCCGAAGTACTCGAGGATGTCCGACTGGCCCAGCGTGTCACCGAGGACCGTGCCGATGTCCTCGAAGCGCTCGGGGAGGACGCGACCGGTGAGCAGGTAGGACGAGTCGTCGCCCCGCACGCGCATCAGCGAGGCCCAGTTGAACTGGACCTTCTTGACCGCCGCACGGAGCTGGTCCAGCACCGCCTGCCGCTGCTCCCCCGTTGTGGCCCGGGACGGATTGGTGACACGCACGAAGAACTTGATCGTCTTCGTGTGCGGCAGCTCGTGGACGTAGTTCTCCTGGAGATACTGCTTCAGGCGTACCTCGGGGATCTTCCCGCTCTGCGGCCCGTTGAGCTCCACGTAGTCGCGCGGTTCGATCAGGCTCTCGGCCTGCGCGAAGTCGATCTCCAGGGGCCACATCCAGTGGCTGTCGAAGCTGTCGACCACCATCGAGAGCATGTCGGCGTTCTGGCCCGGGAGCGCGTCCCCGATCCGCTCGAGGAGGTGGTGGAGCTTCACCTGGCCCGGCAGCCACAGCTGGATCATCAGGTCGTACTCGCCCACGAGTTCCCAGACGGCGTACGAGATGACCCCGATCTTCGCCAGTGCGGTCTTCACGGCCGCGACCGTCTTGCCCCGGTGGTAGGTGGGGTCGAACCCGACGAGGATGAAGACCAGCCGCTCGTTCCCGACACGCTGGTGGAGCTCGTAGTGCCAGAGGTAGCGCGGGCCGGTGCGGGCGACGTCGTCCGTTCCCCGTCCGTCCGTCACGCGGCACCTCCAGCCTGTGCGGAGCGCGCCCCGGCCCGGTGCGCCGGAGGGCTCTGGTGACCGACGGCCGATCATCCCCGAGCGGCCCCCGGACCCGCGGGAACTGACAGATTTCCGACAGTCGAGCGGCCGGGCCGACGGACCTTCCGGAGGCGCTGTGGGTCGGTATGGTGCCCGGTATGGCGAAACGGAAGGTCACCTACTCGCTGGAGGCAGCGACGGTGGTCCTGGCCGAGACGGCAGCCCGCCGTGCGGGGCTGTCCACCAGCGCCTGGCTGGACCGCACCGCACGGCGCGAGGCCGTACGGACCGGGCCGGGGCGCCTGCGGCCGGTGCTGCTCGACGCGCGCCTCGACGAGAGAGAACGCGCGGCGGGCGAGGCGGATCTGCATGCGACTGGGTGAGCTCTGGCGGTACGCACCGCCGTCGTCCCCGCGCCATCGGGTGGTCGTGATCGTGTCGTCGGACGGGATCAACGACTCCGCACGCCCCTGGCTGATCGCGTCGGACGTCCACACCGAGGACCCCGAGGACATCCTCACGGTCCCCGTGGACGGGCACGGCTGGGTCAACGCGGCCGACCTGTCCCGGGTGTACCGGCCGTGGCTCACCGAGTGGGTCGACACCGTGGACGAGGCGACGCGGGAGCGCCTCGACACCGCGATCCGCGCCGCGCTGGACCTGTAGAACCGTCGTACCCGCGCGGGAGGATCGGACCCCGATCGAAGGGGTGATGACCGTGCCCGGAATGGTCCCGCCGGTCGCCGACGAGCGGCAGGCACTGCTCACCTACCTCGCACAGCAGCGGTACGTCCTCCGGCTGACCGCGTACGGCCTGACCGACGAGCAGGCCCGGCGCGCGTCCCCGGTCGGCACGCTGACCGTCGGGGGCCTGATCAAGCACGTCGCCGAGACCGAGTGGTCGTGGATCGACATCGTCCTGCAACGCGACGCGAAACCCTCCCCCGAGGACTACCCCGACACGTTCCGGCTCGGGCCGGCCGAGACGCTCGACGGCGTCCTGCGCCGGTACGAGGAGGTCGCCGCACGGACCGAGGCCGTCGTCGCGGGGATCGACGACCTCGGCCGGGCGGTGCCGGTGCCGCACGACGTGCCGTGGTTCCCGCCGCACCTGGAGGCGTGGTCGGTCCGGTGGGTGCTGCTG
The DNA here is from genome assembly GCA_036402915.1 of Mycobacteriales bacterium. Taxonomy (GTDB): domain Bacteria; phylum Actinomycetota; class Actinomycetes; order Mycobacteriales; family HKI-0501; genus JAVEDU01. Next base: position 7,250 of record DASWRY010000045.1, read on the forward strand.
CACCTCGTCGAGGAGACTGCGCGGCACGCCGGCCACGCCGACATCGTGCGGGAGTCGGTGGACGGCGCGACCGCGTTCCCGCTGATGGCGGCGGCCGAGGGCTGGGCGCCCACGGCGTGGATCCAGCCGTGGCGTCCCCCCGGGGAGACGTAGCCGGGGCCGCTCCGGGCGCCCTCGACCTGCGTCAGGGTGTACCGGTGCTCACCGGACTCCGGCTCGGTCAGCGTGAGCGGGCCCCAGACGGCGCGGCCGGACCGGTGAACTCGTCCAGGGACCGGCCGAGCAGGTGCGCCTCGTCGTGGGCCGTACGACAGAGGCCCTCCCCCGTGCTGGGGAAGGGCCTCCGGGGCGCGGTGGGCGATACTGGGATCGAACCAGTGACCTCTCCGGTGTGAACGGAGCGCTCTCCCGCTGAGCTAATCGCCCGCGACCGCTGTGACGATACCGGACCGTGTGACCGCCCTGTCGACCGGTCTCCCGGCGTCTCGGGCGTGCGGCCCGGCCGGCCGCGTCAGAGCCGAAGCCGCTCCCCGGCCCAGCGCAGGACGTCGAAGTGCAGCGTGTACTTCAGGGACGCCCACAGTCCCACCGCGAGCAGCACCAGGCTCGCCGAGCCGACCGCCGCGCGGAACACCAGCGACCGCGCCCCGATCCAGTACGTCCACGCGCGCACCCTGTCGCGCACGAAGTCCAGCGCGTGCTTCGCCCACGCGTACTCGATCGCCAGCACGGACAACCCGCCGATGACGACGAGCCAGCCGGGACCCGGCGCGGGGACCATGATCAGCCCCAGGACCACGATCGCGCCGCCCACCAGGGCGACCGCGATCTTGAGCGAGAGGTGGCCGGCACGCGTGGCGCGGACCCTGTCGAGCACCCCCACGCCGCAGTTCCTCCCGCTCAGGTGTCCACTCCCCCGAGGGCCACGATACGGGTCGGCGTGGTGGGCTTCGCGGTACCGGGCTCGACGCTGACCGCGAACGCCCCGACGTCCCTCGCCCCCGGCGGCAGCGCCCCGATCGTGTGCAGGGCCATGGAGCGCGACCGGACGTCGAACCGCCCGAGCGGCACCTGCCGCCGTCCCCACACGCCCCAGAGCCAGAACGACTCGCGCCCCGGCACGTTCTCGCCCAGCCCGGCGGTGACGACGTCGATCTGGCCGTCGCGCGCCAGCACGTACGCGACCGGCGGCCCCTGCGTGCCGTACGGCCTGAGTGCGGCCATCCGCCGGCCCGGCTGGACGAGCTGCCGGAGCATCGCCTCGCGCTCGGCGACGACCTGACGCTGACGGTGGACCTGCCGCTGGAGGGCGACGTTCCACGCGCCCACGACGAGGAGGGCCAGCACCGCCGCCACGGCGATCCAGCGGGCCGCGCGGTCCCGGACGGAGCGCCGCGGGCGCAGGGGTACCACCTCCGCGGGGACCGCTTCGCGCGTCTCCGGCTCGCGCTCCGGGGACCCGCGCTCCCGGGCGCCGTCCTCCGCGGACCCGCGCTCCCGGACCCCGTCCTGCGCGGACCCCCGGGCCGCGTCCTGCGCGGACCCCCCGGCCTCCGGCGCACCCTCCGCGGCCGAGACCGCGTCGTGGATGCGGCCCAGCAGGCCGGGCGGCGGGGAGGCCGCGGGCGCCGCGTACGCCAGCTCGCCCAGCGTGGCCTGGAGCTCCGAGGCGGTGCGGCGGCAGGCGTCACACCCGGCGAGGTGGCGCGCGAACTCCGCCTCCTCCGCGGGCTCGAGGGCGTGGACCGCCCAGCCCGCCGCCAGCAGCTCGTACCGGTCGTGGTCACCGTCCGGCGCCGCACGGCGCCTGTCCTCGTTCACAGTCCTGCCCCGTCCTCGAGCAGGCCGCCGCCGAGGGAGTCCCGCAGCCTGCGCATCCCCGCCAGCATGCGGGTCTTCACGGTGCCGAGCGGCGTGTCGGTCAGCGCCGCGACCTCACGCTGGGTGAAACCGCCGAAGTACGCCAGGGTGAGCGCCTCGCGCTGGGGCGCGGGGAGCCCGCGCAGTGCCTCGCGCACCCGTTCGGCCCGCAGCACCGACCACACCTCCTCGTCCACACTCGACACCGCTCCGGGGTCGTCCATCATCGCGACGGCCTCCTCGGTGGCGGCCGTGCGCCGCCGCCGCAGCGACTCCTCCCGCCGCACGGCGTCCACCGCCTTGTGGTGCGTCATCGACAGCAGCCACGAGGCGAAGCCGCCCCGCGCCCGGTCGTACCGGGACGGCTCCCGCCACAGCGCGAGGAACACCTCCTGCACCACGTCCTCCGCGAACCCCTGGTCGCCCGTGACCCGGAACGCCAGGCTGTACGCGGGCCGCCCGTACCGCGCGTACAGCTCGTCGAGAGCGCTGCCGTCGCGGGCGCCGAGCCGCTCCACCAGCGCGGCGTCCCGCGCACCGGCCCCGGCGTCCGCGGCACCCCGGCGCATCGCGTCCGGACGGGTCGGTGGGTCGCTCACGCCGCTGCTCCTCACGATGGACGTTCGCATCCGGACCCGCAGCGGATTGGTCGCGACGACCGCGTGTCTCCGCGTGCCCGAGGTTAGCCCCGGACCGAGGGGTTTGCAGCACGGCGGAGACGGGTATCCCAAGAGGGCATGCCGCCCCCGCGGCTCCACGAGAAAGGTGGGCCAGATGGGACATACCCGTCCAGCTCCGGTCCTGGCGGAGGTCGCCCTCACGCTCGTCGCACCGGACGGCGTCGCACTCGAGGTGCAGGCGACGCTGCGCTACGAGCCCGCCGACCCGTACGCCGTGCACGTGGTCTTCGCCGCGGCCGAGGGGGTGGACGAGCCGAGTGTCTCCTGGTCGTTCGCACGACAGCTGCTCGTGGACGGCCTGCAGGAGCCCGCGGGGATCGGCGACGTGCGGGTGTGGCCGTGGTCGGGGCACTCCGGCCCGGTGGTCGCCCTCGCGCTCACGTCTCCCGACGGGCACGCGCTGTTCGAGGTCCCACGGCCGACGCTGGAGGACTTCCTGCGGCGTACGTTCGACGAGGTGCCCGCCGGCGCCGAGACCGCCCAGCTGAACCTCGACGCCGTCGTGGGGGCGCTGCTCCGGCGCTGACCGTCGTCACATCCGTCACACCCGGCGTGCCCGCAGGCCCGCCGCCGCCTCGAGCAGACAGAGCGCGGCGAGCCGCACGGTGCGCCCGTCGGGATCCCGCGTCGCGTCGACCTCGGTGAGGTCCAGGGCGCGGACCCGCGGATCCGCCGCCGCCCGGTGTACCGCCGCGAGGACCTCGCGGGCCGGCAGTCCGCCCGGGACCGCGCCGGGACAGGCAGGCGCCACCGCGGCGTCGCAGACCCCGAGATCCACCGCCACGTAGACCGGGCCGCCGCCGGCTCCCGCGATGTCCAGGGCGCGCTGGACCGCCTCGCGGATCCCGCGGGCCCCCACCTCCGCCCGGGACGTCACCGTGACACCCCGGCTCGCCGCGAGCGCGCCGTCCGCGCGCGGTTCCCAGTCCGCGATCCCCACCTGGACGATCCGTGACCCGGGCATCCCGGCGTCGAGGAGCCGGCGTACCGCCGAGGCCCCGGACCGCCCCTCCGCCAGGTCGTGGTGCGCGTCCAGCGTGACCAGCCCGGCCGAGGCGAGGTCGTCCCCCGCGAGGCCGAGCACCGCGGGCGCGGTCACGGCGCCGTCGCCTCCGAGCACGACGACGAGCTCGGCGGAGGCGCACGCCGACGAGACCGCGTGCATCGCGCGCCACTCCCCGTCGACCCCGAGGTCCGGGTCCGGGACGTCGCCCAGGTCGACGGCGGAGAGGTCGCCGAGGTCCAGCCCGCGGACCGCGGACCATGTGGAGAACCCCGCCAGCGCCCGCCGGACCGCGCCCGGCGTCGTGTGCGCACCCGTCCGGGGCCGGGAGGTCGCGAACGTCGGCACCCCGAGGACCGCGAGATCCACCGGGCCCTCCGGCGCGGGACCGGCGAGCCAGTCGGCGGCGGTGCGGCCGGGCGGTGAGGACGACGGCGTCAGGGGTCCGGTCACGCGCCCATGCTGCCCGACCGCGGTCCCCGGAACGGTGCGGACACGGCGGGGGCACCCCGGGTTTGGACGCCGCCGACCCCCTCGGATACAGTTCTCAGCGCACCGCAGGAATGCGGCGCGGTACGCGGACGTGGCTCAGTTGGTAGAGCATCACCTTGCCAAGGTGAGGGTCGCGGGTTCGAATCCCGTCGTCCGCTCGGAGAGGTCTTACCGGGCCTCACTCCGGTGGAGTGGCCGAGAGGCGAGGCAACGGCCTGCAAAGCCG
>DASWRY010000046.1:0-27139 GCA_036402915.1 Mycobacteriales bacterium
CCAGCCCTCGACCTCGTGGAGCGCGCGGGGGAGGAGCCACGGCAGCGACGAGCCGATCAGCAGATGGTCGGGACTCCCGTCGAGCTGGTCGGCGATCCACTGCCACTCGGCCTCGCTGACCATCGACCGCGCGCCCTCGTCCAGCACCCGGCCGCACCGGCTGTCGATCACGAGCAGGCGGGCGGGGCCCATGTCGAGCCGGTAGCTCCACAGGTACCCGGGGCCGCCGTCGGCCTCCCGGTCCGCCGCCTCGGCGAGCTCCTCGAGGATCGGCCAGCAGTCGTCGCCGCGCTCGGCGGCCCGCCGGATGCGGCGCCACACGACGTCGTCCGCGCGCCGTTCGGGGGAGAGGTTCCCGAGGTGCTGGTACACCCAGTACGACGCGAGCCCGCCGGTGATGCGGTCGTGCCACCACGACCTCGACCGCGCGTCGGCACGCCAGGCGGCCGAGGTGTTCCAGTCGTCGTGGACGTCGTGGTCGTCGAAGATCATCGCGCTCGGCACGGTGGACAGCAGCCAGCGCACGTCCGTCTCGCCCCAGGACTCGGCGTACAGCCAGGTGTACTCCTCGAAGTCCGCCACCTCGGTGCCGGGCGGCTCGTCCACGGGGCGCCGTGCCGCGATGCGCTCCTGCGTCCGTGGGGAGGTCTCGTCCGCGTACACCTGGTCGCCGAGCAGCAGCAGCAGGTCGGGCCACTGCGCCTCGTCGGTGTGGCGGAGCCGGCGGGCGAACGCCTCGAGCGCGTCCGGGTCGTACGACGCCGGCTCGCCGAGCGCCGCCGGGGTCGAGTGGCGGCAGGACCCGAACGTCAGCCGGAGCCGCTCCCCGCCCGCGAGCGTGCGGATGCGGCTCGGGTGGGTCGCGTCCGGGAGCGGCCACACCTCGTCGCCGTCGAGGTCGACCGTGTACTCCGTGGAGGTGCCGGGCTCGAGCCCGGTGACCCCGACGAGCGCGTAGTGGTGCCCGCGGACGGTGAACGTGCGCGCCGTGGCGCCCAGCACGCCGACCTCGCAGGGGGCGTCGACCTCGACCCAGATCGTCGCGGACCGCTCCCCGATGTGGCGCAGCACCGGACCGAGGAGGAGCGACGCCATGCGCGGATCCTGTCAGACGCCCCCCGGCCGCGCGGGGCGACCCCGGCCGTCCGTCTGGAAGGATCTGGGCCATGGAGTACGTCCTCATCGTGGTCGTCCTGCTCGTCGTCCTGCTGCTCGGGGCGGTGGCGTACGTGGTGCCCGGCCGGTACCGGCGCCGGGCCCAGCCCCCGGCGACCCGGCCCCGGGCCCGGCCGGAGGTCGTGCCCGGGGTGGGCGACGACGCGGCCGAACCCCGCGACACGCCCCGGCAGACGCTGACCGAGGTGGCGCTGCCGGAGCCGGCGACCCCACCGGCGCCGCAGCTCGAGATCCCGCAGCCCGCGCCCGAGGTCCCCCGGCCCGAGGTCCCGCAGCTCGACGTCCCGCAGCTCGACGTCCCGGAACCCACGGCGGGCCGGATGGTGCGCCTGCGCGCCCGGCTCGCGCGGTCGCAGGGCACGCTCGGCAAGGGCCTGCTCTCCGTGCTCTCGCGCGACCGCCTCGACGAGGACGCGTGGGAGGAGGTGGAGGACACCCTCCTGACCGCCGACGTGGGCGTCGCGGCCACGCGGGAGATCGTGGAGCGGCTCCGGGAACGGACCCGCGTGCTCGGCACCCGCTCCGCGGGCGAGCTGCGCGCGCTCCTCGCGGACGAGCTGGTGACGGCGATCGGCACGGACGCCGACCGGAGCCTTCGGACGCTGCCCCACGACGACCGTCCCGCGGTGGTGCTCATGGTCGGCGTGAACGGCACCGGCAAGACCACCACCTGCGGCAAGCTCGCCCGGGTCCTCGTCGCCGACGGTCGGTCGGTCCTGCTGGGCGCCGCGGACACGTTCCGCGCCGCGGCCGCCGACCAGCTCGAGACGTGGGGCAGCCGCGTCGGGGCCGACGTCGTCCGGGGCCCCGAGGGCGGGGATCCGGCCTCGGTGGCGTTCGACGCCGTGCGCCGGGGCATCGAGGCCGGGGTCGACACCGTCCTGGTCGACACCGCCGGGCGCCTGCAGAACAAGACCGGCCTCATGGACGAGCTCGGCAAGGTCAAGCGCGTCGTGGAGAAGTACGGCGCCGTGGACGAGACGCTGCTGGTGCTCGACGCCACGACGGGTCAGAACGGCCTCGTCCAGGCCCGCGTGTTCACCGAGGTCGTCGACGTCACCGGCATCGTCCTGACCAAGCTGGACGGGACCGCGAAGGGCGGCATCGTCATCGCCGTCCAGCGCGAGCTCGGCATCCCCGTGAAGCTCGTCGGCCTCGGGGAGGGCCCGGACGACCTCGCGCCGTTCGACCCCGAGCAGTTCGTCGACGCGCTCCTCGGCGAGCCCGGATGACGTACCCGCCCGAGCACGAGATCCCGCTCCTCGGCGGCAACGTCAGCACCGTCGTCCGCGTGGGGGGCACCGTCCGGCGCGGCACCGGCCCGTGGACGCCCGCGGTGCACGCGCTGCTGCACCACCTCGAGGCCAGCGGGTTCACCGGGTCCCCCCGCGCGCTGGGCGTGGACGACCGCGGGCGGGAGGTGCTCTCGTACCTCGACGGGGAGTGCGGTGACTACCCGCTCGCCCCGCACTGGGCCACCGACGAGGCGCTGCTGGCGGTGGCGACGATGCTGCGGATGTTCCACGACGCGCAGGCCGGGTTCGTGCCGCCGGCCGGGGCGACCTGGCGCGCGTTCGGGCCGCCGCCGCCCGACACGGAGGTGGTCTGCCACCACGACGTGGCCCCGCACAACGTCGTCTGGCGGCCGGACGGCACGCTCGCGATGATCGACTTCGACCTGGCCAGCCCGGGCGCGCGGATCTACGACGTCGCGTACTCCGCCTGGACCTGGGTGCCGCTCTTCTCCGACCGCGACTCGCGGACCCTCGGGTGGCCACGCCCCGACCGGGCCCGGCGCCTACGGCTGTTCGCCGACGCGTACGGACTGACGCCCCGCGACCGGGCGCGGCTGGTCGCGGTGATCCGGACGCGCATCGTCGACCACGTCGAGGGCATCCGGCGGATGGCGGCCGCGGGCGACCCGGCGTTCGTCCGGATCGTCGAGCGGGGCCACCTCGAGCGCCCGCTCCGGGACCTCGCCGTGCTCGACGCCGAGCGCACGTACTGGGAGCGCGCGCTGCACGCGTGAGGTCCCTGAGCCGAGAGTTCACGCAGACGAAACACGGCGGAACCTCGCGGTAACGATTCCGAACCGGACCGGTAACAGCGTGCACCGACCCTGCTCACCACAGGGAAGGAGGCCCCTTGAAGATCGATTCTGGCGACACCGCGTGGCTCCTGGCGAGCTCCGCACTGGTCCTGCTCATGACGCCGGGCCTGGCGTTCTTCTACGGCGGTATGGTCCGCGCGAAGAGCGTCCTCAACATGCTCATGATGAGCTTCTGCACGATCGGGCTGGTCAGCATCCTGTGGGTGCTGTACGGGTTCTCTCTCAGCTTCGGCACCGACTCCTTCCACGGGCTCATCGGCAACCTCGACCACGTCGGCATGAAGGGCACGATCGACAGCACCAGCGGGACGCTCCCGATGCTGGCGTTCGCGGCCTTCCAGCTGATGTTCGCGATCATCACCCCGGCGCTGATCTCGGGCGCGATCGCCGACCGCGCGAAGTTCGGCGCGTGGATGCTGTTCGTCGCGATCTGGGCCACGGTCGTGTACTTCCCGGTCGCGCACTGGGTGTTCTTCTTCGACGGCGGCAAGGGCGGCTGGATCGCCGACCGGATGGGCGCCCTGGACTTCGCCGGGGGTACCGCGGTCCACATCAACGCCGGTGCGGCCGGTCTCGCGCTCGCTCTCGTCCTCGGGAAGCGGCGCGGCTGGCCCCGGGAGCAGTTCAAGCCCCACAACCTGCCGCTGGTGCTGCTGGGTGCCGGGTTGCTGTGGTTCGGCTGGTTCGGGTTCAACGCCGGGTCCGCCCTGGCGGCGAACGGCCAGGCCTCGCTCGCGTTCGTCAACACGCAGGTCGCCACCGGCGCCGCGCTGCTGGCGTGGATCGCGGTCGAGAAGCTCCGCGACGGGCACGCGACCACGCTGGGGGCGGCGTCGGGCGCGGTCGCCGGCCTCGTCGCGATCACCCCGGCCTGTGCGTCGGTCGACCCGATGGGCGCCATCTTCGTGGGCATCGCGGCCGGTGGGCTGTGCGCGGTCGCGGTCGGCCTGAAGTACAAGCTCGGCTTCGACGACTCGCTCGACGTCGTCGGCGTCCACCTGGTCGGCGGCGTCGTCGGCTCGCTCATCATCGGCTTCCTCGCCACCTCGACGGCCACCGGGATCCTCACCGGCAGCGGCCCGTCCGGGCTGTTCTACGGCGGCGGGCTCGGCCAGCTCGGGAAGCAGGCGATCGCGGCCGGCTCGGTGGGGCTGTACTCGTTCGTGCTGACCTGGCTGCTCGGCAAGGCGATCGACAAGACGGTCGGTTTCCGCATCCCGCTCGAGGACGAGGTCAACGGCGTCGACACGACGACGCACGCCGAGTCCGCGTACGACTTCATCGGAGGCGGGGGAGGATCGGCCTTCGCACCGGCAGAGCGTGCGATGGCGGCGGCTGAGGCCGTGGGCGCGGGGAAGGGGCAGGCATGAAGCTCGTCACGGCGGTGGTCAAGCCGTTCAAGCTCGACGACGTGAAGGAGGCCCTCGCGGCCCTCGGGGTCGCCGGCCTCACGGTCAGCGAGGTCCAGGGGTACGGGCGGCAGAAGGGTCACACGGAGGTGTACCGCGGCGCCGAGTACACGGTGGACTTCGTGCCGAAGGTGCGGATCGACGTCCTCGTCGAGGACTTCGACGGCGACAAGGTGGTCGAGGCCATCGTCGCCGCCGCCCGCACCGGCAAGATCGGTGACGGCAAGGTGTGGGTCACCCCGGTCGAGTCCGTCGTCCGCGTCCGCACGGGTGAGCGGGACCTCGATGCGGTCTGAGCGATGACGGCCGGCCCTGTGGGTGTCGCACCGCAGGGACCGAGTGGCGGCGTGCCGGGGCCCACCCGGCGCGCCGCCCTCGCGGACTCCCGTGACGCCTGGCTCGCGTCGCTCCTCCCCGCGGTGGAGGGCGCCGCGCTGGTGGCGGTCGGCAGCCTCGGCCGCCGGGACTGCGTCGAGCGCAGCGACCTCGACGTCGTGATGGTCCACAGTGGACTGAAGAACATCGGCGAGATCGCGGAGCAGGTCTGGTACCCGATCTGGGACGCCGGCCTGGGGCTCGACCACTCGGTCCGCACGGTCGCCGAGGCGGCCCGGGTCGGGCGCGACGACGTGAAGGCCGCGCTCGGGATGCTGGACGGCCGGTACGTCGCGGGTGACCGCGCGCTCGCCGACGCGTTCGTCCGCGAGATGCGCAAGGCCTGGCGGACGGACGCCCCCCGGCAGCTGGACGCCCTGCACGAGCTCACCCAGCAGCGGTGGCAGACCCACGGGGAGCTCGCGTTCCTGCTCGAGGGCGACCTCAAGGAGACCCGCGGCGGACTCCGCGACTTCCTCGGCCTGCGCGGCATCGCGTACGCGCAGGTGGCGGACGTGCCGGGCCGGTCGCTGCGCGAGGCGTACGACCGGATGCTCGACGTCCGCGACGCCCTGCACCGGGCCAGCGGGCGCGCCGTCGACCGCCTGCTGCTCCACGACCAGGACGCGGTCGCGCAACTGCTCGGCCTGCCCGACGCCGACCACCTCCTCCGCCGGGTCGCCTCCGACGCGCGGATGATCGCCTACGCCGCCGACACCGGCTGGCTCCAGGTGGAGCGCTGGCTCGCCTCGCGGCGGCGCCGCTGGTCGCCGCGCCGCGGCGGGGCGCCGCGCCGCCCACTCGCCGACGGGGTGGTGGAACAGGACGGCGAGATCGTGCTGGCCCGCGACGCCGACCCGCACGCCGACCCCGTGCTCGCGCTCCGGGTCGCCGCGGCGGCGGCGACCGCGAACCTGCCCGTCGGCCCGTACACGCTGGGCCGGCTGGCGGCGGCCGCGACGCCCATGCCGCCGGTGTGGTCCGAGGCGGCGCGGCGGACGTTCGTGACCCTGCTCGGCGCGGGTCCCGGGCTGGTGCCGGTGTGGGAGGCGTTCGACCAGTACGGGATCATCGAGCGCTGGATCCCCGAGTGGACGCGGATCCGGTCGCTGCCGCAGCGCAACGCCGTCCACCGGTTCACTGTGGATCGGCACATGGTGGAGACCGCCGCGCGCGCCGCGGCGGCCACGCGGCGGGTCGCCCGTCCCGACCTGCTCCTGCTCGCCGCGCTGCTGCACGACATCGGCAAGGGGCTCCCCGGCGACCACAGCACGAACGGCGCGATGGTCTCCGCCCCCATCCTGGAACGCCTCGGGCTGCCGCCGGAGGACGCGGCCGTCGTGCGCGCGGCCGTCCAGCACCACCTGCTGCTGCCCAACACCGCCACGCGGCGGGACCTCGGCGATCCGATGACGATCCGCGCCGTCGCGGACGCCGTCGAGGACGACCCCGCGACGCTCGACCTGCTGCACGTGCTCACCGAGGCGGACGCCGCGGCCACGGGTCCCGCGGCGTGGAGCGAGTGGAAGGCCGCGCTGGTCACCGAGCTCGTCCGGCGTACTCGCGTGCTCATCGGCGAGGGCGCGCCGCCGCCGGTGCCGCCGCCGAGCCCCGAGCTCGCGGCGCTGGTGGGCGTCGGGGAGATCGCCGTCCGGATCACCCCGGAGACGGTGGCCGTCGTCGCGCCGGACTCCCGCGGCCTGCTGGCGAACGCCGCGGGCGTGCTGAGCCTGCACCGCCTCGACGTGCTCTCGGCGGACTTGTCGACGATGGACGGCATGACCGTGGTCGTGCTGGAGGCGCGGCCGCGGTTCGGCACCCCGCCCGACGCCGTGCTGCTCGCCGCGGACCTGCGGCGCGCGCTGCAGGGTCAGCTCGACGTGGCGGGGAAGCTGGCCGCCCGCGACCGGGCGTACACCCCGGCGGCCTCCGCCCGGGTGGCGCCGCCGCGCGTGCTGTGGATCGAGGACGTGGCAACCGACGCCGTCGTCCTCGAGCTGCGGGCCGCGGACTCGCCGGGCCTGCTGCACCGGGTGACCGAGGCACTCGAGAACGCCGGTGCGCACGTGTACCGCGCCCGGGTGTCGACGATGGGCGCCGACGTGGTCGACGCGTTCTACCTGCGCGGCACCGGCCGCCCGGACCGGCGGGCGGCGGCCGAGCAGGCCGTCCTGGCCGTGGCGGCGCCGCGGCCCCGGTGAGCACGGCCGCCGCGGTTCCCGGCGAGCACGAGCGTCGCGGTTTCCGGCGAGCACGGCGGCCGCGGCGCCCCGGGAAGGCCGAGGGCCCGGGTACCCTCGGGAGGCCACCCGTACCGACCCCAGCCAGAGGACGTCACCGACCGTGTTCGACACGCTCTCCGACCGGCTCTCCGCCGTCTTCTCGTCCCTGCGCGGCAAGGGACGGCTGACCGACGCCGACATCGACGCGACCGCGCGCGAGATCCGCATCGCGCTGCTCGAGGCGGACGTCGCGCTGCCCGTGGTGAAGGCCTTCATCGGGAACGTGAAGGAGCGGGCCCGCGGCTCCGAGGTCCACCAGGCGCTCAACCCGGCCCAGCAGGTCGTCAAGATCGTCCACGAGGAGCTCGTCGGCATCCTCGGCGGGGAGACGCGGCGGCTGCAGTACGCGAAGAACCCGCCGACCGTGATCATGCTCGCCGGCCTCCAGGGCGCGGGCAAGACGACGCTCGCGGGCAAGCTGTCGCTGTGGCTGCGGAAGCAGGGCCACCAGCCGCTCCTCGTCGCCGCCGACCTCCAGCGGCCCAACGCCGTCCAGCAGCTGCAGGTGGTCGGGCGGCAGGCCGAGGTGGACGTGTTCGCGCCGGAGCCCGGCAGCGGCGTCGGGGACCCCGTCGACGTGGCCCGCCGCTCGCTCGAGTACGCGGAGCGGAACCTGCACGACATCGTCATCGTCGACACCGCGGGCCGCCTCGGCATCGACGCCGACATGATGGCCCAGGCGGCCGCCATCCGGGACGCCGTCCGGCCGCAGGAGACGCTGTTCGTCGTCGACGCGATGATCGGCCAGGACGCGGTCAACACGGCCGAGGCGTTCCGCGACGGCGTCGGCTTCTCCGGTGTGGTGCTCACCAAGCTCGACGGCGACGCCCGCGGTGGCGCCGCGCTCTCGGTCCGGCACGTCACCGGGCAGCCGATCATGTTCGCGTCGACGGGCGAGAAGCTCGCCGACTTCGACGTGTTCCACCCGGACCGGATGGCGTCGCGCATCCTCGGCATGGGCGACGTGCTGACGCTGATCGAGCAGGCGCAGACCGCCTTCGACGAAGACCAGCAGCAGCGCATGACCGAGAAGTTCCTCGGCGGCGGCGGGGACTTCACGCTCGAGGACTTCCTCGAGCAGATGATGGCCATGAAGAAGATGGGCCCCATCGCGAACGTCATCGGCATGCTGCCCGGCGCCGGGCAGATGAAGGAGCAGCTCGCCCAGCTCGACGACAAGCACCTCGACCGGGTCGCGGCGATCATCCGCTCGATGACCCCGGCCGAGCGCGCCGACCCGAAGATCGTCAACGGCTCGCGACGGCTGCGCATCGCGAACGGCTCCGGGGTCACGGTCACCGACGTGAACCAGCTCGTGGACCGGTTCTTCGAGGCCCGCAAGATGATGAAGCAGATGGGCGGCATGATGGGCATGCCGGGCATGCGCCGGAAGGCCACCAAGTCGCCCAAGAACAAGCGCAAGGGCAAGAAGGGCGGCGGCCGCCCGCAGCAGCCGCGGATGCCGCAGGGCTTCCCGGGCGCGGACGGCGGCGGCATGCCGTCCCTGCCCCCGTCCCTGCCCCCGGGCGGGCTCCCCGGCGGCGGGCTGCCCCCGGGGTTCTCGATGCCGAACATCGACTTCTCGAAGCTGCGCAGGCCGAAGGACTGACGGGCCCCGCCTTAGGATCTCGGCATGCAGCCGCCTCTCCACGTCCGTGCCGTCTGCCTGCCCGACGACGCCGAGCGCGACCTGTACGTGGTCGACGGCAGGCTGACCTTCGAGCCCGTCCGCGGAGCGGAGACGATCGCCACGGGCGGGTACGCCCTGCCCGGGCTCGTCGACGCGCACTGCCACATCGGCATCGATCCGGGCGGCCCGGTCACCGACGTGGAGGTGGCCCGCAAGCTGGCGCGGACCGATCGGGACGCGGGCGTGCTCACGATCCGCGACGCGGGCTCGCCGCTGCCGTACCCGGAGCTGGACGACGACCCGGAGATGCCGCGGCTGTTCCGCGCCGGGCGGCACCTCGCGCCGCCGAAGCGGTACATCCCCGGGCTCGCCGCCGAGACGACCGCCGACCACCTCGCCGAGGCCGCCGCGGAGCAGGCGCGCGCCGGCAACGGCTGGGTCAAGCTCGTCGGCGACTGGATCGACCGCGACGCGGGCGACCTGACGCCCACGTATGACGGGGAGGCCCTCGCCGCGGCCGTCGCCGCCGCCCACGAGGCCGGGGCGCGGGTCACCGTGCACACGTTCAGCGAGGCCGCGCTGCCGCTGCTGCTCGAGGCGGGCCTCGACTGCCTCGAGCACGGGACCGGGCTCTCCGTGGACCTGATCGACGAGATGGCCCGCCGCGGTACCGCCCTCGTGCCGACGATGACGAACATCGAGACGTTCGACGCGATCGCCGACCGGGCCGCCGGGAAGTTCCCCGCGTACGCCGAGCACATGCGGAACCTGAAGCGGCGGTTCCCGGAGGTCGTGCGGTCGGCCTACGAGGCAGGGGTGCCCATCTACGTCGGCACCGACGCGGGCGGCGGCGTCTCGCACGGGCTCGCGGCCGAGGAGATGCTCCGGCTGCACGCGGCGGGCATGTCGGCGGCCGACGTCCTGTACGCCGGCTCGTGGGGCGCGCGTGCCTGGCTCGGGCTGCCGGGGCTCGAGGAAGGGGCTCCCGCGGACCTCGTCGTGTACGACCGGGACCCCCGCGCCGACCTCACGGCACTCCGCGAGCCGCGCCGGATCGTGCTGCGGGGGAGGGTCGTGAGGTAGCGCGTACCGCCGCCTAGGATTCCGGCATGGCCAAGCCCGGAGTGCTCACCCCGCAGTCGACCGACTTCCCCCGCTGGTACCAGGACGTGGTGGCCAAGGCGGAGCTGGCGGACAACGGCCCGGTGCGCGGGACGATGGTCATCCGGCCCACCGGGTACGCGATCTGGGAGCGGATGCAGCGCGACCTCGACGACCGCATCAAGGCGGCCGGCGTGGAGAACGCGTACTTCCCGCTGTTCATCCCGGAGTCGTACCTGCGCCGCGAGGCCCAGCACGTGGAGGGCTTCTCGCCCGAGCTGGCCGTCGTCACGCACGCGGGCGGCAAGAAGCTCGAGGAGCCGGTCGTCGTCCGGCCCACGTCCGAGACGATCATCAACGAGTTCTTCTCCAAGTGGGTCCAGAGCTACCGGGACCTGCCGCTCAAGGTGAACAACTGGGCGAACGTGGTCCGCTGGGAGATGCGCCCGCGGGTGTTCCTGCGGACGACCGAGTTCCTGTGGCAGGAGGGGCACACCTGCCACGCCACGCACGACGACGCCCGCGACCACGCGCGGGAGATCCTCGACGACGTGTACGGGGACTTCATGACGAGCGTGCTCGCGATCCCCGTCGTGAAGGGGCGCAAGACCAAGCGCGAGCGCTTCGCCGGCGCCATCAACACGATGACCCTCGAGGCCATGATGCGCGACGGCAAGGCGCTGCAGATGGGCACGAGCCACGAGCTGGGGCAGAACTTCGCGAAGGCGTTCGACGTGCAGTTCACCTCCGACGGCGGTGCCCGCGAGTACGTGTGGCAGACGTCCTGGGGCGTCTCGACCCGCATGGTCGGCGGCCTGATCATGTGCCACGGCGACGACAACGGCCTCCGGGTCCCGCCGCGGCTGGCGCCCGTCCAGGCGCTCGTGCTCGTGGTCAAGGACGGCGAGGGCGTGCCCGAGGCCGCCGCGAGGCTCGTCGCCGACCTCCGTGACGCCGGCGTCCGGGTGAAGCTGGACGACCGGACCGACACGCCGTTCGGCCGCCGCGCGGTGGACGCCGAGCTCAAGGGCATCCCGGTCCGGATCGAGGTCGGCCCCCGCGACCTGGCCGAGGGCACCGTGACCGTCGCCCGCCGGGTCCCCGGGACGAAGGCCGCGGTCGCGGTCGCCGGGGTGGTGGCGGAGGTCACCGCCGCGCTCGGGGCCGACCAGCAGGCGCTGTACGACGAGGCGCTCGCGCGCCGCGAGGCGAACACCGTCGACGCCGCGTCGCTCGACGAGGCGGCCGAGGCCGCGAAGAGCGGCTGGGCCCGGATCCCGTGGTCGGTCCTCGGCGAGGACGGCGAGGCGAAACTCGCCGAGCAGGCCGTCACGGTCCGCTGCCTCACCCGCGTGGACGGCTCGGTGCCGGACGCCGGAGACGAGGCCGACCTCCTCGCGTGGGTGGCCCGCTCCTACTGAGTTCAACTCCGGGGACGGTCTCTGGCACAATGGCGTGTTGAACCGGCTCGCGAGGTCCCTCTCAACCGCGCGTGGCCAGTCCACCGGGTCTCTGCGCGCCACACCCCACGTGACGCCGCACGCCCACCCACACCTGACACCCAGGAGTACCCACACCCGTGGCCACCAAGATCAAGCTCATGCGACTCGGCAAGATGCGAGCGCCGTACTACCGCATCGTCGTCGCGGACGCCCGCACCAAGCGGGACGGCCGGGCCATCGAGACGATCGGCAAGTACCACCCCAAGGAGGACCCGTCCTTCATCGAGGTGAACGCCGACCGTGTCGCGTACTGGCTCGGTGTCGGCGCGCAGCCGACCGAGGCGGTCGCCGCCATCCTCCGGGTGACCGGTGACTGGCAGAAGTTCAAGGGCGAGCCGGCGCCGGCCCCGATGAAGGTCGCGGCGCCCAAGGCCGACAAGAAGGCGATCTTCGAGGAGGCCGCGCGCGCATCCGCCGCCGAGCCGAAGGCCGAGGCCACCACGCCGAAGCAGAAGAGGCCGCCCAAGCCCGCCAAGGATGCCGCGCCCGCCAAGGACGCCGCGCCCGCCAAGGACGCCGCCCCCGCCAAGGACGCCGCGCCCGCCAAGGACGCCGCCGACAAGGCCGCGGACAAGTCGGCCGGCCCCACCGCCGACCAGGCGGCGGCAGACGCGGCGGAGAAGGGCGAGACCCTGCTGGAGGCGCGCGCCGAGGGCGACGCCGCCACGGAGAAGTAAGTGCTCGAGGAGGCCCTCGAACACCTGGTGCGCGGCATCGTCGACAACCCCGACGACGTCCGGGTCGACCTGGTCACGAACCGCCGCGGTCGCACGCTCGAGGTCCGGGTGCACCCCGACGACCTCGGCAAGGTGATCGGCCGCGGCGGCCGGACCGCCAAGGCGCTCCGGCAGGTCATGGGCGGTATCGGTGGTCGCGGCGTGCGCGTCGACGTCGTCGACACCGACCACCGCTGAGGACCGCCGTGCAGCTCGTCGTGGGCCGGATCGGCCGGGCGCACGGTATCCGGGGTGACGTGTTCGTCGACGTGCGGACCGACGACCCCGAGACCCGCTTCGCTGCCGGGTCGGTGCTCGCCACCGACCCGGCAGACGCGGGTCCGCTCACGGTCGCGGATGCCCGCGACCACTCGGGCAAGCTCGTCGTCCGGTTCGAGGGGTACACCGACCGGTCCGCCGCAGAGACGCTCCGCGGCATCCGGCTCGTCATCGACTCCGGCGAGCTGTCACCGACGGACGACCCCGACGAGTTCCACGACCACGAGCTGGTCGGGCTCACCGCCGTCCTCGCCGACGGCACCACCCTCGGCGCCGTGACCGAGGTGATCCACGGCCCCGCCGGCGACCTGCTCGCGGTCGGGCGCACGGACGGCGGCGAGGTGCTCGTCCCGTTCGTCCGCGAGTTCGTGCCCGAGGTCGACGTGCCCGGCGGGCGGGTCGTGCTCACGCCGCCCGAGGGGCTGCTGGAGCTGTGACGGCGCCCGCTGTTCCTCCGGCCGGCTCACCGGCGATGCGCATCGACGTCGTCACGATCTTCCCCGGCTACCTCGCGCCGCTGCGCGAGTCGCTGCTCGGCAAGGCCGTCGAGAAGGGCCTGCTGACCCTCGGTGTCCACGACCTCCGGGACTGGACGCACGACCGGCACCGCACGGTCGACGACACCCCGTACGGCGGGGGAGCGGGCATGGTCATGCGCCCGGAGCCGTGGGGCGAGGCACTCGACGCCCTCGCGCCCCCCGGCGGGCCGCAGCCGCGGCTCCTGGTGCCGACGCCGTCCGGGCAGGTCTTCACCCAGCGCATGGCCGAGGAGCTCGCGGCCGAGCCATGGCTGGTGTTCGCGTGTGGCCGGTACGAGGGCATCGACGCCCGCGTGGTCGAGGAGGCGTCGGTACGGATGCCGGTGACCGAGTTCTCCCTCGGCGACTACGTGCTCAACGGCGGCGAGGTGGCGGCCCTCGCGGTGATCGAGGCCGTGGCCCGGCTCGTGCCCGGTTTCGTGGGCAACCCCGCCTCGCTGGGGGAGGAGTCGCACGCCGATGGCCTGCTCGAGTACCCCGTGTACACCAAGCCCCCCTCCTGGCGCGGCCACGACGTCCCGCCGGTGCTGCTGTCCGGGCACCACGGGGCGATCGCCCGGTGGCGGCGCGACCTCTCGCTCCTCCGCACCGCGTCCCGGCGCCCGGACCTGCTCGCCGCGCTGTCCCCGTCGGCGCTCGACGAGGCCGACCGCCGGGTGCTGGCGGAGGGCGGGTTTCTCGTTCCGCCGCACGATGTGGCACCATAGGGCGGTTGCCGCGTGAGCCGCGTGAGCTCCCGTCAGCCCCGCAGAGCCTGAGCGCACGGACAGCAGTGCGCCTTGCGACCGATACACAGAGGAAGCCGAGACCGCGATGAACACCCTGGACGCCCTGGACGCCGCGTCGCTGCGTTCCGACATCCCGGACTTCCGGCCCGGCGACACCCTGAAGGTGCACGTGCGGGTCGTCGAGGGGAACCGCTCCCGCATCCAGCTCTTCCAGGGTGTGGTCATCCGCCGTCAGGGTGACGGGGTGCGCGAGACCTTCACCGTCCGGAAGATGAGCTTCGGCGTCGGCGTGGAGCGCACCTTCCCGGTGCACACCCCGACGATCGAGACCATCGAGGTCCTCACCCGCGGCGACGTGCGCCGCGCGAAGCTGTACTACCTCCGTGAGCTCCGCGGCAAGAAGGCGAAGATCAAGGAGAAGCGGGAGAACGCGGGCTGACCGCGTTCGCCCCGGTTTCCGGCCGTACGGGGTCCGGGATGACCACCGTTCCCCGGCCGCGGCCGGCCACGAGGCGATGAGCACGGCGGGCGATGGGCGCGGCGCCCGGCCACGGGGCGTGTACCCCGCGACCGGGCGCGCGTCCGTCCCCGCTTCGGTGTCCCCGTCACCGCCGGACGACGGCGTACCGGCGATCCCCCGGCCGTCGTCCCGCGCCACCGCCCGGGCCGCGGTGCCCGGCCCGCCCGCGGCCCCGGAGCCGATCTCTCCCGTCCCGACGGGACCCTCGCGCACCGCCCGTCGCGCCGCGGGCACCCGGCACGACGGGCGCTCCGACGAGCAGCCGTACCGCCCCGACCGGACCCGTCCCCGGCATCGCGCGATCCGCGTCCGGCGCCCGATGCCGTTCTGGCAGGAGCTCCCCCTGCTCCTGGTCATCGCGCTGTGCCTCGCGCTGCTGATCAAGTCCTTCCTCGTGCAGGCGTTCTTCATCCCGTCCGGGTCGATGGAGAACACCCTGCGGATCCGAGACCGCGTGCTGGTCAACAAGCTGATCTACGACATCCGGGCCCCCCGGCGCGGTGAGGTCATCGTGTTCCGGGGCACCGACTCGTGGGCGCCCGAGGGGCCGCCCGTCCCGCAGCCCACCGGTCCGGTGTCCCGCGTCGCCCGCGGCCTCGCGGAACTCGTCGGGTTCGCACACCCGGACGAGCGGGACTTCGTGAAGCGGGTCATCGGCCTCCCCGGCGACGTCGTGGCGTGCTGCGACGACCGCGGCCGGGTCACCGTCAACGGCCGGCCACTCGACGAGCCGTACGTGTACGACGACACGCCCCTCGAGCAGCGCCCGTTCGGGCCGGTCAACGTGCCCGCCGACCGCGTCTTCGTCCTCGGCGACCACCGGCACGTCTCCGCCGACTCCCGGCAGTACCTGCAGGACCGCTGGCAGGGCACGGTGCCGATCGACCAGGTGATCGGGCGGGCGTTCGTCAAGGTGTGGCCGACCGCCCACTGGGGCCTGCTGCCGGTCCCGGGGACGTTCGGCGCCGTCCCGGCGGCGCTGGGGCCCGCAGGCGCTCCCGGTGCTGCCGGTGCCCCCGGCGCGGCCGTTCCGGCGGTGTCCGTGCTGCTCGCGGCCGGGGCCCCGCGGCCCTTCCCCCGGCCTCGGCGGCGCCGGGCACGTAGGCTGAGCCGGTGACGAGGGCGAAGAGCAGCGATACCGAGAAGAAACAGCGGTCGTTCTGGCGTGAGCTGCCGATCCTCGTGATCGTCGCGGTGCTCGTGGCGGTCCTGGTCCGGACGTTCGTGGTGCAGACGTTCTGGATCCCGTCCGGCTCGATGGAGCAGACCCTGCTCGTCAACGACCGCGTGCTGGTGAACAAGCTCCTGTACGACTTCCGTGAGCCCCGGCGCGGCGAGGTGATCGTGTTCGTCGCGCCGCCGTCCTGGCGTACCGACCCGGGGGAGCCCGACTTCATCAAGCGCGTGATCGCCACCCCCGGCGACCACGTGCTCTGCTGCGACGCCCAGGGCCACGTCACGGTGAACGGCACGCCGCTGATCGAGCCGTACGTGTACCCGGGGAACGCCGCCGGCACGCCGTTCGACGTGAGGGTGCCCGCGGGGCGCCTGTTCGTCATGGGGGACCACCGCGAGATCAGCGGTGACTCCAGCAAGCACCTCGAGGACCACAGCGGCACGATCCCGATCTCCGGCGTGGTGGGGCGGGCGTTCGTCATCTTCTGGCCGCTGAACCGGGCGGGGCTGCTCACGGTGCCCCGCACGTTCGCGCACGTCGCGGCGCCGAGCGGCGGCTGACCGCCCGGCGAGCCGTAGGCTGGGGCCCGTCATGGCGACCGAGGTGATCCACCGGCCCGGGGTACGCGTCCTGCTGCTGGACCCCGACGGCCGCGTGCTGCTGTTCCGCGGCTGGGATCCCGCGCGCCCGGACGTCTCCCCGTACTGGTTCACCGTCGGCGGCGGCCTCGAGCCGGGGGAGAGCGCGGTCGACGGGGCGATCCGGGAGACGTACGAGGAGACCGGCCTGCGCCTCGACCCCGCGGACCTGACCGGGCCGGTGTGGCACGAGGTGGTGGAGTACCCGCTCGAGAACGTCCTGTACCGCCAGCCCCAGAGCTTCTACGTGGTCCGGCTCGCGTCGGCGTGGGCGGTCGACACCTCGGGCTTCGACGACGTGGAACTGCGGACCGTGGACGCGCACCGGTGGTGGACGGCCGCCGAGATCCGGGCGTCCACCGAGACCGTGTACCCGCACTGCCTCGCCGAGCTCGTGGAGCGCCGGTGAGTGCTGCGGTGCCGAGCCTGCGGGTGGAGAAGCGCCTGCTGCGTTCCGGCCACGCGCTGCTGTGCGCGTGCGACGAGGTGGGACGGGGAGCGGTGGGTGGTCCCGTGTCGGTGGGCATGGTGCTCGTCGACGCCACCGTCCGGCGTCCCCTCCCGGGCGTGCGCGACAGCAAGCTGCTGACCCCGGACGCCCGGGTGGCGCTCGTACCGCGGATCCGGCGCTGGGTGGTCGGGCACGCGGTGGGGCACGCGAGCGCCGTGGAGATCGACGAGATCGGCATCATCGCCGCGCTGCGCCTCGCCGGGCACCGGGCGATGGCCGCCCTGCCCGCGCGACCGGACCTCGTGCTCCTCGACGGCAACCACAACTGGCTGTCGCGCCCCGTCCAGCCGGGCCTGTTCGACGAGATCGGGTTCCTGCCCCCGGCACCGCCGCCGGTCGTCACGATGATCAAGGCGGACCTGCAGTGCTCCTCCGTCGCCGCGGCGAGCGTGCTCGCCAAGACCGCCCGGGACGCGATCATGGTCCGGCTGGCCGCGACGCATCCCGGGTACGGCTGGGAGGAGAACAAGGGCTACGCCACGCAGGCCCACCTGGACGCCCTGCGGCGCCTGGGGCCCTCCGCGCACCACCGCCAGAGCTGGCGGCTCCCCGGGCTGGACGATCCGCACAGCCAGGCGCTGTTCGAGGCGGTGGTGCACGGCGCGCAGATAGGGCCCCAGGAGCTCTGTCAGTAGCCGCAGGACGACGCGGAGAGCGCCGCGAACCCGAAGGTCGCCGCTACCGCCGGGTGCGTGCAGAGGTACCCGGAGCGGGCGAAGACCTTGCTGAACGCCGCCGAGCCCTTGTCGGCCGGCTTCAGGACGTTGTAGATCAGCCGGAGGTACGCGGGGGCGAAGCCGGAGTTCAGCGCGCCGGCGGAGGTCAGCGGGGCCTTGCCGTCGACGTTGCGGAGCACGGCGGCAGCGCGGTTGTCCTTGCTGACGCCCTTCTTCTGGGCGATCCACCTGGCGATCGAGTACGGCAGGATCGCATTCGGACGGTCCGCCGCGGGGATGCCGGCGCCGCTGTTCTCCTCGAGCGTGGAGGGCTGCTTCACACAGGCGCCGGGCGACGTCACCCCGATCGCACCGAGGAAGAACGCCCGCGTGCCGGACGTGGCCTGCGGCAGGTACGCCGCGATCGGGGCGTTCGCGCTGCCCACCTGGTTCCAGTTGGTGACGGCGCAGGTGTAGACCTGCGTCAGCTGCGCCGTGGTGAGGTTCGCCGGCGCGTGGAACGTGGCGCCGCTCGCGGGGAACGCCGCCCAGCTCACGCCGTCCCGCGCGTACGGGACGAACAGCAGGTCCCCGTCGGTCGCCGCGTTCTTCGGGCGCGACGAGCGCGCGTAGTCCACGCAGTGCTTCTTCGCGGCCTCGTCGGCCTTCACCGCGGTGATGCCGGCGCCCGAGCCGTTGGGGCGCGCGATCGCGGCGCAGCCCTTCTTGGGAGTGATCTTCGCCGACCCCGAGGCGTCGAAGCCCCAGAGCAGGTTCGCGGGCTTCGTCGCGTTGTAGCCGGCGCTGTACCCGGACTTCGCCAGGGTGGTGGACTTCAGCTCCATCACGTCCTGTGCGGTGTCGGACCCGACGCCGACGACGTCCCTCGCCGCCGGGGTGGCGGACGGATCGGTCGCGTAGGCGGGGGCGCCGCCCAGCGCGGCCGCGAGCGCGAAGCCCAGCGCGGCGCTCAGCGCGACGCTCAGCGCCGCCGAGCCGGCGGCGGACCTGGTCGAATGCCACATGCGCTTCTCCTCCCGTGGTCCCCTCGATGGGCCGTACGGCCCGCAGCCGAGCGTGGCGGACACAGGTGAAATGGATCATGGAGCGCGACGGCGTCCCGGTGAACTGCTCACCGCGAGATCGCCGCGGGGCGGGATCCCGGTGGGGTCTCCGGGTGGGGCCCCGGCTGGGGCCCCGGCTGGGGCAGGATCGGCGCCGGGGAGGGTTCCGACTCGCCGTGATCACCCCGGAGGCGCGCGGAGGTCGCGGCGTGGGGGAGAATCGGCGGGTGTGGGAGGACGGGACGAATGAGCGCTGAGGATCTCGAGAAGTACGAGACGGAGATGGAGCTGCAGCTCTATCGCGAGTACCGCGACATCGTGCGGCAGTTCTCCTATGTCGTGGAGACGGAGCGGCGCTTCTACCTGGCGAACTCCGTGGACCTCCAGGTACGGAACGCCGACGGCGAGGTGTACTTCGAGGTGGAGATGTCCGACGCGTGGGTGTGGGACATGTACCGTCCGGCGAGGTTCGTCAAGAACGTCCGGGTCGTGACGTTCAAGGATGTCAACGTCGAGGAACTCGAGAAGCCCGACATCTCGCTGCCCAACGACGGGGCGGGGTTCGGGAACGGCTGAGCTCTCTCCTGCGGCGGAAGGGGGACCGGTGAGCGACGCGTCGGACACACGGGGAACGGGGCGCGAGGACGTGCCCGGGGTGCACGCTCCCGGGCGACATGCGGACGAGGTGCACGCTCCCGGCGGACATGCGGACGAGGTGCACGCGGACGAGGCGCGGCCCGGCAGCGTTCCGGAGGGCGGGGAGCTGCCCGGCGCCGACGTGCCCGCGGAGGACACCTCGGAGGAGCTGCGGCCGGTGCAGGGCCTGCACGTGCCGGAGATCGGCGAGGAGGGCCGGGCGGTCCCGGGCCGGTATCGCACCGAGCACTGACTCGCCGGGCCCCTCACAGCTTTCGACGATGCACTGGTCGTGGCTCGCTCGGCCGGTAGAGGCCTCACGTGCACCGTCCGCGCGCGGCGGTGCCCGCGGCTCTCCTCTAGCACGATTCCGGCCCCCGTGGGCGTCGTCCACAGTGGTCCTCTTCGTCCACAGATCCACCTCTGCGTCCCCGCGTGCGCCGGGGTGAGCCCACGCTGGTCCCCGTGAGCGACGGGAGGACCGGAGATGGCCGCGAAGGACGCAGTCGGGCACTACGGCGAACGTGTGGCGGTCCGTCACCTCGAGGCCGCCGGGATGGTCGTGCTCGACCGCAACTGGCGCTGCCGCGAGGGCGAGATCGACGTGGTCGCGCGGGACGGCGACACCGTCGTCTTCTGTGAGGTGAAGACGCGGCGCACCATCGCCTGCGGTACCCCCGCCGAGGCCGTCGTCCCCCTCAAGGCCGAGCGCCTGCGCCTGCTCGCCCTGCGCTGGCTCGCCCAGTCGGGCCTCGCCGAGGCCGGGCTCGATCCCGCGGCCCTGCGGTTCGACGTCGTCGCCGTGCTCGCGCGCCGCCGTGGCGCCGCGGATGTCGAGCACCTGCGGGACGTGCTCTGATGGGCGTCGCGCGGACGCTGTCCGTCGGCCTCCTCGGCCTCCGCGGGCACCTCGTCGAGGTGGAGGCGGACCTGGCCCAGGGGCTGCCGGGGCTGGTCATCACCGGGTTGCCGGACACCACGCTGGGCGAGGCGCGGGACCGGCTGCGTGCGGCGGTCGGCAACTCCGGGCTGAGCTGGCCCACCCGGCGCATCACCATCGGGCTGTCGCCCGCGTGGCAGCCCAAACACGGGAGCGGCTTCGATCTCGCGATGGCCGCGGCGGTGCTGTGCGCGGACGGCACGTTCCCCGCGGAGGCGCTCGCCGGCACTGTCCTCCTCGGCGAGCTGGCGCTCGACGGACGGGTCCGTGCCGTACGCGGCGTCCTCCCGGCCGTGCTCGGCGCGTCGCGGGCGGGGGTCACGCGGGCCGTCGTGCCGGTCCCGAACGTCACGGAGGCACGTCTCGCACCTGCCACCGACGTGGTGGGCGTGGCGACGCTCGCGGGGCTCGCCGCACTCCTGCGGGGCGAGGCCGGACCGGCAGAGCCGCCCGACACACCGGACGGCGACGGTGACCTCGTGTCGGTGCCGGACCTCGCCGACGTGCTGGGCCAGGACACCGGCCGGCGCGCGGTCGAGGTGGCCGCGGCCGGGGGGCACCACGTCTTCCTCGCCGGCCCGCCCGGGTCCGGCAAGACCATGCTCGCCGAGCGGCTTCCGGGGCTGCTCCCCGTGCTCGGCCTCGAGGCAGCGCTGGAGGTGACTGCCGTGCACTCCGTCGCCGGGACCCTGCCCGCCGCGGCGCCGCTCATCCGCCGCCCGCCCTACGAGGCGCCGCACCACACCGCGAGCGTGGCGGCGCTGGTGGGCGGCGGGAGCGGGGTTGCGAGGCCGGGGTCCGTGTCGCTCGCCCACCACGGGGTGCTCTTCATCGACGAGGCGCCGGAGTTCGGCGCCGGGGTGCTCGACGCGCTGCGGCAGCCGCTCGAGAGTGGAGAGGTGGTGCTCGCCCGCTCGGGTGGCGTGGCGCGGTATCCCGCGCGCGTCCAGCTCGTGATGGCCGCGAACCCGTGCCCGTGCTCCAGCACCACGGCGGACGACCACTGCGTCTGCACCCCGACGGCCCGACGGCGGTACTTCGGCCGCATCTCCGGGCCGCTGCTGGACCGGGTCGACCTGCGGGTCACCCTGCTGCCGGTCCGGCTCGCCGCGCTCATGGACGGCACTCCCGCGGAGGACACCGCCGCCGTGTCCGGGCGGGTGAGTGCGGCACGAGCGGCGGCGGCCGAGCGGTGGGGACCGCACGGGTGGCGCACCAACGCGGAGGTGCCGGGTTCCGCGCTGCGCGGCAGCCACCGGTTGCCCCGATCGGTTCGCGCGTCGCTGGACCGGCAAATCGACATCCGGCGGATCTCCGCGCGGGGGTACGACCGGGTCCTGCGGGTCGCGTGGAGCCTCGCGGACCTCGGTGGGCGGACCGTGCCCGGCCCGGAGGACGTCACGGAGGCGACCGGATTCCGGCTGGGGAGCGCGGCGTGAGCGCGGCGGTGCCGTCCTCGTCGCGCGGTGCCGGTGCCGGTGGGGGCGCCGGCGGCGCGCGGGCAGACTCTGGGCGCGAAGCCGCGCGGGCGGAATCCGGGCCCGACTCCGCGCGGGTGGGTGGTGGGCCCGACTCCGCGCGGGCGGACTCTGGGCGCGACTCCGCGCGGTCCGACGTGCCGGCGCCCGGTGCCCTGTCCGCGGTGCCCGACGAGGAGCGGTTCGCGCGCGCCGTGCTCGGACGACTGGCCGAGCCGGGGCGGCTGGACCTGTGGCTGCTCGTGCACGAGGTCGGCGCAGTGGAGGCACTGCAGCGCATCCGGGCGGGCGCCGTGGCCAGCCGTCTGCTGGACGTGCTGGCACCGCGTCTCGCGGCCGTCGACGCCGCCGGCGAGACGGCGCGCGCCCTGGACCGCTGCGCCCGTCTCGGTGGCCGGCTCGTCGTGCCGGGCGACGCCGAGTGGCCGGAGCAGGCACTGCACGGGCTGGTCCTGCTCGCCGCCCGGCGGGTGCGGGATCCGGATACCCGGCAGGACGCCGACGTCGCGCCCCCGCTCGCGCTCTGGGTGCGGGGAGGTCGGCAGCTCGACCAGGCGCTCGCCCGGTCCGTCGCGGTCGTCGGGGCCAGGGCGGCCACCGGGTACGGCGCGCACGTCGCCGCGGAGCTGGGGTACGGCCTCGCGGACCGCGGCTGGGCCGTGGTGTCGGGCGGGGCCTACGGCATCGACGCGGCGGCCCACGGTGGTGCACTCGCGGCGGAGGGCTGCACGGTGGCGGTCCTCGCCTGCGGCGTCGACACCGTGTACCCGGTCGGGAACACGGGCCTGTTCGAGGGGATCGTCGAGCGGGGGCTCCTCCTCAGCGAGTGGCCCCCGGGCACGTCGCCGCGACGGCACCGGTTCCTCGTTCGCAACCGCGTCATCGCAGCGCTGTCCGCCGGGACGGTCGTCGTGGAGGCCGCCGCCCGGAGCGGAGCCCTCGCGACCGCGCGGCGGGCGCACGACCTGGGGCGGGCGCTGATGGCGGTGCCCGGGCCGATCACGTCGGCGATGTCCGTCGGGGCGCACCAGATCGTGCGGGAGCGGGACGCGCGGCTCGTGACGTCGGCCGCCGAGGTGGTGGAGGAGGTGGGCCTTCTCGGGGCCGATCTCGCGGCGCGGCCGCAGGTGCCGGGGTCGTGGCGGGACGCGCTCGGCCAGGAGTCCGACGCGGTCCTCGACGTGCTCACCTCTCGGTCGATGTCGGTGGAGGAGGTGGCGGCCGAGGCGGGGATCTCGGTACCCGATGCCGCGAGGATCCTGCCGGCCTTGCTCGACTGCGGCCTCGCGGCACGGGCGGCGGACCGGTATCGGGCGGCCGCCGGCGCCCTGGCCGCGCAGCCGCGGGAGGAGCGGACGGTGGTGCCGCCGGTGAGATGAGCCGCGCGCCGGTGTCGGCGCTCCCCGCTGCCGGGAGCCGCGCGCCGCACGGCCGGGTGTCGGTGCTTGACCGCGCCGGCGGGTGCGCGCACGGTACGGCGGTGAGCACCACAGCGCGGGACGGTCGCCGGGCCCGGCCCTCGACGGCAGCTCGGCGCGCCGACCTGGCCGAGGAGTCGGCCGACGCCGTGGACGCGTTCGAGCGGCATCTCACCGCGGAGAGCGGGCGCTCGGCCCATACGGTGCGCGCCTACGTCGCCGACGTCGTCTCGCTGCTGGACCACGCCGGGAGACTCGGTCGCCGCGGACCCGCCGACCTGGACATCCAGACCCTCCGCAGCTGGCTCGCACGCCTGCGCACCGCAGGTGCGGCCCCGACGACGCTGGCCCGGCGCGCGGCCGCGGCTCGGGTGTTCACGGCGTGGGCGGCACATACAGGGCGCGTCGCGGACGATCCCGGCATCCTGCTCGGAACCCCCCGGTCCCGGCGACCCCTCCCGGCAGTCCTCCGTGCCGATCAGGCCGCTGCGCTCATGGCACCCCGGCCGTCTCCCGAGACCGGCCAACCGGCCCCGGCGCCGGGTGCCGCCACGGACGCGGACGACCCCGTGGAGATCCGGGACCGGCTGATCGTGGAGCTCCTCTACGCGACCGGGACCCGGGTGGGCGAGCTGTGTGCCGTGGACGTCGACGACCTCGATCGTGAGCGCCGCGTGGTGCGTGTGCTCGGCAAGGGGGCCAAGGAGCGCGTCGTCCCGTACGGCGTACCCGCCGAGCAGGCCCTCGACCACTACCTCGCGTCCGGGCGGCCACGGCTGTGGCGCGAGGGCGCGGGCGCCGCCTTGCTCCTCGGCGCGAGGGGCCGCAGGATCGACCCGAGGACGGTGCGCCGCGCGGTCCACGCACGTGTCCGAACGGTGGAGGGGGCCCCGGACATCGGCCCACACGGACTGCGCCATTCGGCTGCCACGCACCTGCTGGAAGGAGGAGCTGACCTCAGAAGCGTTCAGGAACTGCTCGGTCACGCTACGCTCGGTACAACGCAGATATACACACACGTATCAGTGGAACGTCTCAGAGCGGCGTACCGAAGTGCTCATCCGCGAGCGTGAAGGGGGAGGGCGGCATCGTGGGGAGACCTCGGGCCGATCGTCTCAGGAGGGATGAGTGACGGGGTTGAGCGCCACATCCAGCGGCCGTACCGAGGTCGACGAGGCCATCGCCAGCCTGTGGCGCGAGTTCAAGGACACGGGTGACACCACGCTGCGCGAGCGGCTCATCCTGCACTATTCACCGCTGGTCAAGTACGTTGCCGGGCGCGTCGGCGTCGGCCTGCCGCCCAACATCGAGCAGGCGGACCTCGTCTCGTACGGCATCTTCGGATTGATCGACGCCATCGAGAAGTTCGACCTCGAGCGGGCGATCAAGTTCGAGACCTACGCGATCAGCCGTATCCGTGGCGCGATCATCGACGAACTCCGCAGCATCGACTGGATCCCGCGGTCCGTCCGCTACAAGGCGCGTGAGGTCGAGAAGGCGTACGCCTCCCTCGAGGCGAAGCTCCGGCGGACGCCCAGCGAACAGGAGGTCGCCGCCGAGCTCGAGATCTCCACGACCGAGCTGCGTGCCATCTTCAGCCAGGTCTCGTTCGTCAACGTGCTGGCCCTCGACGAGCTGCTGAACAGCAGCGGCGAGAAGGGGGACAAGCTCAGCCTCGTCGACACGCTCGAGGACAGCAAGGCCGAGGACCCGGTGCAGGCCTTCGAGGCCGAGGAGATGAAATATCTCCTGGCCGGCGCCATCAACACGCTCCCCGAGCGGGAGAAGATCGTCGTGACGCTCTACTACTACGAGGGCCTCACGCTGGCCGAGATCGGCCAGGTCCTCGGTGTGACCGAGAGCCGCATCTGCCAGATGCACACGAAGGCAGTCCTCCAGCTCCGCGGCAAGCTCGCCGACTCGAAGTGACCCCGCAGCCGGTGGAGACCACCGGTGCGCCGGGCGCTGCGGCGTCCGGTTCGGAGCCGCCCGGTTCGGAGCCGCCCGGTTCGGGGCCGCCCGGTTCGGGGCCGCCCGGCTCCGTGGCCTCCGGGCCACGATCGTCCGGATCGGAGTCGCCCGGCTCCGCGCCGTCCGGCCCCCTGACGCCCGGCTCTGCGACGGGCGCGGAACTGGACCGCGGCTGGGAGACCGCGCGGCTGCTGTGGACCCTGGATCCCGCGGTCGCGTACCTCGACCACGGCGCCTACGGTGCCGTCCCCCTCCCCGTCCAGCGCGCCCAGCAGCGGCTCCGCGACGAGGCGGAGGCCGACCCGATGCGCTTCTACGCACGAGGGCTGCCGGACCGGTTGCCGGCCGCTCGCCGGCACCTCGCGCGGTTCGTCGGCGCCGACCCGGACGGGACGGCCCTGGTGGCGAACGCGTCCACCGGCATCAACCTCGTCCTGCACTCCTTTCCGCTGCGCCCCGGCGACGAGGTCCTGGTCACCGACCACGGGCACGTCCCCGCCCGGCACGCCGTCGAGCGCGCCTGCCGCGCCGCCGGTGCCAGCGTCGTGACCGCACGGATCCCGCTGACTGCCGACGACGACACCCTGGTGCAGCTCGTCCGTAGCCGGGTCACGCCGCGGACGAGGCTCGCGGTCCTCGACCACGTCACGTCGGCGACCGCGCGCCTCCTGCCACTGGACCGCCTCGTCGGGCCCCTGCGCGCGGACGGCGTGGCCGTCCTGGTCGACGCCGCGCACGGCCCCGGCATGCTGCCGGTCGACGTCACGGCCCTCGGTGCGGACTTCTGGGTCGGCAACCTCCACACGTGGGCCGCGGCGCCCCGCGGCACGGCGCTGCTGGCGGTGGAGCCGCGCCGGCGTTCCGCGATGCGCTCCTTCGTCGTCTCGTGGGGCGAGGACGCCGGCTTCCCGACCGCCGTCGAGAACACCGGGACCGGGGATCCCACCGGCTGGCTCGCGGCGCCCGTCGGGCTCCACACGCTGTCGATGTTCGGATGGCAGGCGCTCCGCGCACGGAACGCTGCCCTGGCCGCGTGGGGCCAGCGCGTCGTCGCCGACGCCATCGGAGCCGATCTCGGCGATCTCCCGGTACACCCCGCCGTGAGCATGCGCATCGTCCCGTTGCCGGCAGGCGTCGCGACGACGCCGGCGGCCGCTCGCGAGCTCCAGGGACGGATCGCGGTGGAGGCCGGGTGCGAGGTCGCGGTGTCGGCCTGGCGCGGGCAGGGACTGCTGCGGGTGTCGGGGCAGGCGTACAACCGCACGACGGAGTACGTCCGGCTGGCCGACGCCCTTCCCGGCGTGCTCGCCGGGATGCCCACGCAGGGCTGACGCGCCTTCGGGGGCACGAGCCCCGGCGCGGGCGCGGACGAACCCGCGACCGTGTGGGACCGCGACCGTGTGGGACCGCGACCGTGTGGGACCGCGACCGTGTGGGACCGCGACGGTGTGGGACCGCGACGGTGTGGGACCGCGACGGTGTGGGACCCCGACGGTGTGGGACCGCGACGGTGTGGGACCCCGACGGTGTGGCAGACCCGTGGGCGCGGACGAGCCCGTGAGCGCGGAGCGGGTCCGCCACTGTGCCCGCGACTGTGCCCGCGACTGTGCCCGCGACTGTGCCCGCGACTGTGCCCGCGACCGCGACCGCGACCGCGACCGCGACCGTGGGCGGCCCGGCGGAGCCGCCGGGGAGACCTGCACGTCCACCCGGGTGACCCCGGCGGCCTGCGGCGCGTCGTCCGGCTGCGCCGGCCACAACCGCACCCGGCCGAGGCCGAGCAGCGCGAGCGGATCGAGGTACACGTCACCTCGGCGGAGCCCCCAGTGCAGGCAAGCCGGCTCCGGACAGCCGGGATGCCCCGCGGCGAGCAGTCCGAGCGGCGCCCCCGCGTTCACGTCGAGGCCGGCGGCGACCGTGGCGGTGACCGGTTCGTACGTGGTCCGCAACCCGTCGCCGTGCTGCACCACGACGACACCCCGCCCGGCGACCATCCCGGCGAACGTGACCACGCCCGCCCCCGCCGCCCGGACCACCGCGGCGGGCACGGCGGCGAGGTCGACGCCGCGGTGTCCGCGCCCGTACGGAGTCGGGGGCGGGACGAAGGCGCGCGTCACGTGCGGTGAGCCGTCGAGTGGCCAGCGGAACGGGCCGGCGGCCGCAGGGGAGGGTGGGCTCGGAGAGGCGGCTCCGGGTGCGGCGGGTACCAGAGCACCGAGCATGCCCAGCCCGCACACCACGCCGATCAGGCCGAGCACGACGGCGAGGGTCCTGGTCCGGGAG
>DASWRY010000047.1:0-15301 GCA_036402915.1 Mycobacteriales bacterium
GGCGCCGGGCGGTTCCTGCGCCGGGACGCCGGGGGCGCCGGGCGGGTCGTCGCGGAGCTCAGCGACCGCAGGCCGGTAGAACCCCGCGGTGCGGTCGCCGGCGACGCGGACCAGCGGAGTGCGTTCGAGCAGCTCCTCCGGCGGTGTGCCGGAGACGCCGTGGACGCGGAGCTCGACGACGGGGACGGACCCGTGGACCGCTGGACGCGGCTCCGCGGTGGCGGCGTGCTCGCCCATGCGACACCTCCCCGTCGGGTGCGTTCGCACCGTACCGGGGCGGACCGACCGAACGGGCGGCACTCGGGAACCTGCGTCCGAACCGCGACCTCCCGAGGGCGCCGCGTCTGCGCTCAGGCGCTGAGCGTGGCGAGCACCGCGTGGGACAACAACCGGACGCCGGCCGAGATCGCCCGTTCGTCCACGTCGAAGCTGCCCTGGTGGAGGTCCAGCGCCTCCCCCGGCCTGCCCACGCCCAGGCGCGCCATCGCACCCGGCACGTGGTCGAGGTACCAGGAGAAGTCCTCACCACCCATGCTCTGCGGCGTGTCCACGAGCGCGTCACGGCCCAGCGCGTCACCGCAGGCGGCGGCGAGCAGCGCGGTGGCG
The DNA here is from genome assembly GCA_036402915.1 of Mycobacteriales bacterium. Taxonomy (GTDB): domain Bacteria; phylum Actinomycetota; class Actinomycetes; order Mycobacteriales; family HKI-0501; genus JAVEDU01. Next base: position 607 of record DASWRY010000047.1, read on the forward strand.
CGCGGTTCGTTGACGACCGGAGGCACGCCCCGCGTGTAGTGGACCTCCGCGGTCGCCCCGGTGGGAGCGACGACCTCGTGGACCAGCCGGGTGATCAGCTCGGGCGCGGCCTGCCACGCCTCGCGGTCGAGGACGCGCACCGTACCCGCGGCATGTCCGGTCTGCGGGATGGCATTGGCCGCGCGGCCCGCCTGCACCGCCCCGAACACGAGCGACAGACCCGCGCGGGGGTCCACCCGGCGGCTCAGCAACGCCGGCACCTCGGTCACCACGCGCCCGAGCGCGTTGACCAGGTCGGCGGTGTTGTGCGGGCGCGCGGTGTGGCCACCCGGGCCGGTCAGCGTGATGCGGAGGGAGTCGGCCGCCGCGGTGAGCGGCCCGAACCGCAGGCCGACCACGCCTGCGCCGATCTTGGGATCGCAGTGCACCGCGTAGATGGCCGAGACGCCGTCGAGCGCGCCCGTCGCGATCACGTCGGGCGCACCGGACGGGAACACCTCCTCGCTCGGCTGGAAGATCAGCCGCACGCGCCCCGGCAGGTCTCCCGTCGCGGAGAGCGCCAGCCCGGCCCCCAGGGCGACCGCGACGTGCACGTCGTGGCCGCAGGCGTGGCAGACCCCGTCCACCGTCGACCGGTACGGGACGTCCTTCGTGTCCGGCAACGGCAGGGCATCGAGGTCGGCCCGGAGCGCCACCATCGGGCCGTCGTCGTCCGGGTCGGCCGGACCGCCGTCGGGCCCGATGTCACAGATCACCCCGTTGCCGGTCGGCAGCATGCGCGGCGCGAGGCCCGCCTCGACCAGGCGCGCGGCGACGAACGCGGCGGTGCCGTGCTCCTCCCCGGAGAGTTCGGGGTGAGCGTGCAGGTGCCGTCGCAGCGCGATCAGCCCGGCACCGTGGGTCGCGAGCCAGCGGTCGAGATGTGACCGGAGCGCCGACGTGTCGGGCTGGGCAGTGGTGGCATGGTGGGCGATCACGCAGGCAGTCCGTCACGCATCTCGGCCAGTAGGGAGTCGACGACCGCGGTGAGGTCGCCGTCGTGCTGGGCTGCCACCTCGCGCTGACGCTGGTAGCTCGCCCCGGCGGCGAGGATACGCTCCACGTCCGCCAGCTCCTCCTCGCAGTCGAGCCGCCGGGCCGTGGGCATCAGGTCCTCGACGAGATCCGAGAGCGCGCGGCGGACCGGGGCCACGGTGCCCTTGTCGTCGACGATGATGTCGGCGTCGAGGCCGTAGCGGGCCGCGCGCCACTTGTTCTCCTTCACCACCCAGCCCTTGGGCACGGGCAGGGTGTAGCCGCGGTCCAGCTCTCGGTCGAGCCTCTCGACCAGGCACTGGGACAGCGCGGCCACCGTCGCGACCTCGTCCAGCGTGGGGAGGCCGTCGCAGATGCGGAGCTCCACGGTGCCGTAGTTCGGGTGGGGCCGGATGTCCCACCACACCTCGCGGATCGACTGGATCGTGTGGGTCGCGATCAGCGTCTCCATGTACGACTCGAACTGGTCCCACCCGGTCAGCTGGTACGGCAGCCCGGCCGTGGGCAGGTTCTCGAACACCTTGCTCCGCGCGCTCGCCAGCCCGGTGTCGGTACCGACCCAGTACGGCGAGGAGGCGGAGAGCGCGAGAAAGTGCGGCACGTACTGGGTGAGCGCGTTGACGATCGGGATCGCCTTCTCGACCGCACGGACCCCCACGTGGACGTGGACGCCGAAGATCTGGAGCCGCCGCGCCAGCCACTGCATGTTGTCGATCAGGCGGTGGTACCGCGGATCGGGGCTGATCTCCTGCGTGGTCCACTCGGTGATCGGGTGGGTGCCGGAGCACATCAGGCCGAGGTTCCGCTTCGACGCCTCCGCCTCCACCGCGGCCAGCGTGTCCGCCAGGTCGGCCCGCGCCTCGGCCACCGTCGTGCACACCCCGGTGATCAGCTCGACGGTGCTCTCCATGAGCTCGTGCTTGGCCTTCGGGTGCTCCTCCGCGCCGTCGGGACGGATCTCCGTGAGGATCGCCGAGGCCCCGGAGGTCAGGTGCCGGGAGTCGAGGTCGACGAGCTCGAGCTCCCACTCCACACCGAGGCTGGACCGGGTGGAGGGCGTGAACGGGATGTGCACGTGCGCCTCCCCAGCTCGACGTCCGACCCCGACCGCCGAACCATACCGGCGTGTCCGCGTCGCGCCAGTTCAGCGGGGATTCGTCAGGTCTGGGCATCATCGTCACCTCAGCCGGCGCGGAGGAGCTCGAGGGTGGGCCCGAGCAGGGCGCCGAGGCGCTCCGGCTGCGGGTGGGTGGCGGAGCCGCCGACGACCAGCACGCGCCAGCCGACCGGGTCGAGCCGCCCGGGGACAGGCCGCTCGGAGACCGGCCGGTCGGAGACCGGCCGGTCGGAGACCGGCCGCTCGGAGACCGGGCGCGCCCCTGCCGGGTCGGCGGCACCGGGCTCCACGGCCCCCTGGTGCACGACCGGTCCCAGTCGGCCCCACGCCGCGACCAGGAGGGCGGCGAGCACGGTCGTGTCGTCCAGGGCCACGGTCCGGGCGGCACACGTCCCGCGCAGCACGCGCTGCCGGCGACCGGCGTCGGCGCGGGCGCGGATCTCGTCCGGCGTGCACCCGGTCAGGGCCTGGCGCCAGGTGAAGACGCCGTGTTGCCGCCGCGCGTGGCCGGCGACGGCGGGGTGGAGGGGTTCGTCCATGCGTTCAGGATGGCGGTCCCGGGACCGCAGAAGTCGCTGTCCACAGGACGGATCTCGTCCACAGATTCCCGGCAAGGACTTGCGCCGGAGACGGCGAGGTCACCCGGTCGGTCGCCACGGGCCGTGCTCACGCCGATCGTGCGACCGGGGGCCTCCCCGCCGCGCGGAGAGGCCCCCCAGAATTCGCGCGGAGAGGCCCCCGGAAGTCGCGCGGAGAGGCCCCCAGAAGTTCAGGAGTACAGAACCGGGTCCAAGGGCCGGAAGAAGCCGGACAACACGACCTAGAAGTACTCCGACGGCTCGTACACGCCCCACACCTCACGCAGCGCGTGGCACACCTCGCCCACCGTGGCCCGCGCGCGCAGCGCGTCCTTCATCGGGTACAGGACGTTGTCCGTCCCCCGGGCGGCCTCCCGCAGTGCGTCGAGCGCGGCGGACACCGCCGACGAATCGCGTTCCGAACGCAGGCGGGCCAGCCGCTCACGCTGCTGCTCCTCGATCGTCGGATCGACGCGGAGCGGCACGTACGCCTCGTCCTCCTCGCCCTCCCCCAGCGTGAACCGGTTGACCCCCACGACGACCCGCGAGCCGTCGTCGATCGACTTGGCCACCTGGTACGCCGACCGCTCGATCTCGGTCTTCTGGAAGCCCTGCTCGATCGCCTTCACGGCGCCGCCCAGCTCCTCGACCCGGGCCATGAGCGACAAGGCGGCGTCCTCGACCTGGTCGGTCATCGACTCCACCACGTACGACCCCGCGAACGGGTCCACCGTTGCCGTCAGGTCGGTCTCGTACGCGAGCACCTGCTGCGTCCGCAGGGCCAGCCGCGCCGCCTTCGACGTCGGGAGCGCGATCGCCTCGTCGTAGCTGTTCGTGTGCAGCGACTGCGTCCCGCCGAGCACGGCGGCCATCGCCTGCGTGGTGACCCGGACCAGGTTGACCTCGGGCTGCTGGGCGGTGAGCTGCACCCCGGCGGTCTGGGTGTGGAACCGCAGCATCAGCGACTTCGGGTTCTGGGCCCCGAACTCCTCCTTCATCACCCGCGCCCAGATCCGGCGGGCGGCCCGGAACTTCGCGACCTCCTCGAGGAACGTCGTCCGCGACACGAAGAAGAACGCCAGCCGCGGCGCGAAGTCGTCGACGTCCATGCCCGCGGCGACGGCGGCCCGCACGTACTCGATGCCGTCGGCCAGCGTGAACGCGATCTCCTGCGCGGGCGTCGCCCCGGCCTCGGCCATGTGGTAGCCGGAGATCGAGATGGTGTTCCACTTCGGGATCTCCGCCCGGCAGTACGCGAAGATGTCCGTGATGAGCCGCAGCGAGTGCGCGGGCGGGTAGATGTAGGTGCCGCGGGCGATGTACTCCTTGAGGACGTCGTTCTGGATCGTGCCGTTGAGCGCGGTGCCCGGCACGCCCTGCTCCTCCGCGACGAGCTGGTACAGCAGCAGGAGGACCGACGCGGGGGCGTTGATCGTCATCGAGGTCGACACCTCGTCGAGCGGGATCTCGCCGAACAGCACCCGCATGTCGTCGATCGAGTCGATCGCGACGCCCACCTTGCCGACCTCGCCGTGCGCGATCGCCTCGTCGGAGTCGTAGCCCATCTGGGTCGGCAGGTCGAACGCCACCGACAGCCCGGTCGTCCCCGCGCGCAGCAGCTGGTGGTAGCGCTGGTTGGACTCCGTCGCGGTCCCGAACCCGGCGTACTGCCGCATCGTCCACGGGCGCTTCGTGTACATCGTGGGGTACACGCCGCGGGTGAACGGGTACTCGCCCGGTTCGCCGAGGCGCGCGGCCAGCTCCGGCGCCACGTCGGAAGGGCCGTACACGGGCTCGATGGGGAATCCGGACTCCGTCTGCCGCTCGCTCATGCGCCCGAGAATAGGGCGCGCCGAGCCCGGTGCGACGGGGGGTGTCCCAGTTCACACGGGGAGCGGAGCAGTTCGCCAAAGTGTGCACACATCGGGTAGACAAGGACAGCGTGAGCACCCCCCGCACGGTCGGCGGCCGCTACACGCTGCTGTCCGCACTCGGCTCCGGCGGCATGGGGACGGTGTGGCGCGGCCACGACGAGGTCCTCCGCCGGCCGGTCGCGGTCAAGGAGGTCAGGCTCCCCACCGACCTGCCGGCCGCCGAACGCGAGATGCTCTGCGAGCGCACGCTCCGGGAGGCACGCGCCGCGGCGGCCCTGAACCACCCCGCCGTCATCCGCGTGTACGACGTGGTGTCCGACGACGGCCGCCCCTGGATCGTCATGGAGCTGCTCGAGGCGCGCAGCCTCGCCGAGATCGTCCGTACCGACGGCCCGCTGGCCCCGGCCGACGTCGCCACGATCGGCCTCGCCCTCCTCGGGGCGCTCGAGACCGCGCACGCGGCGGGCGTGCTGCACCGGGACGTGAAGCCCGGCAACGTCCTCGTCGGTACGGACGGGCGCACGACGCTCACCGACTTCGGCGTGGCGCGGAGCGTGAACGAGGCACCGCTGACGAGTACCGGCCTCCTGCTCGGCTCCCCGCAGTACATCGCGCCGGAACGCGCCCGTGGGCAGGCCTTCGGCCCCGCCAGCGACCTGTGGTCGCTCGGCGCCACGCTCTACGCGGCGGTGGAGGGACGGGCGCCCTTCGACCAGGGCGACCCGCTGCCGACGATGACCGCGATCGTCTCCGACCCGCCGGGGCCGATGACGCTCGCGGGCCCGCTGGCGCCCGTCCTGACCGGCCTGCTGACGAAGGATCCCGCCGAGCGCTCCGACCACGCCGCCGCGCGCGACGGGCTCGCCGAGGTGCTCCACACGTCGCCGCCGGTCGTCCACGACACGGTGCCGCTGACCCAGCCGACGGTACAGATCCCCGCCGACAGCCTCTGGCAGGTGCCGTCCCACGCCCCGCGGATCCCGCTCGCGCACCGCCGGGCCGCGATCGTCGCGGGCGTCGTCGCGGTGGCTCTCCTGCTGGGCCTCGGGCTCGTCGGGCTGACCACGCTGCTCACCGGGCACAACCCGGACACCGCACGTACCGGCGGAGTGCAGGCCGTGGCGGACTACCACCGGTACTCCCACCCGGACGGCTTCAGCGTCGACGTGCCCTCCGGCTGGAACCCCCGCGAGGGCACGCCCGTCCGGGTGTACGCGCCGGACGAGCGCGTGTGGATCCAGCTGTACACCCAGCCTGTCGACTCCGGGGATCCCGCCGCGGTCTGGCAGGCCGCGGACCGTGCCAACCGCCGGAACGGCCGCAACCCCGGGTACGACCTCGTCGCGATCACGCCGGTCCGCGCCGCCACCCACGACGCCGCGGACTGGGAGTGGACGTACCAGCGGGAGGGCGAGTCCCAGCGGCGGCACGTGCTCGACCGCGGAATCGTGGTGGACGGCCGCAGCTACCAGTTCGCGCTGTCCGCACCGGAGAGCGAGTTCGGCCGGTACCGGGCGGTGCTCGACGCCGTGGCGCGGTCCTTCCGGCTCGCGTAGGCGGCTAACCTTCGCGGGTGATTGCCGCCGAGCTCGCCCTCGACGCCGCCGCCGTCATCGGCCGCAGGACCGGGGTGCCCCGCCACGACGTGGCCGTCGTCCTCGGCTCGGGCTGGGCGCCTGCCGCGGACCGCATCGGCGTCCCGGAGACCGAGATCCCCGTCACCGAGCTGCCCGGCTTCGCACCGCCCACCGCGCTCGGGCACGTCGGCACCGTCCGGTCGGTGCTTGCGGGCGATCGGCACGTCCTCGTGTTCCTCGGCCGTACGCACCTGTACGAGGGCCATCCGGTCGACGCGGTCGTCCACGGTGTCCGCGTGGCCACGGCCGCGGGCTGCGACACCGTCGTGCTGACCAACGCGGCGGGCGGCATCCGGGAGGGCCTCGAGGTGGGCCAGCCCGTGCTGATCGCCGACCACCTCAACCTGACCGCCCGCTCGCCGCTCGTCGGGGCGACGTTCGTGGACCTCACGGACCTGTACTCGGCCCGCCTCCGTGACCTCGCCCGCGCGGTGGCCCCGGACCTCACCGAGGGCGTGTACGCGGCGCTGCCCGGCCCGCACTACGAGACGCCGGCCGAGATCCGGATGCTGCGCACGATGGGCGCCGACCTCGTCGGCATGTCCACCGCGCTCGAGGCGATCGCGGCGCGGGCCGCGGGCGCCGAGGTCCTCGGCCTGTCGCTCGTCACGAACCTCGCCGCCGGCCTCACCGGCCGGCCGCTCGACCACCAGGAGGTCATCGCCGCCGGGCGTGCCGCCGCCGAGCGCATGGGGGACCTGCTGGCGGACCTCGCGTCGAGGGTCTGAAACGCCCTCCTCGCCGCCGCCGACCGCGTCCTCTACACCGCCGAGCGCAGCGGCCGCGACCGCGTCGTCGTCTCCCGACCCGGCGGGTTATCTGGCAAACCCGTCAAGTCCGCCGTTCGGGCTGCCGATGAGGAATGCACCTGGAACGAGCGGGAACGGGGTGAGCAACGGTGCAGTGGCACCCCGCCGTCGTTCCGCTCGGCATCTCGGTGATCGTCGCCGTCATCGTCGGAGCCGTCGCGGCGCGGCGCCGGACCAGCTCCCCGGCCGCGCCGTCCCTCGTCCTGATGATGAGCGGCCTCTCCCTCTGGTCGACCGCCGACCTGCTCGAGCGCACGTCGGTGTCGCTCGCGGCGCACCTGTTCTGGGGTCATGTGCTGTACCTCGGCGTGGTGGTGGCCCCGGTGGGCTTCTTCATGCTCGCGCTCGAGATGACCGGCCGCGGCGACCGCCTCACCCGGCGGGTCCGCCTGCTGCTGTCCGTGCAGCCGGTGCTGGTGCTGCTCATCGTGGTGACCGACCGGTGGCACGGGCTGTTCATGAGCCACCCCGTCCTCGTCGGGCACCACCCGACCGAGCTGCAGTGGGACCGCGGCCCGCTGTTCTGGGCGCACACCGCCTACAGCTACGCGATCCTGGGCGGCGGCATGTTCATGCTGATCGGCGCCTGGGCGCGATCCGCCCGGGCGTACCGGCGGCAGCTCCGCAGCATCGTGCTCGCCGCCTCGGTCCCGTGGCTCGCCAACATCGGCACCCAGTTCCGGATCGTGCACGTCGGCACGCTGGACCTCACGCCGATCGCGTTCACCGTGACCGGCGTGGTGCTCGCGTGGTCGCTGTTCCGCCAGCGGCTGCTGGACCTGGTGCCGGTGGCCCGGGAGCGGGTCATCGACACGATGAGCGACGCGGTCGTGGTCGTCGACCCGCAGGGCCGCGTCGCGGACGCCAACCCCGCGGCGGTCGCGCTGCTGGACCGCGCCGGCCGCCAGAGGGGCGCCGGCACCGTCGGTGCGGACGCGGCGGAGGTGTTCGCGGGCTGGGCCGGTGTGCTGCCGCTGCGCGGCGACGCGCAGCTCGAGGTCCAGGTCGGCGCCGGGGCCGGCGTGGTCGACGTCCGCGTCACCGAGCTCACCGACCGCGCCGACCGGCCCGGCGGCCACCTGCTCGTCCTGCGCGACGTCACCCGCAGCCGGCAGGCCGAACGCGCCCTCGCCCGCGCCAACACCGCCCTCCGCGAACAGCTCCAGACCATCGAACGGCTCCGCGCCGAACTCCAGGAACAGGCCGTCCGCGACTCCCTCACCGGCCTGTTCAACCGCCGCTACCTCGACGAGACGCTCACCCGCGAACTCGCCCGCGCCACCCGCGAGGACTACCCCGTCAGCATCGCCCTGCTCGACGTCGACCACTTCAAGGTCCTCAACGACACCCACGGCCACGCCGCCGGCGACCGCATGCTCGCCGCGATCGGCCACCTGCTCGCCGGCCGCGTCCGCGGCGGCGACGTCGCCTGCCGTTACGGCGGCGAGGAACTGCTCGTCGTCCTGCCCCGCACCACCGGCGCCGCCGCCACCGCCCGCGCCGAGGAATGGCGCACCGCCTGCGCCGCCCTCACCGTCGACGGCCTCGGCATCACCGTCAGCATCGGCGTCGCCGCCGCCCCCGCCAACGGCACCGACCCCGCGGCCCTCCTCGCCGCCGCCGACCGCGCCCTCTACACCGCCAAGCGCACCGGCCGCGACCGGGTCGTCGCGGCGGGGACCCAGCCCGCCGCCGCCCGCTGACCGCCGGGCAGGATGGCCCGATGGATCTCGACGCCCTCCGGTCCGCCGCCGCCGCCTGGATCGCCGACGACCCCGACCCCGCGACCCGGGCCGAGCTCGCCGGCGTGGTCGACGGCCTCCCTGCCACCGCCGCCGACCTGGCCGACCGCCTCGCCGGGCCGCTGCGGTTCGGGACGGCGGGTCTCCGCGGCCCGGTGCGCGCGGGTCCGAACGGCATGAACCTCGCCGTCGTCCGTGCCGCGGCCCGCGGCCTCGTCACGCACCTCGAGGCGAGCGGCGCACGGGGGCCGCTGGTGATCGGGTACGACGCGCGCCTGGGCTCCGCGGAGTTCGCCGCGGAGACGGCCCGCGTGTGTACCGGGGCGGGACGCCGCGCGCTGCTCCTCCCCCGGCGGCTGCCCACACCGGTCCTCGCGTACGCGGTCCGCCGGCTCGGCGCGGCGGCCGGCGTGATGGTCACCGCCAGCCACAACCCACCCGCCGACAACGGGTACAAGGTGTACCTGGCCGACGGCGCGCAGCTCGCCCCGCCGCACGACGCGGAGATCGAGACGGCCATCCGCGCGGTGGGCCCGCTCGCGGACGTCCCGCTCGGCGAGCCGGGCGAGGTGCTCGGTGAGGACCTGGTCCGCGCGTACGTCGCCGACATCGCCGCGCTCGCCGACCCGGACTCGCCACGCGACCTCACCGTCGCGTACACCGCGCTGCACGGTGTCGGCGGCGACGTGGCGGCACAGGTGTTCGAGCGGGCCGGGTTCGAGGTGCCCGTCCCGGTGGGCGCGCAGCAGGAGCCCGACGCAGCGTTCCCGACGGTGGCCTTCCCCAACCCGGAGGAACCGGGCGCGATGGACCTCGTCCGCGCGCTCGCCGCGACGACCGGAGCGGACCTCGCGGTGGCCCACGACCCGGACGCCGACCGCTGCGCCGTCGCCGTGCCGGACCCGGCGCTCGGCGAGCCCGGCGACCCCGCCGCGTGGCGGATCCTCACCGGCGACGAGACCGGGATCCTGCTCGCGGACCACCTGCTCGGTCGCGGCGTCCGGGGCACGGTGGCCACCACGATCGTGTCGTCGTCGATGCTCCGGGCGCTGGCGGGGGCGTACGGCGTGCCGTACGCGGAGACGCTCACCGGCTTCAAGTGGATCGCGCGCGCCGCGGACGACCTGGCGTACGGGTACGAGGAGGCGCTCGGCTACGCGGTCGCGCCGCGGCTCGTCCGGGACAAGGACGGCATCTCCGCCGCCCTGCTGGTGGCCGAGCTGGCGGCGACCCTGAAGACCCGCGGCTCGTCCCTGCTCGGGCGCCTCGACGCGCTCGCCGCCGAACACGGGGTGCACGCCACGGCGCCGCTCACCGTGCGGGTGACCGATCCCGGCGTGATCGCCGCGGCCATGGCCCGCCTGCGCGCCGACGCCCCCGGCACGCTCCTCGGACGCCCCGTGGCGCTCACCGAGCCCGCGCCGGACGTGGTGGGCCTGCGGGGCGACGGAGTGCGGGTCGTCGTCCGGCCGTCCGGGACGGAGCCGAAGCTCAAGGCGTACCTCGAGGTCGTCGTCCCGGTCGCCGGACCGGACGGCGTACCGGCCGCGCGCGCGGACGCCGCCGGCCTGCTGGACCGCCTCAGGCGGGAGATGTCGACCACCCTCGGGCTGAACGGTTGACGGGTAGTCCTCAAGGCGACCCGCTGCCGGGCCGATTCAGCAGGAGTCATCGGCAGAGGAGCAGGACATGGACGGCATGGACGAGATCGTCCAGGAATTCGTGGTGGAGAGCCACGAGAACCTGGATCAGCTCGACCGTGACTTGGTCGCGCTCGAGCAGTCCCCCGGATCCAGGGACCTGCTCTCGAGCATCTTCCGGACCATTCACACGATCAAGGGCACGAGTGGGTTCCTGGCATTCGGCCGCCTCGAGTCCGTGGCGCACGTGGGCGAGAACCTCCTGAGCCGTCTGCGCGACGGCGTCCAGCAGATGACGCCGGAGACCACCGACGTGCTCCTCGCGATGGTCGACGTCATCCGGGACCTGCTCGAGACCATCGAGCGCACCGGCGCCGAGGGCGAGGTGCCGGTCGACGCGGTCGTCGCCCGCGTCACCGCCGTCATCGAGGACACGTCCGCCCCGGCCGGCGCGCCCGCCCCGGCGGAGCCCGAGCCGACCCTCGTCGAGGTGCCCGCCGCCCCGGCGAAGAAGCCCGCCCGCAAGCGGGCCCCGCGCGCCGCCGCGAAGAAGACGGCCGCCGCGGAGGCGGCCGCCGCGGAGGTGACCGCCGTCGTCGCCGAGCCCGCCCCCGCGGTCGAGGTACCGGCCGAGATCCCCGCCGCGGTCGCCGCGCTCGAGCCCGAGCCCGGCGAGGCCCCTGTCCGCCGGTCCGCGACCGAGAGCAGCATCCGCGTCGACGTCGACCTGCTCGACTCGCTGATGCGGCTCGTCGGCGAGCTCGTGCTGACGCGGAACCAGGTCGTCCGCAGCGCCGCGACGCAGAGCGACGTGGCCCTGATCCGCGCGACGCAGCGCCTGAACCTCATCACCACGGAGCTGCAGGAGAGCGTCATGAAGACGCGCATGCAGCCCATCGACAACCTCTGGTCGAAGCTCCCCCGCGTCGTCCGGGACCTGTCCGCCCAGCTCGGCAAGCAGGTCGTCCTGGAGATGCACGGCAAGGAGACCGAGCTCGACCGCACGCTCCTCGAGGCCGTCAAGGACCCGCTGACCCACCTGGTCCGCAACGCGGTCGACCACGGCGTCGAGACCCCGGACGTCCGCACCGCCGCCGGCAAGGCGGCGACCGGCGTGCTCGGCCTCAAGGCGTACCACGAGGGCGGCCACGTCGTGGTCGAGGTGACCGACGACGGTGCGGGCATCGACCCGGACAAGGTCGGCGACGTGGCGCTGAAGCGGGGCCTGGTCACCAAGGACCAGCTCGACCGCATGCGGCGGGACGAGATCCTCGACCTGCTCTTCCGCGCCGGCTTCTCCACCGCGGCGCAGGTCACCAACGTGTCCGGCCGCGGTGTGGGCATGGACGTGGTGCGCACGAACATCGAGAAGATCGGCGGCACCGTCGACGTCGAGTCCACCGTCGGGGAGGGCACCACGTGGCGCCTGACCATCCCGCTCACGCTCGCGATCGTCCAGGCGCTCACCGTCGAGTGCGCCGGTGAGCGGTACGCCATCCCGCAGGTCGCCGTGCACGAGCTGGTGTCCGTCGACACCAGCGGGCCGGGCGTCGAGTACGTCGCCGGTGCCCCGGTGTACCGCCTCCGCGGCCGGCTGCTCCCGCTGGTCCGCATGGACGAGGCGCTCGGCGTCGCGGGCGGAAAGCACGACGGCCCCGTGTTCCTCGCGGTCGTGCAGGCGGACGGCCGCCGGTTCGGCATGGTCGTCGACCGCGTCCTCAACACCGAGGAGATCGTCGTCAAGCCCCTGTCGTCGCGGCTGAAGGGCGCGGGCGTGTACGCCGGGGCCACGATCCTCGGCGACGGCCGCGTGGCGCTGATCCTCGACGTCCAGGCGGTGGCCCGCCGCACGCAGCTCGGCGCCGAGGCGGTGGCCGCGGTCGAGGCCGAGAGCCTCGACAAGGAGGCCTCGGGCGCCACCGACACGGTCCGGCTGCTCGTCGCGAGCGTCGGCGACCGGCGCGTCGCGGTTCCGCTCGACTCCGTCACCCGGCTCGAGGACTTCCCGCTCACGGCCGTCGAGCACGTCGGCCACCGCGAGGTCGTCCAGTACCGCGGCGAGATCATGCCGCTGGTACGCCTCGGCCGGCTCCTCGGCAGCTACGACGAGACCCAGGGCGAGTCGCTGCCGGTGGTCGTCTACTCCGAGCGCGGCCGCAGCGTCGCGCTGGCGGTGGACCGGATCATCGACATCATCGACGGCAACGTCGACGCGCGGAGCGACCTCGACGACGCGGGCCTGATCGGCTCGGCCGTCATCCAGAAGAAGGTCACCGAGATGCTCGACGTCCGTCAGGCGATCCTCGCCGCGGATCCCCGCTTCTTCGAGGCCGCCGACGCCCGCGTCGGCGCGGAGGTCTGAGATGGCAGTCCGGCAGTACGCGACGTTCGAGGTCGACGGGCAGTACTTCGGCGTCGACGTGGCCCGGGTACAGGAGGTGTTCCGGCACCACGACCGGACGCCGGTACCGCTCGCGCCGCCGACGGTCGCGGGGCTGATCAACCTCCGCGGCGAGGTCATCCCGGCGATCGACGTCCGGATCCGGATGGGGCTCCCCCGCCGGACCGACGGTGACCCGATGAACGTCGTGGTCCGGGACGGCGACGAGGTCGTGAGCCTCCTCGTCGACACGATCGGCGACGTCGCCGAGGCCGACGACGCCGCGGTGGAGCCCCCGCCCACCACGATCACCGGCCCCGCGCGGGACCTCATCCTCGGCGCGATCCCGCAGGAGGGCCGTCTGCTGCTGCTGCTCGACGTCAGTCGCGCGGTCGACGTCAACGCGGGCGACGGTTCCCGCGAGGACGCGCTCGCCTGACGCGGTACATCCCGGACGGGGCCGACTCCATGCGGAGGCGGTCCCGTTCCGCGTATCCGGGTTCCGCCGTTTCGGTACCCGCGGCCCCCCGGGGGTCGTGTGTTCGGATCATGTAAGGCACGGGCGGTCAAGCCCGTGGGCGGGTGGCCCGATGAGATGGCGACCAAGATCACCTTCGAAGGACGCCGCCATGTCTGCCAGCTCCTCCCGCACGGGCCGCCACACCCTCGTCCGGTGGTTCGCCGACCGCCGAGTGAAGACCCGCGTCCTGACCGCCGTCGCGATCGGGTGCGCGGTCGCCGTGATCACCGGGGTGGTGAGCCTCCAGGCGCTGACGACCACCGACTCGACCTCGCGGGACCTGTACCGCAACAGCGTGGTGCGGCTCCAGCACCTCGCGCTCGTCCACCAGGCGCAGATCAAGGTCCGCATGCAGACCGCCTACCACGAGGCGATGACCGATCCGGCCGCGAAGGCCAGGATCGAGAAGGCCACTGCCGACGACGTCGCGGAGCTGGAGACGAACCTCGCCGCGTACAAGTCCTCGGGCACCCTGGGCGGCGGACGCCGGCAGCTGCTCGACGCGTTCGAAACGGCCTGGGGGAAGTACCGCCAGCTGTCCACGGACAAGATGTTCCCGCTGTCCCGCAAGGGGGCCGGCGCGGCGTGGCAGAAGGTGCGAGTCGCGGAGGCCGATCCCGTGGCCTCCGCGATGGCCGACTCCCTCGACACGCTCGAGGCGCTGGAGCAGAAGGCGGCCGGTGCGGAGACCGCGAGGGCGACCTCCGCCGCGGCGACGGCCCGCAACGTCGGGATCGGCGTGCTGGTGGGTGGCGTGGCACTCGCGCTGCTGCTGGGCATCCTCGTGGCCCGCACGATCACCCGGCCGCTCCGCGTGGTCGGCAGGGCGCTCGACGCGATGGCGGACGGCGACCTGACCGTGGTCGCCGAGTGGGACTCCAAGGACGAGGTCGGCCGGATGGCGGGGGCGTTCACCCGCGCCCAGGCCGCCACGCGCGGCGCCGTGCAGGCCCTCGCGACCAGCGCCGAGTCGCTGGCGTCCTCGTCCACCGAGCTGTCGTCGGCCAGCGGCCAGATCGCGTCGAGCGCCGACGAGGCCAGCACCCAGGCCACCCTGGTGTCGGCGGCGGCCGAGCAGGTCTCCCGCAACATCCAGACGGTCTCCGCGGGCTCGGAGGAGATGGGCTCCTCCATCCGGGAGATCTCGCACAACGCGAACGAGGCGGCGAAGGTCGCCGCGCAGGCCGTGACGGTCGCCGGGACCACCACCGGGACGGTGGCCAAGCTGGGCGAGTCCTCGACCGAGATCGCCGACGTGGTGAAGGTGATCACGAGCATCGCCGAGCAGACGAACCTGCTGGCCCTGAACGCGACGATCGAGGCGGCGCGGGCCGGGGAGGCCGGCAAGGGCTTCGCGGTGGTG
>DASWRY010000048.1:0-15690 GCA_036402915.1 Mycobacteriales bacterium
CGTGTTCGGACCACCAGCCTCGATGACGTGCCAGCGGCCGCCCGTGGCAGCGGTCTGCCAGTCCTGCCACCTGCTCTGCGCGACGGCGCCCTGGGCGCCGTTCTCGGCGGGCTCGAAGTTCAGCGTCGTGTCCTTGGGCCCACTGCCGTCCGAGGAGATCGACAGGCGCAGGTACGGCGGCTGCTTCGGGGACCTCGCCTCGCCCTGGAGCGAGCCGGTCGCCTCGGCCCAGGTCGAGTAGTCCAGGCGCGTGATGTCGCCGACGGTGGCGCCGTCCAGCGCCGTGGTGCGGTACAGCTCGACCTGCACGGAGTACTGACCCATGTGGAAGAAGCGCGCGCCCTGGCCGAGCGGTGCGCCCGCGGTCAGGTCGACGGACTGGTCCGGGTTGGTGTACGCACCGGCGCTGCTGTTCTCGTACGCCTGCGCGCTCCAGTTCTCGGCCGCGGCCGTGGCCGGCGACACGAGGTGGATCTGGGCGTTGTCTCGCGAGTCTGCGAACGCGGGCGATGCCGCGACCGCGAGCGGAGACAGGACGACGGCAGTGACGGCGCTGAATGCCGCCATGCGTCTTCCGGTTGAAGCCATACTTCTTACCCCCTAGGGAACACGGCCCCGAGCAGGGAGAACAGTTCTCCGCGCCGTGCCGAGCCGAAGGTGGCCGCCGATGTGGCGTGTGCGCTCGGCGCGATTCGCCGGCGACCACTGGGGCGGACGCTAACAGAAGATGGTCACAATTTGTATGGGCTTCTTGACGTTCAGTGCAAGTTCGAGACGAAAGGTTGAGCCACGAAACTGTCTGATGTCCACATTTCGCCGACCGGCACGAAAGAGACAATCGAATTCATTCGACGTTCTTCTTCCGAAATCGGGCCGCTCTCGCACCGGAACGACAACACCCCGGTGCAGTTGCACCGGGGTGTGACGGGGCGGAGGCTCCGGGATTTGAACCCGGGAGGGGGTTGAAGCCCCCAACCGCATTAGCAGTGCGGCGCCATAGACCGGACTAGGCGAAGCCTCCCCGGGCCTCACCGAGGACACCGTGCACGAGGGTACAGGCCCGCGCCTCGGCCCGGCAAAGCGGTACCCCGGCACGAGATTCCGGCCGGATCTGCCCCGATGGTGCGGCCTCCTCCCGCAAGATGCAGTTCAAGATCACAACACCGCGGCCGATGGAGTCTGGGTGACACCCATCCGAGCACGTGTTTCACCGGACGCCGAGAGCGGCGACCCCGGCATGCCCGGATCAGCCGTGGACGTCGCCGACCGCCTGCAGGCCGTCGCCCGTGCCCAGCGCGACATCGCGTGCGCGCCGCCGCACATCGGGACGCTGTTCCAGCTGGTCACCGACCGGTACGCGACGGTGCTCGGCGCGGACCACGCGCTGCTGGTCACCTTCGACGGCGAGCGCGCGGTTCTCGGGGCCACCGCGGGCGAGGCATCGCTCACCGACCTCCCGCCGCTCGGCGCGTACACCCGCCGGGTGCTGGACACCGACCAGGTCGTCGTCTGCCCGGCGGTCGACGACGAGGCGCGCGCGGCGCACCCCCTGTGGGGCGCGCTCGGCACCCAGAGCTTCGTCACCGTCCCGCTGACGGTCGACGGCCGGGTCCTCGGCGCGCTGCACGTGGGCTCGCGCCGTCCGGACGCGTTCGACGATCACCACGTGGGGCTCTGCGAGCTGCTCCGGGACGTGGCCACGGCCCGCATCGACGACGCGCTGGCCCGGACCGACAAGAACGCCGCCGAGCAGCGCCTCGTGATGGCGCAGCGCCGGCACGGCACGGTGCTCGAGTCCCTCGCCGAGGGCATCCTCGTCCTCGACACCGACGGCGCGCTCCAGCTCTGCAACCGCGCGGCCGAGCGGATCCTCGGGGTCACGCAGGAGTACGCCCTCGGGCGGGTGGTCAGCGCCGCCAGCTGGGGCCTGGTCCGGCTCGACGGGACGCCTCTCACCGACGACGAGTTGCCGACGACGCGCGCGGCGCGCACCGGGCTGCCGCAGAAGGACCGCGTGATCGGCGTCCAGAACCGGCTCCGCGGCGAGCTGCGGTGGGTGTCGGTGAGCGCGGTCCCGCTGTTCGAGGACGGCACGACGGCGACGACCGGCGTGGTGTGCTCGGTGACCGACGTGTCCGACCAACTCGCCGCGGACCGCGCCCGCCGGGACACCGAGCGCAGCCTCGTCGCCGCCCAGGAGCTCGCCGGACTGGTCAGCTGGGAGTTCGACCTCCGGACCGGGGAGTTCAACTGGTCCGAGCACGCGTACGAGTTCTTCGGCGGTACGCGGGAGACGTTCGAGCCCACCCTGGAGGGCTTCTTCCGGGTCATCGAGGAGGGCCAGCGCGAGGGCATCCTCGCCCTGCACGCCGACATCATCACGGGGCGGCGACCGGCGCCGGCGACGTTCACGTTCGACTACACCGCCCAGAACGGCGAGCACCGCTCGACCCAGAACTGGGTGGACGTCGAGCGCAACTCGGCCGGCCGGATCGTCAGCCTCCACGGCACGAGCCAGGACGTCACCGAGATCCGGCGCCACGCGTCCGCGCTCGCCGAGACCGAGCAGCTCTTCGGCCTCGCGTTCGACGCCGCGGCGACGGGGCTCGTCATCACGGCCCCGGACGGGGACCGCGACCACCGGATCGACCGCGTCAACGCCGCGTTCGCCGGCATGGTCGGGCGTACCGACGAGGAGCTGGCGGGTGCCTCGCTGGCAGAGTTCACGCACCCGGACGAGGTGCTGCGCGACGCCGCCGTGTACGGGTCCCTGCTCGCCGGGTCGGACGACACCGAGCAGTGGGAGACGTGCCTCGTCGACGCGGAGGGGCGCGAGGTGTGGACGCTCGCCAGCGCCGCGCTGGCCCGCGACGAGGACGGCAAGCCGCTGTACTTCATCACCCAGTACGTCGACATCACGGCCCGTCGCCAGGCCCAGCAGGACCTCGAGGAGCTCGCGCTGACCGACACGCTGACCGGCCTCGCGAACCGGCCGCTGCTCGGCGACCGCATCCAGCAGGCGCTCGCCCGGATGCGGCGCGAGCCCGGCACGCTGGCGCTCGTGCTGCTCGACCTCGACCTGTTCAAGGTCGTCAACGACTCGCTGGGGCACCAGGTCGGCGACGCCCTGCTCACCGCGGTGGCCGAACGGCTCCAGGGCGTGTGCCGCGCCGACACGACCGTGGCCCGCGTCGGTGGCGACGAGTTCGTCGTGCTGGTCGAGGACCTCGCCGGGCCCGAGTCCGTGAACGCCGTCGCGGAACGGATCCTCGAGGCGATCCGGGAGCCGCTCCGGCTGGGTGAGGCCGCCGAGGAGATCGTCACGACCGCCAGCGTCGGCATCGCGGTGACGAGCGACGCGAGCCGGGACTCCGACGACCTGTTCCGGGAGGCCGAGCTCGCCTTGTACCGGGCGAAGGAGGCCGGGCGCGACCGCTTCGCCCTGTACGACGAGGAGCTCCGCAGCCGCGCCGTCGACCGGCTCGAGACCGAGCGCCGCCTGCGGTCCGCGATCGCCGAGCACCGCCTGCGCGCGTACTACCAGCCGCTGGTCGACCTCAAGACCGGCCGGATCATCGGCGCGGAGGCCCTGGTCCGGATGTGGGATCCCGAGCTGGGCATCGTCGGGCCGCCGGCGTTCATCGACGTGGCCGAGGAGTCCGGCCTGATCGTGGACGTGGACGGCTGGATGCTGGGGGAGTCGGCGCGGACGGCGGCCGCCTGGGTCGCCGGCGCGAACGGTGTCGAATCCGTGGCCGTCAACGTCTCCGCGCGGACGCTCGCCCACCGGGACTTCCTCGACGTCCTGCGCGCGGCGACCGGTGACGCCGACGTGCCGGGGAACCTGCTCCACCTCGAGATCACCGAGCGGGTCGTGCTGAGCGGCGAGGAGGAGGCGAGCGGTCTGCTCGAACGCGCCCGCGCGCTCGGCCCGCTGCTCGGGATCGACGACTTCGGCACCGGGTACTCCGCGCTGTCGTACCTGCAGCGCCTGGCGCTGGACTTCGTGAAGATCGACCGCTCGTTCGTCACGCCGCTGGGCGAGAACCCGCAGACCGCGGCCATCGTGGGCGCGATCATCGACCTGGCGCACGCGCTGAACCTGGCGGTCATCGCCGAGGGCGTCGAGACCGCGGAGCAGCTCAGCATGCTGCGCGACCTCGGGTGCGACGTCGCGCAGGGGTTCCTGCTGGGCAAGCCGATGCCGCGTGACGAGTTCGAGCGGCTGGTGGCGACGGAGCCCCGCTGGTAGTCCTCAGACGCTGACGAGGCTCCCGGCGGAGTCGACCGCGTCCGCGTGCTGGTCGTCGAACCACAGGCCGTCGGAGCCGAGGTACCGGAACCGCAGCGTGGTGCCGGCCGCGACCGTCACCGACGCGCTGCGGATCCCGTTGCTGCGCCGGGCGAGCACGTGCGCCCCCGGGCGCCACGAGTTGAAGTCGCCCACCACGGACACCGGCCCGGGCGGGCTGTCGAGCGGCAGGGTGAAGGTGAGCCGGACGCTGCCGGTGCCACGGACGGGAACGCGACGGAGCACGGTGTCCTCCTCGGTACGGCGGTGTACGAGGGCCGCAGCATCCCGCCCCGCCGGACCCGCGCACCACCCGGCACGCCGCACGACACACAACCGTCACGAACGGCGTCAGTCGCGGGCGAGCATGGCCTCCTCGAGGTCCAGCTCGGTCATCACCCGGCGGAGCACCTCGTCGTCGATCCGGCCCTGATCCCGCATCCGCACGAACGTCTCCCGCTCCGCGTCCACCATCTCGCGCCGGAGCCGCCGGAACGCCTGGGCCGGCGTCTCCTCCGGGGTCTCGCCGCCCAGGCGTTCCCAGGCGCTGTTCGCCCGGTACTCGGCGAGCCGCCGCAGCCTCTCGTCCACCCCGTCGGGGAGCTCGTCGGCCTCGCGGACCAGCTCGTCGAGCCGGTCGACGGCGGCCCGCGCCGCCGCGTGCTGGACCGCCGCCTCGGCGAGCACGTCGTCGTACTGCTCCCGGCCCACGACCCCGAGGCGGCGCATCACCGCGGGCAGGGTGAGCCCGTGGACGACCAGCGTGCCGAGCACCACGCACATGGTCAGGTACAGCACCAGCGCCCGCTGGCCGCCGGTCACCGCGCCGGCCGGGATCGCGAGTGCCGCGGCGAGCGACACGACGCCCCGCATGCCCGCCCACGACAGGACCACCGCCTCCTGCCACGACGGCGCGGGCCCGCGCTCACGCAGGCGGCGGGACAGCCACCGGGGCGGGTAGGTGGTGGCGAAGATCCACACGAACCGCGCCGCGATCACCGTCGCCAGCACCGCGACCCCGTACCCCACGAGCTCCGCCGGCCCGTGGTCGGCCAGCGCGCCGCGGACGATGGGCACGGCCTGGATGCCGATCAGCAGGAACACCACCGACTCCAGGAGGAAGTCGAGCATCTGCCACACCGCCCGCGCCTGGAGCCGCGCCGCGAACGTCGTCTGGACCTCGCGGTGTCCCAGGTACAGCCCCAGCACCACCACCGTCAGCACGCCCGAGGCGCCCACGGACTCGGCCAGCACGTACGCGGCGAACGGCACGATCAGCGCCAGCGCGTTCTCGAGCACCGGCTCGCGCAGGCGGACCCGCACCCGGTGGATCGGCGCCGCCAGGACGAGCCCCAGCACGACGCCGCCGGCCGACGCGAGCAGGAACGTCAGCGTCCCGCGCCCGACCGACAGCGTGCCGGCGGCCGCGGCCACGCCCAGCCGGAAGAGCGTCAGCGCGGTCGCGTCGTTGAGCAGGCTCTCACCGCCGAGGATCGTCAGCCCCCGGCGCGGCATCCCGAGGGCACGGCCCAGCGCGGTCGCGGCCACGGCGTCCGGGGGTGAGACCACCGCGCCGACCACGAACGACACCGCCCACGGGAGGCCCGTGAGCCAGTGCACGACCCACGCCGCCACGACGGTCGTGAACACCACGTGTCCCACCGCGAGCTGCAGGATCGGCCGGAGGTTGCGGCGCAGATTCACGTACGAGCTCTCCAGCGCGGCCGAGTACAGCAGCGGCGGGAGGAACACGAGCAGCACGAGGTCCGGATCGAGGTGGAGGTCCACCGCGCTGCCACCGGGCACCGCCCCGAGCCCGGACACGACGACCCCGGCGAGCACCAGCGCGATCGGCGCGGGGATGCGGAGCCGCCCGGCGAGGCCCGACACCGCGGCCGCGCCGAAGACCACGGCGACCGTCTCGACGACGACGTCCTGCACAGCGCTCACGGCCGAACCTCCCTGCGCCGGGTACTACCGGGCAGGATCGCGGGTACGAGGTGCGAGCACCATCTCGACGGCCTCCGGAGGACACGTGACGACGACGACCTGCACGCACCTCGACACGATCCGGCCGGTGGAGCCGAGGACACCGGGCGTCTGCGAGGAGTGCCTCAGCGAGGGGCGCCACCAGTGGGTCCACCTGCGGCTGTGCCTGACGTGCGGGCACGTCGGGTGCTGTGACTCCTCGGTCCGGAGGCACGCCACGAAGCACTTCCACGCCACCGGGCACCCGATCATGCAGTCGGCGCAGCCGGGCGAGGACTGGCGCTGGTGCTACGTCGACGAGCTGATCGTCTGACGTGTCAGCCGCTCCAGCGGTCGGTGAAGTCGTCGTAGTGGACCCGCTCCGGCTTCATGCCCTCGGTCTCGAGCGCATCGACGGTCGCCCGGATCATCGCCGGTGAGCCGCTGACGTACACGTCGTGCCGCAACCACGGCCCCCGCCGGGTCACCGCCTCGGGCAGCGTGCCCGCCTCGGCCGCGAAGCCGGGGTCGTCCTCGGTGACCGGCACCACGGTGAGCCAGCCGTGCGCGCGGGCCAGGTCACGCAGTGCCGCGAGGTCGTACAGGTGGTCGCGGTCCCTCCCGCCGAAGAACACCGTGACGCCACGGCCCCGGTTCCAGCCGGCCATGTCCTCGAGCAGTGCCTTCACCGGGGCCAGCCCGGTCCCCCCGGCGATGAACAGGACGTCGCGCAGCGAGACGTGGTCCACCTCGAGCAGGCCCGTCGGGGGACCCAGGCGCAGGGTGTCCCCCACCGCACCGCGCCACACCAGCGGGCTCGACACCCACCCGCCGGGGACCGCCCGGACGTGGAACTCGAGCGTGCCGTCGTCGCGCGGCGCGTTCGCCATCGAGTACGGCCGCCACAGCCCCGGCCGGTACGGCGTGGAGAGGCTCGCGTACTGACCGGCCCGGAACGGGTACGGGGGGTCCGGCCGCACCGTGATCACCGCGATGTCGCGGGGCCGCCGGTCGACGCGGACGATCTCGGCGTCCCACCACGGCGGCGTGTCCGCGTCGGCGGCCGACGCGGCGGCCACCATCCGGCCGGCCACCAGCTCGTACGCGTCCACCCACACCGCCTCGACCGCGGGTGTCCAGTGGCTGCCGGAGTACTCGCGGAGCGCCGCGACCAGGCACCGCCCGACGGCGACGTAGTGCTCCGGGCGGACCCCGAACTTCCGGTGATCCCGGCCCAGGGCGTCGAGGAACCGCTCGAGCCCCTCGGGGCCGTCCTCCCGCGCCTCGTCCAGCCCCTGCAGGATCCGGAGCACCGCGCGGACGAGCCGGGCCCGCTGGACGTCCATCTGCACGGGGAAGAGTTCGCGGATCTCCGGGTGCTCGAGGAACAGCTTCGCGTAGAAGAAGCCGGCCGCCCTGTCGGCGCGGCGGCCGATGCGGGCGAGCGTCTCCCGGAGGACGCCGATGTCCGGTGAGGACCCGACCATCTCCGCCATCTGCGAGACCTCCTCCCCGGGGCGCCGTCACCCTACGGGACGGCACGCCCGGCGCGCCCGATCTGTGGCATGCTCTCGGGTCCATGGAGGCGACCACATCGGACGGACGTCGGCGCCCCGGCTCCGACGGCGAGCACGCGCTGCAGCGCATTCTCGGCACCGAGGCACGCGCCGACAGGTTCTACCGCGAGCACGTGCGGGACCACCTGAACGACCGGATGATCGAGTTCATCGATGCCCAGGAGCTGGTCTTCATCTCCACGGCGGACGGTCGTGGCGAATGCGACGCGGGCCTCCGCGCAGGCCCGCCGGGGTTCGTCGTGGTGCTGGACGAGGTCACGGTGGCGTACCCCGAGTACCGCGGCAACGGCGTGATGTCGAGCCTCGGCAACATGGCGGAGAACGCCCACGTCGGACTGTTGTTCGTGGACTTCCTGCACGACATGGTGGGGCTGCACGTCAACGGCACCGCCAGGGTACGGGCGGACCGCGACATGCGGGCGCACCACCCGTGGCTCCCCGAGGAGGGCGCGCCGGGACACCGGCCGGAGATGTGGGTGGTCGTCTCGGTCCAGGAGGCGTACATCGACACCGCGGAGCACATCCCCCGCCTCGCCAGGGTTCCGCGCAACCGCACCTGGGGCACGCACCCCGCGAGGCGCCGGGACGGGGACTACTTCGGCACCGCCGCCGAGCTGGGCCTGCTGCGGCGCTGGCGTCCGCCCGGCGCCTGATCGCCCCGGCGCCAGCACGGAACCGGCCGCCCCGCGGTACGGGACGGCCGGTTCTCGTGGAGAGAGGGGTCGGTCAGGGCAGGACGGTGACCGGCGTCCCCGGTTCGATCTCCCGGAGCAGCAGGAGCTGGCCGGACTTGGTCAGGCGGATGCAGCCGTCCGACACGTCCTTCCCGAGGTTCCGGTCGTGGTACCAGGTGTGGATGCCGGTGTGGGCGCCGCGCAGCCCGGTCGGGACCGAGGTCGGGTCGTCCGGCACGCTCGAGAGCGCGAGGACGTCGACGCCGGCGTACACGTGGCCGACCAGCTTCGAGCGGCCGAGGACGTACGACCGGCCGAGCGGGGTGGGCGACACCGACGTCCCGAGC
This sequence comes from Mycobacteriales bacterium, assembly GCA_036402915.1. Taxonomy (GTDB): domain Bacteria; phylum Actinomycetota; class Actinomycetes; order Mycobacteriales; family HKI-0501; genus JAVEDU01. The sequence continues at coordinate 8,858 of DASWRY010000048.1, forward strand.
GTGACCTCCCACGACTTCTGCGGCTTGCCGTCCCGGTACCACGTCAGGCGGTGGGCCTTGCGCTCCACGACGAGGTGGTCGTGCAGGGGCCGGTGCTCGAGGTCCCGGTCGGGGATCCAGCCGATGGACCGGTTCGCCGACGGGACGATCACGGCGACCCACCCCTGCTTCGTGTCGACGACCGGCATCACCAGGTCGACCCCGCTGGCGATCTGGGGCCCGGCCATCGTGCGGGCCTTGCCACCGACGGCGTCGTAGATCGCGACCGTCTTCAGGGGGTGGACGCCCTCGGTGATGCCGTCGATCTTGGTCGGGGTCGGGTCGGCGGGCCAGCCGGACTGGAACTCGGTGTACGACACCGTCGCCAGCCCCGGTGGCACGGGCGGCGCCGGAACCGCGCCGTCCCCGGCGGACGCGGCGGGCCTTCCGGCCGGCTTGTCGCCGGAGCCGGACAGCGCCCACACCGCGACGAGCACCAGGAGGACGACGGCGGCGGCGACTCCGATGACGAGCGCCCGCTTCCGGGCGATGACTGACTTCTGCGTATGGGCCTGGGACACGGGGCACAGGGTAGCCGCCCGCGGCGAGCCCTTCAGCCCCACGTGCCCCGCGTATCCGTTGGGGCACAACCGATACACGTAGAGTGGTGGACCGATCACTCGTCGTTGTCGGAACCGTGGTGGCGCGCCGCGAGCAGCGTCCGCACCTCGGCGTCTCCCACCTGCGCGAAGTCGCGGTAGTACCGGCCGACCGCCCCGAACCGGTCCAGCACGTCCGGGCAGACGACCGCGTCGCACTCGGCGGCGACGCGCCGGATCCCCTCCCGGGACGCGACCGGGACGGCGAGCACGACCGCCGCCGCACCGCGCGCCCGCGCCGACCGGACCGCCGCGAGGGCCGTCACGCCGCGTGCCAGCCCGTCGTCGGTCACCACCCCGGTCCGCCCGCCGAGCGGCTCGGGCGGGTCGCCGGCCCGGTACGCGACCACCCGTCGCCGCAGCTCGGCGCGCTCGGACGCGACGACCGGCGCGAGATCCGCCGCGGTCAGCCCCACCCGCCGCAGCAGCGGGGCGTCGAGGAGGACGATGCCGTCCTCGGTGACCGCCCCGGCGCCGACCTCCGGCTGCCCGGGCAGGCCGACCTTCCGCACGACCACGAGGTCGAGCGGCGCGCCCAGCACCGCGGCGACCTCGGCCCCGACCGGCACGCCGCCGCGCGGGAGCGCGAGCACGACCGGCCGGGCGGGCGGCGCGGCCGCGATCAGCCGCGCGAGTTCCCGCCCGGCATGGCGCCGGTCGGTGTACCGCATGTCCACCCGAGCGTCCCGCACCCGCGCCGCGGGTGGTACCGGAACGACGACCGGGCTCGTGGCGTTGGGTGGGCGGGGGACTCAGACGCCCGGCATCGGGAACCCGGCGAGCAGGTCCCGCACCTCGCCCCGGATCGTGTCGAGCGCGGCCTCGTCGTCCTTGCGCGCGGCCGTGAGGGCGTCGTCGATCCACGCGGCGACCCGGTCCATGTGCTCGGTCCGCAGGCCGCGGGTCGTGATCGCCGCGGTCCCGATCCGCAGGCCGGACGGGTCGAACGGCTTGCGCGGGTCGAACGGCACGGTGTTGAAGTTCAGCTCGATGCCGGCCCGGTCCAGCGCCTTCGCCGCGGGCTTGCCGGGGATGTCCTTGCTCGTGAGGTCGAGCAGCAGCAGGTGGTTGTCGGTGCCGCCGGAGACGAGGTCGAAGCCGCGGGAGGTCAGCCCCTCGGCGAGCGCCTGCGCGTTCGCGACGACGCCGTGGGCGTACTCGCGGAACTCCGGCGTGGACGCCTCGCGCAGCGCGACCGCGATGCCGGCGGTGGTCGCGTTGTGGGGGCCGCCCTGCAGCCCGGGGAAGATGGCCTTGTCGATCGCCTTGGCGTGCTCCGCGCCGGTGAGGATCATCGCCCCGCGCGGGCCGCGCAGAGTCTTGTGCGTGGTCGTCGTGATGACGTCGGCGTGGCCGACCGGCGACGGGTGCGCGCCACCGGCGATCAGGCCCGCGATGTGCGCGATGTCCGCGACGAGCAGCGCGCCGACCTCGCGGGCGATCTCCGCGAAGGCCGGGAAGTCCACGGTGCGCGGCACGGCCGTACCGCCGCAGAAGATCAGCTTGGGGCGCTCGCGGCGGGCGAGGTCGCGCACCTCGTCCATGTCGACGCGGCCGGTCTCGCGGGAGACGCCGTAGTGAACGGCGTTGAACCAGGCACCGGTGGCCGACACCGGCCAGCCGTGCGTGAGGTGCCCGCCCATCGGGAGACCCAGACCGAGCACGGTGTCGCCCGGCTTCGCGAACGCGAGGTACACGGCGAGGTTCGCGGGCGAGCCGGAGTACGGCTGGACGTTCGCGTGCTCGACGCCGAAGACCGACTTCGCGCGCTCGATCGCGAGCGTCTCGACCTGGTCGATGACCTGCTGGCCCTCGTAGTACCGCTTGCCGGGGTAGCCCTCGGAGTACTTGTTGGTGAGCACCGTGCCGGCGGCCTCGAGCACGGCCGCGGAGACGTAGTTCTCCGACGCGATGAGCTTCAGCGTGTCGAACTGCCGCTGCTCCTCCGCGCCCACCAGTGCGGCGAGGTCGGGGTCGGACGCTCTCAGGGCGGGGTGCGGGATCACGGGTCCTCCTCGTACCGGACATGTGAGGACACCCAGGCGCACGGTGCCGGCTCGGATTCGCTCCCCGGTGGTCTGTTCCACCTCAGCGCCAGTCGCGAGCCCTCATCCTATCGGGAGCCGGGACCACGGCCGGGACGGCCCCGAGGCGCTGCTCGGTCCCCGCGAGGTGGACGGTCGTCCAGGCCCGCGCCACCTCCGGCTGCCGCGCGGCCACCGCGTCGACGATGCGGCGGTGCTCCGCGACGGTCTGGTGGGCCTCGCCGTCGTGCGTGCCGTCGTCCCAGAACGTCGTCCGCACCGCGGGGCCCGAGAGGCTGTCGAGGAGCCGGGCCAGGTACGTGTTGCCGGACGCCTCGGCGATCAGCCGGTGGAAGTCACCGTCGAGACGCCCCAGCTCGGTCGGCTCGGCGAGCACGGCACGGTCGCACAGCTCGTACAGGCGGGACACCGTCGGCTCGTCGGCCCGCTGCGCGGCCATCGCCGCCGCGGCGGGCTCGAGGATCTGCCGCACCTCGAGCACCTCGAGGACGGTGTCCCCGCGATGGAAGTCCACGACGAACGAGAGGGTCTCCAGCAGCTGCCGCGGCTCGAGCCGGGTGACGTACGTGCCGTCGCCCTGCCGGACGTCGAGGATCCGCAGGACCGACAGCGCCTTCACGGCCTCCCGCAGCGAGCTCCGCGACAGGCCCAACCGTTCGGCGAGGTCGGCCTCCCGCGGGAGCCGCTCGCCGGCTCGGACCTCTCCGGAGACGATCATCTCCTTGATCCGGAGGATCGCCTCGTCGGTGACCGCCACACGGCCTCCAGAGCGTCACGGTACGTATCGGACAGTATGGCCCGATACCGGCCCGCGGCGGTACGGCCTGGAACGGGCGGTCTCCGAACGGCCCGTCCGCCCGCTACGCCGGCCCCGGCTCGAGCGCGAGGGCCACCAGACCGCGCAGTACCGAGGCGATCGCGTCGCCGTCGGCGCCCTGCGGCAGCACGCTGACCGGGTCGGTGTACAGCTCGACGAACCAGCCCCGTCCCGCGGCGTCGGTCGCCCCGGCGCCGAGCATCGCCGTGTACCCGGCGGCGGCCAGCACCGCGAGAGCCGCGGGGGGCGCCGCCGAGTCGGCCAGCTCCGTGTGGAAGCACCCGCCGCGGACTGCCGCCGCGGTCAGCGAGCAGGCGGTCAGCGGGAACTCGAAGCCCACCTGCGACAGCTTGTCGGCCACGAAGCAGCCGGCGCTGCCGCGCGCGAACGTGGTGGCCCGCGTGACGAGCACGTCCGCGCCCGGGTCCAGTGTCGAGATCGCCCACCCGGCCGCGTCGCACCACGAGGCGGCGGCCGTCGCCCCGGCGACGAGCCGGTCCAATGTGGACACGGTCGCCGTGGTCGCGGTCGCCGTCACCGTGGTCGTGGTCCCCGTCGCAGTGGACCCCGCCGCCGTGGACGCCGCCGCCGTGACGGCCACCGCCTCGACGAGCGCTCTGACGCACTCCGCCAGCGTGCCGGGTCGCGCGGGCCCCACCCGCGTCGCCGGACCGTCCGGGACCTCGCCGACGTCCTCCGTCCCGATGACGGTGACCCGGACGCCGCCGGTGCGCTTCGCGCGGTACTGCGCCGCGTCGGCCAGCCGGAACAGCTGCTTCGCGGTGACCTCCTCCCCGAGCGCCGCGCACGCCTCGGCGGAGGCGATGCCGCAGGACACCCCGGCGCCGAACGGCAGGTCCCGGCTGGACGCCGACAGGCCCTGGACGGTCGTGATGACCTCCGCGAGCGGCGCCCCGGGTACGACGAGACAGAACTCGTCCCCGCCCACCCGTGCCGCCGTGCTGCCCTGGTGCGCGCCGCTGGCGAGGCTCAGCAGGGCCGAGACCCGGGTGAGCACGAGGTCGCCGGCGGCGTGGCCGAACGTGTCGTTCACCCGCTTCAGTCCGTCCACGTCGCAGAGGACGACCACGACGGTGTCGCCGCTGACCCCGTGCGCCCGCAGCGCCGCGTCGAGTGCCTCGTCCGCACCGCGGCGGTTCGCGAGGCCGGTCATCGGGTCGGTCTGGGCGAGCAGGGCGAGCGTCTCCACGCGCTCGACCTGGGCGAGGCCCGCGCCCACCACGGCCGCGAGCACGGTCGCGAGCTCGATGTCGTCCTCGCCGAACGGCGGGCGGCTGCGGTGCCGCGCGACGTACAGGCCGCCCCACACCCGGCCGCCGACCACGACCGGCGTGCCCATCGACGCACCCCAGCCCCGGCGGGCCATGAGCGCCTCCTGCGGCTCGTCGCGGTCGTCCTGGCCAGCGACGTACCGCCAGGGGCCGCCGTCCTCGACGAGGGACCGCAGGCTCGGATATTCGCTCAGCCGGTACGACTCGGCGCAGGTACCACCTCCCACGTTGCGGAGGACGGTGATCGTGCCGTGCCCGGCGTCGAGGCGGCCCACGGAGACGAGCGCCGCGTCCAGCGCCTGCCACACGGCGAGCGCGCCCGCCTCCACCACATCGGCCACACGCTGGGCCGACGCCAGAGACCGGGCCAGCTCCGCGACCTGCCCGAGACCGTTTCGTGCGGGCGCGGTGGGCTCCGCGGCCGTCACGACCACGTCGTCCATCCGCGCTCCCTGGAGTCGGGAATCCGAGCGGCATCATGCCCTCCCGGATGCGACGGACGGAACAGGGTTCGCCAGATTGCCGTCACGATCGGTACCTGCTCTAGCCTCGGTGCGTGCTGCCGACCGTCACCGCCCAGCGGTATGTGACCCCACTCCGCGAGGGCGGCTCCCTCCCCGGCATCGTGGAGGCGGACGACCTCGGGACGTACGTGGTGAAGTTCCGCGGCGCCGGCCAGGGCCGCAAGACGCTCGTGGCGGAGGTGATCGCGGGCGAGCTCGGGCGGCGCCTGGGCCTGCCCGTCCCGGACCTCGTGCTCGTCGAGCTCGACCCGGCCATCGCGCGGTGCGAGCCGGACCAGGAGATCCAGGACCTCCTCGCGGCGAGCGCCGGGCTGAACCTCGGCATGGACTTCCTGCCGGGGTCGCTGGGGTTCGACGGCGTGCACGTCGACGCCGGGCTCGCGAGCCGGATCCTGTGGTTCGACGCGCTGATCGCCAACGTGGACCGCAGCTGGCGGAACCCGAACCTCCTGCTGTGGCACGGCGACGTGTGGATGATCGACCACGGCGCGAGCCTGTACTTCCACCACACGTGGTCCCGGGCCGCGAGCGCCGCCACCCGGCCCTACGACGCCTCGGACCACGTGCTCGCCGGCTTCGCGTCGGAGCTGGACGCCGCCGACCGCGAGCTCGCGCCGCGGGTCACCCCGGCGCTGCTCCGCGAGGTCCTCGTGCTGGTGCCGGACGAGTGGCTCGCGGACGAGCCGGGGTTCGCCGGGCCGGACGAGGTGCGGGAGGCGTACGCCGCCCACCTGCTCGCGCGCGCCGAGGCGCCGCGGGCGTGGCTGCCGGGGCGTGCGGCGTGAGCACGTACGAGTACGCGCTGCTCCGCGTCGTCCCCCGGGTGGACCGCGGTGAGGCGATCAACGCGGGCGTGGTGCTGTACTGCCAGGGACTCGACTTCCTCGGAGCGCGCACGGCGCTCGACGAGCGGCGGCTCGCGGCGCTGGATCCCGGGACCGACCCGGCGGCGGTGCGCGCGGCGCTCGAGGCGGTGGTCGCGGTGTGCGACGGGTCCCCCGCCGCGGGCCCGGCCGGCACGGGGTCGCTCGGGACGCGGTTCCGGTGGCTGACCGCGCCGAAGAGCACGGTGGTGCAGCCGGGACCGGTACACGGGGGGATGACCGCGGACCCGCTGGCGCAGCTCGAACACCTGGTGGACACGCTGGTGCGGTGAGCGCGCACCGTCGGGGGCCCGCGATACGGTCGGGTGATCCGCCGACCACGAGGAGACCCGTGACGACCCCGCTCGCCGACGAGCAGATCACCGACCTCCGCCGTGACGTGGGGGCGGGCAAGCGCCGCCGCGTCGTGCTGCTCACCGACTCGGCCGGTCTGGCTGCGGGCCGGGCGGGTGAGGTCACCAGGGTCGGGACGCCGGACGCGGACGGCAGCGACTTCATCGGCGTGCGGATCGGCGGCGACGAACTGTTCTTCTCGCCCGCCGAGCTGCGGCTCGGGAGCGCGCGCAAGGCGGCGGCCCCGGGCGCGGAGAAGACGGCGGCCCCGGGGGCGGAGAAGACGGCGGCTCCGGTGGC
>DASWRY010000049.1:0-2747 GCA_036402915.1 Mycobacteriales bacterium
CCTGGCGGCCGGCTGAGGGGCGGCCGGGAGATCAGGACGGCGCGGCCGATTCCAGGAGCTCGAGCATCTCGGGCAGGTCGAAGAACCTGGCCGTCTCGATCGCCGACGGGCCGCCCGCGTCGGGGTCGGCGCCGCTCGCCAGCAGGATGTTCACGGTGTCGGCGCTGCGGCGGAAGACGGCCGCCGCCAGGGCCGTCTGCCCCCGGTCGTTCACCCGCGAGTGGTCGGCTCCGCGCTCGAGCAGGGCCCGGACCGTCTCCGGGTGGTTGTGGTACGCCGCGAGGATCAGCAGGGTGTCGCCCTTCTCGTTGGTGAGGTTCGGCGGCAGCCCCTTGTCCACGTACTGGGCCAGCTGCTGCGCCTCGCCGGACCGCGCCAGCTCGAAGCACCGTCGCGCGAACTCCAGGATTTCCTGGTCCATCTCCTCGGCCATGCCGGTAAGCCTAGGAGAGCGGACCCTCCGCCGCGCCCGGCCGTGCACTCGTGGGGCCTCCGGCGGGCGGAGAACCGCGCCAAGGCGCCATCGGGACGAGGCCGTACGGCGCCGCGGCGGGAAGCACCACATCACGCTCGGTGTTGACCACCGCGTGACCAACGTCGACGTGGCCGTCCTCGGCGCCGGCCAGGCCGGCCTGTCGAGCGCGTTCTACCTGCGCAAGTACGACGTCGACTTCGTGATGTTCGACCGCGGCGAACAGCCCGGCGGCGCCTGGCGGCACCGCTGGCCCTCCCTGCGCCTCGGCCGGACCAACCACGTCCACGACCTGCCGGGCCTCCCGATGCCGCGCGCCGACCAGACCGTCCCGGCGTCCGACGTCGTCACCGACTACTTCGGCGCGTACGAGCGGGAGTTCGACCTCCCCGTCCACCGTCCGGCCCAGGTCACCGCGGTACGCGACGTGGGCGAGCGCCTCCGTGTGGAGACGACGGTCGGCACCTGGGACACCCGCGCGGTGATCAACGCGACGGGTACCTGGGACCGGCCGTTCTGGCCCGCGTACCCGGGCCGCGAGACGTTCCTCGGCCGCCAGCTGCACACCGCGGACTACGGCACCGCCGAGGAGTTCCGTGGCAAGCACGTCGTCGTGGTCGGAGGCGGGCTCTCCGGCGTCCAACTGCTGATGGAGATCGCGGAGGTCACCACGACGACGTGGGTGACCCGGCGCCCCCCGGTCTGGCGGGAGGGCGAGTTCACCCCCGAGTACGGCCGCGCGGCCGTGGCCCTGGTGGAGCAGGCCGTGCGCGAGGGACGGCCACCCGCGAGCGTGGTCAGCGTGACGGGCCTGATCGTGACACCGGAGATCCGGGCGGCACAGGCGCGGGGCGTGCTGCACCGGAGGCCGATGTTCGAGCGCATCACCCCCACGGGCGTCGCCTGGGCGGACGGGCGCCGGCAGGACGCCGACGTGATCCTGTGGTGCACGGGCTTCCGCCCGGTCATCGACCACCTCGCCCCGCTGAAGCTCCGCGAGCCGCGCGGCGGGATCCTCATGGACGGCACCCGGGCGGTACGCGATCCGCGCGTACACCTCGTCGGCTACGGGCCGTCGGCGAGCACGATCGGCGCCACCCGCGCGGGCCGTGCCGCGGCGGTGGAGATCCGCGACCTCCTGCAGGCCACCGCGGCCGCCTGAGGCGTGACCGCGATCTGCCTCCGGCAGGTGTAGAGCGCCCCCCGGCTGGGAAGTACGGCGGCGTGACCCCCACGACGCAGGAACCCCGCCAGGCCCCGACCGAACTCCCGGCACGCGGCTGGTTCGCGGCGCTGAAGCGGATCGGCCCGCGGATGAAGGAGCTGAACATCTCGCTCCTCGCCGCCGGGGTCGCCTTCTGGGCGATGCTGTCGATCTTCCCGGCCCTGCTCGCGCTCATCGCGCTGTACGGGCTGGTCGCCGACCCCCAGGACGTCTCCCGTCAGGTCGGCGACGCCCTCGGCGCGGTGTCCTCCGACGCGAAGAGCGTCATCACCGGGCAGCTGAACCAGGTCGCGGCCGCCCACCAGCAGAGCCTCGGCATCGGGCTGGCCATCTCCGTCGCGATCCTCCTCTGGTCCGCGTCCAGCGGCATGCAGAACCTCATGCAGGCGATCACGACGGCGTACGAGCAGAAGGAGACCCGCGGCTTCGTCAAGCTCCGCGCGACCGCGGTGGCGCTGACGCTCGGCGGGATCGTCTTCTCGATCCTCGTGCTCGCCGCGGTCGGGGTGGTCCCCGCGGTGATCGGCCGTGTGGTGCCGAGTGGCCCGCTCCAGGCGGTCGTCCTCGTCGCCGAGGGCGTCGTGTTCTTCGCCCTGGTCGTCAGCGTGCTCACCACGCTGTACCGCTTCGCCCCCGCCAACAGGCCCTCGGGTCTCCGCTGGGCGTCGCCCGGGGCGATCATCGGCGCCCTCCTCTGGACGGTCGGCACGGTCGCGTTCGCCTTCTACGTACAGAACTTCTCGAGCTACGGAAACACGTACGGCGCCCTCGCCGGCGTGGTCATCTTCATGCTGTGGCTGTACCTCTCGGCGTTCGTCGTCCTGCTCGGTGCCCTGATCAACGCGGAGGCCGAGCGGGGCATGAAGGGTGACGCCCCGTCGGAGCCCGAGGGGGTCGACCGCGACATCCTCCGCGCGCCGGGCGAGGAGCGGGAGGAGGCCTCCCTCGCGGAGCCCCAGCCCGAGACGGTGGACCTCCGCGACCCGAGCGAGACCGGCCAGAGCACCCGCGGCCATCGCCGCTGAGCCCGGTCCGCCGAGCCCGGTCCGC
>DASWRY010000050.1:0-116509 GCA_036402915.1 Mycobacteriales bacterium
GGGCGAGCGCTACGCGGTGGCGGCACCGGAGCTGCTCGCCGGCAAGGCGCAGGCGCTCGCGCTGGCGGGGCGCCCCGAGGAGGCGGCCGCCGCGCTGCACACGCTCGAGGGTGTGTTCGAGGGCCTGCCCGAGGAGGTCACCTCCGATCGCGACACGCATTTCGCGTGGCCGGAGGACCGCCTGCGGTTCACCGAGACCTACGTCCACTGTCACCTGGGTGACGTCCGCCGCGCCGAGCTCGCGCGGCGGCGGGCCGAGCAGCTCTACCCCGCCGGGGACCGGCGCGGACCGACCCAGCTCGGGCTGCTCCACGCGCTGGCCCTCGTCCGCGCGGGCGACGTGGGGGAGGGCGTGCTGCTCGCCCGTGAGGTCATGTCCGGCCTCCGTCCCGCCGACCATGTCCTGCCAACCGTCGACCTCGGTGAGCGCGTGCTCGACGCGGTGCCGCCCGCGCAGCGGCAGCGCACGCCGGTGACCGAGTTCCGTGACTGCCTGACGGCGTTCGGGGCCCCGGTCTGACCGCTCAGTGGCTCGGCGTGTCCCCGTACGCCGTCACCGACAGGAAGCGGATCGGCAGCTCGACCAGGGCGTCCGGCCCGTGCGGCCCCTCCCCGTCGAACTGCAGCGCGTCGCCGGGGTGCAGCGTGTACCGCGACTCGCCGTGCCCGTACACCATCACGCCCTCGAGCATGTAGATCAGCTCGGTGCCGCTGTGCTGGAACAGCGGGAACACCTCGCTCGACTCGGTGAGCGTCACGAGCAGCGCCTCCATCCGCTTGTGTGCGCCCCGGAGCGCGCCGAGCATCTGGTACTCGTGCCCGATCCGGGTGCCCCGCCGGACGATCCGCGAGCCCTGCCCGGCGGGGACGAACACGGCCTCCCGCTCGGCGTCCATGCCGCGGAACAGGGACGTCACCGGGACCTCGAGCCCCCGGGCGAGCCGGGAGAGCGTGGTGAGGCTGCAGGAGGTCTGGGCGTTCTCGATCTTGGACAGCATCGCCTTGCTGATGCCGACGCGCTGCGCCATGTCGCCGACCGAGAGGCCCGCGGCCTGGCGGTACTCCCGCACGCGGATCGCGATGATGTGCTCGAGCGAGCCCAGGGCCGCGTCCTCCGGTTCCACGCCGGTGACTCTAGACGGCCACCGGCAGGGCGAACCGAGGGTCCGGCACGCCGGAACCGAGCGCCAGGTCGGCCGCCAGGGAGCCGACAAGCGGCGTGAACTTCGCGCCGTGCCCGGAGCAGGCCGACACCACCACGACGGGCCCCACCCGGTCGAGCACGAAGTCCTCGTCCGGCGTCGTCGAGTCTCCCCAGGACGTGTGGTTGTTCGTATGAACCACCGTTGCCCGGGAGTAGACAGAGGCCGTGTTGCGAGAGCGTTACGGAGGGGAAAGAACGGCGTTGCCGTCCTCGTTCAGCGGCCGGAGGTACGCCGCCAGCCGGTCGAGACTCGCCACCGCGTCGCCCGTGACACTGCTCGCGCGGCCCGCGTCCCGTGCCTCCCGTGAGGGATACAGGACCTTCGTCTTGACGATCGTGAGGCCGTCGTCGACCGTGAAGTACACGGTGATCGGCGTCTCGGCCCGGCCACTCTCCCAGTGACCGGTGCCCAGGATCTGGATGGGCGGCTCGACCTCCCGGTACACCCCGGACAGCGCCCGCTCGGTGCCGTCGGCGTGGCGCCAGACGTGACGCCACGACCCGCCGGGGCGCAGGTCGATCTCGCAGACCGGCATGGTCCACCCGTCGGGGCCGCGCATCCACCGGCGGACGTGCTCGGGGCTGGTCCAGACCGTGAAGACGAGCGGGCGCGGCGCGTCGAAGCTCCGCGCGACGGCGAGCTCCCGGTCCGACGGCGTCGTGAACACCGTGGGTCCGTGGCGGGGTGCGAGGCTCATCGTTCCGGGATACGCCCGCGCGGCCCGTCTGTCGAGGTCGCCCGGTAGAGAAGGCCCCGGCGGGGTACCGCTTCCCCACGGACCGACACCGGAGGAGGAGCGATGGGCTCGACCACAGCAGAGGGCGACGTCATCCAGATCCTGCTGAGCCAGCACGGGCGGATCCGGGAGCTGTTCGCGGACGTGAAGTCCGCCGAGGGCCGGCACAAGCAGCAGGCGTTCGACGAACTGCGGGCGCTGCTCGCGGTGCACGAGACCGCCGAGGAGATGATCGTGCGGCCGGTCAGCAAGAAGATCGCGGGTGAGGCGATCGCCGACGCCCGCAACAAGGAGGAGGACGAGGCGAACCACGTCCTCGCCGAGCTCGAGAAGATGGACGTGTCGTCGGCGGACTTCGACCGGCAGCTCGCCGAGTTCGAGAAGGCGGTCAACACCCACGCCGAGAACGAGGAGAGCCAGGAGTTCCCGCGTCTCCGCGAGGGGCTCGAGGAGAACCAGCGGACGAAGATGGGCGCCGCGCTCAAGGCGGCCGAGGCGGTCGCACCCACCCACCCGCACCCCAGCACGGCGGGCTCACCGGCCGCGCAGTGGGCGGTGGGACCCTTCGCGTCGATCGTCGACCGGGCGAAGGACGCGGTGAAGAAGGCGATGTCCTGACGGCCGCCACCGTGGCGCCGGTCCCCGCGAGGGACCGGCGCCGCGCCGTCACGGCATCGGGCCCACGACCGCGCGGTACTCCTGCGGCAGCTGCGAGATCACGTCCCGGAACTCCCCGGGCGCCGCCTCGCGCGCCGTGACGAGGACGGCGCGGGCCGCGTCCTCCGCGGTGGCGGGATCGGAGTGGAGCCGTGCGGCGACCCGGCGGACGAACTCGTCCTCGTCCCACGCGTGCGCCGGCTCGTCGCCCGAGCGGAGCGGATCCCTCGCGGATTCCGGCAACACGTCGGCGAGCTGCCGGGCCTCTCCGCCGCTGATCCGCTCGGCGAGCGTCGTGAGCACGGCGGAGATGTGGACGCGGGCGGTGTCGGGGTCCACATCGGCGCGCTGTGCCACCAGCGAGACGAACTCCTGGTCGTCCATCCGGGCCTCCTCGTCCTGTAGTTCCACGGTACGTCCGGGCGCGCGCGTAGGCTCGGTGACGTGCTGGCCGTGCGGACGGTGGCCGCGGTGCACCTCGCCTTCCTGGTGTACGTCCTGCTGGGCGGCTTCCTCGCCGTGCGGTGGCCGCACGCGCTGTTGCCGCATGCCGCCGCCGTGGCCTGGGCCGTCGCCTCGCTGACCGTCCACGTCACGTGCCCGCTGACCCGTCTCGAGGACACGCTCCGCCGGGTCGCGGGGATGCCGCCGCTCGGGCCTCGCGGGTTCGTCGACCACTACCTCGAGGGGGCCCTGTACCCGCCGCGGTACACGCCGGTGGTCCTCACCGTCGCGGCGGTCGTGGTGCTCGCCTCGTGGGCCGGGTGCGCGACCTTCCGCCGTACTGCTCGGGATCCGGACCGCCGTGCCGATGAGGAGCCGTGCGCAGACTCCATCGGACCCTCCTCGCGCTGACGCTCCTCGCGGGGGCGCTCGCGGGCACCGCCGTCGCGGCGCCCGCGCAGGCCGCCACCGCCCGGATCGTCGGCAACGACATCTCCTGGCCGCAGTGCCCGAGGGGCATGGGGATCCCGTCCCGCCGTTCCGAGGGACAGCCGATGCCGCCGGCGTCGAGCAGGTTCGTGGTGATCGGGCTGACCAACGGGCCGGCGTTCACCCCCAACCCGTGCCTGACCGCCCAGGTCGCGTTCGCGGAGCAGCGGCACCTGTGGACGGCCGCGTACGCCATGACGACGTACCCGACACCCGCCCAGCTGGCGGAGCACGGCCGCGGCGGGCCGTACCGGGGCAGCGACACGCTCACGCGGCTCCGCAACACCGGGTACGCCCAGGCGAGGGTCAACGTGGCCGCGATGCGCGCCGCGGGACTGCGGTCGCCGATCGTGTGGGTCGACGTCGAGCCGTACCGCGTCGCGCCGTGGTCGGCACGCATCGCCGCGAACCGTGCCGTCGTGCAGGGCGCGATGCTCGGCTACCGGCGCGCCGGGCTGGAGGTCGGCTTCTACTCGACCCCGTACCTGTGGCGCAGCATCGTGGGCAACTGGACGTGGAAGAAGCCGGAGTGGCGCGCGACCGGGCACACGAACCGCGCGACCGCGCTCCGGGCGTGCACGAGGGCGTCGATCCAGGGCGGGCACGCCGTCCTCGGGCAGTGGGTGCACGCGCACCGGGACTGGGACGTGGTCTGCGGCCGGTACGCGTCCACCGCGTCGCTGAGGGCGTTCTTCCACAAGTACTAGTCCGGACGGCCGGTTCGGGCGGCACTGACCGTCCGTAGGGACAGCCCCACTCAGAACGGCGCGAACACCGCCGAACGGGCAGTATGTGCCCCCCTCCACCTCGCCGTGGCGCGCGCTGCGCCGGCGGCAGTTCGCCACCTGGTCCGCCGCCAACCTGCTGAGCAACGTCGGGACCTGGCTCCAGATCGTCGCCCAGAACGTGCTGGTCCTCTCTCTCACCGGCTCGGCCGCACTGGCCGGCGTCTGCGCCACCGCCTCGGCGGCACCCGCCCTGCTGCTCGCGCCCGTCGGCGGCGCGCTGGTGGACCGCTTCCCGCGCAAGGCGGTCGCGGCCGTCAGCCAGAGCGCCCTGGCGGTGATCGCCCTGGTGACCGCGGTGCTCGCGTGGCAGGACGCGCTCACGCCGGCGGTCCTCGTCGCCCTCGCGCTCGCCTCCGGGTCGGTCGCGGCGATCGACGCACCCGCGATGGCGCTGCTCGGCAACGACCTGGTCGCGGCCGAGGACGTGCCGTCGGCCATCTCCGTCGGCTCGGTGATCACGACGGTGGGCCGGGTCACCGGCGCGGCCCTCGGCGGCGTGGTGCTCGCGACCGGAGGCACCGGGCTCGCGTACGCCGCCAATGCGGTCTCGTTCGTCGCGGTGACCGGGGTCATCGTCCTGCTCCGCGTGCCGCGCACCGCAGCCGCGGCCCCGGCGGGGAGGTCCGTGCGGGAGGATGCGCTCGGCGGGCTCCGCTGGCTCACCGGCCGCCCGGAACTGCTGCTGCTCGCCACGGTCAGCGGCCTCGCCACGCTGCTGTCCCGCAACTACAGCCTGGTGCTCGCCCCGCTCACGCTCACGGCACTGGCGGCGGGCGGGTCCGGCTACGGCGCGGTGAGCGTCGCCCTCGGCGTCGGCGCGACCCTCGGCGCGGTCGTCGCCGGGCGCCTGCGGACACCCGGGGTGCGGCTCGCCGTCCTGCTCGCCGTGGGCGGGGCGGCGGTGCAGCTCGGGATCTCCGCGTCGCCGTCGCTCGGTTTCCTCCTCGGCGGCGCGGTCGTCATGGCGGGCCTCGAGGCGGTCGCCGCGACCGTGTCGGCGACCCTGCTGATGACACAGCCTCCCGAGGAGGTCCGCGGCCGCGTGATGGGCGCCTGGGGGACGCTGTCCACCGCGTGCGGGATGGCCGGGCCGATCCTCTGCGGCACGCTGCTGTCCGCCTTCGGGCCGCGGCTCGGGCTGGTCGCGGGGGCGGCGGTGTTCCTCGCCGCCGCACTGGTCGCCGTGCAGCGGTACGTCCTGCGGGTGCACGGCGCGGGCGCGACCCTCCGGGTGTGGCGCGGGCAGCCGGTCGCTGTCCGGGACGTCCGCGCGCCCTACGACATCCTGGCGACGACCGAGAGCGGCAGCGTCCGCATCGCCAGCCCGAGCGGCGCCCACGGCCAGCGCGGCACGTACGCCTTGGCGGGCTCCCGCTCGATCGCCCGCGCGAGGTGCCGGCAGCCCGTCTCCGTGTCGACGAGGAACGGCGCGTGCTTCACCCGCTCGTTCATCTCGGACCGGATGTACCCGGGGTAGATCGTGCTCACCGTGATCGGCGTGGCCCGCACGTCGGCGCGGATTCCCTCCGCGAGCGCGGCCACGGCGGCCTTGCTGGCCGCGTAGGTGGTGAGGTTGCGCGGCATGCCCCGCAGCGCGCTCATCGAGGAGATCACCACGAGGTGGCCGGCCTCCTGCTCGCGGAAGATCTCCATCGCCGCCTCGCACTGGGCCAGCGCGCCGAGGACGTTCGTGGTCGCGGTCTGGGCGTTCGCGTGGAAGTACCCGGTGCCGACCGGCTGCCCCTTGCCGAGCCCGGCGTTGACGATCACCCGGTCCAGCGTCCCGAGGTCGGACCGGAACGCCCGGAACACCTCGAACACCTGCGCGTGGTCGTTCACGTCCAGGCTCCGGACCGCGACCGTGATGCCGGGGTACGCCGCGGTCAGCTCGTCCCGGAGCTCCTCGAGGCGGTCGGTACGGCGGGCGCACAGCGCGAGGTTGCGGCCCCGCGCCGCGAACTCGCGGGCCATGCCGCGGCCGAGGCCGGAACTCGCGCCGGTGATCAGGATGTTCGTGCGCACGTGGGGCCCCTCATCGGTAGGTCAGCAGGCGCCGGCCGTCGCCGGCGAGGTGGGCGTGGTCGTTGAAGGACACCAGCGACACCCCGCTGCGCCCGACGGCGAGCGTGGTGATGCTCGTGTTCACCATGACGCGGTTGAGGGCGAGCCAGCCCCGCGCCGGGGCGTCGAGGAGCGCGGCCGCGACCGTGCTGATCGGGCCCGCGGACGAGACGACCACCGTGGTGCCCGCCGGGTCCAGCGCCTCGAGCGCCGCGCGCACACGGGCGCGGAACGCGGGCCACGTCTCGGCGTACCCCTCGGTGGCGTCCACCCAGGTGCCGAGCGCCGCGTCGAGCGCCTGCTGGACCGTCCGCGCGTCGGCGTCGGGGCTGTGACCGGTGAGCACGCCGAGGTGGTCGTACTCGTCCCAGCGACGGTCCACCACCGGTTCCGGCCCGGTGAGGGCCCCGGCCGTCTGCCGCTGCCGCAGCAGCCCGCCGGTGACGATCCGCGTCGGCTCGACCCCGCGCCGCCGCAGCTCGCCCGCGAGGGCACGGGCCTGGTCGGCGCCGAGGTCCGACAGCGTGTCGAGCCCGTCGTCGTACCGGCTCGCCTGACCGTGGCGCACGAGGTACAGCGCGCCCATCAGCTCCTCCGGATGATCCGGCGGCACCGCCGGTCGAGGTACTGGACCATGATCCAGTAGTGCCGGAACGCGGGGTTGCGCGTCTGCCCGTGGTGGTACCGGTGGTAGATCTGCTGCGCGATCACGGCCAGCCGGAACAGCCCGAACACCTCGTAGAACGTCCAGTTGCCCACCGGCAGCCCGGTACGGTCCGCGTAGTGCGCGACGACCTCCTCGCGGCGCAGCATCCCGGGCAGGTGCGTCGGCTGGCGCCCGGTCATCCGGAACACCCGGTCGTCGTCCGCCTGGACCCAGTACGCGAGGCTGCTGCCGAGGTCCATCAGCGGGTCGCCGATCGTGGCGAGCTCCCAGTCGAGCACGGCGCGCGGCGCGAGGTCGTCGCCGAGGACGACGTTGTCGAGCCGGAAGTCCCCGTGGACGACGCGGCTCGCCACGTCGTCGGGCCGGTTCGCCGCGAGCCACGCCATCACGCGCTCGAAGCCGGGGACGTTCCGCGTCCGGGCCGCGCGGTAGCGCGCCGACCATCCGGCGACCTGCCGCTGCACGTACCCCGGGCCGCGGCCGAGGGCCTGCAGCTCCGGCGTGGGCTCGACCCGGTGCAGCTCGACGAGGAGGTCCACCACGCGGATGCAGAGCTCACGGGTCCGCGCCGGGTCCGGGGTGTCCCGCCCGCGGAGGATCGTGCCCGGTATCCGCTCCATGACGTAGAAGTCGCTGCCCAGCACCGTGTGGTCGGTGCACAGGGCGATCATCGCGGGCACGTACGGGTAGACAGGCGCGAGCGCCTCCTGAATCCGGTACTCCCGGGCCATGTCGTGGCCCGAGGCGGGCTTCGCCCCCGCGGGCGGGCGGCGCAGCACCAGCTCGCGGCCGGGGTAGGTCAGCAGGTACGTGAGGTTGGAGGCGCCTCCCGCGAACTGCCGCACCTCCGGGACGCCCTCGACCCCGGCCTCCGCGGAGAGCCACGCGGCGACGGCGCCGACGTCGAACGCGTCCTCGGCGCGGACCGGCTGCGCGCTCACGTGCTCTCGATCCGCCGGTGCAGGCGACGGGCGGTCATCGCCTTGCCGAGGCCGGAGGCGGCGCCGGTGACGAGGACGCGGCGGCTCACGTCCGGTCCCGGAGGTACGGGGCCAGCTCGATCCGGGCCACGACACCGCGGTGGACCTCGTCGGGACCGTCCGCGAGCCGGATGGCCCGGGCCGTGGTCCACGCCCCGGCGAGCGGGAAGTCGTCGGACAGGCCCGCGCCGCCGTGCAGCTGCATCGCCATGTCCACGACCTGCTGGGCCATCGTGGGGACCGCGACCTTGATCTGCGAGACCGCCGACAGTGCGCCCGCGACGCCCTGGGTGTCGAGCAGCCAGGCCGCGTGCAGCACCAGGAGGCGTGCCTGCTGGATCGCGATCCGGGCGTCGGCGATGCGCTCCCGGTTGCCGCCCAGGTTGACCAGCGGCTTGCCGAACGCGACCCGGCTCACCCCGCGGCGGCAGGCCGCCTCGAGCGCCCGCTCGGCGAGCCCGATCAGCCGCATGCAGTGGTGGATGCGGCCCGGACCGAGGCGGCCCTGCGCGATCTCGAAGCCGCGGCCCGGTCCCGCGATCACCGCGGACGCGGGGAGCCGGACACCGTCGAACGACACCTCGCCGTGCCCGCCCGGCGCGTCGTGGAAGCCCATCGTCGGGAGCATCCGCTCCACCGTGACGCCGGGCGTGTCGCGGGGGACCAGCACCATCGAGTGGCGCCGGTACCGGTGGGCGTCCGGGTCCGTGACGCCCATGAAGATCAGCACCTCGCAGTCGGGGTGCCCGACGCCGGTGCTCCACCACTTGCGTCCGTTCAGCACCACCTCGTCGCCCTCGACGGTCGCCGTGGCGGCCATGTTCGTGGCGTCGGACGAGGCCACGTCGGGCTCGGTCATGCAGAACGCCGACCGGATCGCGCCGTCGAGGAGCGGCTCCATCCAACGGCGCTTCTGGTCCTCGCTGCCGTAGTGGTACAGCACCTCGATGTTGCCGGTGTCCGGGGCGTTGCAGTTGAACACCGTGGGGGCGAGCGCGGACCGGCCCATCACCTCGGCGACCGGCGCGTACTCGAGGGTCGAGAGTCCCGCGCCGTACCGCTCGTCGGAGAGGAACAGATTCCACAGGCCCGCCGCCCGGGCCTTGGCCTTCAGTGCATCGACGACCGGAGGGACCGTCCACGTCTCCGGCCGGCCCGCCGCGCCCACCGTGCGGAGGTACTCCGGCTCGACGGGGTCGATCTCGGTCGCCACGAATTGACCGACCCGGTCCACGTACTCGCGGGACCGGGCCGACGGCGCGAAGTCCACTGTCGCTCCTCGGCTTGTCGGGCAATGCTCGGCAAAGGTAGCGGGTACGTTGAGCGCTGCTCAACAGGGGAGGCCGGCATGTCGTCTTCGGGTGTGCCCGCGGTGACCGGGCGACGGCTCAGCCAGGACGAGCGCCGCCGCCAGCTCATCGGGATCGGGCTGGAGATCCTGGCCACCAAGCCCATCCACGCGCTGTCCACCGACGAGGTGGCGGCGCGGGCCGGGATCTCGCGGGGACTGTTGTTCCACTACTTCCCGACGAAGCAGGACTACCACGCGGCGATCGTGCGCGCGGCGGCCCGGCGGCTGCTGAGCGCCTCCCAGGCCGCGCGGGACGTCCCGGCCGCCGAGCAGCTCACCTCGATCGTCGCGGCGTACGCCGGGTTCATCGACCGGCACCTCGATCCGTACGTGGCGTTCTTCCACGGCGGCCCCGGGGCCGATCCGCAGATCCGCGCCATCTACGACGAGGTCCGGGACGCGCTGACCGACCGCGCCCTCGCGGCGGCCGGGGCGGAGGCGACCCCCGTGGCCCGCACGGTCGTACGCGGTTGGTGGGCCCTGGTGGAGAGCATGGCGGTGGACCGGGCGGGGGAGTCCGGCGTACCGGAGGGAGACCTGGTGGCGTACGCGGTGCAGGCGCTGCCGGGGCTGCTGGCGGCGGCGGTGGGCCTCGGCGGCTGACCGGCCGCCGCGCGGCGCTCGGGCCTTCGGCCTACGCCGGAGGCGGCTCCCGCGTGATCGTGAAAGGCCGCTCGATCAGCTCCGGCGTCAGCGGCTTCCGCGGTAGGAGCCACGGCGCCCCGGGCGCCGTGTCCGGGTTCGCCCGCCAGCGCCGGCCGGGGCGCGCGATCCCGACCGGGTACACCCGCAGGTCGCCGTCCCGCCGCAGGTGGATCCGCACGAAGCCCTTGTGGTCGTCCCGGGACTGCGCGGCGAAGAGCTCGTTCACGTTCGCCCCGCCGCGGCTCGCGAGGAGGAGGTACACCGCGGTGACCTCGGCCGCCGCCAGCCCGGCGACGGCCATCACCGCCGGCGTGGCGGCGACCGCGGCGACCCACCGGGCCCAGCTCCCCGTGAGCGCGGCGGCCACCCGGTACGCGGCGTACCCGAGGAGGAGCTGGGCGGCGGCGTGCGGGAGCCCGTAACGCACCCTCGCCCAGCGCCCACCGCGCTCCGGGTCGGCGAACCAGACCGCGGCCACGACGATCAGCACGGCGGTGGTGACCCAGGACAGGACGTTCCGGGTGAGCACCGACGCGACGAACGCCGCCTGCACCGCACCGAGGAGCGCCCAGAACCCCGGGTTGACCAGCGGCAGCCCCAGCACCCCGGCCGCCTCGCGACGGGACGTCGCCTGCGGGGGCCAGGTGCGCGCGGCGCGGTCGTAGGTCACCGGCTCCGGCGGCGCGCCCGGCGCGACCAGCCGGGACGGGATCGTCAGCCGCTCCGGGAGGAGGTGGGTCGCCGACGTGTACGCGCCGCCGAGCCCCGCGGTGAGCAGCGTCTGCCCGGTCGCCTCGTCGGTGTACCGCGAGTAGTGGTGCGAGTCGCCCGTGAGGACGAGGCGCAGGTGCGCGCCCGTGCCCGCGAGGACCTGCTCCGCGAAGTACCCGAGCCGCCGGAACGAGCCCTCCTCCCCTCGCCCCGCCTGGTACCACGACGGTTTCGCGGTGCAGAGGATCACGCCGTCGCCCGGGGCGAACTGCTCCGCGACGGTGCGGAAGTACGCGAGCTGCGGCTGGTCGATGTACGCGTCGAGCTGGATGTCGAGCGCGAGGAGCCACCACCCGCCCGGGAGGCGCAGCGCGAAGTACGAGCGCCGCTGCGCGGTGTCCCAGCCGCCGATCGTCTTCTGCTGGGCGAAGACCCGGAGGAAGGCCGTGAGGCCGTCGTACCAGTCGTGGTTCCCGGGGACGGCGTAGAGGGTGGGGCGCGGGCCGGCGGACTCCGGCAGCGCCGCGGCGTACACCCGGGTGGTGCGCTGCTCGTAGCTCTCCGCGCTGCCGACCGGGTACACCTCGTCGCCGCCCAGCACGAGCACCTCGCCGCGCGGCAGGGACACGCCACCGATCTCGAGGCCGGGGGCCGCGAGCAGCGACGCGACGGAGTACGTGGCGTCGAACCCGTCGCCGAGGTCCGCGGTGAAGTCGAGCCAGATCTCGCCGCCGCGGTCGTGACCGAACGTGCCCTGCTCGAAGACCCCGCACTGCTGGAGCTCCCGCTTGTCGGCGTACGCGCCGAAGATGTCCGACAGCACCACCGACACGGCGGTACGCGCGAGTTCCGTCGGGCTCAGCCAGCGCACGGGGGGTCGTGGCGTGAAGCCGAGTGCCGCAGGATCGGCGGACGACGGCCGCCGCCTCGTCGGCGTGCTCCCGCCGTGGCCGGGGCGGTCACCGCCGGGACGGCCGGGGATGCGCGGCACGGTTCCTCCCTGCGGCGGGCGGCGGGGGACAGCGCCGGACGGTAGCAGCGGCCGCCCGCCCCGCGCGCCCGATCCGGGTGCCCCGCCGGTGCGCGACACCGGACCCGTCCGGGAGACTGTCGCCGTGATCGCGGACCGCCGGGTGCTCACGGCCGTCGTGGTGGCCGTGTGGGCGGTGACCGGGGCGGCCCTGGTGGGGTTCGCGGGCCGGCACCACGGCTTCGACCTCACGATCTACCGCGGTGCGCTGCACTCGTGGTGGGACGGCACCGGGCTGTACGCGTACCACCACCCCGGATACGGCGGGATGGGCTTCGTGTACCCGCCGTTCGCGGCGCTGGTGCTGAGCCCGCTCGCCCTGCTGCCCGCGGGCGCGGCGCTCGGGGCGGTCACCGTCGTGAACCTCGTGATCCTCGCCGGCTGCGGATGGTGGCTGGCACGCCCGCTCGGGCTCCCGGGCTGGTTCACCGTGGCGCTGGTCCTGCCGCTCGGCGTGGCACTCGAGCCGGTGCGGGACACGCTGGGCTTCGGCCAGGTGAACCTGCTGCTGGCGTTCCTGGTGCTGGTCGACGGCTGGCTGCTGGCCCGGGGACGGCGGGACGTCGCGGGGTTCGGGATCGGCGTCGCGGCGGCGATCAAGCTGACCCCGGCGGTGTTCGTGGTGTACCTGCTGCTGCGGCGGGAGTGGCGGCCCGCGGCCAACGCGCTGGCCGCGGCGGCTGCGGCGACCCTCCTCGCCGCCGCGGTGGACTGGCGGACGTCGTGGCAGTTCTGGACCTCGATGCTGTGGGACACGTCCCGGGTCGGGCGGAGCGACAGCACGCCGAACCAGTCGCTCCTGGGCCTGGTGGCCAGGCTGTACGACGACTCCACGCCGCCGCGGTGGCCGTGGCTCCTCGCGGTGCTCGTCGTGCTCGCCGTGGGGCTCGCCCGTGCGGTGCGCGCGGAGGACCGGGTGGCCGCACTGACCGTCGTCGGCCTCACCGGATGTCTGGTCAGCCCGATCTCGTGGGTCCACCACCTGGTGTGGGTGGGGCCCGCGATCGTGGTGCTGCTGCGCGCGCGCCGCCCGGTGGCGGCGGTGGCGACCTACGGCCTCGCGGTCAGCTCGATCGTGTTCTGGTGGCGCCGCGCCGCGCCCCACCACTGGGACCTCGGCCTGGCCGGGATGGTCCAGGAGAACGCGTACGTCCTGCTCCTCCTGGCCCTCGTCCTGTGGTTGCCCACCCGGAGCGGCGCCCGCGATCCGACGGTCCGCGGCGAGGTCGCCGGCGAGATCTGACCGCTCAGACCGCCGCCGTACGCGGCGCGGCGATCGTGGCCACCACCTCGGCCAGGACCCGTTCCGCGTCGGCGTGCGGCACCTGGCAGGT
Organism: Mycobacteriales bacterium; assembly: GCA_036402915.1. Lineage (GTDB taxonomy): Bacteria > Actinomycetota > Actinomycetes > Mycobacteriales > HKI-0501 > JAVEDU01. The sequence continues at coordinate 13,099 of DASWRY010000050.1, forward strand.
CCCCGCGGCGACGTGCCCGCCCCCGCCGTAGGTCAGCATGACCGCCCCGATGTCGGCGGGGGAGGTGCGGTCGACGATCGACTTGCCCACCGCGAGGACGGTGTTCAGCTTCTGCCGGCCCCAGATGACGTGGACCGAGACCCGGGCCTCCGGGAACAGGGCGTACACCATGAAGCGGTTGCCGGCGTGGATCGTCTCCTCGTCCCGCAGGTCGACGATCACGACGTCGCCCTCGACACGGCCGACGCGCCGCAACTGGGACACGAAGGCGTCGTGCTGCTCGGTGTACAGCGCGGCGCGCTCGGCCACGTCCGGCAGCGCGAGGATCTCGCCGGCGTCCCGGTGCTCGCTGCACGCCTCGATGAGCTGCATCTTCAGCTGGTAGTTCGAGATCCGGAAGTCGCGGAAGCGGCCGAGACCCGTCCGGCTGTCCATGAGGAAGTTCAGCAGCGTCCACCCGGTCGGCTCGAGGATCTCCTCGATCCCGTACGCCGCGGAGTCCGCCCGGTCGACCGCGTCCATCAGCTCCGGCGACACGTCCGGGAACCGCTCCGCCCCGCCGAGGTGGTCGAACACCACGCGGGCGGCCGACGGCGCGTCGGGGTGGATGACGTGGTTCGGGGCGGTCCCGCCGGTGCGCAGCGCCTCCGAGTGGTGGTGGTCGAACACGAGGTGGGCGGCGGGCGCGTACGGGAGGTTCGTCAGGATGTCGCGCTCGGTGATCTCCACGGCGCCGTCCTGCACGTCCTTGGGGTGCACGAACGTGATCTCGTCGATCAGGCCGACATGGCGCAGCAGCACCGCGCACACCAGGCCGTCGAAGTCGCTGCGCGTCACCAGGCGGTACGTCACGAGTGTGTCCCCCCTCACGTCGGGCCGTCCGACGATCACGTCATCGGCACGTCCCCCGGGCGCCTGAACCGGTGGTGGCGAAGACCGAGGTGGCCTCGCGGAGGTCGAGGTCGGGGACGATCCGGGCCCGCGGGAGGGCGTGCGGGTGGTGCTCGTTCAGCCACCCGAGCAGCTTCTCGCGGATCTCGCACCGCAGGTCGAACGCCTTCCCGGCATCGACCGCACTCGCGAGCGGGCCGGCCGCCGCGTCAGCACGCCGCAGAGCCAGCCGGCGACCGCGGCGGCGGCGCAGGCCAGGGCGTACACGACGAGCTCGAGAACCGGCGACAACTGTCACCTCCTGATCACGGAAAGTGGGCATATCCGCCCACACCATGCCCGGAGTCGGCGCGGATCTCCACTTCGACGGGCCGGGATCGTCGTCACGCGGTGCCGCCCGCCGGGCCGTGGCGGGGGGTCGTAGGGTCGCCGTGACGGAGCACCCCCCGCAGCAGAGAGGCCGCGCATGTCCGACGCGAACCCCCGCCAGAACGTCACCTTCCCCAGCAACGGCGGCGAGGCCCACGGGTACCTCGCCGTCCCCGCGTCCGGCTCCGGCCCGGGCGTCATCGTGATCCAGGAGTGGTGGGGCCTGACCGACCACATCGCCGACATCGCGGACCGGCTCGCGTCCGAGGGCTTCGTCGCCCTCGCGCCGGACCTGTACGGCGGCAAGGTCGCGCACGACGGCGAGGAGGCCCTGAAGCTCATGTCCGAGCTGCCGGTGGACCGCGCGGCGCGGGACCTCGGCGGCGCGGTCGACTACCTCCTGGCCCACGACGCGGTGACGTCGGAGAAGGTCGGCGCCATCGGCTTCTGCATGGGCGGCGGCTTCGTCCTCATGCTGGCCGCGCAGCAGGGCGACAAGATCGGCGCCGCGGTGCCGTTCTACGGTGTCGGGCCCGCGGTGCCGGAGCAGTTCCAGGGCCTCCGCGCCGCCGTGCAGGGCCACTACGGCGAGCAGGACCAGATGTACCCGGTGGACGCCGCCCGGGAGCAGGAGGAGCAGATCCGGCGCGAGTCCGGCGCCGAGGTCGAGTTCTTCTACTACCCGGCGGGTCACGCGTTCCACAACGACGAGAACCTCCTCGGCACGTACGACGAGGAGAGCGCGACGCTCGCGTGGCAGCGCGCGGTGGCGTTCCTGCGGGAGAAGCTGGCCTGAGCCACCGGTGCGGGGCGGGGTCTGCGGGTCCCGCCCCGCACTGGCATGCTCGCGCGGGTGGACGAGCGTGGGTTCGTGCGCGCGCACACCCGGCTCGGCCGGGCGCCGCTCGTGCCGGAGCTCGCGCTGCACCTCGCCGACGGCATCCTGCCGCTCTGGGAGCTCGTCGAGCGTCACTTCGGGGAGACCGGGACCGATCCGCCGTTCTGGGCGTTCGCGTGGGCGGGCGGCCAGGCCCTGGCGCGGTACGTCCTGGACCACCCCGGCGAGGTCGCCGGACGCTCCGTGCTCGACATCGCCACGGGTGGGGGCATCGTCGCGCTCGCGGCCGTCCGCGCCGGGGCGGGGAGCGTGCTGGCGGCGGACACCGGGCGGTTCGCCGGGGCGGCCGTGGCGTTGAACGCCGCCGCCAACGGCGTCGCCGTGGACTTCACCGGCGACGACCTCCTCGCCCGTGATCCGCCGCCCGTCGACGTCGTGCTGGTGGGCGACGCGTGCTACGAGCGGGGGATGAGCGACCGGCTCCTGCGGTGGCTCCGGGCCGCGCCGGGCCGGGTCCTGCTCGGCGATCCGGGGCGCGCCTACCTCCCGGCGGACGGCCTGGACCTCCTCGCCGCCTACGACGTCCAGGCGGCCGCGGACCTCGAGGGCATCGCGGTCCGGCGGACGGCTGTCTACGCCGTGCGGTCCGGCCGCACGCCACCCTAGGATCCGGGAATGGCCGAGCCCCGGTGGACGTGTCCCGTGTGCGGGGCCTCCTTCCCCATCCCCGACGGGCCGCCCGCGGCGTGCCCCGCGTGCACCGTGCCGGACCCGGAGGCGGGCGGCAGCCCGAGCCCGTCCGAGGACCCGGAACTGGTCCGGCTCGCCGAGGTCGAGGCGACACCGGGGGCCTGATCGCCTACCGGAGCGGGCGCCGTCCCGCGAAGCCCAGGTCGAGGCGGTGGTACCAGTCGAGACCCGGGTCACCCTCGAGCCAGCACAGCAGCACCGGGACGCCGTCGAGGTCGGCCGGGAAGTCGACGAGCAGCGGCGCGAACCCCTTGAGCTCCGCCCCGGTCTGCTGGACCGTCGTCATCAGCTCGTCGAGCCGCGCCTGCGCGGCCTTCAGCTCGGGGAGGCCGCCGAGGGACGTCGGCGTCCCGCCCGGTGTCAGCGCCGCGGCGATCTCCGTCGCGTCGCCGCGCACGCTGACGATCTCGTCGAGCACCGGCCGCAGGCGCGCGAGCTCCTCCCGCGCCTCGTCCACCGTGAAGAGCCCCATGCCGGGAGCGTGTCACGTCCTGTAGTTCACTGGGGCGGTGACCCGGGAACTGCCCGCCGCCGCGCGGATCCTCGCCGACGCGGTGACCGACGCCGTGACCGCGGCAGGGGCCGGCGACGCCGCGGCGTTCGCGGAGGCCACCGCGCGGCTGGCCGCGAGCGACTCCGAGCGGGTGCGGCTCGTGCTCGGCGGCGCGGTGGGCGCGGTCCTCGAGGACGTGTACCCGGACGGACCGGATCCCCGGGACGCGCTCGGGCAGTGCGTGCGATGGGCGGCTCCCTGGTACCCGGAGCTCGATCCGGGTGCGCTGGTCGTGGTGCTGACGGGTGCGCTCGGTGCGCAGCCCGGGGACACCCCGGCCGTCACGCCGTCCGCGGTCCACGCCCACGGCGTCCTTCTCCTGGCCCACCTGCTCGCGGGGCCGCCGCGGCCGCTCGCGCCCTACCTCGGCGCCGCGCTGGCCGAGCTCGCCCGTGCGGAGACGGTCGAGATGCCGTGACCGCGTAGACTCCGGGGCGTACACACAGGGCGAACGGGTTGTGGGGATGACGGCGCAGGATCACCGGCAGGGCATCGATCCCGCCGACCTCGAGACCGCCCTGCGCGTCCTCGCCGCCGTGGACGACCTCCCGGCGGAGCACCCCGACGCCGTCGCCGTCCGCCGCGCGACGGCCCGGGTGTTCAAGAGCGTCAAGCAGCGCCGCCGCTCCGAGAAGCGCGCCGCGGAGACGGCGGCGGACCGGGCCGTCACCGAGGCCACCGCCACGGGCGCGCCGGGCCGGATCGACGACGAGACCGCCGGGATCCCGCTCGTGTCCACCGTGAGCGGTGCGACGGCCGGCACGCTGCTGCGGCCGCGCTCCTGTTACACGTGCAAGAACCGGTACTCCGAGGTCGACGCGTTCTACCACCAGCTGTGCCCCCCGTGCGCCGCGCTGAACCGCAGCCGCCGGGACGCCCGCACCGACCTCACCGGCCGCCGCGCACTGCTCACCGGCGGCCGCGCCAAGATCGGGATGTACATCGCGCTGCGCCTCCTGCGCGACGGGGCGCACACCACGATCACGACCCGGTTCCCGCACGACGCGGTGCGCCGCTTCACCGCGATGCCCGACAGCGGCGACTGGATGCACCGGCTCCGGATCGTCGGGATCGACCTCCGCGACCCCGCGCAGGTCGTGGGGCTGGCGGACGCCGTCGCCGCCCAGGGCCCGCTCGACATCCTGGTCAACAACGCCGCGCAGACGGTCCGGCGGTCCCCGGGCGCGTACTCGGCGCTCGTCGAGGCCGAGTCGGCGGCGCTGCCGGCGGGCCCGCTGCCGGAGGTGCTGACGTTCGGGCACACCAGCGATGCGCACCCCGCCGCGCTGGCGAGCTCGGTGGGGCAGCACCCGGCGCCCGAGGTGCTCACCGCGCTGGCCCTCACCGCGGCCACCGTGCCCGGCCTCGTCCCCGTCGTCGACGCGGGAGGGCTCCTGCCGGACCTGCACCACACCAACAGCTGGGTGCAGCGGGTCCAGGAGGTGGACGCGATGGAGCTGCTCGAGGTCCAGCTCTGCAACCAGACGGCGCCGTTCATCCTGGTCAGCCGGCTCCGGTCCGCGATGGCGGCGTCACCGGCCCGCCGGAAGTACGTCGTGAACGTGTCCGCGATGGAGGGGCAGTTCGGCCGCGCGTACAAGGGTCCGGGCCACCCGCACACCAACATGGCGAAGGCCGCGCTCAACATGCTGACGCGCACCAGCGCCGAGGAGATGCTGACCGACGGCATCCTCATGACGAGCGTGGACACCGGCTGGATCACCGACGAGCGACCGCACCCGACGAAACTGCGGCTGGCCGACGAGGGCTTCCACGCGCCGCTGGACCTGGTCGACGGCGCGGCGCGGGTGTACGACCCGATCGTCCGCGGCGAGGCGGGGGAGGACCTGTACGGGTGTTTCCTCAAGGACTACGCACCCGCGGCCTGGTGAGGCGCCCCCGCTAGGGTGCGGCGCGTGGACGCGCTGGTGCTCGGCCTCTCGATCGGCCTCGCGGCGGGAGTGAGCCCCGGTCCGCTGCTCGCGCTGGTCGTCACCTCGACGCTGCGCTCCGGGTGGCGCGCCGGTGTCCTCACCTCCTGCGCACCGCTCGTCACCGACGCGGTGGTCGTCGCGCTGACCCTGCTGCTCCTCGACCGGCTGCCGCACCGGGCGCTCGCCGCGCTGGGCGTGGCCGGCGGCGCGTTCGTGGTCTGGACCGGGGTGCGGACGCTCCGGGAGGCGCGGTCGGCGACCCTCGGCACCGAGCGTGCTCCCGGGGCCGGCGACGCGCTCGCCGCCCTCCGCCGGGCCTCCGTGGTGAACCTGCTCAGCCCGCACCCGTGGATCTCCTGGGCCACCGCGCTGGGCCCGCTGACGATCGCCACCTGGCGCGCCCGGCCGACTGCCGCGGTGTGGCTGGTCGCCGGCTTCTACCTGACCCTCGTCGGCGCCAAGGTGGCGGTCTCCGGGCTGGTCGCACGGGGTCGCCGCCACCTCGGCGGCACCGGCTACCGCCGCGCGCTGGCCGTGGCCGGCGGCTTGCTGGTGCTCGCCGGGGCGGGGCTCGCCGTGGAGTTCGCGCCGGCCCTGATCTGAGACGAGCGTTCACTCCGGAGCCACGCCGTCGTCGCCCGGGACGGTTAGCCTGCTGCCGTACCCGTCCAGCCCGGAGGCCCCCCCATGCCTGCACGCAGTCGTCTGCTCGCCGCGGTGAGCATCGCCGTTCTCGTCCTGATCAGCGGGTTCGCCGCCCCTGCGGCCGCCGCACCCGCCCGGATCCGCCACATCGTGGTGATCTACGAGGAGAACCACAGCTTCGACAACCTGTTCGGCGGCTGGGAGGGTGTCGACGGCACCGCGCGGGCCCTCGGCTCGGGCCACGTCACGCAGCGGGCGGCGGACGGCACGGTCCTGCCGTGCCTGCCCCAGAACGACGTGAACCTCACCTCCCCGGACCCCCTGCCCGTGCGCTGCCGCGGGACGGCGACGGGTGTCGCCGTGGACTCCGCGTTCGGCAACCGGCCGTTCCTCCTCGACCGGTACATCGCCCCCACCGACCGGACCTGCCCCGCCCCCGGCACCTTCGCGGCGCACGGCGTGCGCAAGGACTCGCCCGGCGCCCGGCCGGGGGGATGCACCGAGGACCTCGTGCACCGCTTCTACCAGGAGCAGTACCAGCTCGACGGCGGCCGGATGGACCGGTACGTCACGGGCAGCGACGCCCTCGGGCTCACGATGGGGCACTACGACACCCGCTCGCTGCCGATCTACCGGTACCTGCACTCCCGCGGCGCGCCCCACTACGTGATCGCGGACCGGTTCTTCCAGGGCGCCTTCGGCGGGTCCTTCCTCAACCACCAGTGGCTGATCTCGGCGGCGTCGCCGACGTGGCCCGGCGCGCCCGCGGACCTGCACTCGGTCGTCGGTGCCGACGGCAGCCCGGCGAACTACCCGCTGCACCCGAGCACCGGCCTCCGCGACGCGCCGCTCACCCAGGCCGCCGACGCCACCGGCGCGTGCGTGGTCCCCGCGGGCGCTCCGGCCCCGCCGCGGGGCACGGTGTGCGGCGACTACGCGGTCAACACCGTGCAGCCGGCCTCCCAGCCGTATGCCCCGGGCACGCCGGCCGCACGGCGGCTGCCCCCGCAGACCCACGCGACGATCGGCGACGCGCTGTCGGCGAAGGGGGTCCGCTGGGCCTGGTACGCCGGGGGATGGGACAACGCGGCCGGCATCGTCGGCGGCCCCGGCTGGACCAACGGCACCACGCCCGGGACCTGCACCGACCCGGGCACGGCGGGCGGCGCGACGTACCCGTACTGCGCGGGGGCGCTGTTCCAGTTCCACCACCAGCCGTTCGACTACTTCGCCGCGTACGCCCCGGGCACGGCGGCCCGCGCCGCGCACCTGCGGGACGAGGTCGAGTTCCAGGCCGCCGCGCGGGCCGGGACGCTGCCCGCCGTGAGCTTCGTCAAGCCCATCGGCGAGGAGAACGAGCACCCCGGCTACGCCAGCGAGCACCAGGGCAGCAGCCACCTCGTCGACCTCATCAGGGCGATCCGGTCCGGTCCGCAGGGACGGGACACGGCCATCGTGGTGACGTACGACGAGTTCGGCGGACAGTGGGACCACGTCGCGCCGCCGGTCCGGGACGGGTTCGGCCCGGGCACGCGGATCCCCGCGATCGTCCTCTCGCCGCAGCTCGGGCGGCGGTTCGCCGTCGACCACACGCCCTACGACACCACGTCGATCCTCACGATGATCGAGCACCGGTTCGGCCTGCCCCCGCTGGCCGGCCGGGACGCCCGCGTGCCGGACCTGTCCCGGGCGCTGCGCGACTGACGGGGTCCGGGCGGTCGATCACCCCCGCGGCGGCTCAAGATCATGTGCCGGTCCGCCGACGTCAGGATGACGCCGATCGATGACAACGTAGGGATGCACCGCATGCTGTCGTTCCGTACCTCCCAGAGCGCCGGCACGACCGTCGTCGCGGTATCCGGAGAACTCGACCTCTACACCGCCCCACGCCTCCGCGAGGAGCTCCTCGTCGCGTTGTCAGAGCCGCTCGCGGGACTGATCGTGGACCTCTCCGGGCTGGCGTTCATGGACTCGACGGGGCTGGGCCTGCTGATCGGGGCGCACCGGCGTGCCACGGCGAGCGGCGCGGCCCTGCGGGTCGTGTGCGACCACCCGGTCATCGTGCGCATCCTCCACGTCAGCGGACTGGACCAGGTCCTCGCGGTCGACCCCACGCTCGAGGCTGCCCTCGAGGCGACGGGCCAACGGGTGCGCTGAGCCGCAGGGGAACAGTCGCCGCGGACGGGTGTTCGGGGCGGTATGCGATCGGGCTGATCGGGGCAGGACGGCCGGGGCGGGCCGCGGAGCGTGTCGTGACGGCACGCGAGGCGCTCGCCGGAGGGCGGCGGGCGGTCTCGGGCTGAGCGTCAGCGCACCCCGCGCGGCCGGAACTGGATGCTGATCCGCGGACCCACCGGCCGGACGGTCTTCGGGATCGCGTGCTCCCACGTGCGCTGGCACGAGCCGCCCATGACGATCAGGTCACCGTGGCCGAGCGCGTACCGGAGGCTGTCCCCGCCGCCGCGCGGACGCAGCAGCAGTGGCCGGGGCGCGCCCACCGACAGGATCGCGACCATGGTGTCCTCGGTGCCGCCCCGCCCGATCGTGTCGCCGTGCCACGCCACGCTGTCACGGCCGTCCCGGTAGTGGCACAGGCCCGCGGTCCGGAACGGTTCGCCCAGCTCGGCCGCATAGTGCGCGTTCAGCGCGGCCCGCGCCTCCGCCAGCACGGGATCGGGGAGGGGAGCGCCCTCCGGGTAGAAGGACAGCAGCCTCGGCACCGCGACCACCCTGTCGTACATCGGGCGGCGCTCGGCGCGCCACGGCACCGCGGTCGCCAGCCGCGCGAAGAGGGCGTCCGCACCCGACAGCCAGCCCGGCAGCACGTCGATCCACGCCCCGCGGGTGAGCACCGTGCGCTCCACCCGGTCGAGCGAGCCGAGCCCGACGGTGTCGGCCTGGTCGAACAGCGACGCCTGCATGCCCGCGACAGTACACGCCGGTTCGAACAGACGTTCGACGACCGACGGATGTCATCATGCGTGGACATCATCTGGTGACAAGGGGATCGCGGAGTGGGGACATCCTGGCGCCACCGGGCGCTCGTACCGGTGCTCGTGTACCTCGGCGTGGTCGTCTCCGTGGTCAGCAGCCTCGGTGCCCCGCTGATCCCGACGATCGCGGCGCGATACGGCGTCTCGCTCGCCGACGCCCAGTGGTCGCTGACGATCACGATGCTGGTCGGCGCGGTCGCGGCGCCGACGATGGGGCGCCTCGGTGACGGCCCGCGTCGCCGGGCGGTGGTCCTCGGGGCACTGGCGGCCGTCTGCGCCGGCAGCGCGCTGGCGGCGCTCCCGCTCGGCTTCGGTCCCCTCGTGGCGGGCCGCGCGCTCCAGGGCATCGGCCTCGGGCTCACCCCGCTCGCCATGGCGGCGGCGCGGGACGCCCTCCCGCCGGAGCGGTCGCGGCCCGCCGTGGCGCTGCTGTCGATCACGACCGTGGCGGGCGTCGGCCTCGGGTACCCCCTCACCGGCCTCATCGCCCAGCACCTGGGCCTGCACGCGGCGTTCTGGTTCGGCGCGGTGGTGAGCGCGGCGGCGCTGGGCGTCGCCGCCCTCGTGGTGCCGGCGACCGCGGACCGCCCTCCGCGGCGCCTCGACGTGACCGGTGCGGTGCTGCTCGGTGGCGCGCTGGCCGGATTGCTGCTCGCGCTGAGCGAGGCGGAGGTCTGGAGCTGGACGTCCGTGCGCCTGATCGCCGTCCTCGCCTGCTCGGTGGGGCTGCTGGCGCTGTGGGTGGCACACGAGCGGCGGACGCCGCACCCGCTGGTCGACCTGCGGCTGCTCGGGCACCGCGCCGTGCTGACCGCCGACGTGACCGCGGTTCTGGCCGGTACCGGGATGTACCTCCTGCTGTCGCTGGTCACCCGCTTCGTGCAGACCCCGCCCGCGGCCGGGTACGGCTTCGGCACGTCGGTGGCGGTGGCCGGTCTCGTCCTGCTGCCGTTCTCCGTCGCGAGCGTCGCGGCGAGCAAGGTGGCACCCGTCGTGGCCCGGCGCGCGTCCCCGGCCCTGGTCCTGCCCGTGGGGTCGGCGATGTTCGCGCTCGCGATGCTGACGTTCCTGCTCGCCCGCGGCAGCCTGTGGCAGGTGGTCGCCACGATGACGGTGGCGGGCCTCGGCGTCGGCTGCACGTTCGCGGCGATGCCCGGCATGATCGTGCGGTCCGTACCGGCGGAGGAGACCGGCAGCGCGATGAGCTTCAACCAGGTCCTGCGGTACGTGGGGTACTCCACCGGCAGCGCGCTCAGCGCGACCGTGCTGGCGGCGCACACCCCGGCGGGCGCGGTGCTGCCCACGGGGTCCGGATACACGGCCGCGGCGGTGCTGGGCTGCGCCGTCTGGGCCGTGACGGTCGTCGTCGGCCTGGTGCTGCCGCGCCGCCGGGCGGGCGTGCGGGAGCCCGGCACCGACGAGGAGGCCCTGCTGGTCGAGCAGAGCCTCGCCGACGGGCTGCCCGGCGACGGTGAGCCCGTGCCCGCGCCGGTACGCCGGTGACCGCGCCCCGGCGCCGCGACGCCGGGCGCAGCCGCGCGCTGCTGCTCACCGCCGCGACGGACCTGTTCGCCGAGCGCGGGTTCGACCGCACCACGGTGCGGGACATCGGCGAGCGCGCCGGCGTCGACCCCGCGTTGATCGCCCGCTACTACGGCGGCAAGGCGCAGCTCTACCTCGCCGCGCTGCGGGCGGAGAAGGGGGAGGAACCGCCCGAGGACCTCCTCGCCCCGGGCCGGCTCGGCGGCCTCCTCGACCGCCTCGCACGGCGGGGCCCCGGGCCGATCTTCCAGGCGGCGGCGCGCCCGCACGACGACCCCGCCGTCCGGGACGCGGCCCGGGCCCAGCTCGAGGTGCGCCTCGTCGGCCCGCTGGAGGAGCGGTTCACCCGTGCGGGGGTGGATCGGCCGCGGCTCCGCGCGGAGCTGGCGGTCGCGGCGTTCGCCGGGGTGGTCCTCGGCCGCGACGCCGGTGCGTTCGAGGCGCTCGCCGCCGCCGACCCCGGCGAGCTCGCCGCCCTCGTGACGGAGATGCTGCGACCCTGACGGGTGCCCGTCAGGCGCAGCGGGTGCCCCTCGGGCGCAGGTCGACGAGGCCGAGGGCGCCGAGCAGGAGCGTGCGCGGTGGTGCGTCTGAAGGCGTGGACAGCGGATCCATGTCCGACATCACACCCCACGATGTCCCACCACCTGGGACGGAGATCAATTCCGCTCCGCTCCGGGCCGATCTGGACGAGGAAGATTTGTGCGCGATGACCGTGGAGGTGTCTTGTCCGACCCGCTCGTGCCCGTGCTCGACGCGGCGCGTCCCGAGGAGGTCCGTGCCTGGGTCGCCGACTTCGGACGCGTGCTGGACGCGGGGTCCGTCCCGATGGTCCTCACCTCCACCGGGGGCTACATCCTGCACCCGAACGCGGCGTACGCCGAGATGGTCGGCCGTCCCGAGCTGGACCTGGTGGGCCTGCCCGTCACCACGGTGCTGCACCGTGACGACGTCGACCTCGCCGGCGACTCGATCCGGCGACTGCTGGACGGGGAGTGGCGGCAGTGGGACCAGCAGCGCCGCTACGTCCGGCCGGACGGCGCGGTGCGCGTCGCCCGGCTGGGCACGCGGCTGATCCGCACGGAGGACGGTGCGCCGCTGGGCTTCTTCACGCAGCTGCAGGACGTCACCGCGCGCCACGAGGCGGAGCTGCGGCTGGCGGAGTCCGAGGAGATGTTCCGGCTCGCCATGGACAACGCCCCGGTCGGCATGACGCTGGCCGCGCCCGACGGCCGCTGGCTGCGGGTCAACAGGGCCCTGTGCCGGATCGTCGGGCGGACCGAGGAGGAGATGCGCGCGCTGACGTTCCGGGACATCACCCACCCGGACGACATCGCCCACGACCTGGAACTGCTGCGGCGGGTGACGGCGGGGGAGGCCGGGTCCTGCCGGTACGAGAAGCGCTACCTGCGGCCGGACGGCACGCCGGTGTGGGGACGGGTCAGCGCCGCAGTGGCGCGCCGTGAGGACGGCGAGATCGCCCACCTCGTCGTCCAGGTGGAGGACGTCACGGAGGAGCGCCGCGCGGCCCGGGCCCTCGCGGGGCACGACGCGCGCTTCCGGCTCCTCGCCGACGGCGCCGACGACGTCGTGTCGGCGCGGATCCGTACCGTCCCCGCGCCGGGGGTCGAGTACATCAGCCGCGGCGTGTCGGCGATCACCGGCTGGACCCCCGAGGACTTCTACCGGGACCCCGGCCTGCTGGCCTCGGTCGTCCACCCCGACGACGCCGGAACCCTCGAGGAGCTGTTCCGCGACGCCGACATGCTCCGCCACGGCCCGGTGACGCTGCGTTTCGTGAAGGACGACGGCACCTCGATGTGGGTCCGCACGCGCGGCGTGCCGATCCACGACGACGACGGGCAGATCGTCGGTGCCGAGGTGCTCGCCTGGGACGTCACCGCGGCGCACGAGGCCGAGCAGGCGCTCGCGGCGAGCGCGCGCCGGTTCCGCGCGCTGGTCGAGCACGCGGCCGACGGCGTGGCGGTCCGCGACGCCGCCGGCGTGATCCGCTACGCCAGCCCGGCCGTCGCCCGCATGCTCGGCAACGCGCCCGAGGACCTCGCCGGCGCGACGGACGTCCTGCGGCTCCCGGACGACCAGCGGGACGTGCTGGACGAGGCGATCGCGCGCGTGGCGGGCGCACCCTCCGCCGTGGAACACACCGAGGTCCGGGTACGGCACCGTGACGGCTCCGAGCGGTGGCTCGCCGTCGCCGTCACGAACCGGCTGGACGACGCCGACATCGAGGGCACGGTCCTCAACGTCCACGACGCAACCGAGCAGCACACCGCACGACAGGCGCTCACGTACCAGGCGACGCACGACTCGCTCACCGACCTGCCGAACCGGGTCTCGCTCCAACGGCACCTCGAGCAGGCGCTGTCCGGGCGCGGTGGTGCCGTGGACGTGCTGTTCGTCGACCTGACCGGCCTCAAGCCCGTGACCGACACACTGGGCCACGCCAGGGGCGACGCGGTCCTGCGGGTCGTCGCCGCGCGGCTCTCCGCGGTGGTCGCCGAGCACGGTGTGCTGGCCCGCTTCGGCGGTGACCAGTTCGCCGTCGTCACCCAGGGCCTGACCCTCGACACGCTGACCGCGCTGGCGGATCGCCTCGTCGCCGAGCTCGAGCGGCCCGTCGACGCCCTCGACGGCGCACCCGTGCACCTCACGGCCTGTGTCGGCGTCGCCGTCGGCGAGGACGGCGTCACCGCCGGGCAGCTGCTCGCCAACGCCGACCTCGCGATGGGTGTCGTCAAGCGCCGCAGTGGCCGGGGCGTCCAGCTGTTCGACACCGAGCTCGCGCGGCAGGCGTCGACGCGGCTCGCGCTCGAGCGGGATCTCCGCGCCGCGGACCTCGACCGCGATCTCCGCGTGCACTACCAGCCGATCTACGACGTACGCACGGGCGCGGTGGTGTCGGCGGAGGCGCTGTTGCGGTGGCAGCACCCGGAGCGCGGGCTGGTCCCGCCGGGGGACTTCATCCCGATCGCCGAGGAGACCGGCCTCGTGGACACGCTCGGGATGTGGGTCCTCGCCGCGGCGTGCCGGCAGCAGGTCGCCTGGGCGGGGTACGGCCTCGCGGTCGCCGTGAACCTCTCGCCCCGTCAGCTCTACGACCCCGGGCTCGCGCGCGCCATCGGCGAGGTGCTGGAGGCAACCGGTGCCCGCGCCGACCGGCTCGTGTTGGAGGTCACCGAGACGGCGCTCATCGACGACCGGGTCGCGCGCCCGGCGCTCGCCGCGCTGTCCGCGCTCGGGGTCGGGCTCGCGCTCGACGACTTCGGGACGGGGTACTCGTCGCTGACGAGCCTGAGCCGGTACCCGTTCGACCGCGTCAAGGTGGACCGCAGCTTCGTGGCCCACATCGACGACCGGCCGCAGGACCTCGCGATCGTCCGCAACCTCGTCACGCTGGCGCACGACCTCGGCATGTCGGTCGTGGCCGAGGGAGTGGAGACCCCCGACCAGCTCGCGGCGCTCCGCGACATCGGCGCCGACAGCGCCCAGGGGTTCCTGCTGGCCCGTCCGGACACCGCCGACACCGTCTCGGTCCTGCTGCGCCGGTAGCCCTCACCACCACACGCCGCTCACGTCGACGCCGGCCTGCCGGCACGCCGTGGCGATCGCCCGCAGCCGGTGGGTGACCCCGTGACCTCCGTGACCGACGCGGCCCGGGCGCCGCCGGAGAACGGCGGAGGTCATCGCGGCACGCCGTATCCGGGGTGTGGACATCGGCGGCGAAAGGCGACACGGTATCGGTAGAACTACCGATGTCGGGCGTGTGCCCCCCGGGGTCGACGGGTACACACGGACCGCGGGGCGACACACGGCCCTCGGCCGCCCGGCTCCGGAGCCCCGGGGCGGCCCCGACGGTGACCCCGTTCTCGGTCGTGCGGCCGGGCACCGCCCACACGTCCACGGGGGAGAGCGGGGCCCGGCAGGACCAGTCGTCGGAGGCGAGGTGCCGCGATGGACGACGACCCGCGGAATCGCGCGTTCGAGTCCGGTCGCGTCCGGGCCGACCTCAGCACGAAGGCGCTCTGGCTGCGGTACGTCTCCCTCGGCGGCAACGCCGACGTGGGAGACGTCGAGGCGTACCTGTCCGGTCTGCTGCCGCTGCCGGGGCACGAGCGCGACATCCTCGCCCACGCGCTCAACGAGCGGCTGGCGGACCTCGGCGTGGACCACCGCATCCCGTACACGTTCGACGAGCCGGGTGGCCCCGACCACTGACGGGGCCGCGTGAGCGTGCTCACGGCCGTACGCCCGTGGTGCCGGGACCGCGGCACCCGTACCGCCGCCGTCGCCCCGGAGCCCCGACCTCACCGAGCCGGACACGCCCGACGGTCCGTCGGCATCGCGACAGAGCGTGCTGTCAGCGACACGGAGCGCCCTACATTGGCTGCGCAGTCGTCCGCACGGGAAGGCCCCGGTACGTCCGCCCCCGTCAGTAAGGACCCCATGACCTACACCGCCGACCGCCAGGTGGCCGCCACGGCCGTGGCCACCCTGACGCCGTTCCGCGACCCCCTGCCGATCCCGCCCTCGGTCCGCGTCCAGTCGTTCAACGACGAGCGGCCCGTGACCATCCACATGAAGTCCGCCCAGGTACGCCTGCACGCCGACCTGCCGCTCACCCGGATGTGGACGTACGAGGGCTCCTTCCCGGGCCCCACGCTCGAGGTACGCCGGGGACAGAAGGTCCGCATCGCCTGGAAGAACGAACTCGACGGCCCGATCCCCCTCGTGGCGGTCGAGACGACCAACCTGGGGACGGCCGCCGCGCCCGGCCGGGAGGGTGTCGCGCCCCGGGCGGACGTCGCCGCGCTGCCGCCGTGGACGGTCGTGCACCTCCACGGCGCGGTCACCGGTGGCGGGAACGACGGCTGGACGGAGAACGGGGTCAGCCCCGGCAACGCGCAGGTCTCGGAGTACCCGAACGACCAGCCCGCCGGGACGTTCTGGTACCACGACCACGCGTCGTCGATCACGCGCTTCAACGTGATGACGGGGCTCGCCGGGATGTACCTCATCCGCGACGCCGAGGAGGACGCCCTCCACCTGCCCGACGGCAACTTCGAGGTGCCGCTGGTGCTGTGCGACCGCAACGTCGACACGGACGCGAGCGGCAACCTCACCGGACAGCTGCTCTACAAGAACCCGATCCTGCAGAGCACGCCGGAGAAGGTCACGCTGCCGTTCCAGGGCCAGTTCACGGTCGTGAACGGCAAGATCTGGCCGTACCTCGGGGTCAAGCAGCGGTGGTACCGGTTCCGGCTCCTCAACGCGTCGAACTTCCGCTTCTTCTCGCTCGAGCTGCACGACGCCCACGGCGCGCGCATCGACGGGGCCCTCACGCAGATCGGGACCGACAGCGGTCTCCTCGGCGCGCCGCTCCCGGTGAACCAGCTGACCCTGGCGCCCGCCGAGCGTGCGGACGTGCTGATCGACTTCTCGCGTTTCCCGGGCCAGACGCTCACCCTGCGGAATGCCGCCGGGGCCTCCGACGTCATGCAGTTCCGGGTGGACCCGCTGCACAGCCCGAACCCGTTCACACTGCCCGCGACGCTGTCACCGTCGTTCGTGCGGCTGACCCACGCCACGCCGCACGACGAGCACCGGTGGCTCGTCCTGACGCCGCCGTTCCCGCACCACCCCGGCCTCTGGGAGATGGAGGAGGTCGACGCGGGCAGCGTGACCGTTCCCGGCGACGGGATCGTCCAGCTGATCGTGGACGGCTCGCTCGTCACGCTCCGACGGGTCGCGAGCAGCATGCACGATCCGGTGACGTTCATGGTGGAACGGGACGCCGTCGAGCAGTGGACGATCCTCAACATCCCGGGTCCGGACGGCGCCCCCAGGGTGACCCACCCGGTCCACATCCACCTGATCCGATTCCAGGCGCTCGATCCGGTCAGCGTGTACGGCCACGCCGGGTGGGACAACGCCATGGGCGGCACGATGCAGCCGCTGACCTCCACGGGGTCCGTCGCGCTCGAGCCGAGCATGGCGGGATGGAAGGACGTCGTGCGCGTCGCTCCGGGTCAGCTGATCCGCCTCATCGGCAGGTTCGGCGGCGCGACGGGGCAGTTCATGTACCACTGCCACATCCTCGACCACGAGGACGAGGGGATGATGCGGTCGTTCGTCGTCATGCCCCCCGAGGTGATGCCGTTCGACACCGCCCACGGGCACGGCGGGCACCCCGTCTGACGGCGGCACACGAGGTCCCGCCGGCCACGTGCCGGCGGGACCTCGGACGTATCCGGGACCGGTTCCCGGGCATCTGTACCGGTGAGGAGGACACCTCACCTCGGCGGAGGAGCGGAGACGTGGACGACACCGTCAGCGTCAGGGAGCTCGTCGGCGCGGCAGCCGGCGGCGACCAGAACGCGTGGAGCCACCTGGTCGAGCGGTACATGCCGCTGGTGAGGTCCGTGATCCGGTCGTACGGGTTGACCGGTCAGAACGCGGAAGACGTGGCCCAGACCCTGTGGCTCCGGCTCGTGGAGCACCTCGGGGACATCAGGGAGCCCCGTGCGCTCCCCGGCTGGATCACCACGACCACCCGCAACGAGTGCCTGCAGCTGCTGAAGAGCACCCGGCGCACGGTGCCCGTCGGCGCCGTGGTCGAGCCCGGGCCGTCCGTGCCGGCCGGTCCGGCGCTGGACGAGGCCCTGCTGCGGGCGGAGCGGCGCGAGGCGCTGCTCCAGGCGCTGGCGGAGCTCCCCGACCACCAGCGCAGGCTCCTGGTCCTCCTCGTCGCCGATCCTCCGCTGTCGTATGCGGAGATCGGCCGCCGGCTGGGCATCCCGGTCGGCAGCATCGGACCCACACGGGCGCGGGCCCTCCAGCGGCTCCGCGAATGCCACACCGTGATCGCGATGAGCGAGACGAGGAGAGAGGCGAACACATGACACTGCCGGGTGACGACGAGACGCTGCTGGCGGAACTCCGCGATGCACTGGCGAGCGCGGGCCCCATCGGCGAGCACGCCCTGGCGCAGGCGCGGGGCGCCTACGCCTGGCGGACGGTCGACGAGGACCTCGCCCTCGCCGAGCTGGTGTACGACTCCTCCGTCGAGGAGCGGGCGCTGGTACGCGGCGCGGCGGCCTCCGCCGTCCGTACCCTCGTGTTCGAGGGCGAGCACGCTGTCCTCGAGGTCGAGGTCGCACCCGACGCGGTGTCGGGGAGGGTGGTCCCGGCGTCCCGGATGCAGGTGTCCCTGGACACCCCCGAGGGCACCGCCCGCACGACGACCACGGACGACATGGGCGGGTTCACGCTCGGCGCGCCCCCCAGCGGACCGGTGAAGCTGCGCTGTCGCTCGGCCACCGCACACGTCGCCACGGAGTGGATCCGGCTGTGAACACGGGCGACGGCCGGCCGGTGCGTCCGGCCGGCCGTCGCCCGTGCTCACACCGTGGACAGCGGCACCTCGAGCGGCGTGCCCGGCGACTCCGGCCCGATCGGCTGCGCGGTCAGGCTGACCAGGTCGCCGCGGCTGAACGTCCCGCTGCCGTCGAGGTCGACGTGCGCCTCGAGGTTCAGCGACAGCTTGTTCTCCGCCACCCTGCCGAGCGCCTCGTCGGGGACGTCCACGCTGAACGGGATGTGGGCGCGCGGCGCCACGTCGACGACCATCGTCGTCTCGGCCACGGGCGTCGGCGCGGGCGCGTCCGACAGCGTGATGTCCCGGATCCGCACGGCGGCGCGGGTGCCCTTCACCGTGGGACCTTCCTGCGGTACGACGAGCTGTCCTGTCACCGTGCCCACGGAGGGCCTCCTCTGCTGTTGTCGGGGTGGGACGTCACGACGCCGCGGGCGCCGCGCCGTACATGGCACGCAGGCGCGCGAGGTCGCCCGCGGAGAGCGTGTGGCGCTGGCCGATGAGCGTGTCCGGCGGCACCGTGTCCGCCCGGGGTGCGAGCGTGCGGCCGCGGTTCCGGGAGAACGCCATCTGCGAGTAGTGCATGATCGAGTCGAAGTCGTACGTGGTCGGCTCCGGGTCGTCCCCGGGGCGGACCTGGAAGTTCGACAGGGCCTGCGGGTAGATGTTCTCCAGGCAGACCTGCTCGAGGTAGTCGTCGCGATCGGGCCGGTTGTGCTCGTGCGCGAGGCCGACCGCGTGGCCCACCTCGTGCATCACCACGCCGGCACGGCAGTCGGGCGTCAGCGTGATCTCCTGCGGACCGCCGGTGCGGCCACGTCGGGACGAGCACGTGTCGCCGGCGACGAAGACCACGTGGTCCTCCTCGTCCGTGCGCCGGACGAGCTGCACACCGGCGTCGGCGGAGTTCCACTCCTTGATCGCGTCCTCCACCTGGTGCAGGGCCGGCAGGTCGTCCTGGACGACGTACGGCACCACGCCGTTCGGCCACAGTTCCGGGTGCATGGTCACCACTCCTGTCCGTAGGGGGGTCGGCAGCCGCTCAGGACGGTGCCGGTGACGGGGCAGGTCGCTGCGGGTGTCCGAGGGGCAGCTCCAGCCGGATCGACGTGCCACCGCCCGGGGCGGCGGCCACGGTGCAGCTTCCGCCGAGCTCGGCCGCGCGCTCGCGCATGGATCCGAGCCCGACGCCGGCACGGGCGGACGGCAGGATGCCGGCGCCGTCGTCGACCACCTCCACGTCCAGGGCTCCGGCACGGTGGACGAGCACGCGGCAGGTCCGCGCCCCGGAGTGGCGGGCGGCGTTGGTGAGGGCCTCGGCCACCACGCGGTACGCGGCCACGTCGACCGCCGGGGGCAGCCCCTCCAGGCTGCCGTCGACCTCGCACCGCACCGAGAGGGACCCGGCGTCGAAGCGCGCGCACTCGGTGCGCAGCGCCGCCTCGAGGCCGCGGTCCAGTGCCGGGGGGCGCAGCGCGTCGACGAGCCGGCGCACCTCCGCCGTGCACGCGCGGAGGTCGGCCGCGAGCGGGGCGAGGATCTCGGTGGACCGGCTGCCGGGCGGCAGGGCCCGGACCGCGGCCCGGACCTGCATCGCCATGCCCGCGAGGCTCGGGCCGAGCCCGTCGTGGAGGTCGCGCCGCAACCGGCGGCGCTCCTCCTCCCGGGCCGAGATCAGGCGCTCCCGCGAGGCCTGGAGGTCGCGGTTCAGCCGGGTCGCCTCCGCGGCCACGGCCGCCTGGAGCGCCACGTCGCGCAGCAGCCGGCACTCGTGCCGCGAGAACGCGCTGCCGCTGCTGCGCCGGCCGACGAGGAGGCGGCCGATGCGCTCGCCGTGGGACACCATGTCGAACGACTCGGTCGCGGGCACCGGCCGGCCGTGCTCGGCGACCCGGGCGGGTCCGTCCCGTTCGGCGAGCTCCACCGCGACGTACGGCACCTGGAGCGAACCCGCGATCGTGCCGGTGACGAGCGGCATGACGGCCGTGGGGTCCACGGTGCGGCGCAGCACGTCGCCGAGCCGCTGCAGGACGAGGTACGGGTCGTCGCGGTCCCCGTACAGCAGATGGTCGACCGCATGCTGTACACGCCGGTGCAGCGGCTGGAACGTCACCACCGCGAAACCCGTCGCGAGCACCGCGGCCCGCCCCTGGGTCAGCGTGGACAGCACGTCGCTGAGCAGCTTGACCACACCGGCGACGCCGAGGACGACGAGCACGGTCATCAGCAGCCACACGATCGTCCGGTTGACGATGAGGTCCACGTCGTAGAGGCGGTACCGCAGGATCGCCACCGCCATGCCGACCGGCACCGCGCCCGCGGCGACCGCCCAGGCGCCCGCGAGCGCGTAGCTGTCGAGCACCACGCCCCCGAGGAGCAGGATCCCGGCGGGGAGCAGGCAGATGAGCTGCCGGCGGGTGTCGCTGGCCGCCCGGCGCCACCGCATGCCGAGCGAGACCAGGGCGGCGAGGAGCCCGGCGAGCATCGCCAGGGCGGCGTACAGGGCGAGCCCGACGAGCCGCGCCGCCCACGGGTCCACGTGGGAGCCGTACGTGGTGAGCACCCTCGGCTGGTCGAGGGCGGCGACCGCGATCAGGAGCGCGCCGCCCGCCGTCCCCGCGACGATCAGCCCCGCGACGGGCCACCACCGCCGGGACGGCAGCCGCCCGTCCGGGAACACCAGCACCGCGAGGAAGACCAGGCCGAGGCTGGGTACCCACAGCCACTGGGCGAACCAGGCCACCGGCGTGACCCGCGTCCAGCTGAGCACCAGCAGGTCGGCGGCCGCCGTGAGCCCCGCGGCGGTCATCAGGCGCCCCACGGCGTGCCGCGGCTTGCTCACGAGGACCAGCCCGCCGAGGACGGTGAACGGCACCGCGATCCCGAGGGCCAGGCCGAGGTTCTCGATCTTCCGGTTGCCGGCGCCGAGCAGCTGTCCGGTGACGACCGCCGCCACCAGGAGGACCGCGCCCGTCGCGACGGCGGCCCTGCGCCGTGTGATCACGTGTCTCATCTGCCGTTCCCGCCGCCGGAGGGATCAGGGGTGCCCGTGGTGGGTGAGGTTGTGCAGGGTGCCGCCGTCGTGGGCGTCCCCCAGCGTCTCGGGGGCGAAGTGGCCGCCCTCGGCGTCGAGCGCGGCGAACCACCGGACGGCCGTCACGAGGTCGGGGGCCGACTCGACCGGTCCGAGCATCGCGTGCGCGTCCTCCCGCGTCAGGCCGTACAGGGCCAGCACGTCGGGTCGCGTGTCCACGAACGTCCGCAGGTACGCGAGCACGCCGAGCACCCGCCGCCGGACCTTCGACGGGTCCGGGGGATCGGCGGTCGGCGCGAGGCGCAGGAGGTGCCAGCGGCCGTCGTACACGCCGGTGAGCCGGTGGCCGTCGGTGTCGAAGAACTCGAGCGGGAACGGGTGTTCCCCGACCCCGGCGCCGATGTCCTGGTCCGACATCAGGTCCTGCTGGTCGCGGTACACGTGCAGGAACGTGTCCTGGCTCCCGATGGCGAGGATCAGCGGCCCCGCCGGGGCCGGGGCGGACGGGTACTCGTGCCGTGCTGTCATCGTCGTCCCCTCTCTGCGCGTCTGCGGTGTGTCCACGGTGGTCCCCCCGGTGTCACGTGCGCCCGGGACGTCTGTCCCGGACCGCCGGGACGTCCGGGTGCCCGGGCAGCGCGACCCCCGCGCCCGTGCACACGAACGCCACCGCGGCCGCGGTGGCCTCCGGCTCCCCGGCGACGGCCTGCTGGGCCTCGGCGAGAGCCCGGGCGGCCGTCAGGCCGCGCGCGAGCCGCGTGTGGAAGCCCGCGGTCATGTCGGCCGTGGGCCCGTCCGGCACCGGTGCCACCGGCGCCACGAGCTGGCGCGTGCCGAGCGCGAGGAACGCCGCGGTCAGCCCGAGCGGCTCGTCGCCCGCCCGGACGACGGACCGGCCCGCGTCACAGGCGGCGAGCACCACCGTGTGCGGCGCCGAGCCGAGCCGCTCGAGGTCGTACACCGTGAGCGGGCCGTCGGCGAACCGCAGCGAGCTGAACAGCGGGTTGTCGCCCCGGATCCGCCCGTGTGCGGCGAGGTGCGCGACCGAGGCCCCGGTCAGGGCCGCCAGCACGGCCGCCACCGTCGCCTCCCCACCGGCCAGGACGCGGGTCCGGCGGTACGCGCGGCACACCGCATCGGTGTCCGCCCGCGCGCCCGGCAGGCCGGGCCCGGCCGCGGCGAGCACCTCTCCCGGGGCCGGCGTGGGCCGCTGCGCCGAGTGCCACACGGTCGCCGACGGCGCCAGCGTGACGGCGCGACCGGCGCAGGAGGGGAGGGCGGCCCAGGGGACCGCCTGCAGCGCCCCGGTCGGCACGACGACCAGGGGCCGGTCGCCGGTGAGGTCGGCGAGGGGACGGAGAAGGGCCGCGTCGGCGTCCGCCGCGGCGCGGCGGAGCCGGTCCACCCCGGTCAGGGCCGCCGGGCCCGGCCGCGCCGCGACGAGGCGGTGCAGCGCGAGCGACAGCCGGTCCGCGCACGCGCCCGTCACCGACGCCGGGCCGACGCGCCGCACCCACGGGTCGCCGCCGACGACGACGACCGCGTACAGCGTGCCGTCGAGCTCGACGTACTCCACCAGTGCCGCGTCGCCGAGCGCCCCGGCGAGGGCGTCCGCGGACGGCGGCCCGGACGGGTGCCGTCCGGTGCCGTCCCGGCGGCGGCAGTGGTCCCGGACGGCTCGCTCGAGTGCCGCCTGGCGCGCCGCGAGGTGGGCGGCGCCGCGGCCCTCCCGGCGCGCCTCCTCGACGCCCGAGACCACGGCGCGCAGCTCGTCGAGGTGGTGGGCGAGCAACGGGTCGTGCGGAGGGTCGAGGGGATGGTGCAGGCGCCGGGCACGGCCGCGCTCCGCCCAGTGCAGCACCCGGTCGGCACGTCCCGCACCGAGCTCCACCCGCAGCGCGATCCCCGTGAGGTCGGTACGGCGCCCGGCGGCGGAGGCGCGGAGGTCGGTCGCGCCGAGGGACGTCTGGTGCTCGTCCAGCAGCCGGACACCGGCGGCGACCGCGGAGACGGCGCCGTGCCGGTTCCCGGTGGACAGCCTCAGGAGCGCCTCGCCGTACCAGGCCAGGGCGCGCATCCCCACGGGGCCGGCGGACCGCCGCCGTCCCGCGGCGCCGAGGTGGGCGTGCGCCGCACCGAGGTCCCCCTCGGCGAGCGCGAGGCGTCCGGCCAGCACCCGCGCCTCGACGGCGTCCGGCGCCCAGCCCGCGTCGTCGAGGGCGTCCGCGGCCGTGGCGGCCGCGGAGGACGGCACACCCGCGGGCCCGCCGAGGCGGAGGCGCGCCGCGAGCAGCCGGACCCGCGCCAGCGCGCCCCAGGCGGTCCGGCCCTGCCGGTCGAAGTCGTCGGCCGCGAGCGTTCCCTGCTCGACCGCGTGGGCGGGGTCACCGTCGAGCGTGGCCGCCCGGGCGAGCAGCAGGCGCGCCTCGGGGAGCGCCACGTCCCGGTGGTCCCGGACCAGCTCGGTGACGGCCTGCTCCGCGTCCGCGCGTGCCTCGCCGGCCAGCCCGACGGACAGCAGCAGCTCGGCGCGGTCGACGAGCAGCGAGCCCGTGTTGGCGCCCAGTGCGCGGTAGTGCCGCTCGGCGAGGTCGAGCTGCCGCAGCGCCGCCGGGACCTGCCCGCGGCGGGCGTGGACGAAGCCGAGGTTCTCCGCGACGATCGCCGCGGACAGCCGGAGCCCGAGCGCCTCGCAGAGCGCGGCGGCCTCGCGCAGGTCCGCCTCGGCGGCGGCGTACGCGTGGCGGAACGCGTGCAGGACCGCCCGGTTCGCGAGCGCCCGCTGGGCCCACTCGCCGTCCGCGGCGCGCCGCAGCGCCGGCAGCGCCCGGCGGTACCCCGCGAGCGCCTCCGCGAACCGGCCGAGCTGCTGGTGGATCGCCGCGCGCTGCACGAGCGCCCGGGCGTGCGCGACACCGTCCAGGTCCGCGAGGGCGGTCTCGATCTCCCGGAGCGCGCCGCGGTGCTGCCCGCGGCGGCCCAGGGCGAACGCCAGGGACATCCTCGCCTCCGCGACGAGCACCGCGGATCCGGCCCGGCGGCCCTGCTCCACGGCGCTCCGCAGGTGGACGAGCGCCTCGTCGAGGTCGCCGACGTATGTCCAGGCGAGGCCCTGCGCGCGGTCCGCCACCGACGCGGCGGCCGCGTCACCGTGGGCGTGCGCCGCCGTGGCGGCCTCGCGGGCGAGCGCCAGCGACCGGACCGGTGCGACCTGGACCAGGCGCAGCGCCTCGCGGGCGTGCTCGTCCGGCGTCACGGGTGCCGTCAGCGCGGCCGTCACGCCGCCAGCCCCAGGCTGCGGGCGAGGAGCGCCGCCTTGACACGGTCGGCGACACCGAGCTTGGTGAAGACGTTCGAGACCTGGTTGCGGACGGTCTTCTCGCTCAGCGAGAGCTGCCGCGCGATCCGCGCGTTGCTCTCGCCCGCCGCGAGCAGGGTGAGGATCTCCAGCTCGCGGGGCGTGAGCCGGTCGAGCGGAGCAGGGAGCGGCTTCGCCCCGTGCCGTGCCCCGGCGAGGAGGGACGGACCGATCCGGGGGCCCAGCACCATGCCGCCGCCGGCCACGGTCCGCAGGGCGTCCCCGAGCGTGTCGGGGTCGGTGTCCTTCGCGAGGTATCCGCGGGCGCCGGCCTGCATCGCGCGGGCGACGTCGTCCTCGTCCTCGGACATCGTGAGGATCAGGACGGCCGTGTCGGGGCGGGCCCGGAGGATGCGCCGCGTCGCGTCGATGCCGTCCCCGTCCGGCAGCCCCACGTCCATCACGACGACGTCGACCTGCCCGGTGACCGCCTCCCTGACCGCGTCCGCGACCGTCGCGGCCTCGTACACGACCTCGACCCAGGGCTCCTCCTCGAGCAGCGTGCGCAACCCGCGCCGCAGGATGTGGTGGTCGTCGACGATCAGCATGCGCCGGCGGTCCCGCACGATCGCCACCTCCCCTGACGCCCCGCTCCCGGGGGAGCGCACCGCACACGGAACGCGGCGGAACGGCGTCGATTGCACCGATCGTGCGCCTGTGGGGGGTCGGCAGCACCCGACTTTCCGGTACCCGACAGTGCGGCGGCGCTGTCCCGGCCCGACCGGGACAGCGGTCCCGACCGGTCCCGTCCACGCGGGCAGAGCGTCCTGCGGTCTCGAGGTGGCCGTCCCGTGCGCCCGGGACACGGCCCCGGCGACCGTATGGGGAGAAGCGAGGAGGACGAGATGGTACGCAGCCGCACCGCGCACGCCTCTGTTGCCGGTTACGTCGTGTCGGGTGGGTAACCCGGCCCCTGTCGAGGAGCACGCCGCCATGCCGCACGAAGTCGGCCCCGGAACGGCGGGCAGCCGCGTGTCCGCCCTGTCCGGGACGGTCGCACTCGGCCGGGAGATCGCCGGCCTGGCGACCGCCGCGGCCGGCCTGCGGCGGGCGCTCGGACGCCGGGAGCCCGGCGTCGTCCGGGCCCCGTCCGGCGCCGTCTCCGCGGGCGCGGGCATCGCCGGACCTGTCCTGCTGGTGCACGGCTACCTCGGCACGGACGCGCCGTGGGCACCGCTGGTCGACCGGCTGCACCTGGCCGGGGTGGCAGACGTGTTCACGATGACGTACGACTCGCTGTCGGCGGGCGTGCCGGGGCTCGGCGCGGCGCTGTCCGCTGCGGTGGGGACCGTCCTCTCGGCGACGGGCGAGACCCGGGTGCACCTCGTCGGGTACAGCCTCGGCGGGGTGGTCGTGCGGTACGCCGTGCAGCTGCTCGGCCTGGACACCCTGACGCGCAGCGTCGTGACGATCGCGACGCCACACCGCGGTTCGCCGCTGGCGTGGCTCGCCCCGGGCCCCGCGGCGGCACACCTCCGCCCGGGCTCGGCGGTGCTGCGCGGACTGCCGCCGATCGACCGGACCGGGCCCGTGCCGTGGACCGACATCCACGCGGCCGCGGACGTCGTCGTCCCGGGCCGGTGGCGTGGCGAGGGCGTCCGGGTGGCCGGGCACGGCCACAACAGCATCCTGCGGTCACCCGAGCTGGCGGACGCCGTGCTCGCGCACCTGCTCGCGGCGGGCCTGTCCACGGTGCGGTGATCCGGCGCCGTATCACCGCACCCGGTGCGGCGTCCGCCCCTGTGAAGGCCGGCCCCGTCCCCACGGGGCCGGCACCGTGTGACGAAGGGACCCCCGTGAATCACCTGTCGAGCCCCGTGCCGGCGCAGCGTCAGAGCACGGAGACGGCGCTGAGCACACGCAGCTTCCACCGTACGGTCGACCGGGCGCTGCTCCACCGCGCCGCCCTCGGCGAGGTCTTCCTCACCGACCTGGTCCGGACCGCCGACACCGAGTTCCTCGCCGCCGCACAGCTCCCGCGGTCGCACGCGTACTACGGAGACCACACCCACCGCGTGGGGAGCTACGACCCCGTCCTGCTGCTCGAGGTCGTCCGGCAGGCGACGATCGGGATCGCGCACCGGTTCCACGGGACACCGGCGGACCACAAGTTCATCCTCACCCACCAGAACGTGCGCGTCGACGCGCCGCGCGCGCTGCGGATCGGCAGCCGGCCCGCCGAGCTGGTCGTGGCCGCCACGGTGACGCGCGAGCGGGCCCGGGACGGGCAGGTCACCGGCCTGGACTTCCGCCTGGAGCTGTCCGAGACGGAGACCGGGGCGATCGGCTCGGCCGAGATCGGGCTCCGCTTCCGGTCCCCGGAGAGCTACCTCGAGCTCCGGTCCCGGGCACACGCCGGCGAGCCGCTGCCGAGCTCGGCCACCTGCCCGGGCGGTCCGGGCGGCATCCCCGCCCAGCCGGGCACGGTCGCCCGGCGGGACCCGCGCAACGTGGTCGTCACCGACCCGGTCCCCGTCGACGGTGTCGTCGTCGCGGACCTCGTCGTGCCGGCCACCCACCCCTCGATGTTCGACCACCCCCAGGACCACCTCCCCGGGATGGTCCTCGTCGAGGCCGCCCGCCAGCTCTCGCTGGCGGCCGTGACCGACCGGCACGGGTACGCCCCGGACCGTGTACAGCCCGTCGCGATCACCTCGGAGTACCTGATGTTCGCCGAGCTGGCCCCGACCACGCGGCTGATCGCGACCACCGCGGACGGGCCGGGGCCGGAGCTGCCGGTCCTGGTCGAGATGTACCAGGACGGCGAGCCGGTCGCCCGCGTCACCACCACGTTCCTCCGCACCACCGGAGGGGCAGTCCGCGCATGACCACCGCAGTCGGCATCCTCGGCACCGGCTCGTACCTGCCGGACCGGGTCGTCGGCAACGCGGAGGTGGCCGACGCGGTCGGCGTCGACCCCGGCTGGATCGAGCAGCGGACCGGCGTCGTGGAGCGGCGCCGTGCCGCGCCCGACCAGGCCGCCTCGGACCTCGCCGTCCCGGCCGCGGCCGCGGCACTCGCCGCGGCCGGGGTGGCGGCCGGGGACCTCCGCTACGTCGTCGTCGCCACGTCGACGCCCGACCGGCCCCAGCCCGCGACGGCCTGCCTCGTGCAGGACGCGCTCGGGGCCGGCCGGGCGGCGGCGTTCGACCTGAACGCCGTGTGCAGCGGCTTCCTGTTCGCCCTCGGCGCGGTGCAGCGGATGCTCCTCGCCGAGGGCGGCGGGTACGGCCTGGTGATCGGCTCGGACGTGTACTCGCGGATCCTGGACCACACCGACCGGCGTACCGCCGTCCTGTTCGGCGACGGTGCCGGTGCTGTCGTGGTGGGCCCGGTCCCGCCGGGCCACGGGCTGCTCGGCCTCGAGCTGCGCAGCGACGGCCGCCACCACGGGCTCATCGGGGTGCCCGCCGGTGGCAGCCGCCTCCCCGCGTCCGCGGAGACCGTCGCCGACGGCGCGCACTTCTTCCGGATGGACGGGCGCGCGGTCCGGAGGTACGTGGCCGAGCACGTGCCGCCGATGATCGGCTCCCTCCTCCGTGCCCACGGCGCCGGCGGCGTGGACCACTTCGTGCCGCACCAGGCCAACGGGGTCATGCTCATCGAGCTGGCCGGACGGCTCGGCCTCACCGAGCAGACCCGGCTGACCGTCCGGCAGTACGGCAACACGGGGGCGGCGTCGCTGCCCGTGACGCTGGACGACGCCGTCCGGCGAGGCGTGGTGCGCGGCGGCGACGTCGTGCTGCTGGCCGCGTTCGGCGGGGGCATGGCGATGGGCGGCGCCCTGGAGCGCTGGGGCGGCGCGACGGCCCTGGAGCGGGCCACGGAGGAGCTCCGGGCGAGCTGACCGCACACACGGAGCGGGCCCGCACCCCGGGGGGGGTGCGGGCCCGCTCCGTGCCGGGAGGCTCAGTCGTAGAACTCGCCGAGGAGCCGGTCGTCGTGCTCGGCCGGACCGGCCGGGACGGGCACCGGCACCGGCGCTGTCGCCGGAGCCGGGACGCTGACCACCAGGCGCACCAGGAGCTGCTCGTGCCGGCGGTCCGGCAGGCGGACGGGGACGTCGATGGTGTGCGTGTGGAGCTGGCGCATGGAGGCGGTGTTCCTTCCGGTGAGGTCGTTCGGGGTGGTCAGCCGGCCTTGGTGGCCGGGGCGCTCAGCAGCAGGTTCAGCTCTGCCGCGGCCTGCGCGGTGTCGCGGAAGTGGACGGCCTGCCAGCCGGCCGCGCGGGCGCCGGCGCAGTTCTTCTCGAGGTCGTCCACGAGGACGCAGCGCCCCGGCTCGGTGCCGGCGCGGGCGGCGGCCAGGTGGTAGATCGCGGCGTCCGGCTTGCGGCAACCGACCTGGTACGACGAGACGACCGCGTCGAACAGCGCGTCGGCCGGCACCATCCGCCGCCAGTGCGCCTCCCAGGAGGGCACCATGTTCGACAGCATCCCGACGAACCAGCCGTTGCGGCGCAGCGCCAGCAGGAAGTCCACCCAGCGCTGGTTGGCCGGCCTGTCGTCGAACCAGTGGCCACCGAAGTCGCCCAGGTCCGCGTCGACTCCGAAGCGCTCCCGCAGGACACGCTCGACGCGCCGGCTCCACTGCGCCTCGGTGAGCAGCGGGATGTCGAGCGGCGCCATCATGTCGGTGCCGAGCTCGCGGCCGACCTGCTGCATCGCCTCGCGGAGCTGGTAGGGAAGGGCGCCGATGCGCTCGGCGAAGCGCGCCATCGTCTCCTCGACGGGCGGGGTCAGCACGCCGCCGAAGTCCGTCCAGACGGCGGTGACAGCGGAGTCGCGGTGCATGTGTGTCCCTCTCGTGTGGTGGTGGTGCGCCTTCCCACTGCAGAGGGCGCCGTCCGCGGTGAGATACGCCGGGTATCACCGCGGCACCCGCGCGGTCTGTCCGTGCATGAGGAGCACCTGCACCCGGCGCCGGGACACCGCCCCGTCCTGCGACCGCTGCCGTACCGCGTGGTCGGTCGCGTCCGACGCCACCGTGAAGCTGCACGCCGCCGAGGCGGAGGCGACGCGTGCCCGTGAGTCGGAGCGACTCGCCTACGCCGCCGCCCAGGACGCGATCGACCGCGCCCTGGCTCTCCGCCGCGAGCTCGAGGGCCTGTACCGGCGCACCGCCCGCTGAGACGTGCAGGCCCCCGCCCCGGAGAGGGGCGGGGGCCTGCACGTGCCCGGCTCAGGCGGCCGGTCGTCCGATCCGCCACGGCGGGGCCACCGGGCCCCAGGCGGTGGGCCCCCGCCACGGACGGGCGCTCCACGTGCGACGGTGCCGGGCCGGCGACGGTGCCTCGGCCCGCGTTGCGGAGAGGACCGCGATCACCGCGGCCAGCTCCTCGTCCGAGGGACATCCCCGGACGACCCAGGGGGTCTGGGGGGCGGTCACAGCGGGATGTTCCCGTGCTTGCGGTGCGGGAGGGCCCTCGCCTTGGCCCGCAGCATCGCGAGCGACCGGATCAGCACCGCGCGGGTGTCCGCCGGGTCGATCACGTCGTCGACCAGGCCGCACTCCGCCGCCACGTACGGTGTCATGAGGCGCTCCTGGTACTCGGCGACCAGTTCCGCGCGCAGTGCCTCCGGGTCGGGAGCCGCGGCGAGGTCACGGCGGTGGATGATGTTCGCCGCCCCCTCGGCGCCCATCACGGCGATCTCGTTGGACGGCCAGGCGAACGACAGGTCACTGCCGATGGACTTCGAGTCCATGACGATGTACGCCCCGCCGTACGCCTTGCGGAGCACGACCTGGATGCGCGGAACGGTCGCCTCGCAGTACGCGTAGAGCAGCTTCGCGCCGTGCCGGATCAGGCCGCCGTGCTCCTGCTCGGACCCCGGCAGGAACCCCGGCACGTCGACCAGCGTGACGAGCGGGACGTTGAACGCGTCGCACGTGCGGACGAACCGCGCGGCCTTCTCCGACGCCGCGATGTCGAGGGCGCCCGCGAGGACCGACGGCTGGTTCGCGACGATGCCGACCACGTGCCCGTCGAGCCGCGCGTACGCGCACACGACGTTGCCCGCCCGGTGCGGCTGCACCTCGAGGAACTCGCCGTCGTCGGTGATCTCGGCGATCACGTCCGTGACGTCGTACCCCTGCCGCGCGTCGAGCGGCACCAGGTCCAGCAGCGCGTCGCACCGGCGGTCCGGCGCGTCGGACGGAGGGTGGTACGGCGGCGCCTCCTGGTTGTTCGCCGGCAGGTACGACAGCAGGTACCGCACGTCGTCCAGGCAGCCCGCCTCGTCCTCGGCGAGGAACGTCGCGACGCCCGTCCGCGCGGCGTGGACCACCGCACCGCCGAGGTCCTCGAGGCTGATCCGCTCGCCGGTGACCGCCTCCACGACGTCCGGCCCGGTGACGAACATCTTCGCCGTGTCCCGCACCACGAACACGAAGTCCGTGAGCGCGGGGGAGTAGGCGGCACCGCCTGCACACGGCCCGAGCACCACGCTGATCTGCGGGATCACCCCGGAGACGCGGGCGTTGCGGGCGAAGATGCCGCCGAAGCCCGCCAGCCCGAGGACGCCCTCCTGGATCCGCGCGCCGCCGCCGTCGTTCAGGCCGATCACCGGTGCTCCGGTGGCCTCGGCGAGGTCCATGAGCTCGTGGATCTTCGCGGCGAACGTCTCGCCGAGTGCGCCACCGAAGATCCGCGCGTCGTGGGCGAACACGAACACCGTCCGGCCGTCCACCGTGCCCCAGCCCGTGACGACCCCGTCGGTGGGCGGGCGGCGGTCGGCGAGGCCGAGGCCGGTGCCGCGGTGCCGGGCGAAGGGGTTCAGCTCGGTGAACGACCCGCGGTCCAGCAGCAGGTCGATGCGTTCCCGGGCGGTGAGCTTGCCGGCCGCGTGCTGCCGCGCCGTCGCCGCCGGGCCGGGTCCGGCCGACACCTCGTCCCGGCGGGCGTCCAGCGCCGCCGTGGCCTCGCGCAGGGTCGCGGGACGCGCCGCAGCGCGGCGGGGCCGCCGGCCGGGCGGCGTGGCGTCGGGCACGGCGTGGAGCCGGGGCTCCGGCCGGAGCGGTCCTCCGGCCGGCACGGTGCGCCCGGCGTGGTGCGGTCCGCGCCGATCGGGTGCGGCACTGTCCACTGTGTCCTCCACATTCCTCGGGTTCCTCTCCTGCAGAGGACGGCGGGCGGCGGGAGATACGACGTATCCGCCGCGGGCCGGCCGTCCTCTGCACGGGCATCGGCTGACGCTCCACGGCTGACGGGAACCCGACCGCACGGATACGGCCCTCCGGACACGCGGCGGGTGGGGGTGCCTGCTCTGGTGAGGTGACGGCGCCGTGTGCGCCCACCTCACCCCCCGGAGGCACGCCTTGACCCCCCACGGCACGGACCCCGCCACCGCGTACGTCGACGACCCGCCGGCCGGGGACCAGGCGGTGTTCGCAGACGACCCGTCCGTCCCCGACGACCCGTACCAGCTGGTCACGAGGTGGGACAGCGGGCTGTACCCGGAGGACGGCCCGCAGGAGCCCCAGCCGGTGCCCGCGCAGGCGGCGGCGGCACCGGCACCCGCCGGCACCGCGGAGCGGTTGCTGCAGGTCGCACGCGGCGAGATCGGCGTCCGCGAGACGGGCGGCGGGTCCGCGGGCAACCGGCAGAAGTACTCCCGCGACCTGCACCTGCCCTTCACGGAGTGGTGCGCGATCTTCGTGAGCTGGTGCCTCTGGAAGGCCGGGGTCCCGCACCGGTACGAGGCGACGACGGTGACCATGTTCGCGCGCCACTACCGGGCGCTGGGGCGCTACGTGGCGACGCCGCTGCCTGGCGATCTCGTCTGCTTCTCCTGGGGCGTCCACCCGTTCGACCACATCGGGATCGTGGCCGGGACGCCGGGGAACGGGTTCCTGGAGACCGTCGAGGGCAACACCAACCCCGGTGACGGACAGGACGGCGTGTACCGGCGCACACGCTCCACGCGCTTCGTCCGCGGGTACTGCCGACCGCAGTACGCCTCGGCCGGGGGACCCGCCCCGGCGCCGCGGTTCCACGTCGTCGCGCCCGGCGACACCCTCGGCGGGATCGCGGCGGCGTACCGGATCCCGCTCGACGCGCTCCTCCGGCTGAACCCCCGGATCCACCACCCGGACCTGATCCACCCCGGGGACCGGATCCGGGTGTCCTGACGCGGGCGGGGCTCAGGGGACCGTCGCCGGTAGACGGTCCCGCGGTGGCAGGACCCGGAGCTCGCGCCGTGCGGGGCGAAGGGACTGGTGTCGGACGACTGAGGGGTCAGGGGCGGGGGACGTTCCTGATGTTGCTCCTGGCCATGTCCAGCGCGGCGTCCGCGTCCCCCGCCAGCACGATCCGGCTCATCGCGAGGGCGAACCCCTTCACCTGCTCACCGGTGATCTTGGGCGGCATCGACAGCGCGTTCGGGTCTGTCACCACGTCGACGAGGGCGGGGCCGGGAGCCGCGAGCGCCTCCCGGATCCCGTCCCGGACGTCCCCGGGGTCCTCCACCCGGATGCCGGTCATCCCGGCCGCGCGCACCATCGCGGCGAAGTCCGGGTTCGCGAGCCTGGTCTGGTAGGGCTGGAGGCCCGACACGAGCATCTCGAGCTCGACCATGCCGAGGGTGCCGTTGTCGAACAGCACGATCTTCACGGGCAGGTCGTACTGGAGCAGGGTGAGGAAGTCGCCCATCAGCATCGCGAACCCGCCGTCCCCGGCGAGCGCGACCACCTGCCGCCCGCGGTCGGGGAGCTGGGCACCGATCGCCTGCGGCAGCGCGTTGGCCATCGAGCCGTGGTTGAACGACCCGAGCAACCGGCGCCCCGGCCTGGCCCGGAGGTGCCGGGCCGCCCAGACCGTGCACATCCCGGTGTCCACCGTGAACACGGCGTCGTCGGCGGCGAGGTCGTCCAGCGTCGCGGCGACCTGCTCGGGGTGGATGGGGCGGCGGCCGTGGACCTCGCTGCTGTACGCGTTGACGCGCGCCACCAGCTCGCGGTGCCGGCGGAGCATCCGGTCGAGGAAGCCCCGGTCGGTCTTCTCCGCCGCTCGCGGCAGCAGGCACGCGACGGTCTCGCGCACGTCGCCCCACACGCCGAGGTCCAGCCGGGAGCGACGGCCCAGCCGTTCCCGGCTCACGTCGACCTGCACGACCCGGGGCTCGGTCGGCATGAACTGCACGTACGGGAAGTCGGTGCCGAGCAGGATCAGCAGTTCGCATCCGTGCATGGCCTCGTAACAGGCGCCGTAGCCGAGCAGGCCGCTCATCCCGACGTCGTACGGGTTGTCGTACTCGATCCACTCCTTGCCGCGCAGCGAGTGGCCGACCGGGGCCTTCAGCCGCTCCGCGAGCGCGACGACCTCGTCGTGCGCCCCGGCGACCCCGCGCCCGCAGAACAGCATGACCCGCCGGGCCTCGTCCACGTGCCGGACCAGCTCGTCGAGGACCGCCTCGGACGGCCGGGCCTGCGGCCGCTGGTCCAGGCGGTAGGCGTGCTCGAGGTACGCGCCGCTCGCCTCCTGCCCGGCCACGTCGCCCGGCAGGACGACCACCGAGACGCCGCCGCGGCCGATCGACTGCTGGACCGCGATCTGGGTGACCCGCGCCAGTTGCTCGGGCCGCATGACCATCTCGCACGAGTGGCTGCAGTCCGCGAAGAGCAGCTCCGGCTTCGTCTCCTGGAAGTACCCGGTGCCGATCTCGGTGCTGGGCACGTGGGCGGCGAGGGCCAGGACCGGGGCCATGCTGCGATGGGCGTCGTACAGGCCGTTCACGAGGTGGACGTGGCCGGGCCCGCAGCTCCCGGCGCAGCAGCCGAGCCGGCCGGTGAGCTGCGCCTCGGCGCCCGCCGCGAAGGCTCCC
The DNA here is from genome assembly GCA_036402915.1 of Mycobacteriales bacterium. Taxonomy (GTDB): domain Bacteria; phylum Actinomycetota; class Actinomycetes; order Mycobacteriales; family HKI-0501; genus JAVEDU01. The sequence goes on from DASWRY010000050.1 coordinate 47,220, forward strand.
ACCTCCTCGTGGCGCACGTGCACCCAGTCGAGGCCGGGATGCCGGCGCACGGAGTCCACCACCGGGTTGAGGCTGTCGCCGACGACGCCGTACATCCGCCGGACGCCCGCGGCGAGCAGGATCTCGACGAACTGGTCGGCCACGCTCCGTCGGGCCATGCCTGGGTGTTGCCCGCGGGAGTCACGCCGAAACCGCGTCAGATCCAGTCGCGTCGCCGGAACGCCCAGTACAGCCCACCGGAGAGCGCCACGATGAGCGCGCTCGACGTCCAGAACGCCAGCGGGTGCCCGAAGCCGGGGTAGGGCACGTTCTGCCCGTAGAATCCGGTGACCGCCGTGGGGACGGCGATGATGGCGGCCCAGCTCGTCACCTTCTTCATGATCAGGTTCATCCGGTTGCCCTGGATGGTCAGGTTGGTCTCGAGGATCGTGGTCACGAGGTCCCGCATCGACTCGGTCCACTCGGTCACCCGGAGCACGTGGTCGTACACGTCCTGGAAGTACGGCGTCATGGCGTCGTCGACCACGTTCAGGTCGCGGCGGAGCACCGAGTTCACCACCTCGCGCATCGGCAGGACGACCCGGCGCAACAGGACGAGGCTCTTGCGCAGCTCGAACGAGCGGCGCTGCACCTGCCGGTTGTGCGGCCGTTCGTCGAAGAGCAGGTCCTCGAGGGACTCGAGCGCGCCGTCGAGCTCCTGTACCGCGGCGAAGTGCCCGTCGACGACCGAGTCGAGCAGCCCCCACAGCAGGTACGACACCCCCGACTTCGCCAGATCGGCCGACTCGTCCCAGCGCGCGACGACCGCGTCGATGTCGAACCCGTCGTCCTTGCGGACCGTCACCAGGGCGTTCGGCGTGACGAACGCGGCGATCTCCGACTTCGACAGCTGTCCGGTGCTGCCGTCGAGCGTCACCGCGTACGCCGTGACGAACAGGTGCGACTCGTAGCGGTCGAGCTTCGGCCGCTCGTGGGCCTGGACCGCGTCCTCGACCGCCAGCGGATGGAGGTCGAGCTCCTCGCTCAGCGTGGCGAGGTCCTCCGCGCTCGGCGCGCAGTAGTCCAGCCACACCGTCGCCCCCGGGTCCGTGAGGTGGTCGGAGACCTCCTCGACGGGGAAGTCCTCGCGTTCCAGCACACCGTTGCGATAGAGGCGGGTACGCGGCATGGCGGTCACGGTAGGGCCTCCCGGCAAGATCCGCCGTCCACCGCGGGACGGCACGCCGGGTGGCCGGTCCTCCGGCAGGTGCCCAACGGCAGCACCGACGGGACGTGGGTACCCACGACACAGGTGGGCGGCGCAACGGGGTACGCGGTCCGATGAGCGGATCCGTCGGTGATCACGGCGTGACGACATGATGACGGTGGGTCTGGCGCCGCGGCACCGATGAGTCGCAGGATGGGGGTGCACGAGCGAGGACATCCGCGCTCTGCCGGGCACCGGCCCCACGCCCCGGCACCGCGCGCGAGGTGACCTCCTTGTCGACGAGGACCGGGGGGATCATGTCGGCACGTCCCGCCACTGCCGGGCCGCCCACGGACGGCTCCCCTCTCGTGCAGGAAGTCGCGGGTATCGCCGCCACGGCCGGTACCGCCGCCGAGCGCGCCGAGGCCGTGCTGGAACGGCTCCGGCCGGTGATCCCCCACGAGGCGGCGTTCGTCACGTTGCTGCACCCGGACCGCCGCGAGCACCTCCCGCTGGCCCGCCACGGCTACAGCGACCGGATCTGTGCGGTCCTCGACGCCCCCGCGTTCATGGAGGACATCGAGACGCTGGGCATGCAGCGGCACCGCGCGCCGACCCGGGTCTGCGACTTCCCCGGCCCCCCGGAGGTGGTGCGCACCTGGGCCGAGTACCTGCTCCCGGCGGGGTTCTGCGAGGGCATCGGCGTCGGGCTGTTCACGCCCGACGGGCGGTACCTCGGCGTGGTGGCCATGCACACCGAATCGCCGGTACCGCCCACCGACGCGGCGCGGGAGCTGCTCGGCGTGCTGGCGCCGCTCATCGCCCACGCCGTCGACCCGTTGCGGTCGGTGTCGGCGGTGGCGGCGATGGTGCACGACGCCGTCGCCGGGGTGGTGGTGACGAACGCCGGTACCGCCCTGTCCCTGCCCGGACTACACCCGCACGCACTGCTGGTGAAGGATTCCGGGGTGCTGAAGGCCGCCGCCGACCAGCTCGCGGGCGGGTCCTCGTTCGGCACCTTCCTCGTTCCCGACGCGGACGGGTACCTCCGGGTCTCGGTGATGCGCGCGCCGCCCGATCCGCCGTACCACTTCGCCGCCGTCGTGACGTTGTCACCGCCGGCGGACCTGCGCCGCCTCACACGCCGCGAGCTCGAGGTCCTCGGTCTGCTCGTCGAGGGATGGCCGAGCCACGCGATCGCGACCGGGCTCGGCATCACCGAACGCACCGTCTCCGCGCACATCGAGCACATCCTCACGAAGTTCGACGGGGCGTCGCGGACCGTGGTGGCGGTGGCCGCCCTCCGGCTGGGACTCTTCGTGCCACGGCTGCTCCACGGCACCGCCCCTCACGCCGACCCGGACCGGTCGCCGCGGCGCCGTGTCGGACCGGCGACGATCGTGGCCACCGCGGAGCCGCCGGTGGGATGATCCGAGGCGGCACGGAGCACGTCGTACCGTGCGGAGGGGGCCCATGGCGCGCTCCGGAGACACCCTCCCCCGCATCGGGGCCGCCCTGACGGCCGTCCGCGCGACGCCCACGACCGCACGCCGCGCCGGTGTCCTGGTCGTGGTGGTCGCGTTCCTCGGCGTGAACGCGACCGGGTCCCGCCACCACGCGATCCCCGCCGTGCTCGCGTGCCTCGCGGTCGTGGCGGGGCTCGCCCTGCTCCTGACACCGCCACGCGGGGGAGCGGGCACCGGCTGGACCCTGGCCGGGGTGGGGGTCGGGGCCGTCACGCTGGTGGTGGTGGTCCTGCAGGTGCTCCTGACCCCCAGCGCCGTTCCGGTCCCGGTGTACGACCCCTACTCCATGGACCGCGTGACACCGGTCGCCGTGTTCGCGTCCAGCACCCTGACGGATCCCGCCGACGCGACGCGGTACGCCCCGGAGAACCTCGTCGACCACGACATCTCGACGGTCTGGCTGATCCGGGGGGACGGCGTGGGGCAGCGCCTGACGTTCTTCTTCGCCCGTCCGATGCACCTCCGACAGATCGACCTCACCGCCGGGTACACCGCCGTGGACCCGGACACCGGCGCGGACATGTTCACGGTGAGCCGCCGGCTCGAGCACGTCACGTTCGTCTTCGACGACGGGCGGGCCCAGGGGTTCTCGCCGGACCCGGCCAGCCGTGACCTGCAGGCGGTCGACGTCGACGTGACGGCGACGAAGGTCGTGATGCGCATCGATGCCACCACCCCGGCGCCCGTCGACGTGATCGCCGTGTCCGACGTCGAGTTCCTGAGCCTGCACTAGGAGGTGGCCATGACCGCGACGTCCGCGGGTGAGCTCCGGGCGGATCCGGCGACCACGAGCCCGGCCGACGGCGCGAGCACCCGGCACCTCTGTGCCGGGGCGCATCTCAGCCGGGTGTTCACCCGTCAGGTACTGGACGCGGTGTACCGGCAGCCGCGCCGCGCGGTCGGCCCGGCAGGCGGGATCGACACCGGCCTGGTGATCCGGCACTGCGTCGCGGCGTACCGGCGCCGGCTCTGGCGCGACCTCGTCCTGGCGGTGATCGTGCTCGGCGCGGCGGCTGCGTCGGCGTCCGGCAGATCCCCCCGGCTGGGCGCCCTGCTGCTGGCGGCATGGGGTGTCGTACTCGTCGAGGTTGCCGTCGTCCGGTACGAGGTGCTCGCCGCGAGACTGCGACCCCGGGAGCCGGACCTGCGGCTCCCGACGAGCCCGCGGCTCCGCGCCCGGATCGCCGAGATCGAACGGGCGCAGGCGGTGAACGTCACGGTCTACAGCGGGTTCGCGCCGTTCGTGGGGAGCGGGGTGGACCTCGGCGGCTGGTCGTTCGCGGTCGACCTCGAGAAGGGGAAGGAGGTCGTCGGTGTGCGGCGCACCCCGAGACCGGTCGGCCTCGGCGTGCTGCGCGAACGCGTCGTCGCCGCCGTGCTCGCGTCGGGCCTCGACGGGCTCTCCGTGAGCGACGGCGTGTGGATCGACGGAACCCGGGCCGACGCGCTGCCGATCCGGCCGGGAGGCCCGCTCACCCGGCCGGTGGGGTACCTCGATCCTGCCGTGGTCCGCGGGTACGCGGACACCACCGCACCGGGCATCCGGCACTACCACCGCATCCAGGTCACCGGGTGGGGCGGGCAGATCGTGATGTCGATCTTCCTCCGGTTCCTGGTGGTGCGGGGGCGGCTGTACGCCGAGGCGAACTACTCCTTCCTGCCCCCGGCGAACGAGGCGTGGTCCGCGGTCGACCTGATGGAGTCGGCCCCGACGGTGGGCCGGGCGTTCGCGCTCGCCGGCCGGGCCGCCGCCGCCACGCCGGCCGCCGTGGCGCTGGCGGTACCGAGGGTGCTGCTCGCGGGGTTCCGGGTGTGGGTGGCCGAACCGATGGACCGGTGGTCGGAGCGGGCGGCTGTGCGGGCCGGGGCTGTGGCCGATGTCGGCGCCCGCACCACCGTCCGGCAACTGGGCACGTCGGCGAGGTACTCACGGTACTTCCAGCGGCTCGACCGCGAGCGCTACGTGAAGCTGCTCGAGCCGGCCGTCCTCGACACGGTGATCGCGGTCCTGGACGAGAGCGACGTGGACACGTCCGACCTGGCGGACCGCCAGGGGACGATCCTGAACCAGGGCGTGCTGATGACGGGCGGCAGCCTGCAGGCGGAGTCGCTCGCCGTGGGCACGGCAGCGAAGGTCACGGCCCGGGTCAGGAGGGTGGCGACGACGGCGGGGAGGCAGCAGCATGACGACTGGTGACAACGAGGGGATCGTCGTGTTCGGCGGGTCGGTCCGGGCGGGGAACCTCGCCGTGGGCCGGGGTGCCCGCATCTCCGGGGACGGCTCGGCCGGCGCGGGGCAGGAGGCCGCGGACCGTCTGGCGGAGTTCCGCGAGGAGCTGCGCCGTCACGCGGACGCGGTACCCGACCCCGCGGAGCTGCGGGCGGCCACGACCGCCCTCGAGGAGCAGCTCGGTGCGCCGGAACGGGATCCCGGGACGATCCGGAGGCTGCTCACCGGGATCACCGACGCGGTGACGACCGTGACGCCGCTGGCCACGGCCGCCGCGGCGCTCGAGTCCGCCGTACGCGCGCTGCTCTGAGGCGGGGGCATGGACCGGTACCACTGGGCAGACCGGATCGCGTGCCTGGATCCCGAGCGGGACCACCACGAGATCTACCGGATCCTCGTGACCCACGAGTTCCCGTGGGACATGACGCAGTCGCTGTCGTACGCCCTGTACCGGACCTACGCGGTGCCGAGCATCGGGCGGCTGCTCTCCGAGACCGGCGAGCTCACCGAGCGCACCCAGAGGCGGTACGACGACACCGCCCTGCTCCTCGACGCCGTCGTCGAGCACGGCCTCGCCGCCGCGACCGGACGTGCCGCGGTGCGCCGGATCAACCAGATGCACCACCGCTACCGCATCTCCGGCGACGACATGCGCTACGTGCTCTCGACCTTCGTCGTCATGCCGATCCGGTGGCTCGACCTGTACGGCTGGCGCCGGCTCACCGAGAACGAGCGCGAGGCGAGCGCGCACTACTACCGCGCACTGGGCCGCCACCTGGGGATCCGGGACATCCCGGCGGGCCACCGGGAGTTCGCCGAGTGCCTCGACGGCTACGAGCGGGACCACTTCGCCTTCGACCCCCGCGCCAGGGCCGTGTCGGACGCCACGCTGCGGCTCATGGCGACGTTCCCGCCGAACAACCTCCTGCCGCGGGCGGTCGCGCGTCGGGTGGCGCTCGCGCTGATGGACGATCCGCTGCTCGCCGCGTTCCGGTACCGCCGGCCGACCGGCATCGAACGGACCCTGGTGCGCGGGGCGCTGCGGCTGCGCGGTCGCGTCGTACGGTTCCTGCCGCCGCGGACGGAGCCGTTCCCCGCCCGCCGGATGAGCACGATCCGCAGCCATCCGCACGGGTACGACGTGACGCGGCTCGGCACGTTCCCGCCGGGCTGCCCCGTGCCGCACCGGGCAGGTGACGGGTAGGCGACGGCGCCCGGGTCCCGACCGCGGCACGATGGTCCGCACGAGGCCCGCCGGGGCCGGCAGGGGGCGCGCGTGGACGTCGACGTGATCGTGGTCGGTGCCGGGCCCACCGGCCTGATGCTCGCGTACGAGCTGGGGCTCGCCGGGGTGCGCGCCGTCGTGCTGGAGCGGGACGGCTCCCCGGACGGGCGGTCCCGGGCCCCCGGCGTACAGCCGCGGACCGCGGAGGTGCTCGACGCCCGCGGCCTGCTCGCCCCGATGCTCGCCTCCGCGCCGGTGGCGCCGTCGGGCGGCCACTTCGCCGCGCTGGGACTGGACCCCGGCGTGACCGACAGCCGCCACCCGTGGCTCGGCCTCTCGCAGGGCACGCTCGAGGCGTGCCTGGGGAGCCGGGCGGGGGCGCTGGGCGCCGCCATCCGGCGGGGGTGCGAGGTCACCGGGGTGTCCCCGTCCGTCGACGGGGTCACCGCCGCCGTCGCCGGGCGCCCGCCGGTCCGGGGGCGGTACCTGGTGGCCGCCGACGGGGCACACAGCACCGTGCGGAAGCTGCTCGGGGCCGACTTCCCCGGCACACCCGCGACCTACACCGCGGTGACCGCCGACGTGGTGCTCACCCCGGAGGCGGAGCGGCATCTGCGCCCCGAGGCGGGGACGTTCGCCGATCACATCACCCGCCGGGGGGAACGCTGGACGCTGCTGACGCCGCAGGGTGACGGCACGTACCGGCTGGTCTTCGGCACGGACGTGGACCGGGACCTCCCCGTCACCGCCGGGGAGGTGCAGGCCGCCCTCGCCGCCGTGCACGGCCCGGAGGTCGTGCTGGCCTCGGTGCGGGCGGCGACGCGCTTCGGTGATGCGTACCGGCAGCTCTCCGCGTACCGGACCGGCCGCGTGCTGTACGCCGGGGACGCCGCCCACATCCACCCGCCGCTCGGCGGGCAGGGACTCAACCTCGGCGTGCAGGACGCGTTCAACCTCGGGTGGAAGCTCGCCGCCACGGTCCGCGGGTGGGCCCCGCCGGGGCTGCTGGACACCTACCACTCCGAGAGGCACCCGGTGGCCGCCCGGGTGATCGGGAGCGTCCGGGCACAGGACGTGCTGATGCAGGCGCACCGCGGCGAGGGCATCGCGGCGCTGCGCGAGATCGTCGCGGCCCTGCTGGAACTGCCGGACACCCGGCGGTACCTCACCGAGCTGGTCGCGGGCCTCGACGTCCGGTACGCGATGCCGGGCGCCCCACCACACGCGCTCCTGGGGCGGCGCATGCCGGATCTCGACCTCGCCGGGGGAGCGGGGCGGGTGGCGGCGCTGTTGCACAGCGGGCGGGGCGTCCTGGTGGGGTTCGGCGGGGACCCGCCGGACGTACCGGGGTACGCCGGGCGGGTCGACCGCGTCGCGGTCACCGCGGCGGGGCAGCCACCCGCCGCCGCGGTGCTGGTCCGGCCGGACGGGTACGTGTGCTGGGCGTCGGACGGGGGAGAGGCGGGGCCGGGGGAGGCGCTGGGCCACTGGTTCGGCGCTCCGTCGCGCTGAACTCCGACGGAAGGAGAGGGCGCTACGCGGACGTGCCCTCGTCCTCCCGCAGGCCGATCAGGGCGAGGAAGCCGCGCGCGATGTCCTCCGGCGTGGACGGCCCGTCCGGCCGGTACCACCAGTACGTCCACGACAGCATCCCGAGGATTCCCTGCGTCACGATCTCGGTGGGCTGGTCGGCAGGCAGCACGCCCGCCTCCTGCGCCCTCGCGACGAGCGCCGTCACCTGCTCGATGAACGTGCGCTGGTGGGCGGTCACGGACTTCGCCACCTCGGGGGGGATGGCCCGGTACTCCTTCCAGTACACCGCGAACGAGCGCCGGTTCCGGCTCAGTGCCCGCATGAACGAGTACACGACGCTGCGCAACTGCGTGACCGGGTCGGGCCCGGATGCCAGGGCCTCGGCGATGGCCGCCGAGAAGTCGGCGTCCACCTGCCGGGCGATCTCGATCATGAGGTCCTGCTTGCTGCCCACGTAGTGGTAGATCGCCGGCTGGGTCAGCCCGACGCGGGCGGCGACCTCCTTGGTGGTGCCGCGGTCGAACCCGCGCTGGAAGAACACCTCGGCCGCCGCCTCGAGGATCTCGCGGCGCCGCTTCTCCCACTCCGAGTCGTCCCCGCCGGCCGGCCGCCGGGGCGCGTCGGCCCGATCGGTGGATACCTGCTCTGTCACGGAAGTCCTCTGCGGTACGGGGTCGGCGGCGTCTGCCCGGCCATCCGCCGAGCGTAGTCCGCACCGTCCCCAGGGCCGGTGCGGTCCGGCGATCACGGGTTGTGCCCGAAGTCGTTGACACTCCGCTGTCGCCCCCTTACTGTGCTGTCATCCAGCCGATTTATCAATCAATCAAACGAGGTACACCGTGGCTTCTCTGAGTGCGGACCCCGTCGCGGGCCTGACCGTCGACGCCGCCGGCCACCGGACCAACTACCACGACAGCGGGTCCGGGAGTCCACTCGTCCTGCTGCACGGCTCGGGGCCCGGGGTCAGCGCGTACAGCAACTGGAGCCCCGTGATGCCGGCGCTCGCCCGCGACTTCCGCGTCGTGGCGCCCGACATCGCGGGGTACGGGCTGACCGAGTTGAAGAGCGACGGCCGCTACGACATGCGGCTCTGGGTCGCGCACCTGGTGGCCTTCCTCGACGCGGTCGGCGTGGAGCGCGCGGTGCTCGTGGGCAACAGCTTCGGCGGCGCGCTCTCGCTCGCGACCGCCGTGTTCCACCCCGACCGGGTGGCGGGCCTCGTCCTGCTGGGGACGCCCGCAGGCGACTTCCCGATGACCGACGGGCTCCGCTCGGGCTGGTCGTACGAGCCGAGCGCGGAGAGCATGCGCGAGTCGCTCCTGCGCTTCCCGTACGACCCGGCGGTCGTGACGGAGGAGATGGTCGCGCAGCGCCACACGCTCTCGGCCCGGCCCGGCGCGCAGGAGGCGTTCCGGCGGCTGATCCCTGAGCCCACCGGCGCCCCGGACGAGGTCGTCCACGGCCCGAGCGCCGGGTTCCTGGCCAAGGTGACCGCACCGGCGGTGGTGCTGCACGGCCGGGAGGACCGCGTCGTGCCACCCCAGGCGGCGCTGTTCTCGAGCACGCACCTCCCCGATGCGGACCTGCACGTGTACGGCCGGTGCGGCCACTGGGTGCAGCTCGAGCGGCCCGACGCCTTCGTGCGCGAGGTCGGCCTCCTGGCGGAGCGCTGCCGATGAGCCTCACGATGCTGGAGAAGGTCCTCTACGACCTGGGCGTCGACCGCGGCGCCAAGAAGGCGTTCCGCGAGGACCCGGACGCCCTGCTCGCGCGGTACCGGCTGAGCGTCGACGAGGTGCGCCTGCTGCGCGACTTCGACCTGCACGAGCTCGCCGCGCGCGGCGTGAACCCGATGCTGCTCATGGGCTACTGGCGCCTGTCCGGCGAGAGCATCCCGGCGTACCTCCGCCGGATCGCCGCGCCGCTGCAGCCGGACGCCGGGCCGGACACCACCACCACGGAACGGGAGAGCTGACGATGGGACGGATCGTAGGGGGCTTCCTGGTCCCGCACGACCCACTGATGTTCGCCGCCGCGGACGCGATCCCGGCGGAGCGCCGGGACGCGGTCTTCGCGGCGTACGAGGACGCGGCGCGCCGCCTGCGGGACCTGCGCGCGGACGTCGTGGTGGTGTTCGGCACGGACCACTACATCCTGTTCGGGCCCGGGTGCCTGCCGCAGGCGCTGATCGGGATCGGGGAGCTCGACGGCCCCATCGACCGCATGCCGGGGCTGGACCGCCGGGAGATCCCGCACCACCCCGAGCTGGCCGACCACGTCCTGCGCCACGTCCTCGCGAACGACTTCGACCTCGCCTGCGCGAAGGTGCTCACCGTCGACCACAGCATCGCGGTCCCGCAGCAGCTCATCGTCGCCCCCGCCGGCGACGTGCCGGTCATCCCGTTCTACCTCGCCTGTGGCGTCGACCCGGTCATCCCGATCCGCCGGGCCGCGAGGCTCGGACGGCTCCTGCGGGAGGCCGTGGAGGCGTGGCCGGGCGACGAGCGCGTCGCGGTCATCGGCAGCGGCGGCATCAGCCACTCCGTCGGCGCGGCGGACATGGGCCGTATCAACGGCGACTTCGACCGGATGGTCCTCGACCACGTCGTCCGCGGCGACGTCGACGGTCTCTGCGCGATGCCGGACGAGACCGTGCTGCGCGAGGGCGGCAACGGCGCCCTGGAGATCCGCAACTTCGTCGCGGCGATGTCGGCCGTGCCGGGCGCCCGCGGCGAGGTCATCGCGTACCACGCCGTCCCCGAGTGGATCACCGGCCTCGGGTTCCTCCAGGTGCACGCCACCGGGGAGCCCGCGGAGGTGGCCGCGTGAGGAGGCTCGAGATCTGCCCGGCCGAGGACCTCCCGCCGGGCGAGATGCGGCGCGTCGAGGTGCCCGGCGGTGCCCCGATCGCCGTGTACCACACCGCCAGCGGCTTCCACGCCACCGCGGACACCTGCAGCCACGCGCTCGCGAGCCTCACCGACGGTGACCTCGAGGACGAGGAGGTGCTCTGCCCGGTGCACTGGGCGCGCTTCGACGTCCGTACCGGCGAGCCGCAGTGTTTCCCGGCGACGGTGGCGCTGGCCGTGTACCGCGTCGAGGTCGTCGGCGGAGTCGTCACCGTGCTGCACAACGAGGAAGAGGAGGAGGTCGCGTGAACACCGCGTCCGCCGTGGACATCAGCCGCCTGGTCGACACCGAGGAGGGCTGGGTCGACCGGTCGATCTACTGGGATCCGGACCTGTACGCCCAGGAGCTCGAGCAGATCTTCGCGCGCTGCTGGCTGTTCCTCGCGCACGAGTCGCAACTCGCCAAGCCGGGCGACTACGTCACCACGACGATGGGCCAGGACCGGGTGATCGTCACGCGCAAGCGGGACGGTGAGATCGGCGCCTTCCTCAACAGCTGCCCCCACCGCGGCAACGTGGTGTGCCACGCGGAGGCCGGCAACACCCGCGGCTTCGTGTGCAACTACCACGGCTGGTCGTTCGGGCTGGACGGCGCGCTGGTCGGCATGCACGAGCAGGCGGCCTTCGACCGCAGCCCCGGCTTCGACCGGACCAAGCTGGGGCTCACCCCGGTCGCGCAGGTGGCGACCTACAAGGGGCTGGTGTTCGGCACGTTCGACCCGGGCGCGCCGTCGCTGGCCGAGTACTTCGGCGACTTCACCTACTACCTCGACGTCCTGCTGGACAACGACGAGGGCGGTACCGAGTTCCTGCCCGGCTGCATCAGCTCGGTGCTGAACTGCAACTGGAAGGTCGCCGCGGAGAACTTCGCGGGCGACGCGCTGCACGCCGGCTGGACGCACGACTCCGGCGCCCGTGCCATGCTCGGCAAGGGCGTGGCGTCCGTCGTGGACGGTGAGAGCTACCAGGCCAACGTCAACGGCCACTGCTGGGAGTTCAACCTCGACCTGCTCGGCAACGCCGCCACGCTCGGGGACCGGGCGATCCTCCGCTACCTGCGGGAGCGGGAGCCGGCGATGGCGGAGCGGCTGGGCCCCACCCGCGCTCGGATGGTCGGCTCGATGGCGTCGGTCAACGTCTTCCCGAACTTCTCGTTCCTGCCCGGCCAGAACACGTTCCGGGTGTGGCAGCCCCGCGGCCCGCAACAGATCGAGCTGCAGACCTGGGTCCTCGTCAACCGCAACGCCCCGCAGGAGATCAAGGACGCGTACCGCAAGGGCGTGATGATGACGTTCGCGCCCGCCGGGGTGTTCGAGATGGACGACGGCGAGAACTGGGAGTACGCGACGCGGGCGAACGACGGCGTCGTCACCCGGCGCCAGCGGCTGTACTACGGCCTCGGCCTGGGCACCGCCACGACCCACCCGGACCTGCCGGGCAACCTGTACCGCGGCCAGGTCAACGACGCGAACCAGCGGGCCTTCCTGGGCCGCTGGGCCGAGCTCATGCAGGCCGACTCGTGGGACCGGGTGACGTCGTGAGCGCCCTCGAGACCCTCGCGCTGCACCACGAGATCAGCGGGTTCCTGTACCGGGAGGCGCGCCTGCTGGACGAGGAGCGCTACGACGACTGGCTCGCGCTGTTCACCGAGGACGCGCACTACTGGGTCCCCGGTGTCACCAACCGGCAGCGACGCGACCCGATCGGCAGCATCCGCCCCGAGCAGATGGCGTTCTTCGACGACAACCTGCAGGACCTGTCCCGGCGCGTCGCGCGGTACAACGCGGAGACCGCGTGGGCCGAGGACCCGGCGACCCGGCACTTCCACCTCGTCGCGAACATCGAGGTCGAGGACATCGCAGCCGGGGACATCGCAACCGGGGACATCGCAGCCGGGGACACGGACGACGGAGCCGGGGAGTACGTCGTCCACTCGGTCCTGTTGAACTACCGCAACCGGCACCGCGACGAGCAGGACGTGCTCACCGCCCGGCGGCGGGACGTGCTGCGCCGGACCGGCGACGGCCTGCGCATCGTGCGGCGCAAGGCGGTCCTCGGGCAGTCGCTGCTGCTGTCCAAGAACATCAACACGTTCCTGTGAACGACATGGGCCGGTTGGCGGGCCAGGTGGCCCTCGTCGCCGGGGGCGGCGGCGGGATCGGGCGCGCGGTGGTCGAGCGGTTCCTCGCCGAGGGTGCGAGCGTGGGTGTGCTGGACCGCAGCCCCGACGGACTGCGCGACGTCGCCGCCGCCCATCCCGGACGGGTGGTCGTGGTGGGCGGTGACGTCCGGGACCCCGGCGCGCACGAGCAGGCCGTGGTGTCCACGGTGGACGCCTTCGGGCGGCTCGACACGGCGGTCGCCAACGCGGGCATCCACGACATGTGGGCGCGGATCGAGGACGCGGAGGTCCGCGACCTGCCGGGCGCGTTCCGCGAGCTGTTCGACGTCGACGTCCTGGGCCACCTGCTGTGCGCGCGCACCGTCGCGGCGGAGCTGCGGTGCACCCGCGGCAGCCTGATCTTCACCGCGTCCAGCAGCAGCCGGTACGCGGGCGGCGGGGGAGCGCTGTACGTCGCGGCGAAGCACGCCGTGGTGGGCCTGATGCGCCAGCTGGCGCACGAGCTCGCGCCGGACGTGCGGGTGAACGCGGTGGCCCCCGGTGCCACCGCGACCGGGCTCCGGGGCCTGTCCGAGGGCACGTTCGGTCGCGGCGGCCTCGGCGACCGGCCGGAGCTCCTGGAGCGCATCGCGGGGACGGTGCCGCTGGGGTTCGTCTCGGAGCCCGCGGACCACGCCGCGCTGTACGTCCTGCTGGCCAGCCGGTCGGAGGCGCCGTACGTGACCGGGGCGGTCTTCCCGAGCGACGGCGGGGTGGACGTGCGCCGCTCCGGGCGGCACCCCACGGCACCGCACCCCGGTACCGAGTTCGGATCAGACGACGCCCCGGCACCGGTGGCGCGAGGAGAGGCATGAGCATGAAGGTGGCAATTCTCGGCTCGGGCAACATCGGGGCCGACCTGATGCTGAAGATCGCCCGGGAGCCGGCCCTGGAACTGGTGATGGTCGCGGGCGTCGACCCGGCGTCGGAGGGCCTCGCACTCGCCCGGTCCCGGGGGCACGCGACGACGGCCGACGGGATCGACGGGATCCTGGCGCACGACGACCGGCCCGACCTGGTGTTCGACGCCACGACCGCACGGGCGCACCTCGTCCACGCGGAGCGCCTCGCCGACGCGGGCATCCGCGCGATCGACATGACGCCCGCTGCTGTCGGCCCGATGGTGATCCCGGCGGTGAACCTCGCGGAGCACCTGGACGCGCGCAACATCAACATGGTGAGCTGCGTCGCGCAGGCCACCGTGCCGGTCGTGTACGCGCTGCGCAGGGCCCTCGGCGAGGTCGGCTACGCCGAGATCGTCTCGACCGTCGCCAGCCGGAGCGCCGGCCCGGGCACGCGGCAGAACATCGACGAGTTCACCCACAAGACCCGGGGCGCCATCGAGAAGCTCGGCGGCGCCCGGCGCGGGAAGGCCATCGTCGTGCTGAACCCGGCGGACCCGCCGCCGCTCATGCACAACACGGTGTACGCGCTGGCCGAGGGTGACGTCGACCTCGACCGCGTGCGCGCGGAGGTCTCCGCCGTGGCCGACCGTGTCCGGACCTACGTGCCCGGATACCGGTTCCGGGGGCCGACCCTGAGCGGGACCAAGCTCACCGTGTTCACCGAGGTCGAGGGCGCCGGGGACTTCCTCCCGCCGTACGCCGGGAACCTCGACATCATGACCGCCGCCGCCATCGCGGTCGCGAAGGCGATCGCCGCGCGCCCCCAGCCGGCGGCCGCCCTCGCCGCGCAGAACGGAACCGTCTGACATGACCGCATTCCAGTACGTCGACTCGACGCTGAGGGACGGCAGCCACGCCGTCGACCACGAGATCACGCCCGAGTTCTGCCGCGACGTCGTCGCCGGGCTCGTGGGCGCGGGCGTCCGGAACATCGAGGTCGGGCACGGCGCAGGGCTCGGCGGGTCCTCGCTGCTGCAGGGCTTCGCCCGGACCGAGAACGTCGACCTGTTCGACGCGGCCGCCTCCGTCCTCGGCGACGCGACGCTCTTCACACTGCTCGTCCCGGGGATCGGGGTCATGGACGAGCTGCGGGAGGCCGTCGACCACGGCCTCGGCGGTGTCCGGGTGGCCACCCACGTCACCGAGGCGGACGTGTGCCTCCAGCACATCGCCCTCGGCCGCGAGCTGGGCCTCACGACCATGGGCTTCCTCATGATGAGCCACATGGCGCCGCCGGAGGAGGTGGCGCGGCAGGCCCGGATGATGGAGGAGGCGGGGGCGCACGCGGTGTACCTCGCCGACTCGGCCGGTCACATGCTCGAGTCCGAGGTCACCGACCGGATCGCCGCGGTCCGCGCGGCGGTCTCGTGCGACATCGGCATCCACGCGCACAACAACCTCGGGCTCGCCGTGGCGGACAGCCTCGCCGCGATGCGGGCCGGCGCAACGTACATCGACGGCACGCTCGCAGGGCTCGGCGCCGGAGCGGGCAACAACCAGGGCGACGTGTTCGCGACGGTCGCCCGCCGGATGGGGATCGACCTCGGCATCGACGAGTTCGCGCTCATGGACGTCGCCGAGGACGTCGTGCGGCCGCAGATGACCTCCCCGCAGGTCATCGACCGCGCGAGTCTCACCCTCGGGTACGCCGGGATCTACTCGAGCTTCCTGCACAAGGCGATCGAGGTCGGGACGCGGTACGGGGTCGAGCCCCGCGACCTGCTGCTCGAGGCCGGCCGGCGCGGTGCCGTCGGCGGCCAGGAGGACATGCTCGAGGAGCTGGCCCTCGAATTCGTCGAGCGCGCCCCGGCCGGAGCGGCGCGATGACGGGCACCGTGCCGCGGCTCGACGACGCCGGGGTCGCCGCCGTGGCGGCCCGGCTGTGGGACGCCGAGCAGCGCGTCACCGCGATCGAGCCACTGACGGCGGCCGGGGACTTCCGGCCCGACGACGCGTACCCGGTGCAGCTCTCCGTCGCCGAGATCCGGCGCGGCCTCGGCCACCGGGTCGTCGGCAAGAAGATCGGGCTCACCAGCAAGGCCATGCAGGACATGGCGGGTGTCGCCGAACCCGACTACGGCCACCTGTTCGACACGATGTGGGTCCCCGACGGCGGGTCGTTCCGCCGCGCCGACCTGGTGCACCCGAAGGTGGAGCCGGAGCTCGCATTCGTCCTCGCCGCGGACCTCCGCGGCCCGGTGACCCCGGCACAGGTGCTGGCGGCGACCGCGTTCGTCACCCCGGCGCTCGAGATCGTCGACAGCCGGATCGCCGACTGGCGCGTGCGCTGGGCGGACACGGTCGCCGACAACGGGTCGTCCGCGCTGTTCGTCCTCGCCGAGCGGGGCTTCTCGCCCCTCGGCCTCGACCTCCGCACGACGGAGGTCACCCTCCGCCGCAACGGCGAGGTCGTCGGTGCCGCGCCGATGTCCGAGGTGCTCGGAAGCCCGCTCCGCGCCATCTGCTGGCTGGCGCAGAAGCTGGACGACTACGGCATCGCCCTGCACGCCGGCGACGTCGTCCTCCCCGGATCGCCCTGCCGGGCGATCGACGCCCACGCCGGTGACGAGTTCGACGCCGAGTTCACCGGCATGGGCTCCGTCTCCGTGACCGTCGACTGACCAGTTCGCCCTCACTCACCCGCCTCACCGAAAGGAGCCGCAGCATGCGCGTACTCGGGGACATCGTCACCAGACAGGGCCGGATGCTGGCCGACCGCACCGCGCTCGTCGACGACGACGCCGGACGCCGCTACTCGTTCGCGGAGCTCGCCGACCGCTCGGCCCGGATCGCCAACGGCCTCGCCGCGCTCGGCGTACGCCCGGGGGACCGCGTGGCGATGCTGCTCGGGAACTGCACGACCTGCGCCGAGCTGCCCTTCGGCATCACGATGGCCGGCGCGATCATGGTCAACGTCAACGAGAAGCTCAAGCAGGAGGAGGTCGCGTACATCCTCGAGGACTGCGGGGCGACCGTCGTCGTCACCTCCGCCGACCTGCTGGGCGTCCTCGACGCGGCACGGGCCACCCTCCCGTCGCTGCGTCACGTCGTCACCGTGAGCGGCAACGCGCCGGGCACGCTGGACTACGAGACGATGCTCGCCGGGGCCTCCGCGGAGCCGCCCGCCGTCGACGTCGCCCCCGACGCCACGGCGATGCTCATCTACACGAGCGGCACCACCGGCCGTCCCAAGGGCGTGCAGCTGACCCACACGAACCTGCTGTCCAGCGCCGCGAACTGGCTGATGGAGTGCTACACGAACCCCGAGGGCGTCTATCTCGCCTGCGGCCCGTACTACCACTCCGGGTGCATCTCCCACATGGCCGCGCTGATGCGGGGCATGACGGTCGTCCCGGTGCCCTTCGAGGCCGGACGCGTCCTCACGCTCGTCGAGCGGTACGGCGTCACCGAGATGCTGCTCGTGCCCACGATGATCGCGCTGCTCCTGGAGCGGGACGACCTGCTGACCAGCCTGGACCTGTCGAGCCTCCAGGGCGTGTTCTACGCCGCCGCGCCGATCCCGGAGCCCGTCCTGCGGCGGGCGCTCGAGCGGTTCGGGCCGATCTTCGTCCAGATGTACGGGCTGACCGAGAGCTCGACGCTGAGCACGATCCTGCGGCGCCACGAGCACAGCCTGGACGACGGGCACCGGCGCCTCACGTCCTGCGGACGTGAGGTCACCCTCGTCGACGTCCGGGTCGGTTCCGTCGAGGAGGGCGAGTCCCCGACGGGCGAGCGCGGGGAGATCCTCATCCGCGGCGCCAACGTGACGCCCGGCTACTGGGGACGCCCGGACGCCACCGCCGAGGCGATCCGCGACGGCTGGCTGCACACCGGCGACATCGGGATGCGCGACGCCGAGGGCTACATCTACATCGTGGACCGCAAGACCGACATGATCATCGTGGGCGGCTCCAACGTGTACCCGCGCGAGGTCGAGGACGTGCTGCACGCCCACCCGGCCGTCGCCGAGGCGTCGGTCATCGGCATCCCCCACGAGACGTACGGGGAGACGGTGGTCGCGGTGGTCGCCCTCCACCCGGGACAGTCGCTGACCGACCGCGAGGTCATCGACCACTGCGGTGCGCGGCTGGCGAAGTTCAAGACGCCGCGTCAGGTCGTCTTCGTCGACGCCCTCCCGAAGACGCCGATCGGGAAGATCGACAAGGCGACGCTGCGGAAGCGGGGCCCGGAGCTCGCGGGGCAGCGATGACCGGCGGGCAGCCGGCGCTGGCGGTGTCCCTCGGGCTCTGGCAGGACCGGCCACCCGAGGAGGCGCTCGAGACGGCGAGGACGGCGGACGCCCTCGGCTTCTCCGAGCTGTGGATCGGCGAGATGGCAACCTACGACGCGTTCGCGCTGGCGACGGCGATCGGCCTCACCACCGAGCGGATCACGCTCACCGTGGGGCCGCTGCCCGTGACGGTGCGGGATCCCATGACGATCGCGGTCGGCGCCGCGTCGGTGGCGGCGCTCACCGGCCGGCCCGTCGGCGTCGCGCTGGGGACGTCCAGTCCCGTGGTCGTGGAGGAGTGGCACGGCCGTGACCGTTCCCGGTCCGTCACCGCGCTGGGGGAGTCCGCGCTCACGCTCCGGCCGCTGCTGGCCGGGGCGAAGTCGCCGGGGGACGGCCGCGTCGTGCGCTCGCGGGGCTACCAGCTGCGGCTCGCGGCGCCGCACTCGGCGGTCACCGTGGCGGCGTTCGGCCCCGCGGCGATCCGCGTCGCGGCGCGCCACGCCGACCGGATGGTCGTGTCCCTCGTGACGGTCGCGGCGGCCGCGGCGCTCGCCGGACAGCTCGGCGTCGCGGCGCGGGAGGCGGGCCGTCCCACACCCCGGCTCGCGGCATGGGTGCCGGTCGCCGTGGGCGGCGTCGAGGCGGCCCGGGAGCAGGTCCGGCGCACCCTCGTCGGGTACCTGGCCGCCCCCGGGTACGCGGAGATGTTCCGGCAGGCGGGGTTCGGGGACGTGGTCGCGTACGCGGAGGGCCGGCCGCACCCCCGCGACCTGCTCGCGGCGATACCGGACGACCTGGTGGACACGATGTCGGTCCTCGGCGACGAGACCACGGTGCGCGATCGGCTGGCGGAGTACGCCCGGCACGTGGACGAGGTCGTCGTGCTGCCGTGCTGTACCGACGACGACCCGGCGGGTGCGCGCACGCTCCGCACGCTGGCGACGTGGGCGGCGCGCGCGGAGGAGGTCGCATGAGCACCCCGCGACGCGTCGTCGTGGTGGGCGGCGGGCTGGCCGGGCACAGCGCGGTGACCACGCTGCGCCAGGACGGGTACGACGGGGCGATCACGCTGCTGACCGAGGAGGAGCACCGGCCGTACGACCGGCCGCCGCTGTCCAAGGAGGTGCTCCGCGGGGACGTCGACACGACGACGCTCGAGGCGGACTACGACGCCCTCGGGGTCGCGCTGCACACGGGCGCCGCGGCGGAGCGCCTGCGTCCTGGTGAGGTCGTCACCGCGACGGGGACCCACGCCTTCGACGGGCTCGTCGTGGCCACCGGTTCCGCGCCGCTGCGGCTGCCGGGGCAGGCCGCGGACGTCCACGAGCTCCGGACGCTCTCCGACGCGCTCGGGCTCCGGGCCGCGTTCGGCGGCGCGGGCAGCGTGGCCGTGGTCGGCGCCGGGTGGATCGGCGCGGAGGTCGCGACGATCGCCGCCGCCCGGGGCTGCAAGGTCACCGTGGTGGACGCCGCCGCCACGCCGCTCGCCGGGGCCCTCCCCGCGGACGTGGGACGGCACACGGTGCCCTGGTACTCCGAGCACGGGATCGACCTGCGGCTGGACTCCGCCGTCACCGGGATCGGCGGGAGCGGCGTGGACCTCGCCGGGGGCGACCGGATCGACGCCGACGTGGTGGTCGTCGGCATCGGTGCCCGGCCACGGACCGCGTGGCTGGCGGACAGCGGGCTCACCCTCGCCCGGGACGGCGCGCTCGTGGTCGACTCCCGGCTGTCCGCCGGACAGGCGGGCGTCTACGGCGCCGGGGACATCATCCGGTTCCCGTCGGAGCGTTCGGGTGGCGAGATCCGCGTCGAGCACTGGGAGCACGCCGCCGCGTCCGGTCGGGCGGCTGCGCGGAACCTCCTCGGCGCCGGGGAGACGTACGACCCGGTGCCGTACTTCTGGTCCGACCAGCTCGGCCGCCGCCTCCAGTACGTGGGGCACCACGGAGCGGGCGACCGGCTGGTGTTCCGCGGCCGGCCGGACGGCGACGAGCCGTGGACGGCCCTGTGGCTCCGGGGGGACGTGCTTCGGGCGGTCCTCGCCGTGGACCGGCCCCGGGACGTCCTCGACGCCCGCCGGCTCCTGGGCCGCGGTGCGGCGGTGCGGCCCGAGGTCGCCGGGGACCCCGCGGTGCGGCTCGCCGAGGCGGTCCTCCCCGCGGGCTGACCGCCCGGCTCAGCGACGGGCGCTGCCGAGGATGTGGTCGATCGGCGGGGCGAGGACCACGGCCCGGAAGCCGAAGCGGTCGAGGTGCTCGACCGTGAACCCTGCCGCGGCGATGGCGGCGGCGGTGTCGCGGTTCGGGTGGCACCCGCCCCCGGCGCGGCTCCAGAGGGGGACGACCGCGTCCTGCACGGCGGCGAGGAGCGGCCGACGCGAGCGGACGTGCTCGTAGAAGCGCAGCGCGCCGCCGGGGACGAGGACACGGCGGATCTCGGCGAGCGCGGTGGCCTGGTCCGGCACGGTGCACAGCACCAGGCTCGTGACGGCGGCGTCGACGCTGCCGTCCGGAGCGGGCAGGTCGTCGGCGTGACCGGGTACGACGTGCACGGGCACCGGCGCGGCGCGGGCCGCGACGGTGGCGAGTCCGCGCAGGTGGTCGTCCGGCTCGACGGCGAGGACCTCGGTCACCGCGGGTGGGTAGTGGGCGAAGTTGCCGCCGTGTCCGGCACCGACCTCGAGCACGCGACCGGACAGGCCCGCGACGAGGCGGTGCCGGTGTCCGGCCGCGCCGCGGCGGTCCATGGTCGCGGCGAGACGCGCGTAGACCCGCGCGAAGCGGGGGTGCTGCAGCCGGTCGGGGCTCATCGCCCGATCCAACACCCAGGTGTCCCGTCGCCGATCCGTCACCGCTCCCGCTCCGCCCGTGCCACAGTGGAGGCCCCCGGCCGACGGAGGACGCGATGGCCACGATGGTGCTGCTGCGGGACTGGCGCGATCCGGACGGCACGCTGCACCGGGAGGGCGCGCCCGTCGACGTCTCCGCGGAGCTGGCGCGGAGCCTGGCCGCGGACGGTGTCGCGGAGTGGCCCCGGGTCCGGACGGCGGGATGGCACGGACCGACCGTGGGCCCGAGGGGGGCCGACCCCGACTGGGACTAGCCGAGGTGCGGGAACGCCGGTGCGAGCCTCCCCGCGACGTATGCCGCCGCCGCGCTCCGGGCGGCGTCCGGTTCCTGCGCCGCCGGCAGCGGCGCCCGGGCGCGCCAGGTGAAGTCCTCCTCCGCACCGGGCGGTAGCACCGAGCCGGGCTTGTCGGCCGAGGCCCGGACCATGTCCGCGAGCATCCGGCAGAGGAACGCCTGGCTGAGCAGCAGCCGCCACAGCACGGGTTTCGTCCGGGGGTTGGCGCCCTGCAGCCACCTTCGCACCGGCTGCGTCAGGTCCCGCACCTCGGCCTCCCGGAAGTACCGGGACTCGAACTCGGGATACGTCGCACAGCGCCGCGTACCGTCCGGCTCCCCGACGAGCAGGAGCTCGGTCGTCATCTCGGACTCGGACGAGCCCAGGTGCTGGCGGTCGTCGTCGGAGCTCCAGAGGTACTCGAGCGCGGGCTCGACCTCGGCGATCTCCTCGCCGCGTCCGAAGGTGTACGGGAGCTCGCGCGCCACGAGGTACTGCGCGTGCAGCGTGCGGTCGAGCCTGAGGTCCACCGCGGTGAGACGGCGCTGGATGAGGTGCACCAGGACGATCGGCGCCATCAGCCGGTGAGCCGTGTTGACCACGAGGAACCCCTCGCCGTCCTCGAGCAGACGGAAGGACCGGGACCCCTGCAACCGGACGATGCGCTCGAAGCACAGCTCCGACGCCTCGGCCAGCTGGAAGAACAGCGGGTGGATCTCGGCGTACAGCCGCTTCCTCGCCTCGTACTCGTAGTCCCGCTGGGCGTCCCGTTCCCGCGCCGACGCGTCGAGTTCGGCCTGGAGCGTGCGTACCGCCTGGTCGCGACGTTCCTCGCGCTCCGCCGCCGCGTCGGCGCGCACCTCGGCGCGGCGGCGGTCCCGCCACTGCATCCACAGGGTGAGCGCGGAGGTGGCCAGCCCGAACGTGCCCGCGACGAGGGCCACCGTGGTGGGGGCGTTCGGCATGGCGCCTCCTCAGGCCGGCTCGTCCGGCGGGTCGCCGGGTGCCTCGATCTCCGTCACCTCGACCACGGGCGCGGTCGTGAGCAGCTCGGTGTGCGCCACCCGGCCCGAGTCGCCGCGCAGCCACCAGAACCGCATCGGCTCTCCCCGGACGACCGGCCCCATCCGGTGGAACACGCGCCACCGGTGCAGCGGCGGCACCCCCGCCGGGCTGCCCTCGACCCGCCGGAACTGCCGGGTCCTCGAGTACAGCTCGTACACGCTGTTCAGCGTTCTGACGACGAGCCGGCGCGATCCCATGGCGGACACCCCTCTCAGCCGGCCGCCTGCCGGACCCGCCGGGCGCGAACCCGCCGCCCCTGGGCCGCCAGCGTCACGGCGCCCGCGACGCCCGCGGCCGCGCCGAGCACCGCGCACGTCGCCGTCGTCGGCACGTCGATCGGGTGGCGCCCGGCCAGCCAGGCGAGCAGGACGGCGGAGACGCCGAAACCCGCGCCGATGAACGCCATCCGGAGCAGGCCCGCGACGGTGCGGCGCCCCCGGCGCCACATCGGGTGGAGGACCGCCTCGCTGGAGGCGACCAGGAAGAGCAGCAGGAGGGCCGTGAGGCCCCCGGGGATGCTGACGAACCCACCGGCGGTCGGGTGCAGGACGAAGGGCCGCCGGAGCACCGGACGGCCCGTGGCGTCCCGGAACTCCAGTTCCGCCGCGACCGGTCCCGCGACGGCGAACCTCACCGACTGTGCGGGGATCAGGGCGCGCCCGTTCCGCACCGACGCGGGCCTGGGTTCCCGGATCAGCGGCACCCCGAGAACGTCCATCCGCAGGACGGCACGCCGGACCGTGCCGGTGCGGAGCGACCCCGTGGTCCGGATGCGCACCGGCACCGGCTGGGACAGGTCCGCGCGGGCGGTCCCGCCCCCGGAGACGTCGGCGTCGCCGGCGGTGACCGTGCCCGGCCGGAGCGGCCCTGCGCCCACCGGCGTCCCGAGACCGACGACCGCGCACAGGACCGTGGCGGCCACCAGGGTCGCCGTCAGCGCCGCGGCGAACCGGGGCGACGGAGGGGGAGACAGCACCTGGCGGACCGGCACGAGCGCCTCGGCGTCGAGTTCCGACACCCGCGGCTTCCCGGCGTGGTCGCCCGGGGGCACCGTGCGGCGGACACGGTGGGTCCCGGGCTCCGGCGGCGGGAGGGCGACCCCGTCCGTGACCCTCCCGGCGCTGTCCAGGATCGCCCCGGTGGCGAGGAGACGGACCTCGGTCCGGTCGAGCCAGGCGGCTCCCAGCGACCGTCCGGCCGCCTCGCCGAGGGCCACGCCGAACGCCTCCGCGGTGGGGAAGCGGTCCTCCGGCGCCCGGCAGAGCGACCGCATCACGACGTCCGAGACGGGGCGGGGGAGCTCCGGTGCGACGTCCGGCAGCGGCGTGGGCTCCTCGTACACGTGGCGGAACATCATCGTGAGGCTGCCGCCCTCCGTGGGGTACGGCAGCCGGCCCGACAACATCTCGTACAACATCACGCCGGTGGCGTACACGTCCGCGGGAGGCCCCAGCTCGCCGCCACCCGCCTGTTCGGGCGCGATGAAGGCCGGGGTACCGAGGATCTCGCCCGTCCGGGTCGTGAGCACGTCGCCTCCGCCGACGACCTTGGCGATGCCGAAGTCCGTGACCTTGAGGATGCGCTCGGCGGTGTACAGCGCGTTCTCCGGCTTGATGTCCCGGTGGAGGACCTCGTGCTGGTGTGCGTAGTGCAGACCCGCGCACGTCACCATCGCGGTGGCGCACGAACCGGCCCAGGTGAATCCCGGGTCGGCGGCGGCATCCGCGAGCGTGCCCCCGGGCAGGTACTCGAGGACGAGGAGGCACAGCTCATCCTGCTCGACGTAGTCGTAGAGCCGGACGATGTGCGGGCTGTCGAAGGACGCGAGCGTCCGGGCCTCCTCCGCGAAGCGCGCGCGGACCGCCGGGTCGGAGACGAGGGCGGCGGGGATCTGCTTGACCGCGACGGGCCGGTCGAGGTTCCGGTGACGCCCGAAGCGCACGACGCCGTAGCCGCCCCGGCCGATCACCGGACCGACGCGATAGCTCGGCAGGGCAGCCGCGAGAACCTTGTCGGTCGCCGTCACCACGGACGCGGTGGCGTCGGCGGAGCGGACGGCGGGACGAGCTCCGGCGCATACCCGGCCCGGACGTCGTCCTCCCCGGTGTCCCCGCCGTCGTCCTCCTCCTCGTCCTCGCCCGACGCGGGCGCCGGACTGAGATAGCCGAGACCGAACGCGACGCCGCCGCACACGAGGACCAGGGCCAGCCAGGTCAGCGGATTCGGGGTCAGCACGCGCAGCGCCGACAGGGTGAACGTGAGGCTGAGGCCGAGCCCGACACCGGGGACCAGGAAGCGGGTGGCCCGGCTCCACCGGTTCGCCGGCAGCCGCTGGGTCGCCAGGCCGAACAGCAGCGCGGCGAGGAGCAGGAGGGTCGCGGCGCCGACCACGATGCCGAAGACGCCGTACAGCGAGAGCACCGAACCCCGGACGTCGACCGCCAGGTCGGTCGCGCCGAGGACCTCGTGCCGGGCGCCCAGCACCGTCAGCCGCGCCGGCAGCAGCCCGGTCGCCTGTCCGCCCAGGTCGTCCAGGTCCACGAGGAAGTGCCGGGAGCCCTGCGCGCCGGGCGCCAGCTCGAGGTCGACCCTCGTCGTGTACTTGAAGAACGTGAGCCCGAAGACCCTGCCGTCGAGCCGCACACTCCGGACGGTGAGGGGAGCGCTCCCGCCGTTGGTCGCGGTCACCACGACGTCCGCGCCGTCGTCCGGGACGAGCCGGACCGGGACGTTGGCGTCGATCGTCCGGGCGTCCCTCCCGTTGACCGTCGCGGTGAACTGCACACCCGCGTTCGCCGGGTCCGGGACGGCGGAGGCGGCCACCCCGGGCCAGAGGATCCCGGCCGTCACCGCGAGCGCGAGGACGGTCGAGCCGAGGTGCCGACGTAGCCGCACGGCGAGAGCGTAGACCCGGTCGAGCGGGTGTCAGGCGACACTGTCGGCTGTCTGACTCCGGCGGCTCGCCATCGCCCGAAAACACCGACACTGTGGAGGTTCGGTGCCTCGGCATCCGCTCACGGCCGGGTCACCCGTGGACCGGAGCGACACCGACCGGCGGGGGCCGCCATGTTCGCACCCACCGCACAGCCCTCGGCGCCGAGGCGCCACCCGTCACTCCGGCGGGTGATCGCCGCCGTCCTCGCGGCTCTCGCCGTCGTCGCGGCCCTCACCCTGTCCGCCGCGGCGCCCGCCCTGGCACAGGTCGGCGCGGCAGCCCGGGCGGAACCGACCGGCCCGCCGGAGTCGACCGCGCCCGCCGGCACGGCCTCGCCGTCCGACCCCGTCGCGCCGTCCGGCTCCGTCGCGCCGACGGGATCGGTCGCCCCGACCGAGTCCGCCACCCCGACGGAGCCGGTCGCGCCGACGGGATCGGTCATCCCGACCGAGCCGCCCGGGCCGGGCGAGACGCCCGTCCCGGCGCCGTCCGTCACCCTCACCCAGTCGTCGTCCCGGTCGGTGGTGGGGGAGATCGTCACCCTCACGGCGATCGTCGCCGGAAGCGACGCGGTGCCGGTCATCACGATCCTCGACGGTCCGTCCGCCGGCGACCGGCTGGGGACCGAGGGCACGTCGCCGGAGTTCACGTCGCGGTACCGGGCATGGGCCCCGGGGGTCGTCCATCTCCGGGCCGAGCTGCGGTCCGTCTGGACGTACGGTGACGCGCCGGGAATCGTGTCCGACGTCGTCGAACACACGTGGGACGACCTCACGGTCACACTGACCCCCGACCGCACACAGTCCCTCGTCGGGACCGAGCACGTGGTCACCGCGACGGTGAACGGGGAGTCCCGGCGGCCGATCACGTTCACGGTCACCGACGGGCCGAACACGGGCCTGGAGGCCACCGTCGAGCCGCCGTCAACCACCTGGACCTACACCGGCAAGGGCTCCGGGACCGACACCATCGAGGCCTCCGTTCCGTTCGGCGAGGGGTCGATCGACTCCGAGCCGGTCACCCACACGTGGATCCCCCCGCAGTTCGTGGAGCTCGTGCTCTCGCCCGAGGGTGCGTCGACGTGTGCCGGCAGTCCCTTCGACGTGACCGTCATCGCGGCCACGGACGGGGATCCCGTCATGGACGTGCCGGTCGACCTGCGCGCCGTCGCGACGGGGCAGCCCGACGTCACGCGGTCCCTGCGGACCGACGGCGCGGGCGCGGCCACGACCTCGATCACCCGCGACGCGCCGGGTGGGGAGACGATCTCGGCGTCGGTGGCGAGTGGCGGGGCGTCCCCCCTCCCCACGCCGATCACCCACACCTGGACGGACTGCGGGGGCCTCCGCATCGGCCTCACGCCGGCGGGGACCACCGGTGTCGCCGGGAGCCCGTTCACGGTGACGGCAGTGGTGGGGTACGACGGGCAACCGCTGGCCAACACGCCGGTGGACTTCCGGACCTCGATGGCGGGGGTCCCCGACCAGACCTGGACGGTGCGGACGGACCGGGACGGCCACGCGTCGTTCACCTACACCCGCCGGCGCACGGGCACCGAGGAGATCACGGCGGCGGCGGTGTTCGACTACTACACGCATGGCGAGGCGACGATCTCGCACCAGTGGGTCCCGGAACCGGGTCTCGCGGTGAGCCTCGCCCCGCCGGGTACCACCAGCGTCACGGGCAGCCCGTTCACCGCGACCGTCCTGGTCGGCCGCGCACGGCGTCCGCTCCCCGGCGCCGTGGTGCACTTCCGCGCGCAGAGGCCGGGTGAGCGCGAGGTCACGACCACGGCCTCGACCGACGGCAACGGTCTGGCGTCGTTCCGGTACTCCCGGCCCGCCGCGGGCACCGACGTCGTCACCGCGGACGTGACGTCCGGCAGCGTGCACGGGCTCGCCTCGATCACCCACTTCTGGGTCGCCGGTGACGGGCTGGGCCTCGGTCTGGAGCCCGCGGGTACCGCCGACCGGGTCGGGGAGACCTTCACCGCCACGGCGACGTTCACCGACGGCGGCAAGCCGGTGGCGGGTGCGGACGTGAGGTTCCACGTCTCGGCGCCGGGTCAGCCCGACCTCGACGCCGTGCAGAGGACGGGGCACGACGGCCGCGCCACCCTCGCGTACAGCCGTGCGGAGGTGGACACGGACACCGTGGTGGCCGAGGCGTCCTCCGGCGACCGGACGGCGACGGCGTCCCTGTCGCACCTCTGGCGTACCGACCTGGTCGTGCCGCCGACGGTCGGTACGCGGCTCGCGCTCGACCGCCCCTCCACCCTGCCCGGCGGCCCCGTCGCAGCGCGGGGCGGCGGCTGCGGACCCGCGACGGACGTCGTGCTCACCGTGGCGGGCCGCCACGTCGCCACGGTGACGTCCGACGCCGCGGGGTCGTACGCGACGCGGGTGGACGTGCCGGACCTGGGCCTCGGGCGGTACACGATGACGGCCACGTGCGGCGGCGCCGCCGCGCGGACCGTGCTGGACCTCGTGGCGGTGACGTCCGGTGCCGGTGCCGCCGGGACCGGCGCGGCCACGGCGGCCGCCGTGCTCGCCTTCTTCGCGCTGGTGGGAGGGCTGTTCCTCCGGCTGCGCTGAGCCTCACGGCGACGCGGCGAGGCGCCGGGCGGCGGCCAGCAGGTCTGCCTCGGCGCGACCGGCGTGGGCGAGCCGCTCCTGCCGCCAGCTCCGCGCGGCGGTCTCCCGGCCGGTGAGGTCACGGCAGTGCTCGCCGACCCGCTCCGGCGCGCTCCCGCCGAGGGCGGTGCGTCCCGCGACGATCCGCGCGGGTGCGGTCGCCGCCTCCACGGTCGCCGGGTCGACCACCAACGCGCGCCCGAGCAGCTCGCGCGCGGCCCGCGCGAGGTCGTCGGGCGCCAGGGCGGCGCGCCCGGCGCCGAGGGCCTCGGCGACGGCGCGCCCCACGACGCGGTACGCGGACCGGTAGTCGAGTCCGTGCCGCAGGACCAGCTCCTCGGCCAGGTCGGCCGCTCCGGTGAAGCCCGACCCCGCCGCGGCGGCCAGCGCGCCGGTGTCGACCACGAGCGTGCGGGTGACCTCGGCCCCGAGCGCCACCACCCGCCGGGCGAGCTGCACGGCGCCGGCCACCTCGCCGTACGCGTGGAGCCAGTTGTCGGTCCGGGCGGACGGGGTGCGCTGGGTGACCAGCATCCCGGTGGCCCTGCCGACCAGGGTTCCCGCGCCGCCGCGGATGACGGCGAGCGCGTACGGGTTCCGCTTCTGCGGCATGAGCACCGACGCCCGGCACAGCGACGCGTCGAGGGTGACGTAGCCGAACCCCGGACTGGCGAAGATCTCCAGGTCCTCGGCGAGCCGGTCCACCGTGGTCGCGGCCTGCGCGGCGGCGACCACGGCGTCCGCGAGACCGTCGACGGCCCACATGACGTCCCTGGTGTGGGCGCCCGCGGCCGCGAAGCCCAGCAGCCCTGCCAGGCGCTCACGGTCCAGCGGCACCCGGGTGCCGCCGACGCCACCCACGCCGCCGGGGGAGCGGTCGGCCCAGCGGTACGCCGCCTCGATCCGGTCGAGGTGCCGCGTCGCCTCCTCGCCGAACCCGCCGAGGTAGTGCCCGAACGTCGACGGCTGCGCCGGCTGGAGGTACGTGGTGTCGGCCCACACCGTGCCGGCGTGCGCGGCGGCGAGTCCGGCCACGGCCGCGACGAACTCGCCGACCGCGCCGTGCAGCCCGAGCAGGTGCTCCCGGAGCGCGAGGCGGAACGCGATGCGGCCCGCCTCCCGCCGGGTACGCCCGGTGTGCAGCCAGCCCGCGACGGTGCCGAGGCGGCGTTCCAGCTCGCGCTCGCGGCTGTTGTACGCGTCGCCGTACTCGGCCCGGTACGGGAACTCCTCCGCGGGGAGGGCGAGGACCTCGAGCAGCACCGGGACGAGGAGGGCCACCTGGTCGCGCGGGATCACGCCCGCCTCGTGCAGCGCCACGACGTGGGCGAGATCGGCCAGGCCGAGGCCGCGGTGCAGCAGCGGGGCGTCGGCGAGCTCGAGTGCGTAGCCGGCCTCGACGAGCTGCGGTGCCGGCCCGCTGCTGATCCGGGCCTCCGCGCCGAGGTAGCCCTCGGGCGCCGCCCTGTTCACAGCGCCGCCTTCGCCCCGGCGAAGAGCGTCGGCGCGCCGCCGCTGACGAGGAACACGACGGGCCCGCTCACACGCCCCGCCCGCGCGGCGTCGGCGAGCGCGGCCATCGCCTTCGCGCCGAACACCGGGTCGAGGAACAGGCCCTCGGTCCTCGTCACCAGCCTCGCCGCCGCCTCGCCCGCGGCGGACGGGACGCCGTACCCCGGACCGAGGTACCCGCCGCGCACCGTGACGTCGTCCGCGTCTGCCGCCGGCAGGCCGAGGAACTCCGACGCGCCACCCGCGAGGGCGCGGACGCGGGCGACGCACTCGTCGCGCGGACGGCTCACCGTCACCCCGACCACGCGGTACGGCGCCTCGCGCCAGGCCGCGCCCGCGACCAGGCCGGCCTGCGTGCCGCACGAGCCCGTGGGCAGCCACAGCTCCGACGGCCGCACCCCGGCCGCGCGGAGCTGGTCGTCCAGCTCGGCGGTGGCACGGACGTACCCCGCGGCGCCGCGGGCGGTCGCGCCACCGCGGGGCACGACGTACGGACGGCGGCCCGCCGCGGCGAGCGCGTCGCGGACCTTCTCGAGAGCCGGGTCCACCGACGCGCGGTCGAGCTCGCCGGTGAAGGTGACGTCCGCGCCGATCATCCGGTCCAGCAGCATGTTGCCCGCCGGTGCGACGGGCGGTCCGTAGCAGACGAGGTACGGGTCGAGGCCGCACCGGCGTGCGGCGAGCGCGGCGAGCATCGCCCAGTTCGACTGCGGGCCGGCGCCGGTGACGAGGCAGTCGCAGCCCCGCTCGAGCGCGTCCCCGAGCAGGTACTCGAGCCCACGCACCTTGTTGCCACCGAGGCCCAGACCGGTGAGGTCGTCCCGCTTGAACCACACCTCGGCGCCGAGCGCCGCCGAGAGCCGCGGAGCGGGGTGCAGCGGCGTCGGGGCGGTCACCAGCGCCACGCGCGGCCGTGCCGGGAGCCCGCTCATCCCGACGTCACCCGGTCGACGAAGGCCGTCGCGGCCCCGAGGGCGGCGCACGGGTCGAGGCACCGGGCGATGTCGTCCGGGGTCAGGTGCTCGGTCACGCGCGCATCGGCGAGCAGCGCGTCGGCGAGGCCGACCCCGCGCGCACGGCCGGCCAGGGCCGCCTCGTGGAGGGTGCGCTGGGCGGTGTGCTTGCCGAGGTGAGGGGCGAGCGCGCGGAGGACGGGCTCGGAGAGGACGTACCCCTGCTGGGCGTCGACGTTGCGCCGCATCCGGGCGGCGTCCACCTCGAGCCCCTCGAGGAGCCGGCACGCGAAGGACAGCGCGGCACCGGTCAGCAGGCACGCCTCGGGGAGGACCAGCCACTCCGCCTTCCAGGCCCGGCCGTCGCGCTCGTGCTCGTGGACCATGCCCTCCACGGCCACGCCGGCGTCGGCCCGCACGACCCGGGCGAGCGTGACGAGATGCTCCGACAGCTCGGGGTTGCGCTTGTGGGGCATCGTGATGCTGCCGACCCGGCCCGTGGCGTCGGCCTCGCGGACCTCCCCGAGCTCGGGGCGCTGCAGCTCGTACACCTCCTGGCCGATCTTGCCGAGCGTCGCCGTGACCATGGCGAGCAGGCCGGCGAACTCGGCCACCCGGTCGCGGGCGGTCAGCCACGGGACGTCGGGAGCCGCGAGCCCGAGCCGTCCGGCGAACGCGTCGAGCAGCGGCAGGGCCTCCTCGCCCCAGAACTCCATCGTCCCGAGCGCGCCGCCGAGCTGGACGACCTCGAACCGCCGCCGCCCCTCGGCCACCCGGTCGCGGTGGCGGCGCAGCTCGGACACCCACACCGCGGCCTTGAACCCGAACGTGATCGGCAGCCCCGGCTGGCCGTGGGTACGGCCGCACATGACCGTGTCGCGATGCCGTTCCGCGAGGGCGAGGGCGGCCGCCTCTGCGCGGGCGAGGTCCCGCTCGCAGATGCCCGCGACCCGCCGCATCACCAGCGCGGTCCAGGTGTCCGTCAGGTCCTGCACGGTGGCGCCGTAGTACACCCACTCCCGCGCCGCCTCGGGGAGCACGTCACCGAGGCACCGGATCAGCCCGAGGGTGGAGTGGCCGCTCTCACGGGTCAGCTCCCCCACCCGGTGGAGGTCGAGGAGCCGCACGTCGGCGTGTTCCCGGATCAGCCGCGCCGCCTCGGGCGGGACCAGCCCGACCGACGCCTGGGCCTCGGCGAGCGCGGCCAGGATCTCGAGCCACGACTGCACCCGGCCCTCGTCGTCCAGTACCTCGTGCAGCTCCGGGGTGCCCCAGAGGTGGCCGTACAGCACCGAGTCGGTGAGATGCGCGCCCACGGCCGCTACCCGACCGGGACACCGGCGAGCCACCGGAGCGCCTCGCGGATCTCGTCCAGGTTGGATCCCCACGGGACGACGGCCGTGTGCCCCTCCGTCTCGATGCCCCGCTCGAGCAGGCAGCACTTGGCGAGCGTCGGCCGGTTCCCGGTGAGCCGTTCCCGTGGGCACAGGTCGACCTGCCGCGGCTCGTCGCCGTAGAAGTGCCGGTGGAACTGCAGGGACCGCTCGCACCCGATGAGCAGCCAGTCCCGCCGCGCGGCGGGACGCGTGTCGAGGAAGGTCACGCCGCCGTCGAGGTCCACCCCGGAGCCGCGGCAGGGGAGGAGGTACTCGGCCGAGGGCCGCTCGGCGGCGAGCCCGCGGATGTCCACCGCGTCGAGCACGAGCTCGATCGGCGGCAGGTCCTCGTCGTACGCCACGACCTGTTCCGCCATCGCGAAGAGCTTCGGCGGTTCGGGCGGCACCACCTCGGTGACCCGGATCCGCAGCGGCGCGGGTTCCCAGATGAAGTTCACGTGCTCGTACCGGCCCTGGACGACATACGCACGGGCGCCGTCCCGGCGGTGGGCCAGCGCCGCACGGGCGAGGGCCGTGGCGTTCCCGACGTCGGTTCCGGGAGAGCTCACCGCGACCACCTCGTCCGGTCCCGCCAGCACGCGGGCCTCGACGAC
This sequence comes from Mycobacteriales bacterium, assembly GCA_036402915.1. GTDB lineage: Bacteria > Actinomycetota > Actinomycetes > Mycobacteriales > HKI-0501 > JAVEDU01. The sequence goes on from DASWRY010000050.1 coordinate 79,346, forward strand.
CGGCGAGAACAGCGGGTCGAGCGACCCCTTGCGGACGGCCACCAGGGCCGCCTCGCCGCCGCGGCGCAGGACCAGGTAGTCGGTCCGGCGGTACACCTCCCGGCCGAGGAGGAAGGGGAGCAGGGCGTCCTCGGTCAGCGGGACCGGTGCCTCCTGGACCGACAGGCCGCGGTACGGGCGGGTGAGGGTGTTGGGGTCCGGGTCGGGGATCACCGCCGCGCCCCTCAGACCGCCGCGGTGTCGGCCCGCAGCCCGAGCCTCAGGGTCTCCAGCGGGAGGACCTCGTCGGACGGGATGTTGCCGAGGTTCACCCCGGGCCCGAACCGCCGCACGAACCAGGCCTGCTGCGCCTTCGTGGGCGCCTCGAAGATCACCCGGTCCACCGGGACCCTCTCGGCGATCGCGTCGACCAGGTCCTCGCGGACGCTGCCGTCGGCCTGGTACAGCCCGACGGTGCCGCTCTCCCGGCCCTCGGCGATGACCCAGGCGGCGCCGCCGGCGAGGTCGGCGGCCATCTCCGTGAGCCAGTGCTCGGTCACGACCGGCGCGTGCCCGTCCTTGGCGCCCGTCTCGGCCAGCACCGTGAAGTCGGCAGCCAGCTCGCGGACGAGCATCGTCTTCTGCGTGGACGTCATGGCCTCGAGCCCGTTCGACACCTCGATCGCGTGGATGCCGATGTCGGTCGCCCACCGCCGGAGCTCGTCCACCCGTCCCTGGGCGACGCAGAGTTCCAGCAGGGTGCCGCCGAGACAGACCGTGACGCCCGCCGCGTCGCACAGCCGCACGCGCTCCTTGACCGTGGGATCCACGTAGGCGATGCCCCAGCCGATCTTGAGCACGTCGACCAGCTCACCGCTGTGCGCCAGCACCGTCTCCAGCGCCGCGGTCGTGATGCCCTTGTCGAGGACGTGCGTGATGCCGCGGCGCCGCGGCTTCCGGTCCCGGTCGGGCAGGTCCAGGAAGGCGGGACAGTTCCACACGGCGATGCCTCCAGACCTCGGGCGGGCTCCAGGTCGCCGAACGCTAATGCCGCCCCGCCCCGGAGTCTGTGTCCGGCGAGGGTGGACACCTCGCGTCCCTTCGCCCTGCCGGGCTGTGGAGCACCGGTGCCGCCGTTCCTAGCGTTGCCGCGGACGAGGGGAGCCCGGGGTGAGCCAGCGACTCGTGGTGATCGGCGGCGGCGCGGCCGGGATGTCGGCCGCGTCGGCAGCCCGCCGGGTGGACGCGGCGCGGGAGATCGTCGTGCTCGAGGCCGGGGGGTACGCCGCCTACGGGGTGTGCGGCCTGCCGTACTACCTCGGCGGTGTGGTCGGACGGGCCGAGGACCTGCTCGCGTACCCGCCGGCGTTCTTCCGCGAGGAGCGCCGCATCGACCTGCGGCTGCACGCGCGGGCCACGGGGATCGACCCGGCGCGGCACGTCGTCCACTACCGCCGCGACGGCCGGGACGCGCGGCTCGGCTACCACCGCCTGGTCGTCGCCGCGGGCGGTACGCCGTCGATGCCCCCGGTGCCGGGGCTCCGCGACCCGCGCGTGTTCACCGTGCGGTCGCTGGAGGAGGCGATCACGCTGCGGAGCCTGCTCGACGCCGGGCGCATCGGGCGTGCGCTCGTGGTCGGGGCGGGGTACATCGGGCTGGAGATGGCCGAGGCGCTGACCGCCCGCGGCGTGGCCGTCACGGTGGCCGAGGTCCTGCCCGGGGTGATGCCGAACCTGGACGCGCCGATCGCCGCGCTCGTCGAGGAGGAGGTACGCCGGAACGGCGTGGACCTGCGCCTCGGCGCCCCGCTCTCCGCCGTCCGCCGCACCACGGGCGGCCTCGAGGCCACGGTGGGCGGGGCGCGGCTCACCGTGGACGCCGTCGTCGTCGCCGCCGGGGTGCGTGCGGCGGCCGACGTGGCCGCGGCGGCGGGCGCCGCCACCGGGCCGGACGGAGCGCTGCTCGTGGACGAGCGGATGCGGACGTCGCTCCCGGACGTGTACGCGGCGGGCGACTGCACCGCGGCCCACCACCGGATGGTGTCCGGCCCCGCGTTCGTCCCGCTGGGGCCCGCGGCGAACAAGACGGGCCGGGTGGCGGGCACGGTCGCCGCCGGCGGGGACGCCCGGTTCCCCGGCGTCGTCGGCACCGCGGTCGTCAAGGTGTTCGACCTCGCCGTCGCACGGACCGGGCTGACACTCGCCGAGGCCGGGGCACAGGGTCTGCGGGCCGTCGCCACCGACGCGCAGGGCCGGTCCCGCGCCCGCTACTACCCGGGGTCCGCGCCGGTGACCGTCCGGCTGGTCCACTCCGAGGACGGCCGCCTGCTCGGCGCCCAGCTCGTCGGCGCGGGCGACGGGGTGGCGACCCGGATCGACACGCTGGCCGTGGCGCTGCAGGCGGGGTTCGGCGTCGCGGACGTCGCCGCCCTGGACCTCGCGTACGCGCCCCCGTACGCCCCGGTCTACGACCCGATCCTGCTGGCGGCGCAGGCCGCCGCGGCGCCGCGCGGCGCGGCCGTGGGGGCATAGCCGTGGCCACGGAACGGTTCGCCGTCGTCACCGGGGGTGCCTCCGGCATCGGCCGTGCGACCACGTCGCGACTGGCGGCGGAGGGTGTCCACGTCGCCGTCCTCGATCTCGACCCCGCGGCGGCCGAGGAGGCCGACCTGGTCGTGAAGGCCGACGTGACCGATCCCCCCGCGGTGGCCGGTGCGATGGAGGAGGTGCTCGGCGCCTTCGGCCGGATCGATGTGCTGGTGAACAACGCCGGCATCACGGGATCGGCGCGGGCCACCGTGTGCCACGAGACCCCGATCGAGGAATGGGACCGGGTGCTGGCGGTGAACGTCCGCGGCCCGTTCCTCTGTACCCGCGCGGTGCTGCCCGCGATGCTCCGCGAGGGCGCCGGCCACGTGATCACGATCGCGTCGGTGGCGGGCCTCGTGGCGTTCCCGGGCCGCTGCGCGTACACGGCGTCCAAGGGAGCGGCCGTGCAGTTCACCCGGTCCCTCGCCGTCGACTACGCCGCCGCGGGCATCCGGGCGAACGCCGTGTGCCCCGGGATGGTGCACACGCCGATGACGCGGTGGCGGCTGGACCAGCCGGACCTGCTGGCGGCGGTGGAGGCCGACATCCCGCTCGGCCGGGTGGCCCGCCCGGACGAGGTCGCCGACGCGGTGGCCCTGCTCGCCTCCGGCCGGCTCGGCTACATGACCGGTCACGCGCTGGTGCTCGACGGCGGGTGGACCGCCCACTAGGAGAGGGGAAGGCGACGATGAGCGGACGGCTGGAGGGGCGCGTCGCGCTGGTGACGGGTGCCGGGTCCGGCATCGGGCGCGCCGCGGCGGAGCTCTTCGCCGCCGAGGGCGCCTCGGTGGCGGTGGTGGACCTGCGCGCCGACGCGGCCGGGGAGACCACGGCGAAGATCGTCGCGGACGGCGGCCGGGCCCTCGCCGTCGCGGCGGACGTGTCCTCCGCCGCCGGCGTGGACGCGGCCGTCGGCGAGGTGGTCGGTGCCCTCGGCCGGCTCGACGTGCTCTACAACAACGCCGGGGTGTCGAGCAGCGGATCGGTCGCCGACGCAGACGAGGACGACTGGGACCGCTGCCTCGCGGTGAACGTGAAGGGGACGTTCCTGTGCTCCCGTGCGGCGGTCCCGCACCTCGAGGCCGCGGGCGGCGGGGCGATCGTCAACCAGGGATCCGTGGCGGCGCTGGTGGGCGTGCCGGACTTCGCCGCGTACTGCGCCGCCAAGGGCGCGGTCGTGTCCCTCACCCGCTCGATGGCCGTCGATCTCGCGTCCCGGCGGATCCGGGTGAACGTCATCTGTCCCGGCACGGTGTACACGCCCCTCATGGAGCCGATGCTCCGCGCCCGCGGGGACGGCGACCTCGACGCGGGCCTCGCGAAGACGGTCACCAAGTACCCGATCGGCCGGCTCGGCACGCCGGAGGAGATCGCGCGGGTGGCACTGTTCCTCGCGAGCGACGACGCGTCGTTCCTCACCGGGTCGGTGGTCACAGCCGACGGCGGCATGACGGCGCAGTGAGGGGGGACGACGATGCCGTTCCAGCTGGGCGCCGACAAGCTCCTCGGCCTCGACCGTGCGGCGGCCCTCGTCCCGGACGGGGCCCTGGTCGCGCTGGGCGGGGGCCTGTCCGCGCGCCTGCCGATGGCGCTGGTCCGTGAGCTGGTGCGGCAGCGCCGCCGTGGGCTCCACGTCGTCGGCTCGGCGCACGGCATCGACGTGGACCTCCTCGTCGCCGCCGGGGCGATCGCCGTCTGCGAGGAGAGCTACGTCGGCTTCGAACAGGACCTCGGCCTCGCCCCCGCGTACCGGCGTGCCGCGGAGGCGGGCTCCGTCGAGGTACGGGAGAGCTGCTGCGCCACCGTCCTCGCCCAGTTGCGCGCGGCGGAGTGCGGCCTCCCGTTCATGCCGGTCCGGGGCGTCAAGGGCTCGGACATCCGCAGCCTGCACCCGGAGTACGGCGAGGTGACGTGCCCGTTCACCGGCGAGACGCTGGTCGCCGTGCCGCCCCTGTGCCCGGACGTGGCGCTGCTCCACGCCCCGCTCGGCGACCGGCGCGGCAACCTGCACCTCGAGCAGCCGTACGTGCTCGACGAGCGCTTCGCCGCCGCGTCCCGGGCCGTGGTCGCGACCGTGGACGAGCTGGTGTCCACGGACGCCGTCGTGGCGGCCGGGGTGACGGTCCCCGCCCACCTCGTCGCGGCGGTGGCCGAGGTGCCGTACGGCGCCCACCCCACGTCCTGCTACCCCCGGTACGCGTACGACCGCCCGCACCTCGCGGAGTACGTCCGGGCGGCGACGGCCGGGGGCGCCGACCTCGCCGGCTACCTGGACCGGTACGTCACCGGCGCACCGACCGAGGAGGCGTACCGCAAGGTGGTCGGAGAGGACCGGCTCGCCGCGCTCGGGCGCTGGTCGGAGTCCACCGCGGCCTGGCAGGAGCTGTTCGCGTGAACTTCTCCCTGGACGAGTGGTTCGTCGTCGCGCTGGCCCGGACGATCCGCGACCGGGAGGTCGTGTTCCACGGCTTCGGCAGCCCCTGTGCCCAGGTCGCGATGCACGTCGCCCGGCACACCCACGCGCGGGACATGCTGCTGGTGGAGGGCGCGACGTACGCGGTGAACCCCGACCCGCCGTTCGTCCCGCCCACCGGCAACGACCTGGCGCTGCAGCAGGGAGCGCCCTACCGGATGCGGTTCGAGGAGTTCTTCGACGCGGCCGTGCGCGGCGACGTGGACCGGATGTTCCTGTCCGGCGGCCAGATCGACGCGTACGGCAACACCAACGTCACCGCGATCGGGCCGGTGTCCGCCCCCAAGGTGAAGCTCGGCGGCGGGGGAGGGGGCTGCAACCTCGCGGCAACCATCGGCCACCTCACGCTGTGGACGACCCGGCACCGGTCCGGTCGCGCGCTCGTCGAGCGGTGCGACTTCGTCACCGACATGGGGCACCGGACGCCGGAGGGGAGCCGCGCCGAGCTGGGCTTCACCGGTGGCGGGCCCGAGTGGCTCGTCACCGAGCTCGGGGTGTTCGACTACGACGCCGGTGGCCGGGCCCGGCTGCGGCAGCTGTTCCCGGACGTCGGTGTGGAGGACGTACGCGCCGCCACCGGCTTCGAGGTCGGGGTCGCTCCGGACCTGCGCCCCGTACCCCCGCCCGGCACGGCGGAGCTCGCGGTGCTGCGGGCCGCCGACCCGCTCGGGGTCCGCCGGTCGGAGTTCTCCGCCCGGGACCTCGAACGGACCTTCACCCACGGCCACCGGCCCGGCTGCGGGTGCTGACCGACGGGCTCGCGGCGGTGTTCACCCCGCGCCGCGTCGCCCTGGTGGGGGCGACGGACAGCCGCGGCAAGCTCGGCGAGCTGCTGTGGCGGAACCTGTCGACGTTCCCGGGGGAGGTCGTCCCGGTGACGTCCTCCGCGCGCGAGGTCGGCGGCCGCACGGCGTACCCGTCGCTGACCGCCGTTCCCGGGGACCTCGACCTGGCGGTGGTGGTCGTCCCGGCGGCCGCCGTGCCGGGGGTGATCCGCGACGCCGCCGCGAAGGGGGTCCGCGCGGCGGTCGTGCTCTCGGGCGGCTTCGCGGAGACCGGAGCCGAGGGCGCCCGCCTCGAGCGGGAGATGGTGTCGGCGGCCCGCGCGGGCGGCGTCCGGATCGTCGGCCCGAACTGCTTCGGCGTGCAGAACTGCGCCGTGCCGCTGAACGCCTCGCTGGCCGCCGGCACCCCCCGCGCGGGCGGCATCAGCCTGGTCACCCAGTCGGGGGCGTACGGCATGGCCCTGTACTCCGTCGGCGAGGAGGAGCGGGTCGGGTGGGCCGGGGTGTGCGCGACCGGCAACAAGGCGGACGTCGCCGACGCGGAGCTGCTGCGGCACCTCGGCGACGACCCCGGCACCCGCACCCTCTGCTTCTTCCTCGAGTCGCTGCCGGACGGGCGCGCGTTCGCCGACGCCGCCCGCGGCGTCACGCCCCGCAAGCCCGTCGTCGTCGCGAAGACCGGCCGGTCCCCGGACGGGGTGCGCGCGGCCCGCTCGCACACGGCGTCGCTCGCCGGCGCGGAACGGGTCTGGCGGGCGGCCCTGGAGTCCGCCGGGGTGGTCCTGGCCCGGTCGGGGCTCGAGATGATCGACGCGGCCCGCGCCCTCGACAGCCGGCCGGCACCGGCCGGGCGGCGGGTCGGGATCGTCACGAACTCCGGGGGCACCGGGGTCGAGCTCGCCGACCTCCTCGCGGACGAGGGCCTCCGGGTACCGGAGCTGCCGGGCCCCCTGCAGGAGGCCCTGCGCCCGCTGCTGCCGCCGCTCGCCAGCCCCCGCAACCCGGTGGACCTCACCACGGTGTGGAGCCGGTACGAGGAGCTGTACCCGCTCGTCGCCGACCGCCTCGCCCGCTCGGGAGAGGTCGACGCGGTCGTCGCCGTCCTGGTGCAGCGTGCCGCGGATCCCGCGGTCGCCCGGCGCCTGGCCGAGGCGGTGGCGCGCCTGCGGGAGGACGCCGTGCCCGTGCCGGTGTACGTGTGCTGGGTCGCGCCCCGGGAGCAGCGGTCCGGGGCCGAGCTCCTCGGAGAGGCGGGCGTGCCGTGCTTCGACTGGCCCGAGCGCACGGCGCGCGCGGTCGGCCACGCCGCCCGGTACGGGCGCGCCCGGGGCCGGATCCGCCCGCCCGTTCCCGGCCCGCCGCGGCCGGAGGGGCTGCCCCCGCTGGCGGCCGGGCTGCTGGACCCCGTCGACGCCGCCCGGGTGCTGGCCGCCGCGGGCATCCCGACCGTGCCCGGACTCGTCTGCGCGACGCCCGCCGAGGCCGGGAGCGCCGCGCCGGAGCTCGGGTACCCGGTGGTCGCCAAGGTGGTACATCCCGACGTGGTCCACAAGAGCGATGTCGGCGGGGTACGGACGGGGTTGCGGGATGCCCGCGCCGTCCGCGCGGCCGCGGCGGACCTGCTGGCCCTGGCCGACGGTGCCCGTGTCCTGGTCCAGCGGCAGCTGGCCGGCGTGGAGATCGTGGTCGGCGGCCTGCGCGATCCGCAGTTCGGGCCGATGGTGCTGGCCGGGCTCGGCGGCATCTTCACCGAGACGCTGGACGACGTGGCCCTCGCGCCCGCGCCGCTGGACCGCGAGGAGGCCCGCGACCTGCTCCACCGCCTGCGCGGCCGGGCGGTCCTCGCCGGGGCACGGGGCACCGAGGCCGTCGACACCGGCGCGCTCGCGGCCACGATCACGGCCGTCGGCGACCTCCTCGTGGCCGTCCCGGAGATCGAGGAGCTGGACCTGAACCCGGTGCTCGCCACTCCGGCCGGCTGCGTCGCCGTGGACTGGCGGATCCGGGCCGGGAAACCGCCCGCCCAGGACGAGCGCGGCGCCGGGGATTCGCCCCGCGGCACCGGGGAAACCGACCGCTGATCGCCGTACCGTCCCGGGCACCCCCACGGCCTCCGACGACAAGGAGCGAGCCATGCGAGTCGGATCGCAGGACGTGCTGCTCCCCACCACGATGGTGGGCAACTATCCCAATCCGCGCTGGTACGACGGCAACGCCTTCGCCACGTTCCCGAAGGGCGAGTTCGTCTACGACGCCATCAGCCGCGAGGCCTTCGAGGACGCGGTGGCCGCGGTCGTCCACGACCAGGAGGCGGCCGGGCTGGACGTGATCGCGGACGGCAAGGTGTACGGCGGTGACTCGCCGTACGGCCAGATCCTCTACCACTACTACGAGCGGATGAGCGGCTACAAGCTCGCCGGCCCGCCCATCGGCCTGCCGATCTACTCGACCCTGTTCGCGCCCACGTGTCACGGCGAGGTCCGCCGCGAGTACCCGTTCCACCTCGCGAACCTGCGTGCGACCCGCAAGGCCACCACGAAGCCGGTGAAGATCTCCTACACGGGCATCCAGGTCCTCGCGGCGGCGACGAACAACCAGTACTACAAGGAGACCAGGGAGCTCGCCCTCGCGATCGCCAAGGCGTTCAACGAGGACTTCAGGGAGCTTGCCGACAACGGCTGCGACATCATCCAGGTCGATGAGTTCGTCTGGCCGTACGGCATGGGGGACTGGGAGGTCGAGGTCCTCAACACGGCGGTCGAGGGAGTCGGCTGCCAGTTCTGGGTGCACACCTGCTGGGGCAACTACTCCGGGACGCCCGGCTACTTCCCGGACGAGGAGGAGCGCGAGTACGGCGCGTGGGTGCTCGACCGGCGCCCCTCGGCCGCGCCCGCACCGCAGCGCGCCCAGGCGATCTTCCCGCAGACGAACGACGCCCACATCGACGCCCTGAACTACGAGGTCGGCCGCACGGGCTCCGACGACCTCAAGCCGCTGGTCGACAACAACTGGTCGAAGGACTTCGTCGCCGGAATCGTCGACGTCAAGAGCACGATCACCGAGACGTCCGCCGAGGTGGCCGACCGGATCCGCCAGGTGCTCGAGTTCGTCCCGGCCGAGCGGGTCGGCCTGTCCACCGACTGCGGGCTGATCAACCTGCCGCGGATGATCGCCCAGGGCAAGCTGCGCGCGCTCGCGGACGGTGCCGCCCTCGTGCGGGAGGAGCTCCGGAGCGCCGCGAAGTAGCGCACGCACGGCCGGGCCGCCGGGTGACGGGCGGCCCGGCCCTGCGACCGGGTGTCCTCCCGGGATGATCGCGCCCGGTCGATTCGTCCGCGGAGGTCTAGGAACACGCTCGCGCACTCCCTAAGATGCGGCTTGATCGAGAGGTGGCCGGATGTTGACCGAACCGATAGCGCTCGGCATCCCGGGTGTGCACCTCGAGCCCGGCGATCACGTCTGCGCGTTCTACCCCGGGCTGGCCGAGCGGGACGAGATCCTGATCCCGTACCTGCGCGAGGGCCTCGAGGCCGGCGACAAGTGCATCTGCGTGGTCGACGCGACGGACCCGGAGGCCGTGCTCTCCGCGGTGGGCCCGGACGTGGACCTCGCCGGGTGCCTCGGGCGGCAACAGCTCCAGGTCGAGCGCTCCCAGGACACGTACCTGTCCGGCGGCCGGTTCTCCACCGAGGCGATGCTGGACTTCTGGGAGACGTCGGTCGGCGGCGCGCTCGCGTCGGGCTTCGGCTTCGCCCGCGCCGTCGGGGAGATGACCTGGGCGCTGCGCCAGATGCCCGGCGTCGAGGAGCTGGTCGGGTACGAGTCCCGGCTGAACCGGTACCTGCCGCGGTATCCGCAGGTGGTCCTCTGCCTCTACGAGCTCGACCGCTTCAGCGGCGAGGTCCTCGTGGACGTGCTCAAGACACATCCCAAGGTGCTGCTCGGCGGCATGGTGCTGGACAACCCCTACTACCTCGAGCCGGACGAGTTCCTCGCCACCCGGCGGTGACGGTGTCCACCGCCGTGGGCGACCGCCCGGCAGCCGGGACCGACGCCGAGTACCGGGAGCAGCTGTCCAACCTGCAGGGCCTGCTGATGCTCTCGATGCTCATGACCGCGAGCCGTGACGAGGACAAGATCCTCCACCTCGCCACCACCTCGGTGCCGTCGTTCGCCCGGTGCGGCCTCGTGGGCGTGTACCGGGGCGACGGCCACTGGACCGTCCCGCCCACCGCGGACCTCCGGACCGCGGTGGAGGCACAGCTCGACGGGCTCGGCCGGGCCGGCGGGCGGCTGACCGTCCCCGGCGGGTCCTGGGCCTGGGCGCTGCCGGTGCACGGCGGCGAGTCGGGGTACTTCGTCGTGACGGCGGAGGACGAGCCCTCGGGGCCGGAACAGTTCCTGCTGCGCGTCCTCGCCCAGCAGACCGGGGTCGCGCTCGCCAACGCGCGGCTGCACGCCCGCGAGCGGGCCACGGCCGAGGAGCTCCGGACGGCGAACGCCGTGCTCGCCGAGACGGTCCGAGCGCTGGAGCACACCACGCGCATCCACGACACCGTCACGCGGGTCGCCGTGGCGGGCGAGGGACAGGAGGGGATCGCGGGCGCCGTCCACGAGCTCACCGGGTACCCCGTCGCGGTGGAGGACCGGTACGGCAACCTACGGGCGTGGGCCGGACCGAACCGCCCGGACCCGTACCCCAAGGACCCGTCCGCGCGGCGGGAGCAGATGCTCCGCCGCGCCCTCCGCGAAAAGCGGCCGATCCGCGAGGGAGGCCGGCTGGTGGCGATCGCCAGCCCGGGCCCCGACGTCCTCGGCGTGCTCGCGATCGTCGATCCCGCGGGGACCTCCGGGGAACGGGAACGCATCGCCCTCGAACACGCCGCGACGGTGCTCGCCATGGAGCTGGCCCGGCTGCGCAGCCTCGCCGAGGCGGAGCTGCGGCTGCGCCGGGACCTGGTGGAGGAGCTGCTGTCCGGTACGGACGAGGACAGCGCGCTCGCCCGGGCCCAGGCCCTCGGGCACGACCTCGAGCGGCGGCACCGTGTCGTCGTCACGGAGGGGCGGGGCCGGACCCAGGACGAGGAGCTGTTCTTCCACGCCGTCCGCAGGGCGGCGCGCGCCTGCGGGATCGGCGCCATGCTGGTCGCCCGCGGGGGCGCTGTCGTCGCGCTGACCGATGCCGACATCCCGTGGGAACGGTTCCGGTCCGCGGTCCTGACCGAGCTCGGGGGAGGGCGGTGCCGCGTCGGGGTGGGCGGCTGGTGCGAGCGGCCCAGGGACTTCCCGCGGTCGTACCGGGAGGCCCAGCGCGCCCTCAAGATGCAGCGCGGCGCCCGGGCCGAGGACCGGGCGACCTGCTACGACGACCTGGGTGTGTACCGGATCCTCTGCGAGGTGGAGGACTCCACCGCCGTGGAGGTCTTCGCCCGGGAGTGGCTCGGTCCGCTGCTGGCGTACGACGCCCGGAAGGGCTCCGAGCTGGTGACCACGCTCAGCACGTACCTCGAGTGCGGCGGGGCCTACGACGCCACGGCGGCTGCGCTGTCGGTGCACCGGAGCACGCTCAAGTACCGGTTGCAGCGGATCCGCGAGATCTCGGGACACGACCTCGCGGACCCCACCACGAACTTCAACCTCCAGCTGGCCACCCGCGCCTGGCACACCCTGCAGACGCTGCGGTCCTGAAGTCAGCGGCCGTGCCGCTCCCAGTACCCGGCGAACAGCTCGTCCTCGCCCACCGGATGCGGCGCGATCGGGCGGGACACCCAGGTCAGGTTCACGAAGTGACGGGCGTTGATGTTCTCGGTCGTGATGTTGCCGCCCCACGTCCCACAGCTGAGGCTGAGCGTGAAGGGCATGCCGTTGCGGGGGCTGCCCGCTCCCTCGTTGAGGTTCTGGTTCACCAGGACCCGTGCCGTCCGGGTGCCGTCGGCGAGGGCGTCCACGTGGTCGTCGCGGCTCGTGTGGATGCCGCAGGTGTGGCCGAGGCCCTGGTAGGAGGTGATGGCGTTCACCAGGTCCACCGCGCCCGCGATCGTGCCGCCGTACCGGTACAGGGCCAGCACCACCGACAGCTTCTCGCCGGAGAACGGATGCCCGGGGCCCGTCCCGTCCTCCTCGACGATCAGGAACGTCCGGTCCGGCGGGATCGTGAACCCCGCGAGGCCGGCGATGGTCGGGGCGGACTTCGCGATGACGTCCGGCGTGGGGACGGGGCCACCGTCGGGCCACATCCGGCGCTGCAGCGCGGCCTTCTCCTCCGGACCGCACAGGTACCCGCCCTGGGCGACGAGCCCGTCCCGCAGCTCCGCGTACACGGAATCGTGGGCCACGACGGCGTTGTCGGCGAGGCAGCTCGTCGCGTGGTCGAACGTCTTGCCCGCCGCGACGGCTGCAGCCGCGTCGCCCAGGTCGGCCGTCTCGTCGACGACGTGGACGGCGTTGCCGACCCCGACGCCGTACGCCGGGGTCCCCGAGCTGTACGCCGCCCTGACCATCGACGCCCCGCCCGTCGCCACCACGAGGTCGGCCTGCCGCATGAGCTCCTGGGTCGCGGCGATCGACGGCCGGGGCAGCATCTGGACGAGGTCGGCGGGCGCGCCGACCACGGCGCAGGCCTCCCGCAGGTGCGCCACGACCGCCCCGGTCGTCTCCGTGGTGCGCGGGTGCGGCGCGAGCACGATGGCGTTCCGGCCCTTGAGCGCGAGCAGCGCCTTGACCGGCGGCGTCGCGTCCGGACCGGTCGTGGGGATCAGCGCCGCCACGACCCCGACCGGCTTCGCGATCTTCACGAGGCCGCGCTCGGGATCCTCCTCGACAATCCCCACCGTGCGGACCGACCGCATGTCGGCGAGCACCCCGAGGACCCTCTTCTTGATCTTCGTGACCTTGTCCTCGTGGTTGCCGAAGTGGCCCTCGTCCACCGCGAGCTTGGCGAGCGCCTCCGCCCGCTCGGGCCGCGCGACCGCCCACGCCACCGCGGCACACAGGTCGTCGACCTGCTCCTGCGTGTAGCGGGCGATCGCCTCCTGTGCCGTCCGCGCCCGGTGGACGAGGTCGGAGACCTCCCTGCGCACGATCTCCTGCTCCGCGGTGTCACCCATGTCGACACCCTGCCGGGCGGTCCGGCCGGAACGATTCGGCACCGCAGGACCAAGTGCGCGCGGTGCTTCGCCCGATCGGGATGTACCCGCGGCCTCCGCCGTCCGGCGATGCTGGCGTGCCCCAGGTCCCGTCGGCACGGAGGGCTGTGCGCATGGACGTCCGCAGGGGCTCGTTGAGCGTGACAGGCTGGCGCGAGCTCATCGACCGCGCCGAGAGCGGCGCGATCACGGAGCCGATCGTCAACGTCGACCGCGAGAACCCGGCCGAGTACGACGCCATCTTCGTCGGCGGCGGCGCGGGGGGCCGGTTCGGTTCGGCATACCTGAAGGCCCGCGGTGGCCGGCAGCTCACCCTGGACCGGTGGCCGTTCCTCGGCGGCTCGTGCCCGCACCAGGCCTGTGTCCCGCACCACCTGTTCTCCGAGGCCGCCCGGGAGCTCGACCTGGCGCGGTCGCTGTCGGGCCGCCTCTGGTTCCCCGAGTTCGACGAGAAGCGCGCCTCGGTGCTCGACATGGTCCAGCTGTTCCGCGGCGACCGGAACGCGGCGCACGCGTTCATGAACTGGCAGTCCATGGAGCAGCTCGGGATGGAGTACATCCTCAACACCCCGGCAACCGTGATCGACGAGCACACCGTCGAGGTCGCGGGGGAGCGCTTCCACGCCCGCGCCCTCGTACTCGGCACCGGTGCCCGCACGGAGATCCCGGCGATCCCGGGCGCGCACCTGGCCGGGGTGTACGACTTCGCGAGCCTGGTGGAGGACCTCGACTACGAGCCGAACCGCTGCGTGATCATCGGCGGCTCCAAGGTGGCCGTCGAGTACGGGTCGTTCTTCCAGGCCGCCGGCTGCCCCACGACGATCGTCTCCCGCAGCCCGGTCCTGCGGACGGCGAGCCTGCACCACGTGGACTCCGACCTGCGCACGTACGTGGTCGACGGCATGCGGAAGCGCGGCATGACGATCCTCGAGGGCGCCGAGCCGGTCGAGATCACCGGCAACGGCCGGGTGACCGGCGTGGTGGTCCGGACCGCGGACGGCGTGGTGGAGACCCTCCCCGCCGACTTCGTGTTCCTCGGCACGGGCGAGCGCGCCTGCTCCGCCCCCTTCGTGGACGCGCTCGGCGTCCGGGTCGACGAGCGCGGGTCCATCGTGGTGAACCCGCGGATGCAGACCTCCGTCCCCGGCGTGTACGCGATCGGCGATCTCATCGGCCCGCCGATGGAGATGTTCAAGGCGCGCAAGTGCGGCATGACGGCGGCGCGCAACATCATGGGCGAGGCGTACGAGTTCGACTTCTCCGAGTACCCCGACTTCCTGCACTCCACCTACGAGGTGACCTGGGTCGGCCTGTCCGAGGCGGAGGCCAGGGACTCCTTCGAGCACGTGGTCGTCATCCAGATGCCGCCACCGGGGGTGGCATTCGACGAGATGCCGCTGCCGTGCGCGGAGGGCAGCATGCTCATGGCGTTCACCGACCCGGCCGCCACCGGGTTCCAGAAGTGCGTCATCGACGGGGAGAGCCGGCGGGTGCTCGGCGCGCACCACGTGGGCTTCGGCGCCAAGACCGCGTTCCAGTACCTCGACCACCTGATCCACCGGCCGGAGGGCCTGACGATCGACCAGATGGCGGAGATGAACGAGCTGTTCCTCAACTCGGAGCACTTCGTCCAGCTCTGCCGCCTGCGGGCCGGGGCGCTCAGCCTGACCGACCTCTGAGATGGGATCGGACCCGGCCGGGACGGGGCTGGCCACGGCGGACGACACCGGGATCGGCCTGTACCGCGACATGGCGTTCGTCCGGCGCTTCCTGGAGGTGGTCGACTCCGCCTACCGCGACGGCGAGGTGCACGGCCCGGCCCACCTGGGCCTCGGGCAGGAGGCGATCGCGGTCGGCGCCGCGTCGGTGCTCCGGCCCGGCGACGCCTCGATCGGGACGTACCGCGGCCACGCCCACGCCCTCGCCCGCGGCGCGTCTCCCGAGGCGGTCCTGCGGGAGCTGCTCGGCCGGGCGGGCGGGATCTGCGGCGGCAAGGGCGGCTCGATGCACATCACCAGCGTCGAGCACGGCTACTACGGCTCGTACGCGATCGTCGGCGCCCACCTGCCGATCGCGTGCGGGCTCGCGTGGGCGGCCACCCTCCAGCACAGCGACAGGGTGACCGTGTGCTTCTTCGGCGACGGGACCGTCAACATCGGCGCGTTCCACGAGGCCCTCAACCTCGCCGCGGTGTGGCGGCTGCCGGTGGTGTTCGTCTGCGAGAACAACCAGTACATGGAGTACACCCCGATCTCGGCGATGATCCCGGTCCGGCGCCCCGCCGCGGACCGCGCCTCCGCGTACGGCCTCGAGCCGCTCACCGTGGACGGCAACGACGTCAACGCGGTCCGCGAGGTCGTCGGATCGGCGGTGGAGACGGCCCGCGGCGGCGGGGGTCCCGCGCTGATCGAGGCCGACACGTACCGGCTCCGGGGGCACTCCGCGGCGGACCCCGCTGCCTACCGTCCCGCCGAGGAGGTCCGGGCCTGGGGCGCCAAGGACCCGCTGCTCCGCCAGCGGTCGGTGCTCGCCGCCGAGGGCGTGCCGGCGGACGAGCTCGACGCCGTGGACGCCGCGGTCCGTTCGTCGGTGGACGACCTGCTGGACCGTGCGCGCGCCGCGCCGGCCCCGGACCCGCAGGACGCCTGGACGGACATGTGGAGCGACGGGGACTCGCAGTGGCGCAACTGACCGCACGCAACGCCGTCGCGGCGGCGCTGGCCCAGGAGATGGCGCGCGACGACCGCGTCGTCCTGCTCGGCGAGGACATCACGAGCGGCGGCGTCTTCAAGACCACCGCGGGACTCGTGGATCGGTTCGGCACCGACCGGGTCCGCGACACGCCCATCAGCGAGCAGGCCATCGTCGGTGCCGCCATGGGGGCGGCGATGGCGGGGATGCGGCCGGTCGCCGAGATCATGTTCGCGGACTTCTACGCGACCTGCTGGGACCAGGTGGTCAACGAGATCGCCAAGACCCGGTACATGACCGGGGGACAGGTCACGCTCCCGCTCGTGCTCCGCGGCGCGAACGGGTTCGGCGCGATGGGCTTCGGCAGCCAGCACGGGCAGGGCTGCGAGAACTGGGCGATGTGCGTGCCCGGGCTCAAGATCGTCGCCCCGTCGGGCCCGGTGGAGATGATGGGCCTGCTGGCCGCCGCGGTACGCGACGACGACCCCGTGCTGTTCTTCGAGCACAAGGCCCTGTATCCGCTCAAGGAGGAGCGGCCCGAGGGGGAGCAGTACATCCCGCTCGGCGTCGCCCGCCTCGTCCGGGAGGGCACCGACGTGACCCTGGTTGCGCTGTCGATCACCGTCGGGATCTGCGAGCGGGCCGCCGACGAGCTCGCGGCGCACGGGATGAGCGCAGAGGTGATCGACCTGCGGACCCTCGTGCCGCTCGACGCGCGGACGGTCCTCGGCTCGGCGCGGAAGACAGGCCGCGTGGTGATCGTCGAGGAGAACCCCGGCCAGCTGGGGTGGGGCGCCGGCGTGGCCGCGCTCGTCGCCGAGGAGGCGTTCCACGACCTCGTCGCACCCGTCCGCCGCATCAGCGGCGGCAACGTCCCGTGGCCGGTGGCACGGGAGCTCGAGGCGGCGGTCGGCGTCACGGCCGGGCGGGTCGTCGCCGCCGCCCTGCACGAGACCAGCAGGCACACCTGACGAGAAGGGATTCCCACGATGGAGATCAGGGGCGAGGACGTCCTGCTCCCGATGACGGCGGTGTCGGCGTTCCCGCGGCCGCACTGGCTGCAGGGCCGGGTCCTCGGCACGCTGAACGAGCCCGTGTACCGCAGCCACAACCTGCGCGTGACGTACGAGGACGCCTGCACGCTCTGCGCACGCGAGCAGGAGGAGGCGGGGCTGGACGTGCTCACGGACGGCGCCCAGTACTACGAGTGGGAGGCGCCCGGCTTCCAGCTCGAGCCGATCTTCCACTTCATCCCGGAGAACCTGGGCGGGTTCGCGCCGTACGGCCCGCCCGGGGAGGGCGCGAAGTACAAGCCGTTCTACCGGGCCGTGGTCACCGGGAAGATCGAGTGGGTGAGGCCGATGTTCGAGAGCGTCGTCACCGCGCTCCAGAACGCGACGCGCAGGCCGTTCAAGATCGCGTTCCTCGGGCCCGCGCAGCAGAGCGTCATCGTGGACGACCAGTACTACGGGGACCAGGTCGCCGTGGCGCGGGACCTCGCCGTCGCGATGAACGCCGAGCTCCGGTACCTGCGGAGCATCGGGCTCGAGGCCGTGCAGCTCATCGACGTGCTCGCGCCGTACACGCAGGACATGTGGCAGGTCGAGGTCCAGCAGACGATGTTCGAGGGGCTGGACGACCTGACGAAGTTCTGGCACGTCTGCTACGGCAGCGTGGACGGGCAGCGGGACGTGTTCGAGGGCAAGACGCGGGAGATGATGCCGCTGTTCCGGGAGTCTCCCGCGGACGTGATCCTGCTCGAGTCCACCAGCCACGAGTTCGGCGACCTCGACGCGTACCGCGACTTCCCGGCCGACAAGGTGCTCGGCCTCGGCGTCGTGGACGCCAAGAACACGCAGGTGGAGTCGCCGGAGCAGATCGCGCAGCGGATCCGGGAACGCCTCGAGGTCGTCCCGCCGGACCGGCTCCTGATCACGCCCGACTGCGGGCTCGGGTACTTCAGCCGCACGGTGGCATACGCGAAGCTGCGGGCCATGGGACAGGCGCGGGACATCGTGCGGGCCGACCTCTGACACGATCACGCCCATGGAGATCTGGGACAACGCGGCGTGCTCGAAGTGCGCCGGGGCGCGCGACGCCCTGGACGGGGCGGGCGTGCCGTACACCGTGCGCGCGTACCTGGACCGGCCCCCGACGGCGGAGGAACTGACCGACGTCCTCCGCCGGCTCGGCGTACCGCCGTGGGAGGTGTGCCGGACGGGTGAGCCGGCGGCGACCGCCCGCGGGATGGCGGACTGGCCGCGCGACGAGGCCGCCGTCCCGCGGTGGATCGAGGCGATGGTCGCGGCGCCGGAGCTGATCCAGCGCCCGATCCTGCTGCTCGACGACGGGTCCGCCGTGGTGGCCAGGACGCCGGAAGCGGTGGAGGACGCGGTGCGGCGGGCCCGGCGGTAGGCCGGAGGCGACTAGCCCCGCCGCGCCACCAGCAGCAGGCGCGGGCTGCCCAGCGCGAACGGTGCTCCGTCGGTGCCGCCGTACAGCTCGACCTCGGGGAAGCCCGCGCCGGTCACCAGCCGGACGACCTCGGCGGAGGTGTACACGTGCTGGACCGACGTCCCGCGGTGTTCCTCTGCGCCGCGGCGGAAGGTGAACGCGGTGAGCAGGCGGCTGTGCACGGTGTCGTACGCGTTGACCTGCACCGCCTCGACCCCGCCGAGGCGCATCGGTTCCTCCTCGAGCGCCAGGTGGGGGAGGAGCGATTCGGCGACGAACCCGTAGTCGAGGACGAGGGCGCCGCCCGGCGTGACGAGCGCGGCGAGCCCGGCGAGGAACTGCTGCGTGCCGGCGTGGTCGAGGTACCCGAAACTGTTGCCCATGCAGAGGGCCGCCTCCACCCGCACGTCGCCGGGGAGGGCGCGCATGTCACCGTGCCGGAGGTCGACGTCGAGCCCCTCCGCGGCCGCGACGTCGCGTGCGTGGCCGAGCGCCTCGGACGACACGTCCAGGCCGGTGACGTGACAGCCCCGCCGCGCCAGTTCGAGGGTGTGCCGGCCGCTGCCGCAGGGGACGTCGAGCACGCGCGACCCGGGACCCAGTCCGGTCACCCGGACGAGGAAGCCGACCTCGTCCGCGGTGGACTCCGGCGGCACGGCCGCCCGCCAGAAGGCGTTGGGCAGCTCCGTGAAGAAGTCCTCGTACCAGGTCGGCCCGGGGTCCTCCGACGGGTCCGTCCCCCGGCCGTCGTGCGGCGTCACCCGGTCGGCTCCGCCGCGTCGAGCGGGATCGTCAGAGCGACGGTGCCGCGGAGATCGATGCGAGCGGTGGTGCGCGTGCGCACGTAGCGGGCGACGACGTGGTCACAGCCGGCGCACCGGGCCACCATGCCGGGACCGCCGAGGTAGACGTGCAGCTCGGCGACGCGCGCCGTCAGCCCGCAGTGCACGCACGTGGTCAGCGCCGCGGTGCAGCCGACCGCGAAGACCTCGGCGAGCGGCCCGGCCAGCGCGTGGCCGTCGTGGTGAGACGTCATGTCAGCCTCCGCTCGGTCCGAGAACCACCCGCCGACGGGGCCGCGGAGCTCGAGCGGGTCACCGATCCCGTAGTCGCGGACGAGGTACGGCGACACCTCGCCGTCGCGCACGAGCTGGACGGTCAGCTCGACGCGGTCGCCGTCGGCCGGGGCGGCGAGGGAGTAGCTGCGCTGCGTGGAGTACCCGTCCTCGGCGGTCAGCCGGACGTCGACGTGCTGACCGGCGACGTGCCCCGGCCAGCCGTCCACGCCGAGGACGAGTGTGCGCGCGGACGGCGTCTCGTCGCGCGCCTCCAGGAGCCGCGCGACGCGCCACCCGAGGCGCCGCCCTAGTCGCCCGCGTACCGCTGCTCGCGCCACGGGTCGCCGTATTCGTGGTACCCGAGTTGCTCCCAGAAGCCCGGCTCGTCCCGGTGGAGCAGCTCGAGGCCGCGCACCCACTTGGCGGACTTCCAGAGGTACAGGTGCGGGACCAGCAGCCGCGCGGGACCACCGTGCTCGGCCGGGAGCGCGTCGCCGTCGTACCGGTCCACGACCCACGCCTGCCCATCGAGCAGGTCCCCGAGAGGCAGGTTCGTCGTGTACCCGCCGTACGCGTGCACCAGGACGTAGTCGGCCGCGGTGTCCACGCCGGACAGCAGCGTGTCCAGCGACACCCCGTCCCAGGAGGTCGCGAGCTTGGACCACCTGGTGACGCAGTGGATGTCCACCGTGGGGGACCCGTGGGGCAGCGCGAGGAACTCCGGCCAGGACCAGCGCCTCACGGCGCCCGCCTCGGTGGTGATCGTGAACTCCCACTCGTCCAGCCGGATGCGCGGGGTGGGCCCGGCGGACAGGACGGGGAAGTCCCGCGTCAGGTACTGCCCGGGCGGCAGCTCCACGTCCGTGTCCCGGGCCCTGCCCCGGAAGCCCGGCGTCACGATCCCCACGGGACACTCCTCACCGCGCCGGTCGGATCCGTGCAGGGCTCCGGGATACACCCTCCGCGCCGGGTTCGGAAGGACGCCGATCCGGGTCTTGGCACAGCAGTGCTACCGGCCATAGCATCTCTGCTACACGCTGGACCCGGCCCGAGCGGCGGTGGTGTGGTGGAAACCGAGACGGTGCTCGACGTCCGCGACCTGCGCATGCGGTACGGCTCGACGGACGTGCTGAGGGGTGTCGCCTTCACCGCACGCCGCGGCGAGGTCGTCGCACTGCTCGGCCCGAACGGCGCCGGGAAGACCACGACGATCGAGATCCTCGAGGGCTTCCGGATGCGCTCGGCGGGCGAGGTACGCGTGCTCGGCGTCGACCCGGCGACGGCAGGCGAGCCGTGGCGGGCCCGGCTCGGCGTGGTCCTCCAGTCCTGGCGCGACCACAGCCGGTGGACCGTGCGCATCCTGCTCCGCCACCTCGGCCGGTACTACGAGCCGTACTCCACCCCGGAGCGGACCCGTCCCTGCGACACGGACGAGCTGCTGGACACGGTCGGGCTGGCCGACCAGGCGACGCGGAAGGTCGGCCACCTCTCCGGTGGGCAGCGGCGCCGGCTCGACGTGGCGATCGGCCTCGTCGGACGACCCGAGCTGCTGTTCCTGGACGAGCCCACCGCGGGCTTCGACCCGCACGCGCGGCGGGACTTCCACGACCTCGTGCACCGGCTGACCGACCTGGACGACACGACCATCCTGCTCACCACGCACGACCTGGACGAGGCCGAGAAGCTCGCCGACCGCATCCTCATCCTCGCGGACGGCCGCATCGTCGCGGACGGCAGCGCGGACGAGCTCGCCCGGCACGTGACCCGCAACGCCGAGGTGCGGTGGCGCGTGGGCAGCGAGAGGTTCGTGCACTCCACGCCGGACGCCACCCCGTTCGTCCGCGCGCTGTTCGCCCAGTACGGCGACCGGATCGCGGACCTGGACGTACGCCGGGCCACCCTCGAGGACGTCTACCTGGCGATGGTGGGCCGGCACGAGGCAGGTCGCGCCCACGAGGCGGTCACCGAGTTCCAGGACGTGGGCCGATGAACGCCACCGTCTTCGCGTGTCGGCTCGGGGTGTCCCGCGGGTGGACCGAGTTCCGGCTGAGCCTGACCAACCTGCAGGACATGGCGTTCAACGTGTTCCTCGCGGTCGCGTTCGTCACGGTCCTGTTCTTCCAGCGGGGCAGGACCCTCGAGGGGACCTCCGTGTCCCTGGCGATGGCGACCCTGCCCGGCATCGTCGGCATGATGATCGCCTCGAGCGGCTTCCTCGGCGCGGCGGGGGCCCTGACGGTCGAACGGGAGGACGGCACCCTGCTCCGGATGAAGGCGATCCCCCACGGCATGGTGGGCCACCTCGTCGGACGGATCGTCTCCCTCTCCCTCGGCTCCGTGGTGGCGTTGCTCATCGTCCTGGTCCCGGGCCTCTTCGTCGTGCCCGAGCTCGCGGCGGTGGGCGCCGCGAGCTGGCTGACGCTGGTGTCGGTCGCCGCCCTGGGTCTCCTCGCCACCCTGCCGTGGGGCGTGGTCGTGGGATCGTTCGCGACGTCGCCGAACTCGCTGTTCGGTCTCGCGATGCTCCCCGTCACGGCCGTCACCGGGATCTCCGGGATCTTCTACCCGATCGCCGCCCTGCCGGGCTGGATCCAGGGCGTCGCCCAGGTGTTCCCGGTGTACTGGCTCGGGCTCGGCATGCGGTCCGCCTTCCTCCCGGACTCCGCGGCGGCCGCCGAGATCTCCGGCTCCTGGCGGCACGCCGAGACGCTCGCCGTACTCGGGGCCTGGGCCGTGGCCGGTGCCCTCCTCGCGCCGCCCGTCCTGCGCCGCATCGCCCGACAGGAGTCGGGCGCCGACATGGAGTCCCGCAAGCAGCAGGCCCTGCAGCGGGCGGGCTGAGGCGTCGATGAGCGAGGCCGTCCACAACCGCATGGCGGTCCTCCGCGCCGAGCGGGGCATCTCCCGCCGGCAACTCGCCGAGGCGCTCGGGGTCCACTACCAGACGGTGGGCTACCTGGAACGGGGCGAGTACAGCCCGAGCCTGTTCCTGGCGCTGCGGATCGCCGAATACTTCGAGGTACCGGTGGAGGCCGTCTTCTCCACCACCCCGTTCCCGCGGATCGGCACCGGCGACCGTTCCGCCTGACACCCCGGCGGTGACCGCCTTCCGACACCTCGTCCCCGTTCTGTGAGCGGACCCCCCGTGGTGTGCTGGATCGTGCGGGAGGTGGTCGGCGATGTGTGGCATCACCGGATGGGTCTCGTACCGTCGTGACCTCCGCACCGAGCGGCGGACGCTCGACGCCATGACCGCGACCATGGCGTGCCGCGGGCCGGACGCGGCGGGGACCTGGGTCGGCCCCCACGCGGCGCTGGGGCACCGCCGGCTCGCCGTCATCGACCTGCCGGGTGGCGCCCAGCCGATGGAGGACCCCGCGGCCGGGGTCACGCTGGTGTACAGCGGGGAGACGTACGACTTCACCGAGCTCCGCGGGCAGCTCGCGGGGCGTGGGCACCGGTTCCGGACCGACAGCGACACGGAGGTCGTCCTCCGCGGGTACCTCGAGTGGGGCCACGCGGTGGCCGAGCGACTGAACGGGATGTACGCGTTCGCCGTGTGGGACACCCGCACGGACACGCTCGTGATGGTCCGTGACCGCATGGGGATCAAGCCGCTGTACTACTCGCCGACGGACGACGGTGTCCTCTTCGGCTCCGAGCCGAAGGCGATCCTCGCGAACCCGCTCGCCGAGCCGGTCGTGGACCTCGCCGGGATGCGGGAGATGTTCGGCGTCGCGAAGACGCCCGGGCAGGCGATCTGGTCCGGGATGCGGGAGGTACTGCCCGGCACGGTCGTCACGGTCGACCGCAACGGGACACACGAGCGCACGTACTGGCGCCTGGACGCCCGCGAGCACACCGACGACCTCGACACCACGGTCGCGACGGTCCGCGCGCTCCTCGACGACATCGTGGGGCGGCAGCTCGTGGCGGACGTCCCGCTCTGCGTGCTGCTGTCCGGCGGGCTCGACTCCGGTGCGATCACCGGGCTCTCCGCGCGCCGGTTCGCCGCGGCGGGGGAGAGGATCCGCACGTTCTCGGTGGACTTCACCGGTCAGACCGAGAACTTCGTGGCCGACCACCTCCACCCCACCCCGGACGCGCCGTACGTGGCGGACGTCGCGCGGCACGTCGGGAGCACGCACCGGGACATCGTCCTGGACCCCGGCGAGCTCGCCGACCCGGAGATCCGCCGGAAGGCCGTCGCGGCCCGGGACCTCCCCGTCGGCCTCGGCGACCTGGACCACTCGCTCTACCTGCTGTTCCGGGCGATCCGGGAACACTCCACGGTGGCCCTGTCCGGCGAGGCGGCCGACGAGGTGTTCGGCGGGTACCGGTGGTTCCACGACCCCGCGGCCGTGAACGCGCCGATCTTCCCGTGGATCGCCGGCATGGCCGCGCTCCTCCCCGCGGACCGGACGTGGGACACGATGCTCCGCGAGGATCTCGAGCGACCGCTCGACCTCATGGGGTACCTCCGCGACGGCTACGAGACCGCGCTCGCGGAGGTGCCACACCTCGACGGGCAGACCGGGGCGGAGCGCCGGATGCGGGAAATCTGCCACCTGCACCTCACCCGGTTCCTGCGGATCCTCCTGGACCGCAAGGACCGGATGAGCATGGCCGTGGGGCTCGAGGTCCGGGTGCCGTTCTGCGACCACCGGCTGGTGGAGTACGTGTACAACACGCCCTGGGCGATGAAGACCTTCGACGGCCGGGAGAAGAGCCTCCTCCGCGCCGCGACCGCGGACGTCCTGCCGCGGTCGGTGGCCGAGCGGGTGAAGAGCCCGTATCCGTCCACTCAGGACACCCGCTACGTGGCCGCCCTCCAGGACCAGCTCCGTGACCTGCTCGCGGCGGACCACGCGGTGTTCGCGGTGTTCGACCGGCCGAAGGCCCGCGCCACCGTCGACACCGCACCGGCCGGGTTCGACTTCGTGCGGCGGGCCGGCCTCGAGAAGGCGCTGGACCTCGCGACCTGGCTGGACCTGCGCCATCCGGTGCTGAAGATCCCCTGACGGTCCGCGAAGGGAACCGCGGACCGCTCCGGTGACCGGCACGGCGGTGGCCTGGGGCCGGATCCGGTTCCCCCGGCCTGGTTCCGGACCGGTGTTCCGGGGAAGCATGGCCCTACCGTGTCGGCCCAGCTGCACGTCCTGCTCAGCGCGGGGGAACCCGCGCAGTTGCTCCCGGCCCGGCTCCAGATGGCGTTCACGCTCGGCTTCCACATCGTGCTGGTGCCGTTCGGCGTCGCGTTCAGCTTCCTGATGATGATCGCCAACCACCGCGGCCTCCGGCGGGGCGACGCGGACGCGCTCCGGCTGGCACGCCGCTGGGCGGACGTGGCGGCCCTGCTCTTCGCGGTCGGGGCCGTGTCCGGGACCGTGCTCTCGTTCGAGCTCGGACTGCTGTGGCCGCGGCTGATGGGCCGGTTCGGCGGGGCGTACGGCATCCCCTTCGCGGTCGAGGGGATCTTCTTCTTCCTCGAGGCCATCTTCATCTCGATCTACATCTACGGCTGGACGCGGATGCGGCCCTGGCCCCACTTCTGGACCGGGCTGCCCGTCGTCGTCGCCGGCCTGGCCGGCACCGCGTCGGTGGTCGCCGCGAACGGCTGGATGAACCTGCCGGGCGGCATCACCGTGCGCGACGGACGGGTCGTGGACGTCGACCCGCTCGCGGTCTTCTTCAACCGCGCGTTCTGGTACGAGTTCGTCCACATGGCCCTCGCGGCCTACGTCGTCGCGGGTTTCCTCGTCGCCGGGGTGTACGCGCACGCGCTGCTGCGCGGCCGCCGCGACCGGTACCACCGGACCGGGTTCCTCCTCGCGTTCACGGTGGCGGCGGTCCTGACGCCGGTGCAGATGGTCGTGGGGGACTACGTCACCCGCGCGGTGTTCCACCGGGAGCCGGCCAAGTTCGCCGCCGTCGAGCTGTTGCCCCGCACGCGGGACCACGTCCCGGAGACGCTCGGGGGGGTGCTCGTGCACGGGCAGGTCCGGTACGGGGCCCGGATCCCCGACCTCGCGTCCCTGCTCGCGGGCTTCGACCCCGGTGCCCGGATCCGCGGGCTCGACGTGATCGGCCCGGACGCGCGACCGCCCGATCGGCTGGTGAGCACCGTCCACCTCGCGTTCGACGTCATGGTGGCGTGCTCGGTCCTCCTGCTGGGACTGTCGCTGTGGTTCGGGGCGTCCTGGGCGCGGCGGCGCGACCTGCCACGGAGCCGCTGGTTCCTCCGGGCCGCCGGCGTGAGCGGGCTGGTGGCGGTCGTCGCCCTCGAGACCGGCTGGGTCGTCACCGAGGTCGGCCGCCAGCCGTGGACGGTCGTCGGCCTGCTCCTCACCCGTGACGCGGTGACCACGTCCGGCGACGTGTGGTGGTTCCTCGCCGGGGCGCTCGGGATCTTCACGGCGGTCGGGATCGCGACGATCGGCGTGCTGACCCTGATGCGGCGGCGGTGGCGCGCGATGGCCGAACCCGACGTGCCGTACGGACCGGGGAGACCGCCGTGAGCGATGCGATCGCGGTGGTGCTGTTCGTCGGCGTCGTGCTGTACACCCTGTTCGGGGGAGCGGACTTCGGCGCGGGGTTCTGGGACCTGACCGCCGGGGGAGCCGCGCGGGGACGCGAGGCGCGGACGCTGCTCGACCGCGCCCTGGGCCCGGTGTGGGAGGCGAACCACGTCTGGCTGATCTACTGCCTGGTCGTGATGTGGACGGCGTTCCCGCCGGCCTTCGCCGCGATCATGTCGACGCTGTACCTTCCGCTCGGCCTCGCCGCCTTCGGCATCGTGCTGCGGGGCTCTGGCTTCGCGTTCCGGAAGATGCTCGTCGGGACGGCGGAGCAGCCGGCCGCCGGGGCGGTGTTCGCCGTGTCGTCCGTGGTGACGCCGTTCTTCCTCGGCGCGGTCGCGGGTGCGGTGGCCTCCGGGCGCGTACCCGGGGACGCCCTGGGGAGCTGGCTCACGCCGACGTCGGTCCTGGCGGGCACCCTCGCGGTCGCGGTCTGCGCGTACCTCGCGGCGACGAACCTGACCGTGGAGGCGCGGCTGCGCCGTCAGCCCGCCCTGGAACGGTACTTCCGCCGCCGGGCCCGGCTCGCCGCGGTCGTCGCCGGGGCGCTCTCGCTGGCCGGCCTCGCCGTGGTGCGCGCCGATGCCCCGCGGCTGGGGGACCGTCTGCTCGGTGCGGCCCTGCCGCTCGTCCTCGCGTCGGCCGGCCTGGGCCTCGCGGCCCTGGTCCTGCTCCGGCATGCCGTCCCGCCGCGGCCGGCGCAGGTCCTCGCCGCCGCCGCCGTCGGTGCCCTGGCCGCCGGCTGGGGCGTGGCGCAGTACCCGTACCTGCTCGGAACCCATCTCACCGTCCGGGCCGCCGCCTCCCCGTACCCGACGCTCGTCGCCGTGGCCGTCGTCTTCGGTGCCGCCGTCCTGCTGTGCGTGCCGTCGCTCGCCCTGCTGTACGTACTGGAACAGCGCGGCGAGCTCGAGGAGAGCCCGGGTGCGTGATCAGGTGGAGGCCGGCTCGGTGAGGGGGAGCCGCACCTGGAACCGGGTGTCACCGGGGCGTGAGGTGAACATGATGTCGCCGCCGTGCCGGTTGACCACGATCCGGTGGGAGATGTCGAGCCCCAGTCCGGTGCCCTCGCCCACCGGCTTGGTGGTGAAGAACGGCTCGAACACCCGCTGCCGCAGCTCCGGCGGCACGCCCGGACCGGTGTCGCCGATCTCCACGAGCACCCGGTCGCCGTCCCGCGCGGTACGCACGGTGAGCGTGCCCCGGCCCTCCATGGCCTGGACCGCGTTGTCCACGAGGTTGGTCCACACCTGGTTCAGCTCCGCCGGGTGGGCCGGGATGCGGGGGAGCGTGCGGTCGAAGTCCTTGACCACCCGTACCCCCTCCCCGAGCTTGTGCCCGAGCATGACGAGCGTGCTCTTCAGTCCGTCGTGGACGTCGATCCACTGGTGCGAGGCCCGGTCCAGCTGGGAGTACTGCTTCGCCGCCGCGACGAGGGACGAGATGCGGTTGCCGGCGTCCTCGATGTCGCTCATCAGCTGCTCGGTCTCGAGGACGTACCCGATCCACCGCAGCGACCGGTCGAGCAGGTCGGGCGCCACGCTGCCCGCGATCTCCTCCAGGCAGTCGACGTCCAGACCGCCCGCGACGAACACCGGCGCCAGGTCCCAGCCGTCCGTGACACCGTGCGCGTCCATCCAGTCGGCCAGGTCGTCCTCCCGGTCACCGGCCTGTACGGGCCCCAGCTCGGGTGCCTTGGCGGCGCGCTCGACGATCGGCTCCACCAGCGTCGTCAGCGCCCTCAGCTGCTCGGCGGGGATGCGCCCGTCGGCCAGCATGCCGAGCTTGTGCCGCATGCCCGTCACCCGCTCGCGCAGGGCGGCGGTCGCCCGGACCGTGGCCGCCACCGGGTTGTTGAGCTCGTGCATCAGCCCCGACGTCAGCGAGCCGAGCGCGGCGAGGCGCTGGCGCTCGCCGACCAGGGTCTGGCTGTTCCGCATCCCGAAGAACAGCCCCTCGAGCAGGTGCATCGACATCGGGAACCACTCGCGGACCATCTTCCCGAAGTCCTCCGCCGCGAGCACGAGGAACGTGGACTCCGTGATGGCGCGCATCGTCGCGCTGTACGTGCTCACCGACTCGTCGCGCAGGTACGCCCGCACCGCGCCCATGTACGCGCCGCGCTGGTCGGTCCGGACCGTCTCCACGTCGTCCTGGAGCACCCGCTGGGAGAGCGCCAGCGTGCCGGACATCAGCACGAACAGGGACTCCGCCGGGTCACCCTCCGCGAACACCGTGCTGCGCGCCGGGTACTCCCGGACGGTGGCCCTCCCCGCGATCCACGCCAGCTGCGCGTCGGTCAGCGACTCGAACAGGAACAGGGTCCTCAGCTCGTCCGGGGTCAGCGCCCTCATCGTGCCTCCAGGTAGGTGTGCACGAGCGTCACGGCCATCGCGCCCTCGCCGACGGCCGAGGCCACGCGTTTCACGGAGTTGGCCCGGACGTCGCCGGCCGCGAAGATGCCGGGGACGCTGCACTCGAGGTGGAACGGGTCCCGGTCGCGGTCCCACCCGGCCGGCCTCCCGCCGCCGGTCAGCAGGTCCGGGCCGGTGTAGACGAAGCCGCGGGGGTCCCGCGCGACGGCACCGTCCAGCCACTCGGTGCGCGGCTCGGCGCCGATGAACACGAACAGATGTCCCGCCGGCACCCTGTCGATCGTGCCCTGCTTGCTCTCGCAGAGCGTGAGCGACTCGAGGTGGTCGCCACCGTGTGCGGCCGCCACCTCGGTGCCGGTGCGCACCCGGATGTTGCCGATCGCCGCGAGCTGCTGGATCAGGTAGTACGACATGGAGCGTTCGAGCGAGTCGCCCCGCACGACCAGGGTCACGCTCCGGGCGTACCGGGAGAAGAAGAGCGCCGCCTGGCCGGCCGAGTTGGCGCCGCCCACGATGTACACGTCGGCGTCCCCACACCCCGCCGCCTCGGTCGCCGCCGATCCGTAGAAGACACCGCGTCCCGTCAGCTCGTCCACGCCCGGAGCGACCAGCGGCCGGTACGCCACGCCGGTCGCGACGATCACGGCATGGGCCGACAGCTCGGTCCCGTCGCCGAAGCTCACCACCCGGGCCGGGCCGCGCACCTCGAGACGGGTCACGTCGCGGGTCGTCAGCACCTCGGCCTCGAACTTGGCGGCCTGCCGGCGCGCCCGCTCGGTGAGCTGCGCCCCCGACACCCCGTCCGGGAAGCCGAGGTAGTTCTCGATCCGCGAGCTCTCGCCGGCCTGGCCGCCGATCGCCTTCCGCTCGACGAGGACCGTGCGCAGACCCTCGGACGCGCCGTACACGGCCGCACCCAGCCCGGCCGGGCCCCCGCCGATGATGATCAGGTCGTAGAAGTCCCGCACCGGGGCGATGGACAGTCCCACCGCCGCGGCGACCTCGGCGGCCGTACCCCCGACGAGGGCCGTCCCGTCCGGGGTCACCACCAGCGGCACCGCCTCGGGACCGACGCCGGCGGCCTCGAGCAGCCGGCGGCCCTCCGGCTCATCGGCGGCGAACCACCGGTAGGGCACCTGGTTGCGGGCCAGGAAGTCCCGGATCCGGTACGACGGGCCGCTCCACCGGTGCCCGACGACCTTGACGTCCTGCACCTCGCGGTCGCCGGCCGCCTGCCAGGTCTCCAGCAGCGCGTCCACCACCGGGTAGAGCTTCTCCTCCGGCGGGTCCCACGGCTTGAGCAGGTAGTGGTCCACGTCGACGACGTTGATCGCCTGGATCGCCGCGTCCGTGTCGGCGTACGCGGTGAGCAGGGCACGCCGGGCGTTCGGGAACAGGTCCATCGCCTGCTCGAGGAACTCGATGCCGTTCATCCGCGGCATCCGGTAGTCGGCGACGAGCACGGCCACCCGCCCGCCGCGCAGCTTGATCTCGCGGAGCGCGTCGAGTGCCTCGGCACCCGAGGACGCGCGGACGATCCGGTACTCCTCGCCGTACCGACGCCGCAGGTCGCGGGCCACGGCACGGGACACCGCCGGATCGTCGTCGACGGTGAGCATCGCGGCGCGGCTCATGGGAGGTCCCCGCTCACCCGAGGGTACGAGAAGACAGGTGTCCTCATGCGGACATCCTTCTCCGGTTCCGCACGATGGGGGAGGGGCGCGGGCGCACGGATGCCGGTCTCCCACCCGTGCACGGTGACCCGGCCACCCAGCCTCAGCTCGTGACCACGATCCTCGTCGCCGCGTCGGTGGGGCCGATCTGGGTGGCGCAGCGGCTCTCCGGGAGCGAGGGCGGCGGCCGGTTCCGACCCCGGCCGCCGCGCTCAGACCTCGATGTTGCTCATGACGTGCTTGACGCGGGTGTAGTCCTCGAACCCGTACACCGACAGGTCCTTGCCGTACCCGGACCCGCCGAAGCCGCCGTGCGGCATCTCCGCGACCAGCGGGATGTGCGTGTTGATCCACACGCACCCGAAGTCCAGCGCCCGCGCCATCCGCATCGCCCGGCCGTGGTCGCGCGTCCAGACGCTCGAGGCGAGGCCGTACCGGCTGTCGTTGGCCCAGCGGATCGCCTCGTCCTCGTCGGTGAAGCGCTGCACGGTGATGACCGGCCCGAAGATCTCCTCCCGCACCGCCTCGTCGCCCTGCCGCAGTCCGCCCACGACGGTCGGCGCGTAGAAGAACCCGGCCGCACCCTGGCGCGTCCCGCCGGTGGTGACGGCCGCGTGGTCGGGGAGGCGATCGACGAAGCCGCCGACGCGCTCCAGCTGGGACGCGTTGTTCAGCGGCCCGTACAGCACGTCGGCGTCGTCCGGCATCCCGGTCTTCGTGGCCTTCGCCTGCGCGGTCAGCGCGTCCAGGAAGTCGTCGTGGACCCGCGGTCCCGCCAGCACCCGCGTCGCCGCGGTGCAGTCCTGGCCGCCGTTGAAGTACCCGCCGACCGCGATCGCCTCCGCCGCCGCCTCGACGTCGGCGTCGTCGAACACCACGACCGGCGCCTTGCCGCCCAGCTCGAGGTGGAGGCGCTTGACCTGCCGGCCCGCCGCCTGCGCGACCTCGGTGCCGGCCCGCACCGACCCCGTGATCGACACCATCTGCGGGATCTCGTCCTCGACGAGCAGCCCGCCGGTCGTGCGGTCTCCGCAGACCACGTTGAACACACCGGGAGGCAGGTACTCGGCGGCGATCTCCGCGAGCAGCGCGGTCGTCACCGGCGTCGTGTCGCTGGGCTTGAGGACGACCGTGTTGCCGGCGGCGAGCGCGGGGGCGAACTTCCAGACCGCCATCATCATCGGGTAGTTCCACGGCGTCACCTGGGCACACACGCCGACCGGCTCCCGTCGGACGTACGAGGTGTGTCCCGCCATGTACTCGCCCGCCGAGCGACCCTCGAGGACCCGCGCCGCACCCGCGAAGAAGCGGATCTGGTCCACCATCGGCGGGATCTCCTCCGACGTGGTGAGCCCGAGCGGCTTGCCGGTGTTGCGGCTCTCCGCGGCGACCAGCTCGTCGGCGCGGTCCTCGATCGCGTCGGCGATCCGCAGCAGCGCCCGCTGGCGCTCCGACGGCGTCGTGTCGCGCCAGGTCGCGAACGCCTCCGCCGCGGCGCGCGTGGCGGCGCGGACGTCCTCCCGGCCGGACAGCGGCGCCGTGCCGTACACGCCTCCGGTCGTGGGGTCGACCAGCTCGGTCGTCCGGCCGTCCGCGGCGTCACGGTGCTCGCCGGCGACGAAGTTGCGCACCGTGGTCACAGCTGCCCCCAGGCCCGGGTGAGCACGTCCCGCAGGACCTGCTCGATCTCGTCGAAGTGTGACCGGTCGCAGCCCAGCGGCGGCGCGAGCTGGATCACCGGGTCGCCGCGGTCGTCGGCCCGGCAGTACAGCCCGCCCTCGAACAGGGCCTGGGACAGGAACCCGCGCAGCAGCCGCTCGGACTCGTCCGCGTCGAACGTCTCCTTGGTGGCCTTGTCCTTGACGAGCTCGATCCCGTAGAAGTACCCGTCGCCGCGGACGTCGCCGACGATCGGCAGGTCGAGCAGCTTCTCGAGCGTCGCCCGGAACGCGCCCTCGTTGTCGAGGACGTGCTGGTTCAGCCGCTCGCGGTCGAACAGGTCGAGGTTCGCCATCGCCACCGCCGCGGACACCGGGTGCCCGCCGAACGTGTACCCGTGGGCGAACGACGCCTCGCCGGTGAGGAACGGCTCCATCAGCCGGTTGCTCGTGATCATCGCGCCGATGGGGGAGTACCCGGAGGTGAGCCCCTTCGCGCAGGTGATGATGTCCGGCACGTAGCCGAACTTGTCGCACGCGAACGTCGTCCCGAGCCGCCCGAACGCGCAGATGACCTCGTCCGAGACCAGCAGCACGTCGTGCCGGTCGCAGATCTCGCGCAGCCGCGCGAAGTAACCTGGCGGCGGCGGGAAGCAGCCGCCCGCGTTCTGCACCGGCTCGACGAACACGGCCGCGACCGTATCGGGTCCCTCGGCCTCGATGGCGACCTCGACCTGGTCGGCCGCCCACCGGCCGAACGCCTCCTCGTCGTCCCCGTGCTCGGGCGCCCGGTAGAAGTTCGTGTTGGCCGCCCGGTGCGCACCCGGCACGAGCGGCTCGAAGTACTTCTTCACGTCCGGGATGCCGGTGATCGACAGCGCGCCGTGCGTCGTGCCGTGGTACGCGACCGCACGGCTGATCACCTTGTGCTTCAGCGGCTTGCCGGTGAGCTTGAAGTACTGCTTGGCGAGCTTCCACGCCGACTCGACGGCCTCGCCGCCTCCGGTCGTGAAGAACACGCGGTCGAGGTCACCGGGCGCGAGCGACGCGAGCCGCTCCGCGAGCTGGATCGCCTGCGGGTGCGCGTACGACCACAGCGGGAAGTACGCGAGCTCGGACGCCTGCCGCGCGGCGGCCTCGGCGAGCTCGCGCCGGCCGTGCCCGGCCTGGACGACGAACAGGCCGGAGAGCCCGTCGAGGTACCGGCGCCCGGTGTCGTCCCAGATGTACGGGCCCTCCCCGCGGGTGATGACGGGGACCGCCCCACCGTCCGAGTACGTGGAGTGGCGGGTGAAGTGCATCCAGAGGTGGTCCCGCGCGGAGGCAGCGAGAGCGCTCTCGTCGAGCCGCTGCCAGGCGGTGGCGTCCTGGGGTGTGGTGGTCATGGGTCCTCCGGGGATCGGGGCAGGACGTCGGCCGGTGCGGTCACCGGCAGGTCGTGGGCCGCGGCGACGGGCGCCGAGACGAGGATGCCATCGGTGGCGTTCAGCCCCGCCGCGAGCGCGGGGTCCGCCGCGCACGCGGCCCGCCACCCGTGGTCGGCCAGCGCGAGCACGTACGGCAGCGTCACGTTCGTCAGCGCGTACGTGGACGTGTGCGGGACCGCGCCCGGCATGTTGCCGACGCAGTAGAACACCGAGTCGCGGACGCGATACGTCGGGTCGTCGTGCGTCGTGACCCGGGAGTCGGCGAAGCACCCACCCTGGTCGACCGAGATGTCCACCAGCACGCTGCCCGGCCTCATCCGGGCGACCAGGTCGTTCGACACCAGGGTCGGGGCCTTCGCGCCCGGCACGAGCACCGCGCCGATCACCAGGTCCGCGCCGGTGACCGCCCGCTCGACCTCGTACGCGTTCGACGCCACGGTCCTGATCCGCCCGTGGTGGATCCGGTCCACCTGGCGGAGGCGTTCGACGTTGCGGTCCAGCAGCAGCACGTCGGCCTGCATCCCGGCGGCGATCACGGCGGCGTTCAGCCCGGAGACCCCGGCGCCGAGCACGACGACCCGCGCCGGGTACACGCCCGGAGCGCCGCCCATCAGCACCCCGCGCCCGCCCTGCGCCCGCAGCAGGCAGTGCGCCCCGACCTGGGGGGCGAGCCGCCCGGCGACCTCGCTCATCGGCGCGAGCAGCGGCAGGGACCCGTCGGGCAGCTGGACCGTCTCGTACGCGAGGGCCGTCGTCCCCGCCGCGAGGACGGCCTCGGTGCAGGACCGCGAGGCCGCCAGGTGCAGGTACGTGAACAGCACCTGGCCGGCGCGCATCCGGCCGTACTCGGCCTCGACGGGCTCCTTGACCTTGAGGACCAGCTCCGCGGCGTCCCACACGTCGTCCGCGCCGTCCGCGATCTTCGCGCCGGCGGCCGCGTACTCGTCGTCGGTGAGGGACGAACCGGCGCCGGCGCCGCGCTGGACCCACACCTCGTGGCCGTGGGCGACGAGCTCGTGCACCCCGGAGGGGGTCAGCGCGACGCGGTACTCGTGGTTCTTGACCTCGCTCGGGACACCCACCCGCATCTCGATCCTCCTCACGCCTCCGTGACGGCCGGGATCGCCCCGGCGGGTGCGGCCGCGACGCCGTCCCGGTAGAACGCGGGCATCGCCCGTTCGCAGGCCACCATGACGACCACGCCGAGCAGCAGGGAGCCGATGCCCAGGAGGAACACGCCGCCGATGCCGGCGAAGGACGTGTTGCCGTAGTCGGCGGCGTACATGTCCCGCGCGCTCTTGTAGAAGCACAGCGTCAGGATCACCGCCCCGACGAGCGGAAGGACCCCGCGGACGAACGCCTCCCGCACCGTCCGCATCTGACGCCGGAAGTGCCACGCGCACGCGTACCCGGTCAGCGCGTAGTAGAACGCGATCAGCAGGCCGAGCGCGGCGATCGAGTCGGCGAGCACGTTCCCGCTGATCGCGGCGAGCCCGACGTAGAACACGACCGAGGCGACGCCCATGGCGATGGTCGCGATGGTGGGCGTCCGGTACGCGGGGTGGATCCGGGCGAAGGCGCCGGGGATCGCGCGGTGCACCGCCATCGACAGCGTGGTGCGGGCCGTCGGCAGGATCGTCGTCTGCGTGGACGCGGCGGCGGAGGTGAGCACCGCGAGGATCAGCACCTTGCCGAACGTCGTCCCGAGGACCGAGTTGCCCAGCACGGCGAGCACGTCGCCCTGGTTCTGCTCGTCGGTGAGCACACCGAGGCCCGCGTAGCTCTGCGCCGCGACGGCGACGAGCAGGTAGATCACCAGCAGCAGGACGGTGGACAGCACGGCCGCGCGGCCCGGGGTACGGGCGCGGTCACGCGTCTCCTCGTTGACCGCGACGGACGTGTCCCAGCCCCAGTAGATGAACACCGCGAGGAGCACGCCGGCCGACAGCGCGCTGAAGGAGGGGACGCCGAACGGGTCGAACCACGACAGCGCCGGCTTCACCGCGGTCGGCGCGGCCGTGCCGGTGTAGACCTTCACCAGCGCCACCACGGCGAAGCAGGCCAGCGCGACCAGCTCGACACCGAGCAGCAGGTACTGGAGCCGCGCGCTCACCTCGATGCCGCGGTAGCAGACCCAGGTCAGCGCCACGATCCAGAGCGCGCCGACGGTCGTCGTCCAGAACGCGCTCGCCGCGAGTCCGTCCGCGCCGAACAGCAGGAACCCGTACTGGCCCGCGATCTGGGCCAGGTTCGCCATGACCACGACGTCGGCGACCACGATTCCCCAGCCGCCGAGGAAGCCGGTCCGCGGCCCGAACGCCCGCGCTGCCCAGGTGAACGTCGTGCCGCAGTCGGGGTCGACCGCGTTGAGCTCCCGGTACGCGTACGCGATGCAGAACATCGGGACGAACGCGAGGAGCAGCACGGCGGGGGACCGGAGCCCCACGGCGGCGGCGACGAACCCGATCGTCGCCGCGACGCTGTACCCCGGTGCCGTCGACGACACCCCGATCACCACGGTGGACAGCAGCCCGAGTGCGCCTGGCTTCAGTCCCTTGTCGCCGTCCGCTGCCACTGAACCTCCCGAGGAGAACCGTGTGGTGCACGGTTCTCGCAGATATTGGGCGGTCGCACAAGGGGTTTCGTGGAAATAGCTCGTGTGGAGTACGAAGACCCTTGTCCTGAGCTCACCGTGCCAGCAGGATGAGCCGCATGGGATCCGCACCGCGCCGGCACCGGTCCGCCCCGGCCGCCCCCCAGGGCGCGCCCGGGCTCATGGACGAGGTGGGCAAGGCGATCCTGCGCCAGCTCCAGGAGGACGGCCGCCGGTCCTACACGGCCATCGGCGCCGCGGTCGGTCTCTCCGAGGCCGCCGTCCGCCAGCGGGTCCGCGGGCTCGTCGACTCGGGACTGCTCCAGATCGTCGCCGTGACGGATCCGCTCACGCTCGGCTTCGGGGTCATGGCGAGCATCGGCCTCACGGTCGCCGGGGACGCGCGGGTGGTGGCCGACGCGCTGAGCGACATCGACGAGGTGGACTACTGCGTGCTGACGTCCGGGCGGTACGACGTGCAGCTCGAGGTCGTCTGCCGCGACAACGAGCACCTGCTCACCGTGATCAACGACCGGATCCGCCCCGTCGACGGGGTGCGCGAGATCGAGACCTCCATCTGCCTCCGAGTCCACAAGCAGACCTACAACTACGGGACGCCCTGATGACACCGGTACCCATGCTGCACCCGTTCGCCCGGCCCGCCGCCGGGGAGTTCCTCCAGATGGTCCGGGGCGAGGGCGCTGCCGTCTTCGACGCCGAGGGGAGGCGGTACGTCGACGGCATGGCGTCCCTGTGGCACTGCAACATCGGCCACGGCCGCGCCGAGGTCGCCGACGCGGTCGCCCGGCAGATGCGGGAGCTCGAGACGTACCACTGCTTCGAGAAGTTCTCGAACGCGCCCGCCGACGCCCTCGCCGAGCGGCTCGCCGCGCTGGCACCCGTCCCGGGCAGCCGGGTGTTCTTCACGAGCGGCGGCTCGGAGTCCGTGGACACCGCGATCAAGCTGAGCCGCGCGGCGCACGCCCAGGCCGGGCACCGTGAGCGGACGCTGATCGTGAGCCGGACCCCGAGCTATCACGGCGTGACGTACGGCGGGATGACGCTGACCGGGCTGCCGCTCAACCAGGCGGACTTCGGGCCGGGTGTGGCCGATGTCGTGCAGGTGCCGAAGGACGACCTCGACGCGATGCGCACGGTGTTCGAGGCCAACGCGGGGCGCGTCGCCGCGGTGTTCGCGGAGCCCGTGATCGGCGCGGGCGGCGTCTACCCGCCGGCGCCCGGGTACCTCGAGGGACTCCGCGAGCTGTGTGACGCGCACGGTGCCCACCTCGTGCTCGACGAGGTGATTTGCGGCTTCGGGCGGCTGGGCAGCCTGTTCGGCGGCGAGCACTACGGGGTGCGCGCCGACCTGACGACGTTCGCGAAGGCGATCACCAGTGGGTACGTCCCGCTCGGCGGCGTACTCGTCGCGCCGTCCGTGCACGAGGCGCTCGCGGCCGACCCGGCGTACGTGCTGCGCCACGGGTACACGTACTCCGGGCACGGCAGCGCCTGCGCCGCCGCGATGGTGTGCCTCGACATCACCGAGCGGGAGGGCCTGGTGGAGCGCGCCGCGGGGATCGGCAAGCGGCTCGGCCCGGCGCTCGAGGCGATCCGGGACGACGGGCTCCTCGCCGACGTCCGCGGCGTGGGCGGGATCTGGGGCGTCGGCGTCCACGACCCGGC
>DASWRY010000051.1:0-94956 GCA_036402915.1 Mycobacteriales bacterium
TTAGCTCTGGTTGAAGAACCCACCCTCGGCGATCTTGGCCTTGTCCTCGGCCGTCACCGAGACGTTCGCCGGCGAGAGCAGGAAGACCCTGTTCGTGACGCGCTCGATGCTACCGCGCAGACCGAAGGCCAACCCCGCCGCGAAGTCGACCAGGCGCTTCGCATCCGATTCGTCCATCTCGGTCAGGTTCATGATCACCGGCACACCCTCGCGGAAGTGCTCGCCGATCGTCCGTGCCTCGTTGTACGTGGTGGGGTGCAGCGTCGTGATCGTGTACCGGGGCTCCTCCTCCGCCATGACGGCGCGCTCGCGCAGCGCCACCTGGGGGGCCAGGGCGAGGTTGTCGTGGGTCATGCCCACGGTGCCTGCGGCGGCCGAGGGCGTCACCGCGGCGGCGCCGCGGGCGACCGTCCGCACCGGCGCGCGGTCCCGCGCGGCGAACCGGTCGGCCGCCGGCCGCTCGTACCCGCGCTCGGGACGCTCGGCGACCCGCTCGGGGCGGGCGCGGTGCACCGGCTCGTCGTACTCCTCGTCGAAGCCGTCGAGCTCGTCCTCGACGTAGTGACGGTCGTCGTCCTCGACGAGACCGAGCCACACCCCTGCCTTGCGCCACGTTCCCATGGGGCGCCCCTTCCCGACTCGATCTGTCACCATGCGAATGACAACGTTGTGATCCGTGTGCCCGGACACTACCTGCCCGCGGGCGGTCTGCCGCCGAGCAACGCCGTACCGACCCGGACGTGTGTCGCGCCGTACGCCACCGCCGCCTCGAGGTCACCGCTCATCCCCGCGGAGAGGACGGACGCCCCCGGGTGGTCGCGGTGGAGCCGACCGGCGATCTCCGCCAGGCGGGCGAACGCGGGCTCCGGGTCCGCCCCGAGCGGCGCCACGGCCATCAGACCGGCGAGCCGCAGTCCCGGCGCCGCGGCGACGGTGTCCGCGAGCCGTGGGACGTCGGCGGGCGCCGCGCCACCCCGGCCGGGGGCGTCGTCGAACGACACCTGGACGAGGGCGTCCAGCGGCTCCTCGCGGTGGGCCACGGCGGCCGCGGACAGCACCTCGACGAGCTGGGGCCGGTCCACGCTCTCGACCACGTCGGCGTAGCGGACGACCGAGCGGGCCTTGTTCCGCTGGAGCCGCCCGACGAAGTGCCAGCGCGGGGCGCCGTCCCCGAGCGCGGCCGCCACCTCGGCGGCCTTGGCCGACGCCTCCTGGTCGCGGTTCTCCGCGACCTCGGTGACGCCGAGCCCCGCGAGCAGCAGGACGTCCGCGGCGGGGAACGTCTTCGTCACCGCCACCAGCGTGACGTCGTCCGCGGGCCGCCCGGCGGCCCGCGCCGCCCCCGCGATCCGGTCCCGGACCCCGGCGAGCCGCCCCGCGAGTGCCTCGCGGCGCTGCGGATCGGCGGCCGTCACGCCCCGTTCTTCAGGAAGTCCGGCACGTCCACGTCGTCGAGCGCCATCCGGTGACCGTTCCGGTCGGCCGGCGCGCCCGGTGTGCGGGGCGGCGGCGCGGCGGACCCGGCCGCCGGAGCGGACCCGGCGTCGTCGGCGGCCCGCTCGGCACGGCGCGGGGGCTCGGACTTCCGGTGCTGGGGCGTCCCGTTGTCGAACCCCGCCGCGATGACCGTCACCCGGACCTCGTCACCGAGGGCGTCGTCGATGACCGCGCCGAAGATGATGTTGGCGTCGGGGTGGGCGGAGTCCGCGACGAGGGACGCCGCCTCGTTGATCTCGAAGAGACCGAGGTCCGACCCGCCCTGGATGGAGAGCAGCACCCCGCGGGCGCCCTCCATGCTCGCCTCGAGGAGCGGGCTCGCGATGGCGTGCTCCGCGGCCTCGACGGCCCGGTT
Source organism: Mycobacteriales bacterium (assembly GCA_036402915.1). Lineage (GTDB taxonomy): Bacteria > Actinomycetota > Actinomycetes > Mycobacteriales > HKI-0501 > JAVEDU01. The sequence continues at coordinate 1,853 of DASWRY010000051.1, forward strand.
GTCGCCGCGCGCGGAGCCGATGCCCATGAGCGCGGACCCGGCGCCCGACATGACGCTCTTCACGTCCGCGAAGTCGAGGTTGATCAGGCCCGGCGTGGTGATGAGGTCGGTGATGCCCTGGACACCGGAGAGCAGCACCTGGTCCGCCGTGCGGAACGCGTCCATCATGCTGATCGCGCGGTCGCCCAGGGACAGCAGGCGGTCGTTGGGGATGACGATCAGCGTGTCGCACTCGTTGCGCAGGTCCTCGATGCCGAGATCGGCCTGGGTCTGCCGGCGCTTGCCCTCGAATGCGAACGGCCGCGTCACCACGCCGATCGTCAGCGCGCCGAGCTTGCGGGCCATGCTCGCGACGACGGGCGCCCCGCCCGTACCGGTGCCACCGCCCTCGCCCGCGGTCACGAAGACCATGTCGGCCCCCTTGAGGACCTCCTCGATCTCATCCCGGTGGTCCTCGGCCGCCTTGCGCCCCACCTCGGGGTTGGCGCCGGCACCGAGGCCGCGGGTGAGCTCGCGGCCGACGTCGAGCTTGACGTCGGCATCACTCATCAGCAGGGCCTGGGCGTCGGTGTTGATCGCGATGAACTCGACACCCTTGAGGCCGACCTCGATCATCCGGTTCACGGCGTTCACACCACCGCCGCCGATGCCGACGACCTTGATGACCGCGAGGTAGTTGTGCGGGGGAGTCATCTCCGATGCCTTCCTGACGGGTACTGCCGGGTGCCACCAGCCAACTCCGGGTGCGCAAACCCTCACCCTCGAGTAGATGGTTATTGTTATGTCAACCTGACCGACTTCACGGACGGTAGGCGCGCCTCCTGCGCCGGACAAGCACGTACCCCGGCGTGTCCCGTCCGCGTTTCGAATCCACCCGGACGGACGACCTCCTACTTGACGGTCACCACGTCCGGGGCGCTCACGTCGATCCGCGCGCCGGGCCGTCCCAGGAGCGCCGTGGCCACCGTGGCCTTGTCGGCGCTGTCCCCCGCGTCGCCCCAGAAGACCGTCCGCCCGCCGCGCAGCGCGAGCGTCACCTGTTCCGCCGTGGGGGCCGAGATCCGGACCAGTTCCCGGCGCAGCTCCGGCGTGAGCGCGGCCGCGACGGTGAGCACGCTGCGGGTCGTCCGGTCCGAGGGGCCGGGCCGGGCCACCACGACGAGGGGTGCCCCGGTGGGCGGGTGCGCGACCGTGAGGTACGCGTACCCGGTGGCGTCGAGCACCACGTACCGCGTGCCCTTGCGCACGACGGCCGCCGGCCGCCGCTCGACCACCTGGACGTGCAGCGTGTGCGGCCAGCTGCGGTAGATGTGCACCTCGGCCACCGGCCCGAGCGTCCGCACCCGCGTCGCGACGCGGTCGACGTCCACCTTCGCGAGCGGCGCGCCGAGCGGCACCGCGGCCGCACTGCGCACGGCGGCCGGGTCGAGCGTCACGACGCCCTCCACGGCGACCGTCCGGACGTCCAGCACGCGTGTGCCGAGCACGAGCCAGCCCGCGGTGAGCAGTACGGCGACCGTCGCGGCCACGACGAGCAGCGGCACCAGGGCACGGATCCGGCGGCGGCGCGCCCGGGCCGCGAACAGCCCGGCCGTGCCGCCGTCGCGCACCATCCGCCACCGCCGCGCGGCAGGGCGGCCCGCCGGCCCCCGGCTCACCGCGCGGGCTCGGGACCGGCCGCCGCGCCGGAGGCGGTCTCCTCGAGCGCCACCAGGATCTCCTCACCGAGCATCGCGATCGGCGGGGCGCCCATCGTGATCACGACGTCGCCGGGCGCGGCGCGCCGCGCGACCTCCGCGGCGACCTCGGACCACGACGGCACGAAGACCTTGCGGCCCGCGGGCAGCGGCACCGCCGCGTGCAGCGCCACGCCGCCCTCGCCGGGCGCGCGCTCCTCCCCCGGCCCGTACACCTCCATGACGACGACGTCGTCGGCGAGCCCGAGGGCCGCCGCGATGCCCGGGAGGAACGCGGTCGTGCGGCTGAACCGGTACGGCTGGAACGCGACGATCACCCGGCCGGGCGCCGCCACGTCCCGCACGGTCGACAACTGCGCGGTCATCGACGTCGGGTGGTACGCGTAGTCGTCGTACACCCGGATGCCCGCCGCGGTGCCCTTGAGCTCGAACCGCCGCCGCACGCCGCCGTACACGGCGAGCGCACCCCGGGCGGCGTCGGTGGACAGGCCGAGGCGCGCGGCGGTGAGCAGCGCCGCCGCGGAGTTCAGCGCGATGTGCCGCCCCGGGACGGGCAGCTCGACGCGGCCGAGCTCCACCCCGTCCAGCACCGCGGTGTACGACGCGCCGACCGCGCCGGACTCGAGCCCGGCCAGGCGCAGGTCCGCGTCGTCGCTCTCGCCGTACGTGTGGACCGTCACACCGGCCGCCCGCGCGCGCCGGGCGAGCCGCGCGGCCCCGGCGTCGTCCGCACAGGCGACCAGGAAGCCGCCGGGCTCGACGTGCGACGCGAACTCGGCGAACGCGTCCTCGATCGCCGCGAGCGTGCCGTACGTGTCGAGGTGGTCGGCCTCGACGTTCGTCACGATCGCCACGTACGGCCGGTACAGCAGGAACGACCGGTCGCTCTCGTCGGCCTCGGCGACGAAGTACTCCCCGGTGCCGTGGTGGGCGTTGGACCCGGCCTCGGACAGCTCGCCGCCAATCGCGAACGACGGGTCCTCGCCGCAGGCCTGCAGCGCCGTGGTGAGCATCGACGTGGTGGTGGTCTTGCCGTTCGTACCGGAGATCGCGAGCACGCGGTGGCCACCCATCACCGCGGCGAGCGCCTCGGAGCGGTGCAGCACCCGCAGTCCCCGGCGGCGCGCCTCGTCGAGCTCCGGGTTGCCGGGCTTGATGGCGCTCGAGAAGACGACCGTGTCGGCCTTCTCGACGTTCCCGGTGGCGTGCCCGATGTGGATCTCGGCACCGAGGGCCCGGAGGGAGTCGAGCAGCGGCCACTCCCGGGCGTCGCTGCCGGACACCGGCACCCCCCGCGCCAGCAGGATGCGGGCGATGCCGCTCATGCCGACACCGCCGACACCGATGAAGTGCACGCGGCCGAGGTCGGCAGCGGACAGGCCGGTCACGTCGGTACCCGTCAGGACGCTCACCGCCGGACCTCCGACCCCGCGGTGGCCGCCACGGCCTCCAGCAGGAGTGCCCGGAGCATCTCGTCGCCGTCGCGCCGCCCGTAACGGGAAGCGGCGTCGGACATGGCGGAGAGCCTGTCGGCGTCGGTGGTGAGCAGGGGTACCACGGTCCCTTCGATCCAGGCCGGCGTGAGCGCGGCGTCTTCGACGAGCAGTCCCCCGCCGGCCTCCACGACGGGCAGCGCGTTGCGGCGCTGCTCGCCGTTGCCGTGGGGGTAGGGCACGTACACGGCCGGCAGCCCGACGGCGGCCAGCTCGGCACACGTCATCGCGCCGCCCCGGCCGACCATGAGGTCGGCGGCGGCGTACGCGAGGTCCATGCGGTCGGTGAACGGCAGCGTCACGTAGGGGACGCGCGTGGGGAACGGGCGCACCTCGGCGTTCCGGGCCCCGGTCACGTGCAGCACCTGGATGCCCGCACCGGCGAGCGCCTCCGCCGCCCCGGCGACCGCGAGGTTGATCGAGCGCGCGCCCTGCGAGCCGCCCGTGACGAGCAGCGTGGGCCGGTCGGGGTCGAGGCCGAAGAACGCGCGGGCCTCGGCCCGGCGCGCCGGCCGGTCGAGCGTCGCGATCGCCGGGCGGAGCGGCACGCCGACCAGGCGGCCGTGGACCTCGTGCTGGTGCGGGAAGCCGAGGCCGACGTACGGCGTGAGCCTCGCGCCGAGGCGGTTGCCGAACCCGGGCGGGGTGTCCTTCTCGTGCACGACCAGCGGCGTCTTCCGCCGCCACGCGGCCAGGTAGGCGGGCACGGCGACGTACCCGCCGAAGCCCACGACCGCGTCGGCCCCGACCCGGTCGAGCACCGACACGGTCGAGCGCATCGCGCGCAGCATCCGGCCCGGGGTGCGGACGAGGTCGCCGTTCGGCTTCCGCGGCAGCGGGTACGCCGGGATCAGCTGGAGGTCCCAGCCGCGGGCCGGGATGATCTCGCGCTCGAGCCCCTTCGGCGTACCGAGGCAGGTGATCCGGACGTCCGGGTCGTGCCGCCGCAGGCACTCGGCGAACGCGAGTGCCGGCTCGATGTGGCCGCCCGTCCCCCCGCCCGCGAGGACGACAGAGCGCAGCGTGCTCACGACGCGCTCCCGCCCGGACGCTGCCGGGGCATCGGCCCGCCCGCCGGGGGCCGCTTCGCCGCGGGGCGCGCCGACCGCGCGGACGGCGGCTTCGGCGGCAGCGGGATCCCGATCAGCCGGCTCCACCGCGTCCGGCCCCGGGCGTGCAGCGCCGCCGCCGCCTCCGGCTCGGTGCGGGCGAAGGACGCCAGCATCCCGATCACGAACATCGTGAGCACCAGCGACGAGCCACCGGCCGAGATGAGCGGCAGCGTGACACCGGTGATCGGCACGAGACCCACGACACCGCCCATGTTGACGAACGCCTGCCCCACCAGCCACACCGTGCACGACGCGGCCACGAGCCGGGCGAACGGATCGGTCACCGAGCGGGCGATCCGGAACCCCGCGTACGCGAGGATGCAGAACAGCCCGATCACGAGCAGGCACCCGATCGCGCCCAGCTCCTCCCCGATGATGGCGAAGATGAAGTCGTTGTGCGCCTCGGGGAGCGCGCCCCACTTGCTCGCGGACGCGCCCAGTCCGACGCCCCACCAGCCCCCGGTCGAGAGCGCGAACAGGCCCTGCACGGCCTGGTGGCCGGTGTCCTGCGCGTCGGCGAACGGGTCCGTGAACGAGGTGATGCGGGCGATCCGGTGCGGCGCGACCACGATCAGCCCGACGACCGCGGCCATCGCGACCGCGCCCAGCGCGCCGAGGATCCGGCCGCGCACGCCGGTGACCCACAGCAGGGAGACCAGCACCAGCAGCAGCGACAGCATGCCGCCGAGGTCGTCCTTGCCGACCATCGCGAGGATCGCGCCGGCCACCGGGAACAGCGGGACCAGCAGGTGCTTCCACTCGGTGATCAGCGCGCGCTTGCGGACCAGCACGTCCGCGCCCCACAGGGCGAGCGCGAGCTTGGCCGGCTCGGACGGCTGGACGCTGAACGGCCCGACGGTGATCCACAGCGTGGCGCCGTTGACCTGCGTGCCGATCGAGGGCGCCACGGTGAGCAGGAAGAGCAGGCCCCCGGAGACCAGCAGCAGCGGGTACCCGAGGACGCGGAACGTCCGGATCGGCAACCGCAGCGCGAACCAGAACGCGACGAGGCCCAGCGCGGCGAACGTCAGTTGGTTGTTGAACACGGTGAAGGCGCTGCCCGTGACCGCGTAGGACTTGATGCTGGACGCCGAGAGCACCATGAGGAGCCCGATGGTGAGCAGCAGCCCGCCCGCGGACAGCAGCAGGTAGAACGACGCGAGCGGACGGTCCAGCAGGCCGGACAGCGCGGCGAACGGGTTCACCGCGGCGCGGTCCGCCGGGCTCACCGTGCGGCGGGACTCCGGATCCGCGCTCACGACCCGGTCCGGACCGCGAGGTCGCGGACGGCGGCGGCGAAGCTCTCCCCGCGGTGCGCGTAGCCGCGGAACATGTCCAGCGACGCCGCGGCGGGCGCGAGCAGCACCACGTCACCCGGCACCGCGAGCCGGGCCGCCGCCTCGACGACCTCCACCATGGCCCCATCATCCGTCGCGGCGACGTCGATGACGGGCACATCGGGCGCGTGTCGCGCGAGCGCCTGCGCCAGGAGGTCCCGCTCGGCGCCCAGGAGCACCGCCCCCGCGAGGCGCGGTGCCACCGTGCGGGCGAGGTCGTCGGTGTCGACGCCCTTGAACAGCCCGCCCGCGACCCAGACCACCCTCGGGTAGGAGAGCAGCGAGGCCAGCGCCGCGTGCGGGTTCGTGGCCTTGCTGTCGTCGACGTACGTCACGCCGCCGACCTCGGCGACGCGGGCGTTGCGGTGCGGCTCCGGCGTGTACCCGGCCAGCCCGGCGCGGACCGCGGCGGCGGGGACGCCGTGCGCGCGGGCGAGCGCCGCGGCGGCGAGCGCGTTCGCCACGTTGTGCGGACCGGGCGGCCGCACCTCGGCGAGCGTGCCGAGCTCCTCGGCGGCGTGCGCGGCGTCCGCGACGAACGCCCGGTCCACCAGGAGGTCCTCGACCACGCCCAGCTCGCCGGGGCGGGGGGTGCCGAGCGTGAACGACGCGGTCCGCGGTGCTCCGGAGCCCGCGAGGAGCCCGGTGACCCGGGCGTCGTCGGCGTTGCCCACCGCGACGGCGTTGCCGCGCCAGACGGCGGTCTTCGCCCCCGCGTACGCGTCCCGGCCGCCGTGCCAGTCGAGGTGGTCGTCGGCGAGGTTGAGCACGACGCCGGCCCGGGGCGCGAGCGTGGAGGACCAGTGGAGCTGGAAGCTCGACAGTTCGACCGCGAGCACGTCGTACGACGGGTCGAGCGCCGCCGTGAGCAGCGGCGTGCCGATGTTGCCGACGGCCGCCGTGCGCAGGCCCGCCGCCCGCAGGATCGACGCCAGCATGGTGACGGTCGTGGTCTTGCCGTTGGTGCCGGTGACCGCGAGCCACGGCGCCGCGTCCGGGCCGCGCATCCGCCACGCGAGCTCGGGCTCGGAGTACACCTCGACACCGGCGCCCGCGAGCAGCGGGTGGTCGGGTCGCCATCCGGGCGAGGTGACGACCTCCTGGGTGCCGGCCGGGACCTCGGTGGCGCCGAGCAGCACCCGCGCACCGGCCGCCTCGAGGCGCTCCAGGGCGTCCGAGGTCCGGCGGTCGACGACGGTGACCTCGGCGCCCGCGGCGAGCAGCGCCTCGGCGACCGGCACGCCGGAGACCCCGGCCCCGGCCACCAGCACCCGGCGGCCCCGATACTCCCGCGCGGCGCTGTACGCGCTCACAGCACCGGCACCGACAGGAAGTCGAGGTAGAAGATCCCGAGCGCCGACGCGACGCCGATCGCCGCGATGATCCAGAACCGGATCACGATGGTGACCTCGCCCCAGCCCGCCAGCTCGAAGTGGTGCTGCAGCGGCGCCATCCGGAACACGCGCCGGCCGGTCGAGCGGTACGAGATGATCTGGATGATCACCGACATCGCGATGATGACGAACAGCACGCCCATGATCGGCAGCAGCAGGATCGTCTTCGTCGCGACGGCCAGCCCCGCGATGAGCCCGCCGAGTCCCAGGGCGCCGGTGTCGCCCATGAAGATGCGCGCCGGGTACGCGTTCCACCACAGGAACCCGAAGCAGGCCCCGCCCGCGGCCGCGGCCACCAGGGCGATCTCGAGTGGGTCCCGCACCTGGTACAGCGCGGCGTGCCGGAACTGCCAGTACCCGATGAGCGAGAACGCGATCAGCACCATGACCGAGCTGCCCGTGGCGAGCCCGTCGAGGCCGTCGGTGAGGTTCACCGCGTTCGAGGTCGCGATGACGACGAACGTGAACAGCAGCACGGCGCCGACCTTGGAGATCTGCAACCAGTCGACGTCCCGCACGAACGAGATCGCCGTCGAGCCGACCGTGAGGTGGCGGTGGTTCGGGAGGCCGAGCGCCAGGAGGCCGAAGCCGATGCCCACGACCAGCTGGCCGAGGACCTTGCCCCGCTTGTTGAGCCCGAGGCTGCGGCGGCGGCGGACCTTGATGAAGTCGTCGAGGAAGCCCACGAAGCCCATCGCCACGAACACGCCGAGCAGCACGACGCCGGTCGCGGTCACCCCGCGCCCGTGCTTGCCCATCACCACCAGCTGGGCGACGGCGTACGCGACCACGGTGGCGAAGATGAAGACGATGCCGCCCATCGTGGGCGTGCCCTTCTTGATCGCATGGTGCTTGGGGCCCTCCTCGCGGATCTCCTGGCCGATCTTCAGGCGCGTGAGGTACTTGATCGCGAGGGGGGTGCAGAACAGCGAGATCAGGAACGCGAGACCCCCGGCGAAGAGCACGGACCTCACTCCGCTCCCTCCCGGAAGGCGTTGCCGGCCGGTCCCTCTCGCAGGGCGTCGGCGACCCGCCAGACCCGGTACCGCGAGCCCTTCACGAGCACGACGTCCCCCGACCTCAGCTCACTGGCCAGCAGCGCGATGGCTGCGTCCTGGTCCGGCACGTGCACTGACTCCCCTCCGAACGATCCCTCCAGCACCGCGCCGGTGTGGAGCGGGCGCGCCTCGTCGCCGACGACGACGAGCCGGTCGATCCCGAGCCGGACGACGAGGCGGCCGATCCGGTCGTGCTCCTCGCGTGCGGCGGGGCCGAGTTCCGCCATGTAGCCGAGCACGGCCCACGAGCGCCGTCCCGGGGACATCGCCCGCAGCGCACGCAGCGCGGCGGCCGTGGAGTCCGGGTTGGCGTTGTACGAGTCGTCGACGAGGGTGACCCCGTCCCCGCGCTCGACGACCTCCATCCTCCGGCGGCTGACCACGCCGGCGCCGCCGAGCGCCGCCGCCACCTCCGCCGGGGTCATCCCCAGCTCGAGGGCGACGGCCGCCGCGGCGAGCGCGTTGGCCACGTGGTGCTCGCCGTACAGGCCGAGCCGGACCGGAACGCTACCCGCCGCCGCGTGGAGCACGAAGGAGGGGCGGCCCGCCGTGTCCAGGTTCACGTCGGTTGCCCGGATGTCCGCGTCCGGGCGCTGGCCGGTGAGCACGACGCGGGCGGCGGTCCGGGCCGCCATGCCGCGGACCCGGGGGTCGTCGGCGTTGAGCACCGCGACGCCGTCGGCCGGGAGGGCCTCGACGAGCTCGCCCTTCGCCTTCTCGGTGGTCGCGACGTCGCCGAACTCGCCGAGGTGTGCCGTGCCCACGTTCAGCACGACGCCGATCCGCGGCGGCGCGATCTGGGTCAGCGCGGCGATGTGGCCGACGCCCCGGGCGCTCTTCTCGAGGACCAGGTACCGCGTCGAGGGGGTGACCCGCAGCACGGTGTACGGGTGGCCGAGCTCGTTGTTGAACGACCCCGGCGGCGCGACGGTCTCGCCGTGGGTGGCCAGCACCTGCGCGAGCAGGTCCTTCGTGGAGGTCTTGCCGGAGGAGCCGGTGATCCCGACGACCGTGAGGTCCGGGCACCGGTCCAGCACCGCGCGGGCGAGCCGCCCCAGCGCCGGCAGCGGGTCGTCCACGAGCACCGCGGGCACGCCGACGTCCCGCGTCGCGAGGACGGCGACCGCGCCGGCCGCGATCGCCGTGGCGGCGAAGTCGTGACCGTCCACGTGCTCGCCCGGCAGGGCGAGGAACAGCCCGCCCGGCGCCACCTTGCGGGAGTCGAACTCGACCGGCCCGGTCACGGACGTGCCCGGAGCGGCGCCACCGGCGAGCGTGCCCCCGGTCGCGGCGGCCACCTCGGCCAGGGTCATCGGGATCACGCGGACACCTCACGCAGCGCGGTGGCGAGCACCTCGCGGTCGTCGAACGCCAGCACGGTGCCGGCCACCTCCTGGTACGGCTCGTGTCCCTTGCCCAGCACCGCGACGGTGTCGCCGGGGCGCGCCGCCCGCGCCGCCCACGCGATCGCCTCGGCGCGGTCGCCGATCTCCACGACCTCGGCGCCGGGCACCGTGCGCGCCGCGGCGAGCACCGCGGCCCGGATCGCGGCGGGATCCTCGGTCCGCGGGTTGTCGTCGGTCACGACCAGCACGTCCGCCCCGCGTGCCGCCGCCGCGCCCATCAGCGGCCGCTTGCCGGCATCGCGGTCTCCCCCGCAACCGAGCACGCACAGCAGCCGGCCCTTCGTCGCCGGGCGGAGCGCCGCGAGCACCGCGGTGACGGCGTCGGGCTTGTGGGCGTAGTCCACGATCCCGGCGACGGGGGCGTCGTCTCCGGTGACCCGCTCGAGACGGCCCGGGACGCCGGGGCACTCCCCCACGCCGCGGACCGCCGTCGCCGGGTCCACCCCGGCGGACGCCAGCGCGGCGATCGCGAGGAGCGCGTTGTCGACGTTGAACCGGCCGGGGAGGCCGACGCGCCCCGGCAGCCGCACGCTCGCCGGCCCGTGGACCGTGAACGCCTGACCGGCGCCGTCGGCGCGCACGTCGCCGGCCCACCACGTGGCCGGGCCGCGCGTCGACACGGTGACGGTGGCGGGGCCCACCAGCCGGGCGACCTCCGGGTCGTCGGCGTTGAGGACCTCGGCCGCCGCCCGCCCGTCGAACAGCCGCGCCTTGGCCGCGAAGTAGTCGTCGCGGTCGGCGTGGAAGTCGAGGTGGTCGGTGCCGAAGTTGGTGTACGCCGCGGTGGTGAACCGGGTGCCCTCCACCCGGCCCATCGCGAGGGCGTGGCTGGACACCTCCATCGCGACCGCGGTGACGCCACGCTGGGCCATCACCGCGAACAGGGCCTGGAGGTCCGGCGCCTCCGGGGTGGTGCGGGCGCTCGGGAGCCGGTCGCCGGCCACCCGCGTCTCGACCGTGCCGACCAGACCCGTGACGTGACCGGCGGCGTGGAGGCCGGCCTCCACGAGGTAGGCGGTCGTGGTCTTGCCGCTGGTGCCCGTGATGCCGAGGACGGTGAGCCGGGCCGTGGGGTCGCCGTACACGCGCGCGGACACCGGGCCGAGCACGGCCCGCGGGTCGTCGGCGACCAGCGTGGGCAGGTCGGTCACACCGCGTCCGGCAGGGTCGGTGAGCACCGCCACGGCCCCGGCGGACGCGGCACGGTCCGCGAACTCGGCGCCGTGCCGGACGCTGCCGGGCAGCGCGGCATACAGGTCGCCGGGCCGGACCTCGCGGCTGTCGTGCGTCACCCCGGTCACCACGGTCCCCGCGGCGGCGGGCGGCACGGGCAGGAGGTCCGCGAGGTCGCCGAGGCGGGTGGGGGTGACCCGGGGGGGCCGCGGGATCGGTTGCGCGGACACGGGGACAGACCCTACCCGGGTCACCCGAAGAGACGGATCGCCGGAGCCTTCGTGCCGGTCGGCGGCACGTCGAAGTGGCGCAGCGCGTAGCTCATCAGGTCGTGGAAGCTCGGGCCCGCGACCGCGCCGCCCACCCCGGCCGGGGCGTGGACGAACACCGCGATGACGAACCGGGGCTTGTCCGCGGGCGCCATGCCGACGAACGAGGCGACGTTCCCGGGCAGGTACCTGCTGTCGAGCACGCGCTTGCCGGTACCGGTCTTCCCGGCGACCCGGTATCCCGGGATCGCGGCGAGCGGCGCCGTGCCCTCGGCCGTCGGGACGGCCTCGAGCATCTGCCGCAGCGCCGCGGCGTTGGCGGGCGACAGCACGCGCGTGGTCTTCGGCGCCGGAGCGGGCACCAGGTGGCCGTCGTCCCCGATCGTGCCCGCGACGACGCGGGGCTCGACGCGGAGGCCGTCGTTCGCGATCGCCTGGTACGCCGAGGCCATCTGCAGCGGCGTCACGGCCACGCCGAGGCCGATCGGCACACCGCCGTAGGAGGGGCCGCTCCAGTTGGACGGCGGCTGCAGGATCCCGGCGCTCTCGCCGGGGAGCCCGATGTCCGTCCTGCTGCCGAGGCCGAACTTCTGCTGGAACTCGTACAGCCGCTGCGGGCCGAGGCGCTCCGAGACGCGGATGGCCCCGGTGTTGGAGGACTGGGCCAGGATCCCCTCCAGCGTCATGTTCCGCCTGCCGCCGTTGTCGTGGGTGTCGTGGAACGTGACGCCGCCCTTGGTGATCGTCGGCGTGACCGGGATGAGCGTGCTCGGCGTCACCGCGCCGGTCTCCAGGGCGGCACCGATCGTGATGGCCTTGTGTACCGAGCCGGGCTCCACCACCGCGCCGGTGGCGAGGTCCAGCCGGGACGCCTCGGTGGACGCGGCCGGGTTCGACGCGTCGAACGTCGGGTAGCTCGCCATCGCGAGCGCCTCGCCGGTCTTCGCGTCCAGCACGACGGCGGTGCCGGTGAAGCCCTTCACGCCCCGCATCCGGGAGTTCAGGATGCGCTGTGCCTCGTACTGGAGGTCACGGTCGATCGTGAGCTGCACGTCATGCCCCGGTGCGGCGGTCACGGTGTGGTCCACGCCGCCGGGGATCTGGGCGCCGTTGGCGCCGACCTCGTACGTGTGGCTGCCGTCGCGGCCGGCGAGCACCCCGTCGTACCGGGCCTCGATGCCGGCGAGGCCGTTGCCGTCCGTGCCGGTGAACCCGATGATGTTCGCCGCGAGGTCGTGGCCCGGCACGTCCCGCCGCTCCTCGTCGAGGAGCCCGATCCCGGCGAGGGTGCGGTCCGCGACCGCCTGCCCCACCTCCGGGTCGAGGAACCGCGCGAGGTACACGAAGCGGATGTGCCCGCCCTCGGAGTTCAGCTTCTTCGCCATCTTGCGGGCCAGCTCCGCCTGCGGCCTGTGCAGCAGCGGGGCCAGCGCCGCCGCGGTGGCCTCGGGGTCGGTGACGAGCTTCGGGTCGGCGAACACCGCGCGCGCCTGGACGCTGTTGGCGAGCGTCGCGCCGTTGCGGTCGAGGATGGCGCCGCGCGGCGCGGCGAGGGTGACGTCCCGCACGCGCTGGTCGGTCGCGGTGGCGGCCCACGCCTGGGCATCGACGGCCTGGATCTGGATCAGCCGGCCCGCGACCGCGGCGAGGAGCACCATCACGACGACCATGCCGAGGCGCAGGCGGCGCTGCGGGTTGCCGAGGGCCGACCGCTTCGGAGGGCGAGGGGGCTTCTGCGGGCGGGTCCGCTTCGGCGCGCGCGGCGGTGCGGCCTCCGGACGCGGGGGTCGCGGGGCGCGGCGGCGCTCGGTCGTGGTCGCGCGGGTGGGGGTACGGCGCGGCGCGGTGCCCTGGCGGGCGCTCTGCCGGGGCACCCGGGGCGCGCCGGGCCGACCGCGCTCGGCGGCCTCGCGGATGGTGCTGCCGCGTGGCGAGTACGTCCCGATCCGGCTGCCGCCGGCGCGCGGGCGCGCCGGCACGTCGCCCGTGTCCTCCCCGCGGCCGGTCACGGGTGCGCCTTCGGCGCCGGGGTACGGCGGGCCGGCGTCGGCACGCCGAGCACCTTGCCGCTGGGCAGCTCGATGAACGCGGGCGTACCGGCGGGGACGAGACCGAGGCGCGTCGCCGCCCGCGCGAGCGCCGGGGTGGCCTCGCGGTTGTCGATCTCGCGCTGCAGCTGCTGCGCGCGCAGGTCGAGCTTCGTCTGTTCCTGCTGGAGTGCGTGGATGCGGAACGAGTTCTCGTTGACCAGCGTGTTGAGCATCAGCAGGCTGACCAGCCCCGCGACCAGCAGGCCGAGGACGAGGACCACGAACGGCGCCCGGGCGGCCGGCACGCTGGTCGGCGGGACGACGCGGAGCCCGGGGCGCGTGGCGCGGACCGGCGCGGTGCCGCGGGCGGGGTGACCACCGTGGACCGCGGGCGCCACCGCGCGGGCGGCGTGCCCGGCCGGCGCCATCGCGCGGGCGGTGGCGCTCATGCCGCGTCCCGCAGGCGCTCGGCCGCGCGGAGGCGCGCGGAGGCGGCACGGGGGTTCGCCTCCACCTCGGCGGGCGTGGGCTCCTCGCCGCCACGGGTGAGCAGGCGCAGGACCGGTTCGGTCCCGGGCAGCTCCACGGGGAGGTCGATCGGGCTGGTGCTGCGCGCACCCGCCGCGAGCACCTGCTTCACGATGCGGTCCTCCAGGGAGTGGTAGGAGAGCACGGCGATCCGGCCGCCGACGCGCAGGGCGCCGACCGCGGCCGGCACCGCGCCGCGGAGGGCGTCGAGCTCGCCGTTGACCTCGATGCGGAGGGCCTGGAACGTGCGCTTCGCCGGGTGGCCCCCCGTCCGGCGGGTGGCCGCGGGGATCGCGTCGCGGACGAGCTCGGCGAGGCGGGCGCTGGAGACCAGCGGCGCCTGCTCGCGCTCCCGCACGATCGCGTGGGCGACGCGGGAGGCGAAGCGCTCCTCGCCGTACACCCGGAGGATCCGCGCGAGGTCCTTCGCCGAGTACGTGTTGACGACCTCCTCGGCGCTGATGCCGCGGGTCGGGTCCATCCGCATGTCGAGCGGGGCGTCCTGGGCGTACGCGAAGCCGCGCGCCGCCTCGTCCAGCTGGAGCGAGGAGACGCCGAGGTCCATCAGCACGCCGTCGACCCGGTCGTACCCGAGGTCGGCGAGGACCGTCGGCATCTCGTCGTAGACGGCGTGGACGAGGTGGGTACGCCCCGCGTACGGCTCGAGGCGGGCCGCGCTGCGGCGGAGCGCCTCGGGGTCACGGTCCAGGCCGACGACCGTGAGCCGCGGGTGCTCCCGCAGCAGGGCCTCGGTGTGCCCGCCCATGCCGAGCGTGGCGTCGACCACGACCGCCGGGCGCTCGTACAGCGCCGGCGCGAGCAGCGCCAGGATCCGGTCCACCATGACCGGGACGTGTGCAGGAGTTCCCGCCGGACCGTCCGGTCCGGCCCCCCTGCGTGGCGCCGTGTCCCCCATCTCGACCCTTCGTCCGTCGTCGGGCGCGGGGGTCGCGGTCCCCGTCGCCCTGCTGCGCTCCCCCGCGCCGCCAGGTCCCCATCCGCTCCGCCGCCTGGCACCGGGGAAGGTGCGCCAGGTGAGTGAGCGGCTGGAGACCTCGCGGCACGGTGTGCGCGCGTGTTCTCCCGTGTGTGTCTCCGAGGCCCCCCGGCCCGTCAGAAGACGCCCGGCAGCACCTCCTCCTCGATGTCCGCGAAGTCGGACTCCGACGCGGCCAGGTAGTCCTCCCAGGCCTGCCGGTCCCAGATCTCCACCCGCGTGCTGGCACCGATGACCACGCAGTCGCGCGTCAGCCCGGCGTACTCCCGCAACGCGGGCGGGATCGTGACCCGCCCCTGCTTGTCCGGCACCTCGTCCGAGGCGCTCGCGAAGAAGACCCGCGTGTACGCCCGTGCCGCCTTGTGCGTCATCGGCGCCTCGCGGAGCTGTGTCGCGATCCGCTCGAACTCGCCCATCGGGAACACGAAGAGGCAGCGCTCCTGCCCCTTGGTGATCACGAGTCCCTCCGCGAGTTCGTCCCGGAACTTCGCCGGCAGGAAGAGCCGGCCCTTCTCGTCGAGGCGCGGGGAATGGGTACCGAGGAACACGGCCCCTCCCCTCCCTCACGGTGAAGGGTCCCTCCACCGCGCTCCACAGTACTCCACTTTCCCCCACGTGCAATGTGATCGGCACCGCGGCGGCGAACCTTTAGCGGTTCTTTTCGCAGGTCAGGAAGGGTGGGGTGAAGTGGAGGGGCCCAGCGGCACCTCGGCGGCCGCGGGGGTGCGGACTGCCCGGGAATGTCCCGGTCTGAGAGCCGGGAGACCCGCTCACGGGGCGTGGCGGGGCGCTCGGGGAGCGGAGTGGAGGGCCCTGGGGAGAGCCGTCGGCCCGATCCCGCACCTCCCGGGCCCTCGGGGGCCCGGCAGGCGGAGGACGGATCTCGGGCGTCGCCCGGACACGCGTCGGGCGCCCCACCCCCGCAGGGACGAGGCGCCCGCCGGCGCGAGGAAGAGTGCTACACGACGACCGTGACGATCCGTCCCGGGACGACGATCACCTTCCGGGGCTCCCGGCCGTCCAGCAGCGCGGCGACGCGGGGCTCGGCGAGCGCCGCCGCGGCGACCTCGTCCTCCTCCGCGTCGGCCGGCACGGTGACACGGCCGCGGACCTTGCCGTTCACCTGCACGGGGTACTCGACCGACTCCGCCACCAGCAGCGCCGGGTCCGCGACCGGGAAGTCCTCGTACGCGAGTGTCGAGGAGTGCCCCAGCCGCGACCACAGCTCCTCGGCGATGTGCGGCACCAGCGGCGCCATCATCAGCACCAGCGGCTCGACGACCGCACGGGACGCGGGCGCGCCGGCGGCCACCAGCACGTTGTTCAGCTCGATGAGCTTCGCGACGGCCGTGTTGAACCGCAGCGCGGCGTAGTCCGTCCGCACCCCGTCGATCGTCCGGTGCAGCAGCCGCAGGGTCTCCTCGTCCGGCGCATCCTCGGAGACACGCACGTCGCCGGTGTCCTCGTCGACGACGAGCCGCCACACCCGCTGCAGGAACCGGTACGACCCGACGACGGCCCGGGTGTCCCACGGCCGCGAGACCTCGAGGGGCCCCATGCTCATCTCGTACAGGCGGAACGTGTCCGCCCCGTACTGCGCGCACATGTCGTCGGGCGTGACGATGTTCTTGAGGCTCTTGCCCATCTTCCCGTACTCCTGGCGCACCACCTCGTCGCGCCAGCGGAACTCGCCGTCGGCCGCGACGACCTCCTCGGCCGGGACGTAGGTGCCGCGGGAGTCGGTGTACGCATGCGCCTGGATGTACCCCTGGTTGAAGAGCCGCCGGAACGGCTCCTCGCTCGTCACGTGCCCGAGGTCGAACAGCACCTTGTGCCAGAAGCGCGCGTACAGCAGGTGGAGCACCGCGTGCTCGACGCCGCCGACGTACAGGTCGACGCCGCCGGTGTCACCGGGCCCCTGCGGGCCCATCCAGTACCGCTCGACCTCGCGGTCCACGAACCGCTCGTGGTTGGTGGGGTCGAGGTACCGCATCTCGTACCAGCAGGACCCCGCCCACTGGGGCATGGTGTTGAGCTCGCGGCGGTACGTCTTCGGGCCGTCGCCGAGGTCGAGGGTCACGTGCGCCCACTCGGTGGCGCGGCCGAGCGGCGGCTCCGGCTCGCTGTCGGTGTCGTCCACCACGCGCGGCGCGTAGTCGTCCACCTCCGGCAGCTCGACCGGCAGCATCGACTCCGGCACCGCGATCGGCAGCCCGGTCTCGTCGTACACGATCGGGAACGGCTCGCCCCAGTACCGCTGCCGGCTGAACAGCCAGTCCCGCAGCTTGTACTGCACGGTGCCCTCGCCGAGCCCCCGGTCGGCGAGCCACGCGATGATCGCGGCCTTCGCCTGCCCGACCTCCATGCCGTCGAGGCTGAGGTCGTCGTTGTGGGAGTTCACGGCGGGCCCGTCGCCGGTGTACGCCTCGCCCTCCCAGCCCTGCGGCGGTGCCACGGTGCGCACCACGGGCAGGCCGAACGCGGCGGCGAAGTCCCAGTCGCGCTGGTCCTGGCCGGGGACGGCCATGATCGCGCCGGTGCCGTAGCCCATCAGCACGTAGTCGGCGGTGAACACCGGGATCTGCTGCCCCGTCACCGGGTTGACCGCGTACGCGCCGGTGAAGACGCCGGTCTTCTCCTTCGCGTCGGCCTGGCGGTCCACGTCGGACTTCGCGGCGGCCTCCGCCCGGTACGCCTCCACGGCCTCCCCCGGGGTCGCGAACCCCCGGGTCCACTCGGCCGGGGTGCCGGCCGGCCAGGCACCGGGCACGAGCGCGGACAGGACCGGGTGCTCCGGGGCGACCACCATGTACGTGGCGCCGAACAGCGTGTCCGGGCGCGTGGTGAACACGGTCAGCGGCCCCGCGTCGGTGGCGAAGTGCACGCTCGCGCCGACCGAGCGCCCGATCCAGTTGCGCTGCATGTGCTTGATCGGCTCGGGCCAGTCCAGCCGGTCGAGGTCGGCGAGCAGGCGGTCCGCGTACGCGGTGATCCGCATCATCCACTGGGTGAGGTTCCGCTTGTACACGGGGAAGTTGCCGCGGTCGCTGCGGCCGTCGGCGGTGACCTCCTCGTTCGCGAGGACCGTGCCGAGGCCCGGGCACCAGTTGACCGGGGCATCCGAGCGGTACGCGAGCCGGTGGCCGTCGACGACCTGCCGCCGCTCGACCTCGGTCAGCTCCGCCCACGGGCGGCCGTCCGGGGTGGGGCGCGCACCCGACGAGAACTCGGCGACGAGCTCGGAGATCGGCCGCGCCTTCCCCAGCGCGGGGTCGAACCACGCGTCGAACACCTGCAGGAAGATCCACTGCGTCCACCGGTAGAACTCGACGTCCGTGGTGGCGACGCTGCGCCGGTCGTCGTGGCCGAGGCCGAGCCGGCGGATCTGCCGCCGGTAGGTGTCGATGTTGTCCTCGGTGGTCTTCCGGGGGTGCTGGCCGGTCTGCACGGCGTACTGCTCGGCGGGCAGGCCGAACGCGTCGAAGCCCATCGCGTGCAACACGTTGTCACCGGTCATCCGGTGGAACCGGGCGAACACGTCCGTGCCGATGAAGCCCAGCGGATGCCCGACGTGGAGGCCGGCGCCGGACGGGTACGGGAACATGTCGAGCACGAACAGCTTCGGCCGTCCCCCGACCTTCTCCGGCTCGGCGAGCGGACCCGCCGGGTTCGGCGCCCGGAAGGTCCCCGCCGCCTCCCAGTGGTCCTGCCACCGGGCCTCGATCTCGCCCGCGAGCGCCGCGGTGTAGCGGAACGCGGGGGCCTCGGGGGCGGTCTGCTCGGTCATCGTCTCGTCCTCGTCAGCTGCACGGAGTCGGGCATGAAAAAACCCCTCGCTCAGGAGGGGTCGCCGTGCGGACCGGGTGCCGGAGGGGCACCGACGTCAGCACGGCCGTCGAAGGAGAAGCCCGGAGGAGTAGGCCATGCCGCCACTATACCTCCGGGCGTGACGGCGTCCCGGTAGACCGCGTGGACCCACAGGTCGGTCAGCACGTCCGCGAGACGGTCCGGCGGGGCCGGCGGGCCGACGAGCGGTCCGCCCAGCAGCGCCGTCTGCTCGACCATGACGCCGAGCGCGGTGGCCACGATGTCGACGTCGAGACCGTCGCGGGCGAGGCCGGACTCGACGGCCCCGGCGAGGTTCGCGGCGATCCGCCGCGCGAACTGCGTCCGCACCTCCCGCTCCAGGTCGGCGAGCGGCGGCTCGCTGACGGCGGCCGCGGCCCAGAGCGTCCGGATGTCGGCGTCCTCGCGGACGAGCGAGGTGAACCCGGCGATGACCGCCCGCACGTCGGCTCGCGCGTCGCCGGACGTCCAGGGCGCCTCGACCAGGCGGTACAGCGCGGTGGCGTGGCGGCGGACGAGGGCCTCGAGGATCGCGGTGCGGTTCGGGAAGTACGCGTAGAACGTGCCGTGCCCGACGCCGGCCTCCCGGCACACGTCCTCCACGCGGGCCCGTGCCCACGTCGTGTGCCCGAACGAGGTCCGGGCGGCGTCGAGCAGGCGCCGGCGCGTGCGCTCGCCTCGCGCCGTGCGCGGGACGACGGGTTCGGACATGGCGGTCAGTGTGCCAGGTGTACCCGCCCCGGACCGGGGAAGGCTGCCGCCATGACACGTCCCCTCACCGGCCGGGTGGTGCTCCTGACCGGCATCACCGCGGGCATCGGCCGCACGACCACGCTCCGGCTGCTCGACCGCGGCGCCCGGGTGGTGGGCTGCGCGCGCGACGTCGCGGACCTGGAGCCCGTGCCGGGACTGACCGCGGTCGAGGCGGACGTGACCGAGGCGGCCGGGCGGGAGCGGCTCGTCGCGACGGCGCTCGCCACCCACGGCCGGATCGACGCCCTGGTGAACAACGCCGGCATCGGATGGGTCGGCCGGATCGAGGACATGCCGGAGGAGTCCGTCCGCCCGGTCGTCGACACCAACCTCACCGCGGTGATGGACCTGACCCGCCGGGTGCTGCCGGGCATGCTGGCCCGGGGCGACGGGGACGTCGTGATGATCTCCTCCGCCGCGGCCTGGTTCCCCACACCGTCCCTCGCGGTGTACTCGGGGACGAAGGCCGGCGTCGACGGGTTCGCCCACGCGGTACGCCGCGAGGTCGGCGCGCGGGGCGTCCGCGTCCACACCGTCAACCCGGGACCGGTGCGGACGGAGTGGCTGCCGCGATCGGCGGGCAGCGCACCGGGCGAGCCGGACCGGATCACCCGGCTCGGTCCCGGTGTCCCGCCCGTCTGGGTCGCCCGGGCCGTGGAGGGCTGCCTCACGCGGCCCCGGGCGCGCACCGTCGGCGTGCCGCGCGCCGTCGAGCTGGCCCGCCTCGCGCTCGTGCCCGGCATCGACCGCCTCCTCGACGCGGTGCTGTCCCGGGTCGGGCCGGCGATCACCACGCGGGCCCTCGACCTCGCCCGGGACCGGGTGCACGGTCCCCCACGGGGCTGAGCCGGGGGTTTGAAGGTTCCGGCCACCGGGAAGTTGCGTCCCGCACCCGAACGAGGAGGGACACCGCCGTCCTCCACGAGCAGGAGGGACGTGATCACGGTGACCGCGACAGCAGCGGAGAGGACACGGAGCCTGGTCCCGGCGCGACTGGACCGGCTGCCGTGGGGACCGTTCCACACCAAGCTGGTGCTGGCCCTCGGCATCACCTGGGTCCTGGACGGGCTGGAGATCACCATCGCGAGCGCGGTGGGCGAGGTCCTCCGCGACCACCGGACGCTCGGGCTCACCGCGGGCGAGGTGGGGCTGTCCGCCTCGGTGTACCTGGCGGGCGAGGTGGCCGGCGCCCTGTTCTTCGGCCGCCTGTCCGACCGGCTCGGCCGGCGGAAGCTCTTCATCGTCACGCTCGGCCTGTACCTGATCGCCAACGGGCTCACGGCGTTCAGCTTCGACGTGTGGATCTTCTTCGTGTTCCGCTTCTTCGCGGGCGCGGGCATCGGCGGCGAGTACGCGGCGATCAACTCCGCCATCGACGAGCTGATCCCGGCGCGGCACCGCGGCCACACGGACCTCGCCATCAACGGGACCTACTGGCTCGGCGCGATGATCGGCGCCGCCTCCCAGTACGTGCTGCTGAACCCCGACGTGCTGCCCGTGAACGTCGGCTGGCGCATCGGCTTCCTCATCGGTCCCGCGATCGGCGTCGCGATCTGGGGCCTGCGGCGGCATCTCCCGGAGAGTCCCCGGTGGCAGCTCATGCACGGCCACGCCGAGGAGGCGGAGCGGTCCGTGGACGTGATCGAGAAGGACTTCACCGACCGCGGCTTCGTGCTGGCCGGCGTGCCGGAGGCCGAGGCGATCGAGGTCGTCCGCACCGACCGCATCGGCTTCGCCGAGATCGCGCGGATCCTGTTCCGCGAGTACCCCGGGCGGACGGTCGTCGGGTTCGCGCTCGGCATCAGCCAGTCGTTCCTGTACAACGCGATCTTCTTCACCTACGTGCTCGTGCTCGGCCAGTTCTACGGGATCTCGGCGAGCAAGGCGGCGCTGTACCTGTTCCCGTTCGCCTTCGGCAACCTGCTCGGCCCGCTCCTGCTCGGCCGGCTGTTCGACACCGTGGGCCGCAAGCCGATGATCGCCGGCACGTACGCCAGCTCCGGCATCCTGCTCGCGATCACGGGGTACCTGTTCGAGATCGACGCCCTCACCGCGACCACCCAGACGATCCTCTGGTGCGTCATCTTCTTCATCGCGTCCGCGGCGGCGAGCTCGGCGTACCTCACGGTGAGCGAGGTGTTCCCGCTCGAGCTGCGCGCCCAGGCGATCGCGTTCTTCTTCGCGATCTGGCAGCTGGTCGGCGGCGTGGTCGCCCCGTGGATCTTCGGCACGCTGATCGGCACGGGGAACCGGTCGGCGCTGTTCGCCGGGTACCTGGTCGGCGCGGCGCTGATGGTGGCCGCGGCGGTGATCCAGCTGGTGTTCGGTGTGGAGGCGGCACGGCGGTCGCTGGAGGACATCGCGCGGCCGCTGTCGGCGGTCCGGAGCACGGGCGTCCGGCCGTACGAGGGCCCGGGCACCTGAGCCGAGTTCCCGGGCGGTCCGCCGCGGGTGCCACACTGCGGCGTGGTCGTCGAGCTGCTGGGGTACGTCTTCGGTGTCGTACTCGCCGTCGTGCTGCTCGTGTACGCGTTCCGGGAACGCCGCTGGTGGAGCTGGCTGCAGGTGGCGGGCATCGCGGTGCTGACCGTCGCGGCCGTCGCGGGGTCGGCCCTGCCGTCCGAGGCCGCGGCGGTCGCCCGGCTCGCCGGTCCCCCGCTGCTCGTCGCGGGGCTGGTCGCGTGGCGCCTGCACTGGGACGCGGGGTGGTTCGGCGGCGACGAGCTGCGCCCGCCGGACGACACGCCGGATCGGGACGCTCCTCCCGGACCGGACGATCGCCCGGCGTAGCCGTTGCGTGACGTCGCTCCGCCGGGGAGGGTGTCCGCGAGGAGGACGACTGTGAGGATCGGCCCCGACCCGCGAGGAGGACGACCGTGACCGTCCACGGAACGCTGGCCGAGCCGGGCTCCGGCGCCCGTCTCGGCGAGCTCCGCGCCGTGGGGGGCCGGATCGTCGCGAACATCGAGCGGGTGATCGAGGGCAAGACCGGGACGATCCGGCTCGCGCTCGCCGTGCTGCTCGCCGAGGGGCACCTCCTCATCGAGGACGTGCCCGGCGTCGGCAAGACCACACTGGCCAAGGCGCTCGCCCGGTCGGTGGACTGCTCGGTCCGGCGGATCCAGTTCACCCCCGACCTGCTGCCGGGCGACGTGACCGGCGTCAGCGTGTACAACCAGGACACCCGGGACTTCGAGTTCAAGCCGGGCGCCGTGTTCGCGAACCTCGTCGTCGCCGACGAGATCAACCGGGCCTCCCCGAAGACCCAGTCCGCGCTGCTCGAGTGCATGGAGGAACGGCAGGTCACGGTCGACGGCACCACGTACGAGCTGCAGAGCCCGTTCATGGTCATCGCGACCCAGAACCCGGTCGACATGGAGGGCACCTACACGCTGCCCGAGGCACAGCGCGACCGGTTCACCGCCCGGGTCACGATGGGCTACCCCGACGTCCGCGCCGAGCTGGCGATGATCGACGGGCACGGGCAGGCCGACCCCCTCGACACGCTCGGGCCCGTCACCGACGCGGCCCAGGTGCGGGCGCTCGCCGCCACGGTCCGGGAGGTCCACGTCTCCGGGGCCGTGAAGCAGTACGCGGTGGACCTCGTGACCGCCACGCGCGAGGACCCCGACCTGCGGCTCGGCGCGAGCCCGCGCGCGACGCTCCAGCTGCTCCGGACCGCGCGGGCGGTCGCGGCCCTGGACGGCCGGCACTTCGTGCTGCCGGACGACCTGCAGACCCTCGCCGGGCCGGTGCTGGCCCACCGCCTGCTGCCGACCGCGGACACCCAGATCAGCCGGCGCACGACCGAGCACATCCTCGCGGGCGTGGTGGCCCGCGTCCCGGTCCCGACCGCCCGGGACGTGTAGTGACCGGCGCCCTCCACGGACTGACGGCGCGTGGGCGGGGCTTCCTGGCCGCCGGGGCCGCCGCCGCCGTGAGCGCCCTCGTGCTCGGCGAGAGCGACCTGCTGCGTGTCGCGATCCTGCTGGCCGTCCTGCCGCTCGCCTCCGCCGCGGCGGTCGCGCTCACCCGGTACCGGCTCGCCTGCCACCGCACGCTCGACCCCGACCGGGTGCAGGCCGGGGGGACCACCCAGGTCCGCCTCCGGCTCGAGAACCTCTCCCGCGTCCCGACCGGCGTGCTGCTCCTCGAGGACGAGATCCCGTACACGCTCGGCGGCAGGCCGCGGTTCGTGGTCGAACGGCTCTGGCCGCGGCAGTCCGCCACCGTCGCGTACACCGTGCGGGCCGGTGCCCGCGGGCGGTACCGGATCGGCCCGCTGACCGTCCGGCTGACCGACCTGTTCGGACTGTGCGAGGTCACCGTGCCGCTCGCGACGGGTACCGAGCTGGTGGTGACCCCCGCCGTCCGGGCACTCCCGCCGGTACGGATCGCCGGCGAGTGGGCCGGCGGCGGCGAGACGCGTCCCCGCACGCCGGCGGTCGCGGGGCAGGACGACGCGATCCCGCGCGAGTACCGGCACGGCGACGACCTCCGGCGGGTCCACTGGCGCGCCACCGCCCGCACCGGCGAGCTGATGGTGCGGCGCGAGGAGCAGCCACGCCAGAGCCGTGCCGTGGTCCTGCTGGACACCCGGGCGTCCGCGCACCACGGCGAGAGCCTGGAGTGGGCGGTCGCCGCGGTGGCGAGCCTGACGCTGCACCTCGCGCACGGCGGGTACGCGCTGCGCCTCCTCACCGACACGGGCGGGCTGCCCGCCGACGGCGCCGTGCTGGACCACCTCGCCGACGTCCGCGTCTCCCGGTCACACGGCGGCCTCGCCGGTGCGGTCCGCGAGCTGCGCGGTCCCGGCTCCGGCGGTCTCGTCGTGGCGGTTCTGGGCACGCTCGACGCGGACGACCTCGCCCGGCTCGGGGCGCTCCGGTCGAGCGGCGCGACCTGTGTCGCCGTGCTCCTGGACGTCGGGAGCTTCGGCGGCGCGACTGACGCGTTCACCGCCGGAGCCCGCGCGCCGGCGGACGCGTTCACCGCCGGCGCCCGCGCGCTGGCGCGGGCGGGCTGGCACGTGCTGCCGGCCCGGCGCGACACCGACCTCGCGCAGCTG
The DNA here is from genome assembly GCA_036402915.1 of Mycobacteriales bacterium. Classification (GTDB taxonomy): domain Bacteria; phylum Actinomycetota; class Actinomycetes; order Mycobacteriales; family HKI-0501; genus JAVEDU01. The sequence goes on from DASWRY010000051.1 coordinate 26,014, forward strand.
TGGCCGCGCGCGGGATCCCGCGAGGCCTCGGTGGGGTCCTCGTGAGACGCGCGTGGGTCGCCGGGGCGGCGACCGTCCTCGCGGCGCTCGCGCTCGGCCCCCTGTTCTCCGACCACGGCTGGATCCTGCCGGTCGCCGCCGCGGTGGCCGTGGTCGTGGCCGCCGGATCCGGGCTGCGGGCGCTCGGCGCACCGGTCTGGCTGCAGCCGGTCGGCATGCTGGGCGCCCTCCTGGTGTACGCCTGCGTGACCCGCGCGGGGGGCCTCCCCACGCCGGGCACCCTGCGGCAGCTGGGCGACCTCGCGGGCGCCGGGTTCCGGGACATCGCGGAGCTCGCCGCCCCCGTCCCCGCCCGGCCGGGGCTCGTGCTGCTCACGGTCGCCGGGGTGGGGGCGGTCGCGGTCGCGGTGGACGTGCTCGCGGTCGGCCTCCGCACGACCGCGGTCGCGGGGCTGCCGCTGCTGATGCTGTACGCGGTGCCCGTCGCGGTCGACACGGGCTCCGTCGGCTGGCTGTGGTTCGCCGCCGGCGCGGCCGGGTACCTGTGGCTGCTGCGGACGGACAGCGCGGAGGCGGCACGCCGGTTCGGGCGGTCGCTGCGGACCCGGTCCGGCGCGGTCGTCCAGCGGACCCCGGCGGGTGGACCCGGGCTCGCGCTGACCTCGGCGGCGCTGGTGGCCGCCGTCGCCCTCCCGGCGGTGCTGCCGAGCCTCTCGGCCGCGGGACTGTTCGCCACCGGGGACGGCACCGGGCTGGGCCGCGGCAGCCGGGACGTCCAGACCGTCAACCCGATCACCCGCCTCAAGGGCCAGCTTCAGCGGCGCGGTGACGACGAGCTGCTCCGGGTGCGCACCGACGACCCGGAGCCGTTCTACCTGCGGCTGACGACGCTGGACCTGTTCCGCCGCAACCAGGGCTGGACCCAGTCGGCGCTCGAGGCCCGTGCGGGTTCCCGGGTCACGCAGGGCATCGCCCGGGACCCCGGGCTGGCACCCGACGCCCCCGGCCGGCCCGTGACGACGACGGTCGAGGTCCGCGGGCTGACCGACTCGCGGTACCTCCCGGTGTACCCGAACGTCCGCGCGGTCGACGTCGACGGGGACTGGCGGTACGAGCCGGTCACCCAGACAGTGTTCAGCGTCCGGCGCAGCACGCGCGACCTCGGCTACACGCTGCGGTCGTTCGCGGTGGACTTCCGCCCCGAGCTGCTGGCGAGCGCGCCGCCGCTCCCGGCGGACAGCCCGGTCACGCTGCGTTTCGCGGCCGCCGGGCGCGATCCGCGGGTCCAGGCGGTCGTGGACCGGGTCGTCGGCGCCGCGCGGACCCCGTACGAGAAGGCCCTGGCCCTCAACGCGTACTTCGCGCCCTCCAACGGGTTCCGCTACAGCCTCGCCACGAGGCAGGGGACGACGGGTGACGACCTGCTCGACTTCCTGGCGCAGAAGGAGGGGTACTGCGAGCAGTACGCCTCCGCGCTCGCGTACATGGCCCGGCTCGCCGGGCTGCCGGCCCGGGTCGCGATCGGGTTCACCCGGGGCCAGCGGCGGGACGGCTACTGGTCGATCGGGAGCAAGGACGCGCACGCCTGGGTCGAGGTCTACTTCCAGGGGCTCGGGTGGGTGCCGTTCGACCCCACGCCGCTGGGCGGCGACGGCCACGCCGCACCCCTGCCGTACACCGCCGCGGACCCGGCCGGGCCCGGCGCACCGGCCGCGTCCGCGGCCCCGGCGCCGCAGGCCGGCACGGTCCCGGGCGGGACCACACGGGCCGACGCGCTCGACCACGAACCGGCCCGCGCGCAGGGCCCGGGCGGGTCGCCGGTCACGGCACCCGCGGCGCCGGTCCGGTGGCCGTGGGCGGTGGCGGCACTCGCGCTGCTCGCGCTGCTGGGGATCCCCGGCGTCGCGCGGGTGGCGACGCGGCGGCGGCGCCACGCGGTGCTGGAGGGACGTTCCGGCGCGGGCGCCGCACACGCCGCCTGGGACGAGGTGGCCGCCACGCTCGCCGACCTGGGCATCGCGGTGCCGGTCTCCTCGACACCGCGCGGCACCGCGCTCGAGATCGGCGCCGGGTTCGACGACGAGGGCCGGGCAGCCCTGCGGCTGCTCGCGGAGGCGGAGGAGCGGGCCCGCTACGCGCCCGGTCCCGCCGGCCCTCCGGCCGACGGGCTCGCCGGTGCGGTCACCGTGGTGCGGCGGCAGCTCGCGGCCGCGGGCGGGCCGATGGCGCGGGCACGGGCCGTCGCGCTGCCCGCCTCGACGGTGGCGGCAGGGACGCGGTGGGCGGCGGACGTGCGGGCACGGCTCACGGAGTCGATGCGGCGGGTCGGCCCGGATCTCCCGAGCTGAGCGCGGGCACGGCTCACGGAGTGGATGCGGCGGGTCGGCCCGGATCTGCCGAGCTGAGCGCGGGCGCGGTGGGGAGCGGCACCGCGCCCCGGCAGTGGGTCAGCGGCAGCGCATCGAACGGCAGCCGGTCAGCGGCCGTCGTCCGCGCGCCGGCGCCAGCGGTCCTCGAGCCGGTCGGCGAATCCGCCCCGGCGGGGGCGGCTACGGCCGGGGCCCTTGCCGCCGACGACGCGCAGCGGCTCGGGTGCGGAGCCGCGCCGGTACGACGTCACGCCGTACAGCACGGCCGCGAACATCACGAGGAATCCCGCGATCCCGACCACGGGAACGCCGAAGAGGTCCACCTTCGCCACCCCGACGACACCCGCGATCATCAGCCCCGCCCCGGCGAGGAAGACCAGCACCGCGACCACCATCCGCCGGCGCACGTGGTGGCGGGGGTCGGTGGACCGCACCGTGTTGGCGAACTTCGGATCCTCGGCCAGCAGGGCGCGTTCGATCTGCTCGAGCAGGCGCTGCTCGTGCTCGGAGAGCGGCACGGCACTCCTCCCCGCTGCCAGGCGTCCCGCACGCGGCGGGACGAGCGATGACAAATCTCCGGCCGTCGGGGGGACGGACGGTCTGTAGCTGTGGCCAGTCTACGAGCGCGAAGCCCGCGCGGAAAGGTGAACCCCCAACTCAGGACACGGTTCCGGCAAAGGTACGGGAGACGGGACGAACCGTAACGGGACGGTCACGCGGTCAGCGGTCCGTGCGGCCCCGCGACACGTGGCCGCCCCGGCCCCGCGGCAGCGGACCGCCGGGGTCGCCGTCCTCGGCCGGCTCGGGTTCGGGACGCACCAGCGCCGCCGGGCGCACGGCCCCCGAGCCGAACCGGCGCACCGCCGCGTCGACCGCGCGCTCGGCCTCGCGCCAGCCGTGCTCCCGCTCCCCGAACGTCAGCTGGTGGGGGAGGTCGTCGCCCGCGACCAGTCCCTCCACGCGGACGCCGACCAGGCGGATCCGGGCCCGGTCCAGCCGCAGGGCGGCGTACAGCGCGGTGGCCGTGTCGTACACCTCACGGGAGACGTCCGTCGGCGAACCGAGCGTGCGCGACCGGGTCACGGTGGTGAAGTCGGCGAGCCGCACCTTGATGGACACCGTGCGCCCCGACTGGCCCGCCGCCCGCAGGCGGGCGGCGACCTTCTCGGACAGCCGGAGCAGCTCCCGCCGGATCACCGCGTGGTCGGTGACGTCGACGGCGAACGTCTCCTCGCTGCCGATCGACCGCTCCACCTCGTCCGGGGTGACGCGCCGCGGGTCGCGCCCCCGCGCCAGCTCGTGCAGGTGCGACCCGGCCGCGTCCCCGACCACCCGCTGGATCGTGCGGAGCGGGGTCCCGGCGAGATCGCCCACGGTCCGCAGCCCGAACCTGCGCAGCGCCTCCTCCGTCCGCTCCCCCACGCCCCAGAGCGCGCCCACCGGCAGCGGGTGCAGGAAGTCGAGCACCCCGTCCACCGGTACGACCAGCATGTTGTCGGGCTTGCACCGCGCGGACGCGAGCTTGGCGACGAACTTCGTGGGCGCCACCCCGACGGAGCAGGTGATCCGCTGCTCGGCCTCGACGCGGGCGCGGATCGCGGCGGCGATCGTGGCGGGCGGGCCGAGGCGGCGGACCGCGCCGGCCACCTCGAGGAACGCCTCGTCCATGGAGAGCGGCTCGACGAGCGGCGTGACGTCCCGGAACACCGCCATGACCGCCCGGGACACCTCGGCGTACTCGCCGTGGTCCGGTGCGATGAAGACGGCCTGCGGGCACAGCCGCCGCGCGCGGGCGGTCGGCATCGCGCTGCGCACGCCGAATTCGCGCGCCTCGTAGCTCGCCGACGAGACGACCCCCCGGCCCCCGGTACCCCCGACGACGACCGGGCGCCCCTTCAGCTCCGGGCGGCGGCGCGTCTCCACCGACACGAAGAACGCGTCCATGTCGACGTGCAGGATCGTGCACCCGGTGTCGTCCTGCGGCGGAGCGCCGGGGTCGGCGGCCCGGCGCGGCACGGAGTGGCTGCGGCCCACGATCGGTCCTACAGCGCCGCGCCGGCGCGGGCGAGCAGGAGTGGGACGCGCTGCTCGGCGGGCGTCATCGAGCCGTGCAGGCCGACGAGCGCGGACTCGAGCGGCTCGGCGTCCCCGGCCACGACGGCGACGTCGCCGAACGCCGCGGCGACGACGTCCCCGATCCGGGGCAGCATCTCCGGCGGCACGGCGGGGCCGAACCAGCCGTCCGCGACGGCCTGCTCCCGCGACACCACCCACATCCGGTCGCCGAGCCCGGCGGTCCACGCGTCCAGCACGTCACCGGCCGCCCCGGGCACCGCGTACACGTGGCGCGCCCGCGCCTCGCCCCCGAGCAGGGCGACGCCGGCCCGGAGCTCCGGGCTCCGGTCCACGTCCACGCGGCTGCCCGGAGGGACGTCGACCATCCCGTGGTCGGCGGTGACGAGCAGCACCGCGTCGGGCGGCAGGGCGGTGGCCAGCGACTCGGCGAGCAGGTCGGCGTGCCGGAGCTGGAAGCGCCAGGCGTCGGAGTCCACCCCGAACACGTGACCCGCGCGGTCGAGGTCACCGTGGTACGCGTAGACGAGCGACCGGCCGGAGTCGCGGGCGGCGTGGCCGGCGAGCGCGGCCACCTCACCGGGGCTCTCGGCCGGGCGGTACTCGGCACCCCGGAACACCGCCGTCGTCAGCCCCGTGCCGTTGTGGAAGCCGGGGCCGACGTGCCGCACGGCGATCCCCGCGGCGGCGGCACGCTCGAACAGCGTCTCGTGCGGCTGCCATCGCCGTGGGTCCACGTCCGGGTCCCAGCGCAGGGCGTTCATCAGCACGCCGGACCCGGGCACGGCCACGAGGTACCCGAGGATGCCGTGCGCCCCGGGCGGCAGACCGGTGCCGATCGAGCCGAGGCTCGTGGCCGTCGTCGCCGGGAACCCGGCGGTCAGCACTCCCCTGCCGTCCGGCGGGGAGGACAGGGAGGAGAGGAACGGCGCCTGCTCCGGGTGCGCGGCGAGCAGGTCGGCGCCGAGGCCGTCGACCAGCAGGACACAGACGCGGCCCACCGGCCCGGTCCGGTCCGCGAGGCCGAGGACGTCGGTGGTGCCCGGCACGCCGAGCAGTGCGCCGACGGAGGGCCCGACGTCGGCGAGGGACGCCGTGCCGTACGCGGGGACCGGGACGGGGGGCGCCGCGACGGCGCTCACGTCCGCCTCGCGAGCAGGTGCAGCTGGGTCGCGACGTCGCGGTACGGCGGGAGCGCCGCGGCGGCGAGCTCGAGGGCGAGCAGCGCGTCGAGCGCACCCGGCTCGCCGTCCAGCAGCGCACCGGGGACGAGGTCGGCGACCACGCGGACGCCGTGCACCTGCTCGACGGCGAGACCGGCGCGGGCGAGCAGGGCCTCGGCGCCGGCGGTGTCGAACCGCCGGCGCTTCGTGTCGCCGTCGCCCCATCGGCCGTCGGGGCTCCCGAGGGCCTCGGCGGCCTGTTCGAAGTGGCCCCCGAGCGCTCGGGACAGCACCGCGGCGGCGCGGTTCGCGACGAGCACACTGGCGCAGCCGCCGGCGCGCAGCACGCCGGCCATCGAGGTGGCCGCGGCCTCGGGATCGTCGACGTGCTCGAGCACGCTGTGGCACAGGACGAGGTCGACCGAGCCCGCGGCGACCACGTCGAGCAGGCGGTCGGCGTCGCCCTGGACCGCCCGCACCCGGCCGGCGACGGCGGTCTCGGCGGCACGGCGGGTCAGCGCGGCGAGCGCGTCGGGGCTCGCGTCGACGACGGTGACGTCGTGGCCCGCCTCGGCGAGCGGCACGGCAAAGCCGCCCGTACCGCCTCCGGCGTCGACCACCCGCAACGGGCCGTCGTCCGCCCGGCGGGCGAGCTCGGCGCGGAGGACCTCCCACACCACCGCCGTCCGGGGCGACGACTGCGCACGCGACGCCTGTGCCCGCGACGACTGCCCGCGTGACGCCTGTGCCCGCGACCGCTCCGCCACCCGACGTCTCCCGTCGTCCCGTGCTGTCGAGCGCACCGGCGGCGCACCCCCCTGCGCCGTCGAGCCTAACGGTGCGCGGTGGCGGTTCCGCGTCACCGGAAGTTCCGGGACGTCGTGGCGACCCGCAGGGTGAGCCGGGTGATCCGTTCGGCGACGACGTTGGTGACACCCTCGCTGCGCTCGAGCCGCCCCCGGACCAGCAGGGCCGCCGACGAGCGCGCGTCCCGCCGGTACCGCGCCCACACGCCCGGCGAGCAGACGACGTTGACCATCCCCGTCTCGTCCTCGAGGTCGAGGAACGTGACCCCGCCCGCCGTCGCCGGCCGCTGCCGGTGCGTGACCACCCCGCCGACGAGCACCCGGCGGCCGGGGTCGACCTCGGCGAGGCCCGCGACCGTCACCACCCCCTGGGCGGCGAGGTCCGGCCTGGCGTGCTCGGTGGGGTAGCTCCCCGGCGACACCCCGGTGGCCCACACGTCCGCCATCGCCTCCTCCACCTCGCTCATCCCGGGCAGCATCGGCGCCTCCACGCCCACCGCGACCCCGGCGAGCCGGTCCGGGCGCTCCTGGGCGATCGCCCCCGCCGCCCACAGCGCCTCCCGCCGGGTGCCGCCGAAGCAGTCGAACGCCCCCGCGGTGGCGAGCGCCTCCGCCTGCGGCACGGTGAGACCCACCCGCCGTGCCACGTCGGCCATGTCCGCGTACGGGCCGCCCTCGGCACGCTCGGTCTCGATCCGCCCGGCCACCTCGTCCCCCAGCGTGCGGACCGAGGCGAGCCCCAGCCGTACCGCCGGGGTGTCCCGGTCCCCCTCGAGCCGCGCCTTCGCGCCACTGGCGTTGACGTCCGGCCCCCGGATCCCCACCCCGTGGCGGCGCGCGTCGGCGACGAGGGACTGCGGCGAGTAGAACCCCATCGGCTGGGCGTTCAGCAGCGCCGCGCAGAACGCCGCCGGGTAGTGGTACTTGATCCACGCGCTCGCGTACACCAGCAGCGCGAAGCTCACCGAGTGGCTCTCCGGGAAGCCGAAGTTCGCGAACGCGAGCAGCTTCTCGTAGATCCCGTCGGCCACGTCGCCGGTGATGCCGCGCTCGGCCATGCCCGCGTACATCCGGGCCTTCAGCCGCTCCATCCGCTCGCTCGACCGTTTGGAGCCCATCGCCCGCCGGAGCTGGTCGGCCTCCGCGGGGGTGAACCCGGCGACGTCCACCGCCATCTGCATGAGCTGCTCCTGGAACAGCGGCACGCCGAGCGTCTTCGACAGGGACCGCTCGAGGAGCGGGTGTGCGTAGGTGACGGGCTCCTCGCCGTTGCGGCGGCGGATGTACGGGTGGACCGAGCCGCCCTGGATCGGCCCCGGCCGGATCAGCGCCACCTCCACGACCAGGTCGTAGAACCGGCGGGGCCGCAGCCGCGGCAGCGTCGCCATCTGCGCGCGGCTCTCCACCTGGAACACCCCGACCGAGTCGGCGGCACAGAGCATGTCGTACACGGCCGGGTCGTCGGGCGGCAGCATCCCGAGGTCGATCTCGACGCCGTGGTGGTCCCGGACGAGGTCGATCGCGTAGTGCAGGGCGGAGAGCATGCCGAGGCCGAGCAGGTCGAACTTCACCAGCCCCGCGACCGCGCAGTCGTCCTTGTCCCACTGGAGGACCGTGCGGCCGGGCATCCGCGCCCACTCCACCGGGCAGACCTCCACCACCGGCCGGTCGCAGAGCACCATCCCGCCCGAGTGGATGCCGAGGTGCCGCGGGAACCCCTGCAGCTCGTCGGCGAGCGCCATCACGGGGTCCGGGATGTCGTGGCCGGCCTGTTCGCCCAACGGCCCCCAGTGCTCGATCTGCTTGCTCCACGCGTCCTGCTGCCCGGGGGCGTGGCCCAGCGCCCGCGCCATGTCCCGGACCGCGGAGCGCGGCCGGTAGGTGATCACGTTCGCCACCTGGGCGGCACGGTCGCGGCCGTACCGCTCGTACACGTACTGGATGGCCTTCTCGCGGAGGTCCGACTCGATGTCGAGGTCGATGTCGGGCGGCCCGTCCCGCTCGGGGGCGAGGAACCGCTCGAACAGCATCCCGTACCCGACCGCGTCCACGTTGGTGATGCCGAGGGCGTAGCAGACCGCGGAGTTCGCGGCCGAGCCCCGGCCCTGGCACAGGATGTCGCTCCGGCGGCAGAAGTCGACGATGTCGTGCACGATCAGGAAGTACCCGGGAAAGTCCAGCTCCTCGATGACCGCGAGCTCCTTGTGGATCTGGGCGTACGCGCCCGGGATCCGCTCGCGGTCGGGCGGACCGTACCGGCGCAGCGCCCCCCGCATCGTGAGCTCGCGGAGCCAGCTCGCCTCGGTGTGCCCGTCCGGGACCGGGAACGGGGGCAGCCTCGGCGCGACGAGCCGGAGGTCGAAGGCGCACTCCCGGCCGTACGCGGCGGCCCGCTCCACGGCCCCGGGGTACCGGGCGAACAGGGCCGCCATCTCGTCCCCCGACCGCAGGTGCGCGGTCGCCGCCGCGGGGAGCCAGCCGTCGATCTCGTCGAGGCTGCGGCGCGCCCGGACGGCGGCCAGGGCGGTGGCGAGCCGCCGGCGGCCGGGCGTCGCGTAGTGGACGTTGCCGGTGGCGACCGTGGGCAGGCCCGTCTTCTCGGCGAGGGCGGCGAGGAGGTCGTTGCGGGCGCTGTCGGCCGGGTCGCCGTGGTCGGTGAGCTCGACGGCGACGTTGCCGCGGCCGAACAGCCCCACCAGCCGGTCCAGCTCCTCCGCCGCAGTCCCCGTCGCGAGGCCCTTCCGGACCGGGCCCTTCCGGCAACCGGTGAGCACCAGCCAGTGGTCGCCGGCGTCGGCCGCGACCTGCTCGAGGTCGTACACCGGGCGGCCCTTCTCGTGGCCCGCGAGGTGCGCGGTGGACAGCGTGCGGCAGAGCCGGTGGTACCCCTCCGGGTCGCGGGCGAGCACCAGCAGGTGCTCCCCCTCGGGGTCGGCCTCGCCGTTCTGCGGGCCGGTCAGCCCGAGGCTGAGCTCGGTGCCGTACACGGTCTTCATCCCCGTCGCGGCGGCCGCCTCGGCGAAACGCACCACGCCGTACATCCCGTCGTGGTCGGTGAGCGCGACCGCCTCGAGGCCGAGCCGGGCCGCCTCCTCGACCAGGTCCTCGGGATGGCTGGCCCCGTCGAGGAAGCTGAAGTTCGAGTGGACGTGCAGCTCGGCGTAGGGAGTACGGCCGGGCCGGGCCTCGTGCCGCCGCCGGTACTCCGGACGGGTACGCGACCACGCCGGGCTGTCCCCGCCGTCCCCCGGGTGGTCGGGGGACGGGCGGCCGGACAGGACCCGTTCCAGCTCCGACCACGGGATCGGGGGGTTGCCCCAGCCCATCAGGTGTACCTCCGCTCGGTCACAGATCGCCCGGTCACAGATCGCCCAATCACAGATCGCTCAGTCATAGATCGCCTCCACCCACCAGCGGCCGCCCTCGAGGACGAGCAGCAGCGCGGTCTCGCCCTCCACCACGACCTGGAAGCGGGCCCGCCGCCGCGCCGCGTCCCCGTCCCACCAGCGCTCGTCGACGGGCCATGGGCCGGCCCAGGCCCGTACCTCCCGGCTCTTGCCCCGGACGACGACGAGGTGCGGCGGGGCGGTGACGGCGTGCCGCCCGGTGACGCCGACCGGTTCCCCGCTCTCGTCGCGCACCTCCGCGGCGAGGGGCTCGGGGAGCACGGTGGCCGGGGCCGGCGCGGGGAGCCGGCCCGGCCACGGTGCCGCGGGGTCGAGGGCCGGGGCGCGCTCGTCCCGCCACGGCACCAGCCGGACCTGCTCGGCGGGGCCGCGGCCGCCCCCGAGGACCGGGGTGAGCACCGCCTCCGGGCCGAGCATGCCCTGGACGCGGGTGAGGGCGCGGTGGGCACGTTCGCCGGACTCGCCGAGGCCGCCCCACAGGCCGAGCTGGAGGCCGGCGTGCTCCACCACCTCCTCCGGCACCAGCCGCAGCCGGGTCACCTCCGCGGTCGGCCGGTCGCCGGTACGGCCGGTCAGCCAGCCCTCCAGCTGCCAGCGCACCCGGTCGGAGATGTCGGCGGCGGTCAGTGCGCCCTCGTGACGCCAGGTCCGGGCGAGCTGCTCCCCGTGCGCGGTCTCCGCCTCGATGCCGAGGCGGGTGCAGGCGAGGCCGTGGTGCGTCAGCACCTCGTGGAGCCGCTCGGCGAGGGACCGGGCGGCGAACGCGGCCGCGTCCACCCGGTCGACCGGCGGGTCCGGCTCGACCTCCACCGTGAGCTCCGGCGGCGGGCGGCGGGCCGACGGCGGGCGCGGGTCGAGGCCCCGGGCCAGCCGGTGGGCGAGCGCGCCGTCGGCCGGGAACCGGGACACCACGTCCCGGGTGGGCAGGGCCGCGAAGGCCCCGAGCGTCCGCAGCCCGAGCCGCCGGAGCAGGTCGACGAGGTCGGCGCGGCCGGAGCCGGACGTGCCGCCGGGGTGAGCGCGGCCGGAGCCCAGGTGCGCGCCGCCGGAGCGCGGATGGGCGCCGCCGGAGCGCGGATGGGCGCCGCCGGAGCCGGTGGCGGTGGCGGTGCCGCCGGGGTGGGCGCGGGTGGGCGCCGCTCTCCCGCCCTCCGCCTCCCCGGGCAGGTCCAGCTCCCCGATGTCGAGCGGGCCGAGGAAGCCGGGCGTGCCCCCGGCCGGGACGACCACGCCCCGGCGGGCCGCGAGGACGGCGGCGAACACCCCGTCGGCGATCCCGACCTGGCACTCCGTCCCGGCCTGCCCGGCGACGTGGTCGACCAGCCGCTCGGCGACGGCCTCGTCACCGCCGAAGTACCGGACCGGCCCCCGTGCCGGGACCACGACCACGCCCGGGCGGACGATCTCCACCCCGGGGGCGAGCGACTCCACCGCGACGACGACCGGCTCGAACCAGCGCGCGTCCCGGTCCGGGTCGGCGGGCAGGACGACGAGCCCCGGGCAGCGGGACTGGGCCTCCCGGCGGCGCAGTCCCCGGCGCACGCCGTCGGCCCGGGCGACCGCGGAGCACGCGATCACCCGGTTGTCGGCGACCACCGCGACGGGGACGTGCGGCGGCAGGCCCTCGGCCGCGGCCGCCGCGACGACGGGCCAGTCCGGGCACCACACGGCGATCGTGCGGACGGGGACGTCGCGCGGGGCGGCGGCCACCGGCTCTCCGCCGGGATCGCCACCCGGCGACACCGCTCCACCCGGCGACACAGCTCCGCCCGGCGAGGAGGACACGGGCACGTCCCGCTCACCCCGCCTTCGCGCGCTGGGCCGGGACACGGTGCAGCGGCGTCGTCGCCGTACCCGTACCCGTGCCCGTGCTGCCGGCGGCGGACTCCCCCGCCGCCGCCGGCAGCAGCATCCGGGCGCTCCGCGGGCGGCTCGCCGCGCCACGCCCGCGCGCCCGCACGGTGACCTCCCGCGACCGCAGGTGCCCGTGGCCCGCGCCGAGCCCGTGCCACCGCCCCTCGGTGCAGGACAGCTCGAGGTCCGCGCCCTGCCACGCCCCGTACGGGACGAGGACCGCCCCCCGCTGGCGCGCCCTCGCGGCGAGCCGCCGGCCGTCGGCCGCGGACAGCCGTGCCGTCCCGCCGAGCACGACGACGTCCATCCCGTCCATGAGGGCGGCGGCGACCGCCGCGACGTCGGGCCCCGGGAAGGGGACCAGCGCCAGCCGCTCGGTCGCCACCCCCGCCTCCGCCGCGGCCACCGCACCGAGGGCCGGCAGCCCCACCACCGCGCACCACGCCCCGGCCTCCGACGCCTCGGCGAGGAGCGCGAACAGCAGCGACGCCGACCCCTCCACCGCCACCGTCGAGCCCCGGCGCAGCCCGCCCCAGGGCAGCAGCGGGGCCAGCGACGGCCGTACCGGCAGGACCCGGTCGGTCGCCCGCTCCGCCAGGGCGGTCGCCGGCGCGGCGCCCTGACGCACACGATCCACGAGAGAGAGCCCGGCAGCGTCCCCCACCCGCATCCCCGACCCTCCCCACACGGCTGCCGTCACGTCAGCCCGCCCGGGGCACGGCCGTGTCGAGCAACGACTGGTGCGGCCTGCCGAGCGTGGTCTCGACCACGGCGAGGAACCGCTCGGCGTCCCGCACCATGTCGTCGGCCTCCCGGACGGTGACCACCCGGGGGATCCCGGCCTCGGCGGCGGCCCGCTTGGCGGCGCCTGCCGCGAAGAAGGCGGCCCACTCCCCCAGCTCCGGGGCCACCATCGCGAGGAGCGCCCAGACCGACACCGGGCGTCCCCCACGGCGCCGGCCGGGTGCGGCGGGCCGGGCCCGGGCGGCGAGCACCGCCGCGGCCGCCCGCAGCGCGGCGAGGTGTGCGGTGGCGTACCGGAGACCGGGCTGCCGGGTGTCCCGTGCCTCGAGCACGCCGTGCCGGGACAGCTCGAGCAGCGCCTCCGGGGAGCGGTGCGGCAGGGCGTGGGCCGGGATGTTCACCTCCCGGCGCTTGCGGGGCGGGATCATGCCGGAACCTCCCGCCGGGCGGAACCCTCCGCCGTACCGGTCGGCTCGACGCTCCAGCTGCCGTCGGACCAGTCGAAGCGCAGCACGAACACCCGCGGGGTGGCATCCCGGCCGGCCGCCGCGCGGACCCGCCACTCCTCGACGCGCCCGTGGGTGGTGTGGCCGAGCACCGTACGGACGAGGTGCAGACGCCCCTCCCAGAGGAACTGCGCCGGGGCGTCCCCCGTCTCGCCCCGGCGGACAGCACCGGCGGCGGGGACCGTGATCGTGGTGGACATCGGTTCCTCCCCTGCTCGTGGACGTGCACCCGGTCGGGTGCACCGGCCGCTGCGGGGGAAGACGCAGGCGGTGAGGCCGGCCCGGGCGGGGCGCTTCCCCACGCCACGCCCGGACCGGGCCGTTCCCGGCACCACCCGGGGGTCGAGTTCCGGGTGGTGCCGGGGCCACCTCACGGCGGGCGGGCCGCGACACCCGTGCCGCCGTGCTGTTCGAACACACGTACCGTTCGGGACGGCCACCGTCGCCCGGTGGGCCGTCGTTCGAACACATGTTCGAACACATGAAGAGTAAACCCCGCCACCGACACCCCGTCAACGCCGGACGGGTGACCTGGGGTTTGTCACGCGGTGAAATGGCGTCATTACGATGCGTGACACACGAGGGTGTCCCTCGCCGAGAGTGCGGTCGGGGGCCTCCGCAGCCGATCCGAGCCCCGACAGGCACCCTCGGCGCGCGGGGCCTCGGCTGGAGCGGCTCGGCTCAGGTGCCCCGGCCGGTCTTCTCCTGCAGCCGGTCGATCAGCTTCGAGGCCTCCGCCTTGGTGAGCCCCTCCGGGACCTCCTCGCCCGCCTCCCGGGCCAGGGTCCGCAGGTAGCTCAGCTGCGGGCCGGTCGGCGGCTGGTCACCGGTGGCCCACTCGTCGGGGTCCTTCTCGGGGGTGCCCATGCCGGCGTCGGGAGTCTCGGTCATGGCGCCGACGCCTACCCCGTCGCGACCCGGTCCGAAACCCGGTCCAGGGCCCGGTCGTGTACCCGTCCCAGCAGCGCGAGCGCCGCCACGGCCCCCACCAGGGCGGCGAACATGTCGGACTGCGTGTCGAACACGTACCCCTGGGTGCCGAGGAACGCGTCCGCCCCGCTGCCGCCCAGCACGGCGGCCCACCACTCGAGGATCTCGTACAGGGCGCTGAACGCGAGGCACACCGACACCACGTACAGCGACAGCCACCGCCCGCGCGGCACCGGTGACCGCCGCAGCAGGATCTCCCGGACGAGGATCGCGGGCACGAAGCCCTGCACGAAGTGGCCGAGCTTGTCGTAGGAGTTGCGCCCGCCGGTCCAGTCCCGCACCCACTCCCCGAGCGGGACGTCGGCGTACGTCCAGTGCCCGCCCACCATCAGCACCACCGCGTGCGCGGCGAGCAGGCGGTACAGCAGCGGGGTCAGCGGGAACCGCCGGTACGTCAGCACGAGCAGCGGCACGCCGACCAGCACCGGGAAGACCTCGAGCACCCAGGTCACCCGGTCCTTCGGCGCGACGCCGGACGCGACGAGCCCGAGGAGCACCGCGGCGAGCAGCACCGCGGGCTCACGTGACCGCGGTGCCCGCATCAGACGTCCGACGGGTGCGCGTGCGGACGCTGCGGCGCCCCGACGCGGGCCTCCTTGCCCGGCCAGGGCACGCGGTACATGCACACGTCGCAGTTCATCCGGACGTCGCCCGCGATGGCCTCGTCGTACCTCTCCAGCACCGTCCGCGCCACGCCCTCGTGCGCGCCCAGCACCTCGGCCATCCGGGCGCCCCCGGCGGCGGCATCGGCGGCCACCGCGGCGGTGAACCGCCCCGGCGCGAGGAAGTACGGCGCGACCACCACGTCGGTGTGCCCGAGCAGCCGCAGCCGCGCGAGGGCCTCCGGCACGGTGGGCGTGGTGGCGCTCGCGTACGCGACCTCGACCGGCGCGGTCCCGCCCCGGCGCTCCCAGAGCAGCCGGGCCACCCGCGGGATCTCCGCGTTGGCGTCGGGGTCGGCGGAGCCGGCCGAGACGAGCAGCACCGCCGTGGACGGACCGGCACCGGCCTCGTCCAGGCGCCCCGAGAGCACGTCGAGCAGCAGCGGGTGCGCCCCGAGCGGCCGCCCGTACGCGGCGCGGAAGCCCGGCACCGCCGCCCGCGTCTCCCGCAGCGCGCCGGCGATGTCGCTCTTGCTGTGGGTCGCGGCGACGAGCAGCAGCGGGACGACGACGACGGGCGCGCCCTCGCCCGCGAGCCCGCGGAGCGCCGAGGACACCGACGGCGGCTCGTGGTCCACGTAGGAGAGGACGACACGCAGCCCCGGCCGCACCTCCCGGATCCGGGCGGCCAGCGCGTCGAGCTCCGCGATGCCGGCCCGCTCGGCGGTCCCGTGTGCCACGGCGAGCAGCACCGGGGCCGCGGGGGCAGTGTTCACGGAGTCCGATGCTAGACGTGACGGACTGCATCACCGGACACGGTGCACACCACCGGACAGGTGTGAGATCCTGTGCACGTGACGTATCCCGGCGACCTGCTCACCGCGCGGCTGCACATCGACCTGCAGCGCGTGCGCAGCGCCGCCTGTCCGGCCTGCTGACGCCGGACCCCGCCGCGCCCCGCCCCCGAGCCGGGCGCGCGCCGACAGCCAGATCGACCCCGTCCGGGTCCCTGTGCGCGCCCGCGTGCACGCTCCGCTGCCCTCCCTCCGAAGGACTCCCATGACCACGCCGTCCGCCCGCCCCGCCCGCCCGAAGGCTGTCCGCCCGCAGGGTCAGTGGGCCCTGGGCTACCGCGAGCCGCTCAACCCGAACGAGCGCATGAAGCGGGACGACGACGGCCTCGCGGTGCGGCAGCGGATCATCGACATCTACTCCAAGCGCGGGTTCGACTCGATCGACGGCGCGGACCTCCGGGGCCGCTTCCGGTGGATGGGCCTGTACACCCAGCGCGCCCAGGGCATCCCCGGCGGCAAGACCGCGGTGCTCGAGCCGGAGGAGCTCGAGGACAGTTACTTCATGATGCGGGTCCGCATCGACGGCGGGCAGCTCACCAGCTCCCAGCTCCGGGTGATCGCCGGGATCAGCACCGAGTTCGGCCGCGACGTGGCCGACGTGACGGACCGCCAGAACGTCCAGTACCACTGGATCCGCGTCGAGGACGTACCGGAGATCTGGAACCGCCTCGAGGCGGTCGGCCTCTCCACCACCGAGGCGTGCGGCGACACCCCCCGCGTCATGCTCGGCTGCCCCCTCGCCGGCATCACCGCCGACGAGGTGCTCGACGGGACCGAGACGCTGAACGCGACCGTCGCGCGGTTCGTCGGCGACCCGGCGTTCTCGAACCTGCCCCGCAAGTTCAAGACCTCGATCTCCGGCTGCGCCGACCAGTGCACGCACCACGAGATCCACGACATCGCGTTCGTGGGGGTCGTCGGCCCCGACGGCGAGCCGGGCTTCGACCTGTGGGTCGGCGGCGGCCTGTCGACGAACCCGATGTTCGCCAAGCGCCTCGGCGTGTTCGTCCGGCCGGAGCAGGTCGAGGACGTGTGGGCCGGCGTCTGCGGCATTTTCCGGGACCACGGGTACCGCCGCTCCCGCAACCACGCCCGCATCAAGTTCCTCATGGCGGACTGGGGCCCGGAGAAGTTCCGCGAGGTGCTCGAGAAGGAGTACCTCGGCGCGGCGCTCCCGGACGGCCCGCAGGCCGCTCCCCCGGTCAACGTCGAGCGCGACCACGTCGGCGTCATCCCGCAGAAGGACGGCAACTACGCGGTCGGCTTCGCCCCGCGCGCCGGGCGGGTCAGCGGGACCCTCCTCCGCGCGATCGCCGACCTCGCCGACGAGTACGGCCAGGGTCGGGTTCGCACGACCGCCCAGCAGAAGTTCGTCATCCTCGACGTGCCCGGCGACAAGGTCGACGCCCTGGCCGCGGCACTCGACGCCCACGACCTGCAGGTGCGCCCGAGCCGGTTCCGCCGCGGCACGATGGCCTGCACCGGGCTCGAGTTCTGCAAGCTCGCGATCGTCGAGACGAAGGCCCGCGCGCAGGACCTGTACACCGAGCTCGAGCGCCGCCTGCCGGAGTTCGACACCCCGATCACGATCAACGTGAACGGCTGCCCGAACTCCTGCGCCCGCTTCCAGACGGCCGACATCGGCTTCAAGGGCTCGATCGTCCCGGACGCCAACGGCCAGCAGGTCGAGGGCTTCCAGGTGCACCTCGGCGGCCAGATGGGCGCGGATCCGACGTTCGGCCGGAAGTTCCGCGGCCTCAAGGTCACCGCCGAGGAGACCGCGGACTACTGCGAGCGGGTGCTCCGCGGGTTCGCCGAGCGCCGCGAGCCCGGCGAGACGTTCGCCGCGTACGTCGCCCGGGCCGAGGAGGCGTGGTTGCTGTGAGCGAGGACATGCCCGTGCCGCGGCACGCGCCGCCGTTCTACTGCCCGTACTGCGGCGAGGAGAACATCCGCCCCCACGGCGAGGAATCTTCTGGATACCGCTGTGGTTCCTGCCTACGGGTGTGGAACCTGCGCCTGATCGGAACGACGACCATCGAAACCCAGGAGTCGAACTCGTGACCCTCTCCCTGTCGAGTGACCTCGAGGCCACCGACCTCCAGGAGCTGGCGGCGCAGGCCGGCCGCGACCTCCACGATGCGCTGCCGCACGACGTGCTGCGCTGGGCGTGGGAGACGTTCGGCACCGACTTCGCGCTGACCTCCTCCATGGGCGACGCCGTGCTCGCGAGCCTCGCGTCCGACGTGCTGCCCGAGAAGATCGACGTGATCTTCCTCGACACCGGGTACCACTTCCCGCAGACGCTGCAGACCCGCGACCGCGTGGCCGCGGAGCTCAACGTCACCGTCGTCTCGGTCAAGCCGGCCATCACGGTCGCGCAGCAGAACGAGCTGTACGGCCAGAGCCTGTACTCCCGCGACCCCGACCTGTGCTGCTCGCTGCGCAAGGTCGTGCCGCTCGACAAGGCCCTCCAGCCGTACACCGCGTGGGGTTCCGGCCTCCGCCGTGACGAGGGCCCGACCCGGGCGGACACGCCGGCGGTCGGCTGGGACGCGAAGCGCGGCAAGGTGAAGGTGAACCCGCTCGCGTTCTGGACGCAGGACGACGTCGACGCCTACATCGCGGAGCGCGACGTGATCATCAACCCGCTGGTCCACCAGGGCTTCCGCTCGATCGGCTGCGCGCCCTGCACGCGCCCGGTCCGCGCCGGCGAGGACGCCCGCGCGGGCCGCTGGGCGGGCCGTGAGAAGACCGAGTGCGGCCTGCACCTCTGAGCGACCCGCCCCGAGGGGCCACTCCGCCACGGCCAGGGGCCGCGCCGCCACGGCGCGGCCCTTCGTCGTGTCCGGGGGCCCCGCCGTAGGCTCGGGCCCGTGTCCCGTCCCGGCGTGCCCGCACTCGTGACCCTCCACCTGTGGCGGGTCCCGGGGCCGCGCGTGCCCGGCGCCGTGGCCCGGATGGCGACCCACCGGCCGCGCCTCCGGCGCATCCCGGGGCTCACGTTCGCCAAGCTGCTCGGCACGGGCCGGGGGCGGACGTTCACCGTGCGGGACGCGGACCCGTACCGCTGGGGGCTGCTGGCCTGCTGGTCCTCCCCCACCGAGGCGCGCCGGTTCGACGACGGCCCCGTCGTGCGGTCCTGGCGGCGCGCGGCCGACGAGGAGTGGCGGGTCGACCTGACCCCGCTGTCCGCCCGCGGCCGCTGGTCCGGCCGCACACCGTTCGGGGACCCCGCCGGCCGCCGGGACGGCGACCCCGCCGGCCGCTGGGACGGCGCCGTCGCGGCCCTCACCCGGGCGCGGATCGCGCCGCGGCGGGCGATCGCGTTCCGGCGCGCCGTGCCCCCGGTCGCGGCGGACCTCCACGGCCACGACGGCCTGCTCGCCGCGCTGGGCGTGGGCGAGGCGCCGATCGGGCTGCAGGGCACGTTCAGCGTGTGGCGGAGCGCGCGGGACCTCGAGGACTTCGCGTACCGCGGCGCGGCACACGCCTCCGCGATCCGGCGGACCGCGGAGGAGCGGTGGTACGCCGAGGAACTGTTCGCCCGGTTCGGGGTACTGCGGTCCGTGGGGACCTACGGTGGAAAGGACCCGGTGGCATGACCGGTGCGATGGCCCGGCCGGCGACGAGGCTGGTGCGGTGGAACGGCGACGAGATGCTCGCCCGCCTCGAGGACGTGCTCGGGGTGTACGTCACGGCGATGGGGTACTCCCGCGACATCGTGACGATCCGGCGCGGCTTCGTGGCGGGCCACACGCGGCGGCACGCGTTCCGTGCGGTCGCGACGCTGGAGCGGGGCACCGACCGGCTCGTCGGGTTCGGGTACGGGTACCTGTCCGCGCCGGGCCAGTGGTGGCACGAGCAGGTCCGGGCCGGGCTGACCGAGGAGGCGTACCGGCGCTGGCTCGGCGACGCGTTCGAGCTGGTCGAGCTGCACGTCCTGCCCGGGGCGCAGGGTGCCGGGCTCGGGCACGCGCAGCTCACGACGCTGCTGGACGGAGCGCCCGGCTCGACCGTCGTGCTGTCCACACCGGAGGGTGAGTCGCGGGCGTGGCGGCTGTACCGCCGGACGGGGTTCACCGACGTGCTGCGGGATCACCTGTTCCCCGGCGACGAGCGGCCGTTCGCCGTGCTGGGGCGCGGCCTGCCCCTGGACACGTGAGACCGGTCTGGACCCTGGTCGGCGCGACCGTACTGGCCCAGATCGCCTACCCGCTCACCTCCGGCACCGTGCGCGACCGGCTCACGGTCGGCACGGTGGTGCTGTTCGCGGCCGCGTCCGTGACGCACGCGGTCGCGACCCGCGGTCCCCGCACCGCCGCCGCGCTGGTGGCGGTCGCCGGCGGCCTCGGGCTGGCCGCCGAGGCGGTCGGGACGGCGACCGGATTTCCGTTCGGCGCCTACACGTACGGCCGCTCGCTGGGCCCCACGGTGCTCGGCGTGCCGTGGGTCGTGCCGCTCGCCTGGACCATGATGGCGTGGCCCGCGTGGCTCGCGGCCGGACGGCTGGCGCGGCGCACCGCCGCCCGGGTCGCGGTGGCGGGGTGGGCGCTCGCGTCGTGGGACGTGTTCCTCGACCCGCAGATGGTCGGCGCCGGGCACTGGCGCTGGACGGGCGGCGAGATCCCGCTCACGAACTACGCGGGCTGGCTCGCCGTCGCGATCGTCATGATGATCCTGTTGTCCAGAGTGGACCACGGGAATGGAGACGACCGTCCGATGTACACGATGTACCTGTGGACGTACGCCTCCTCGATCCTCGCCCACGCGGTGTTCCTCGGACTGCCGCACTCGGCGTTCTGGGGCGCGCTCGCGATGGGGCCGGTGGCCGTCCCGCTGGCGGTGGTGCTGTGGCGCTCCCGCTGACCAGGGTGCTGGCGTGGGGCGCCGCCGCGCTCACCGTCCACAGTGTCCTCAACGCCCGGCTGCTGCGGCGGCCCGCCGCCGCCCCGCCACCGCCCCGGTCCCGGGTCTCGGTGCTGCTGCCCGTGCGGGACGAGGTGGACCGTGTCGGGCGGTGCCTCGAGTCGCTGCTCGCCCAGACGGCGGACGTCGAGATCGTCGTCGTCGACGACGGGTCCACCGACGGCACCGCGGACGTGGTCCGCCGGATCGGGGGCGACCGGGTCCGCCTCGTGCCGGGCGGGTCCCCGCCGCCCGGGTGGCTCGGCAAGCCCCACGCGTGCGCCCTGGCCGCCGCCCACGCCGACCGGGCGGCGGAATACCTCGTGTTCGTGGACGCGGACGTCGAGCTGGCCCCGCACGCCGTCGCGGCCTGCGTCGACCTCCTCGACCGGCACGGCCTCGACCTCGTCTCGCCGTACCCCCGCCAGGTCGCGGTCACCCCGGCGGAGCGCCTGGTGCAGCCGCTGCTCCAGTGGTCGTGGCTCACGTTCCTGCCGCTGCGGGCCGCCGAGCGCTCCCCGCGCCCGTCGCTGTCGGCCGCGGGCGGGCAGTTCCTCGCCGTGCGCCGGGACTCCTACGACCGCGCCGGCGGCCACGCCGCCGTGTCCGGCGAGGTGCTCGAGGACCTCGCCCTGCTCCGCGCCGTCAAGCGCACGGGCGGCCGGGGCGTCGTCGTGGACGGGACCACGCTCGCGACCTGCCGGATGTACACCTCGGCCGCCGAGCTGGCCGCGGGCTACGAGAAGTCGCTGTGGGCCGCGTTCGGCTCCCCCGCCGGCGCGGCCGCCACGACGGCGCTGCTCACCGCGCTGTACGTCCTGCCGCCCCTCGCGGCCCTCCGGGGGTCCCGCGCCGGCCTCGCCGGGTACCTCGCCGGCGTCGCGGGCCGCGTGGTCACCGCCCAGGCGACGGGCGGGCGGGTGTGGCCCGACCCGCTCGCCCACCCCGCCTCGGTCGTCGCGCTCGCCGTGCTCACCGCGCGCTCCTGGGCGGGGCGCCGCCGCGGCACGCTCACGTGGAAGGGACGTGCCCTGTGAAGATCCTCGTCGTCGGCGCCGGCGTCGGCGGCCTCGCGGTGGCGGCGCGGCTCGCGGCCGCGGGCCACCGGGTCACGGTGTGCGAGCAGGCGCCGGTCGTCGGCGGCAAGCTGGGCGAGTACACCCGCGACGGCTTCCGCTTCGACACCGGCCCGAGCCTGCTGACGCTGCCGCACGTGTTCGAGGAGCTGTTCGCGACGACGGGCGCGCCGCTGTCCGAGGTGCTCGGGCTGGTCGAGCTGGACCCGATCGTGCGGCACCGCTTTCCCGACGGCACCGTGCTCGACACCTGCCGGGACCCCCGGGAGCTCGAGGAGCGCATCGCGGCGGCGTTCGGCGGGGCCGCCGCGGACGGGTGGCGCGCCTTCGCGGCCCGGGCGGCCCGGATCTGGGACGTCACGCACGGCCCCTTCCTGGAGAGCCCGTTGGACGGCGCGTGGACGCTGCTCCGGCAGGCGACGCGCCTGACGGACCTCGCCACGGTCGCGCCGTGGCGGTCGCTGCGGGGCCTCGCCGCCGCGTACCTGGACGATCCGCGGCTGCGCATGCTCGTCGACCGGTACGCCACCTACACCGGCTCGGATCCCCGCCGCGCGCCCGCGGCCCTCGCGGCCGTGCCGCACGCGGAGCTGCACTTCGGCGGCTGGTACGTCCAGGGCGGCCTCCGCCGCCTCGCCGATGCGCTCGCGGACCGGTGCGCCGCGCTGGGCGTCGAGATCCGCACCGGAACCGATGTCGTGCGGCTGACCGCCGACCGGTACCGCATCACCGGCGCCGAGGTGGCCGGCGGGACCGTCCTCCGCGCGGACGCCGTCGTCGCGGACACCGACGCCGAGCACCTGTACACCGACCTGCTGCGCGTCCCGGCGCAGGCGCGGCGGCTCCGGCGGACCCCGCGGTCGCTGTCCGGGTTCGTGCTGCTGCTGGGCCTGCGCGGGCGCACGCCGGGCGTCGTGCACCACACCGTGACGTTCCCCTCGGACTACGACGCCGAGTTCGACGCCGTGTTCGGGGATCCCGCGCGTCCGGTCGCGGATCCGGCGATCTACGTCGGCGTGCCGCCGGACGCCGCGCCCGCGGGGCACGAGGCGGCGTTCGTGCTGGTGAACGCGGCACGGCAGGGCACCGGACCCGGCACGGTGGACTGGCGCGCCCCGGGCCTCGCCGAGTGGTACGCCGACCACCTCGTCGAGCGGCTCGGCGTCGGCGACCGGGTGCTGTTCCGGGAGATCTCCTCCCCCGCCGACCTCGAGGTGCGCACGCGCTCGGTGGGCGGCGCCATCTACGGGACGTCGGGCAACGGGCCCCGGGCGGCCTTCCTGCGACCGGCGAACCGGTCACCGGTCCCCGGGCTGTACCTCGTGGGCGGGTCCGGGCACCCCGGGGGCGGGCTGCCGTTGGTCGCCCTGTCCGCGCGGATCACCGCGGGGCTGATCGGCCGCCCCTGAGCGCGAGCTGCGCCAGGCCGACCGTGCCGAGGACCGCCCAGACCGCCGCGGTGACCGCGGCCGCCGACGGCAGCACCGCGGCGGCGAGCAGTCCGGTGGCCGCGACGGCGAGGCGCGCCGGGCGTTCGCCCACCGTCACGACGCCGATCCCGGTCAGCCCGGCACCGACGGCGCGCGCCCGCACGTACTCGTGCAGCCAGGCCGTCGCCGCCGCGAGGACACAGAGCCAGCCCGGCGCGCCCAGCACCCACAGGGCCGTCGCGAGCAGGGCCTCGCCGAGCCGGTCGGCCACGGAGTCGAGCACGTACCCGGATCGCGTCGCGCGGCCGGTGAGCAGCGCCACGGCCCCGTCGACCGAGTCCAGCAGACCGGCGAGCACGACCAGGGCCGCTCCGGCCCACGGCGCTCCCGCCCACGCGGCGACCGGTACCAGCGCGGCGACGGCGAGCCCGGCGGCCGTCACGGCGTGTGGCGCAATCCCGCGGCGGGCCAGCGGCAGCGCGGCGCGGTGGGTGAGACCGAGCCAGCCGCGGGCCCAGACCGAGCCGCGCGGGTCGTACCCGCCGTGGGCCCCCGACCACCGCTCCAGGTAGTCCTCCGGAGTCACGAGCCGGTCAGGTTCTGCCACACCTCGCGGGTCGCCGTCGACCGGTTCAGGGTGATGAAGTGGAGCCCCGGCGCCCCCTCCGTCAGCAGGCGGGCCGACAGCGCGGTCGCCACCTCGACCCCGATCTCGCGGACTGCGGTGGCGTCGTCCGCGACCGCGTGGAGCCGCCGGGCGAGGTCGGCCGGGAACGCGGCACCGGACAGCACGGCCATCCGCTCGATCTGGCGCACATTCGTGACCGGCATGACACCCGGCACGATGGGCGTGTCGAGCCCGTGGGCGGCGACGCCGTCGCGCAGGCGCGCCCAGTCCTCCCAGCGGAAGAAGAACTGGGTGATCGCGTAGTCCGCCCCGGCCCGCAGCTTCCCGACCAGGTGGCGGACGTCGGAGGCGAGGTCGGGCGAGCGCGGGTGCTTCTCCGGGAACGCCGCGACCCCGACGCAGAAGTCCCCGGCCTCCCGGAGCAGCGACACCAGCTCGGCGGCGTAGGCGAAGCCCTCCGGGTGGGCCACCCACTCGCCCTGCGGGTCGCCCGGCGGGTCACCCCGGAGCGCGAGCACGTTCCGGACCCCCGCGTCCGCGTAGGCACCGATGATGTTGCGCAGCTCCGCGACGCTGTGCCCGACGCAGGTGAGGTGCGCGAGCGGCAGCAGGGTCGTCTCGGCGGCCACGCGCTCGGTGATCTCGACGGTGCGCTCGCGGGTCGAGCCGCCCGCGCCGTACGTGATCGAGACGAACGACGGCTTCAGCTGCTCCAGCTCGCGGATGGCCTGCCAGAGCTGGCGTTCGCCCTCGTCCGTCTTCGGGGGGAAGAACTCGAACGAGAACGTCGGCTCCGGACCGGCCAGCAGCTCCGCGACCGACGCCGCGGCACCGGGCATGATGGAGGGGATGCCGCGTGCCATGCCCCCACTCTAGGCGGCGGCGACCGGTCGGCCGACACCGAACCAGTACCGTGCGGGCGACGAACGTCGCGCGGTACGCCGACGGAACGAGCCCTGGAGAGATCGTGACCCCGACCGACCGCGAAGACCTCCGCCAGCGGGTCACCAAGGCGCTCGAGGCGTTCCTCGCCCGGCAGCGTCCCCGCCTGGACGCCATCAGCGTCGACCTCGCACCCGTGACCGACGCGCTGGAGGGGTTCCTGCTGGACGGCGGCAAGCGCCTGCGGCCGGCGTTCGCGTACTGGGGGTGGCGCGGCGCGGGTGGCGAGGACTCCGACGCGATCGTCTCCGCCGCCGCGGCACTCGAGTGGCTCCAGGCGTCCGCGCTGATCCACGACGACGTGATGGACGGCTCCGACACGCGCCGCGGCCGCCCCGCGGTGCACCGGCAGTTCGCCGCGCTGCACCGGGGCGAGGGCTGGCGCGGGCTGCCGGAATCGTTCGGGACGGCGGCGGCGATCCTGCTCGGGGACTTCGCGCTGATCTGGGCCGACGAGATGCTGAACACGTCCGGCCTGCCCGCGGAGGCGCTGCTCCGCGCCCAGCCGGTGTACGACGAGATGCGCACCGAGCTGATGTCCGGCCAGTACCTCGACCTGCTCGAGCAGGCCACGGGCGGCGAGTCCGTGGAGCGCGCGCTCACCGTCGCGCGGTACAAGAGCGCGAAGTACACGGTCGAGCGCCCGCTCCACCTCGGAGCGGCGCTCGCCGGGGCCGACGCGGGCCTCGTCGCCGCGTACTCCGCGTACGGGCTGCCGCTCGGCGAGGCGTTCCAGCTCCGCGACGACGTGCTGGGCGTGTTCGGAGACCCGGCCGAGACGGGAAAACCGGCCGGAGACGACCTGCGGGAGGGCAAGCGCACGGTGCTCGTGGCCGAGACGTTCGCCCGGGCGACCGCGGCCCAGTCCGCCGTCGTCCGGCGGCACCTGGGCGACCCCGCCCTCGCCGCGGACGGCGTGGCCGAGCTGCGGCAGGTCATCGCCGACACGGGGGCGCTGGACCGCACCGAGCGGCGGATCGCCGCGCTCACCGAGCGGGCGCTGCGCGCGCTCGACGCCGGCGGGCTGGACCCGGCGGCACGCGAGGTCCTCCGCGAGCTCGCGGTGGCGGCGACCGCACGGCGGGTGTGACCGGGGGCGGACGCGCCGGATTCACTCACCTGGCGGCACAACCTCCCGATGGGCCGATCGTTGACACTGAGTAATCGTTAAGCGACCTCAGGTGGTCCGGCGCTCCGCCGCACGCACCGGGCGACGGACCGACGGGGGGTGGCGGAGGTGTCGTCAGCGCGCTGGCTGCCGCGCGGTGCCCGCCTCACGCGGAACGAGTGGCGCGCGCGCCACCGGATCCTCGTCACGGTCGTGGCCCTGCACCTGCCCGCCCTCTGGCTGTACGGCGTGCTCACCGGTCACGGCGTCGGCCACGCCACGGTCTATCTCGTCCCCGCCGCCGCGCTGCTCGGCATCGCCCTCTGGGGCGGGAGCCGCCGCGCGTGCTCGCTGGCCGCCTCCACGGGACTGCTGTTCTGCTCCGCGGCGGTCGTCCAGATCTCCGGCGGCGTGCCGGAGACACATTTCCACTACTTCGTCGCGATCGCGCTGATCGCGCTGTACGAGGAGTGGCTGGTCTACGCGGCCGCCATCGCCTTCGTGGTGGTCCAGCACGCGATCATGGGCTCCCTGGAACCGGGTCACGCGGGCGGCGGCCCGTGGGCGTGGACGGGCGTGCACACGGGCTTCATCGTGGCCCTCTGTGCGGCCCAGCTGGCCTTCTGGCGTGTCAGTGAACGGGCCCGCGAACGCGAGCAGGGCCTGCTCCGCAGGGCCCAGCAGGTCGTGCAGGACTCGCCGATCGGCATCGCCCGGTCGACGCTCGACGGCGAGTACGTGGACGTCAACCCCGCGTTCTGCGCGATGCTCGGCCGGGACGCGGCGGACGTCCTCGGACACCCCTTCACCGAGTTCGCCCCACCGGACGACGTGGTGGACCCCCGCGACCTCGTCGCCGGGTACGGCACGGACCAGCTCGAGACGCGCTTCACCCGCCCCGACGGCTCCGAGGTCTGGGCCCTCGTGACGCTCTCCGTGGTGGCCGACGACGCCGGCCGGCCCGCGTGGGTGCTGTCACAGGCCCAGGACATCACCGAGCGGCGGCGGCTCCGCGAGACGCGCCTGCAGCTGGCGCTGGAGGCCGCGGGCACCGGCAGCTGGGAGTGGGACCTCGTCGCGGGCACGGTCGACCGCAGCGCCACCGCCGCCGGCCTGCTCGGGCTCGACGGCCACCCGTCCGCACCCGCGTACACGCACATCCACCCGGACGACCGCGCGGCCGTGGCCGTCGCGCAGGAACACGCCGTCCGCGTCGACGGCCGCTTCGACGTGGAGTTCCGCGTGCCGCAGGCCGACGGGAGCATGCGGTGGGTGCACTCCCGCGCCGAGCTGCTGCGAGATCCCCACGGCGAGCCGTCGCGGATCGTCGGGGTCAGCCTGGACGTCACGGAGCGCCACCGGGCGCAGGAGGACCGGCAGCAGGCCGCGGCGCGGGCCGTCCGGCTCCAGCGGCTCACCGCCGCGCTCGCGGAGGCGCTCACCGTGGACGAGGTCCGCGCCGCGCTGGACACCGCGGCACGGGAGATGCCCGGCTCCCCGCGCAGCCTGCTGTACCTCCACGACGCCGACCGCAGCGCCGCCCTGCGGCCTGAGCTGGCCGACTCCCCCACCCTCCGCGAGGCGATGCGGGAACGGCAGCCGATCTGGGCCCCCGCCACGGGCGGGCAGGGCGCGGTCAAGGCGCTGCCCCTGCTGAGCCACGGTGTCCTGCACGGTGGCTGGGAACTGCGGTGGGACGGCGCGCAGCCGCTCACCCCGGAGAACCAGCGCTTCCTGCGGACCGCCGCGAACCTGGTGGCCACGACGGTGGAGCGTGCGGGCCTGTTCGACGCGCAGCGCGAGGTCGCCGAGCTGCTCCAGCGCAGCCTCCTCCCGGACCGGGTCCCACAGCCGCCGGGCGTGCTCACCGCCGCGCGGTACCTGCCGGCCGGCGAGGCGGCCCAGGTCGGCGGCGACTGGTACGACGTCATCCCGCTCGCCGACGGGCGGATCGGCGTGGCGGTCGGCGACGTGTCCGGCCACGGCATCAGGGCGGCGGCACTGATGGGACAGCTCCGCGGGACGCTCCGCGCGTATGCCCTCGAGGGCCACTCCCCCGGCCGCGTGCTCACGTCGCTGAACCGGGCGGTCACCGCCTCCGGCCTCTCACCCGAGCAGCTCGCGACGGTGGCCTACGCGGTCGTCGACCCCGCCGCCGAGGTCGTCCGGTACGCCCGGGCCGGGCACCCGCCGCTCGTGTGCGTCGACGAGGTCCCGGACGGCTGGTCCCCACGGCTGCTCGAAGGCCCCTCGGGGCTGCCGCTCGGCGTGGACGGCGCCGCCCGCTACCCCGAGTCCTCGGCCGACCTCCCGGGTGGGACGTGGCTGCTCGGGTACACGGACGGCTTCGTCGAGCGGCGCCGCGAGCCGATCGACACCGGCCTCGCCCGGTTGCTCGACGCGGTGCGCCGCACCTCCCGGCTGGCGCTCGGCGAGATCCTCGACGAGCTGCTCGAGGTCGTGCCCGGCCCCGCGGACGACGACATCGCCCTCATCGCGGTGGGCACCGAACCGGGATCCGGGCTGTTCCGGCTCCCCGAACCGCGCCGCGCGGGCGGGAGCACCTAGGGTTACCGGAGTGCGCACCGTGACCGGCCCGACCGACCACGTGGTCGTCGTCGGGGCGGGGCTCGGGGGCCTGTCCTGCGCGCTCCGCCTCGCGGGCGCCGGGCGCCGCGTCACCGTCCTCGAGCGCGAGGCCGTTCCCGGCGGCCGGGCGGGGCGCCTGTCCGTGGGCGGGTACCACTTCGACACCGGCCCCACCGTGCTGACGATGCCGGACCTCATCGCCGACGCGCTGGACTGCGTGGGAGAGTCCCTGCCGGACTGGCTCGACCTGCGCCCCGTCACCCCGCTGTACCGGGCGTCCTACCCCGACGGGTCCACCTTGGACGTCCACGCCGACCCGGACGAGATGGCGGAGGAGATCGAGGCCGTCTGCGGGCGCCGCGAGGCCGACGGGTACCTGCGGTTCGTGGACTTCGTGTCGCGGCTGTACCGCCTCGAGATGGCCGACTTCATCGACCGCAACCTCGACTCCCCCGTGGACCTGCTCCGGGTGAACCTGCTGCGCCTGGTCGGGCTCGGGGGCCTGCGCCGCCTGGCACCGAAGGTGGCCCGGTACCTGAAGGATCCCCGGACCCAGCGGGTGTTCAGCTTCCAGGCGATGTACGCGGGCCTCTCGCCGCACGACGCGCTCGCGATCTACGCCGTGATCTCGTACATGGACTCGGTCGCGGGCGTGTTCCACCCGGTCGGCGGGATGCACGCGGTGCCGGTGGCGCTGGCCGGTGCCGCGCAGCGTCACGGCGTCGAGATCCGCTACTCGACGACCGTCACCCGGGTCGAGACCTCCGGCGGCCGCGCGACCGCCGTGCTCACCGCCGACGGGGAGCGGATTCCCGCCGACGTGGTCGTGCTGAACCCGGACCTTCCCGTGGCGTACCGCGAACTGCTGCCCGGCACGCCGCCGCGGCGGGTGCGCTCGCTGGACTACTCGCCGTCGTGCTTCCTGCTGCACGCCGGGTCGACCGCGGCGTACCGCCGGATCGTCCACCACAACATCCACTTCGGACGGTCGTGGCAGGGCGTGTTCCGGGAGCTGATCCGGGAGCGCAGTCTGATGAGCGACCCGTCGTTCCTGGTGTCGAACCCGACGTACTCGGACCCGTCGCTCGCCCCGCCCGGGCGGCAGGGGTACTACGTGTTGTTCCCCACACCGAACGCCGAGGCGCCGATCGACTGGTCCGTGATCCGGCCGCGGTACCGCGACGAGGTGGTCGCGCGCCTCGAGGCCGCCGGGTATGTCGGTTTCGGCGACGCGATCGAGGTCGAGCACACGGTCACGCCCGCGGACTGGGAGGCGATGGGCCTCGCCGCGGGGGCGCCCTTCGCGAGCGCCCACACGTTCGCGCAGACCGGGCCGTTCCGGCCGGGGAACCTGGCGCGGGGCGTGGAGAACGTCGTCTTCACCGGATCGGGGACGCAGCCCGGCGTCGGTGTGCCGATGGTGCTCGTGTCGGGCCGGCTCGCGGCCGAGCGCATCACCGGGCCGGACCCCGCGTACCGGTCGCGCGCCCGGCGCTGAGTCACAGCACCGGGATGCCCTCCGCGGGGCCGGGGCCGCGCAGCAGGACGTACAGCGGCGGCCCGTCCTTCCCCGACACCGTCGCGCCGGCCCCGAACACCTCGCGCGCGATCTGCCAGGTGAGCGGGTCACGGCGGGCCAGCACGCCGTAGTGCTCCCACAGCAGCACCTGCGCCCGCCCGTGCAGCCACGACAGGTCCGCGAGGCAGTCGGCGAGTCCCTCCCAGTCCCCCGTGAAGCGGTCCGGGAACCGCAGCGCCGTGGCGCAGACGTCGAACAGCGTTGCGGCGTCGTACACCCGCGCGCCGTCGAGCACGTGGTGGGCGATCCCCGCCTCGGTGAGCTCGCGGCCGATCGCCGCGGGGTGCGCCCGGGACCGCCACCGGTACAGGCCCGGAGGCCGGGAACCGTCCACGATGACGGCGAGGCGATTCACCACCACACATGCCTCCGCAACCTGCTGTGTCGGAGACCAGCCGGAGCGTCACGGACGGCCACGCGCGTGCCCCCCTCTCGAGTCCGGTGCGGCCCGCGACCGGCCCCCACCGGCGAACACCCCCGCGTGGTGGCCGAGTCTGGCCCCGCTTCCGTGCGACAGCAAGCGAACGGGGGTGATCCGGCATGGCAGCATGTGCGCGTGACCGACGCTGCCCTCACCCGCCTCCGCCTGCTCGGCCTCGCCGGTGCGATCACGCTCGCGGTGGGTGCCGCCTCGGGCGGCGTGTACCCGCGCCCGGACCCGGTCGCGCACACGGCGGTCCTCGGCGCGCTGCGGGCCACGCCGGCCGCCGGCGTCACGCTGGCCGTGCTGGGCATGCTGGTGCTCGTGGTCGCGTGGTGGCGCGCCGGCGCCGCACTGCCGCCCGTGCGCTGGACCGTGGTGACGGTGATGGTGTGGGCTCTGCCACTCCTGATCGCTCCCCCGCTCTTCAGCCGGGACGTGTACTCCTACGCCGCGCAGGGCGACATCTACGCGCACGGGGTCGACCCGTACTCGGGCGGTCCGGCGGCCCTGCCGTCGCAGTGGCTCGGGTCGGTGTCGCCGACGTGGTGGGACACCCCGGCGCCGTACGGGCCGCTGTTCCTGCTCCTCGCGCGCATCGCCGCCCAGGTGTCGGGCACCCACCTCGTCGTCGCGGTCCTGCTCTTCCGTGTCATCGCGGTGGCCGGTGTCGTGCTCGTCGCGGTGTACCTGCCGCGGCTCGCGCGTGCGTGCGGCGTCGACGAGCGCGCGGCGGCCTGGCTCGGCCTCGGCAGCCCGCTGCTGCTCGCGCACTTCGTGTCGGGCATACACAACGACGCGCTCATGGTGGGCCTGCTGATCGCGGGCCTGGCGTACGCCGCCGAACGCCGCGGCGTCACGGCCTCGCTGCTGATCGGGCTCGCCGCGGCGGTCAAGGCCCCCGCCCTCGTCGCGCTGCCGTTCGTGGCGCTGCTGCTGTGGCCGGTGATGTCCCGGTGGCGGGCGGCGCTCGTGGCGGCGGTCCCCGCGCTGGCCGCGTTCACCGCGGTGACGGCCCTCGGCGGTCTCGGCCTCGGCTGGGTGAACGCGCTCGGCACCCCCGGCGCCTCGATCAACTGGACGTCGCTGCCGACCGGGCTCGGCCTCGCCGCCGGGTGGGTCGCCGAGCAGACCGGCACGGGCTCGCGGGCGACCGCGCTGTCGGTGGTCCGGGACCTCGGCACGCTGGCGACCCTGGTGATCCTCGTGGTGCTGTGGTGGCGCGTCCGGGGCGCCGGGACACGCCAGGTGGTGGCGGCGTGCGGCTGGGGCCTCACGGCGATGGTGGTGCTCGCGGCCGCGGTCCACCCCTGGTACGTGCTGTGGCCGGTGACCGTGCTCGCGGCGTCCACTGTGGCCGGTCGGGCCCGGACGGGCGCCGCGGTGGCGGTCACGCTCCTGTCGTTCCTGTTGCTCCCCGACGGCTACAACCTCTCCCGGGCCACCATGCTGCCCGGCATCCTGCTCGACGTCGCCGTCACCCTGGCCGCCGTCGTGTACCTGGTGCGGCGGGTCCGCCCGGGGCCCCGGGTCCATGAGCCGGCGTGACCTCTCCGCGGCGGGCATCAAAGACCCGGCGCTGCGGGCGTCGTACGAGACGTGCCGGCGGCTCGAGGCCGCGCACGGCAAGACGTACTACCTGGCCACGCTGCTGCTCCCGCCGGAGAAGCGGCCGTACGTCCACGCGCTGTACGGCTTCGCCCGGCACGCCGACGAGATCGTCGACGACCTGTCGGTGACGGCGGACCGCGCGGAGTGGCTCGGCCGGTGGGGCGCCGAGGTGCTCGCCGACGTGGCCCGGGGCGACTCGGCGCACCCGGTCACCCGGGCGCTGGTCGACACCGTGCGGCGGTGGGACCTCCCGGTGGCGTACCTCGAGGCGTTCCTCGCCTCCATGCGGATGGACCTCACGGTCACGTCGTACGCCACGTTCGACGACCTGAGGACGTACATGCACGGGTCCGCGTCGGTGATCGGCCTGCTGATGCTGCCTGTCCTCGGGCACCCCGGCGTGCCGCACGCGGTCGTGGCGCCGTACGCGGAGGACCTGGGCACCGCCTTCCAGCTGGCGAACTTCATCCGCGACGTCGGCGAGGACCTCCGGCGCGGGCGGGTGTACCTGCCGCAGGAGGACCTCGCGCTGTTCGGGGTCGACCGGGAGCACCTCGCGCGGGGCGTGGTCGACGGGCCCGTGCGGCGGCTGCTGGCGTTCGAGATCGCCCGCTGCCGGGAGTACCTCCGGTCCGCGGAGCCCGGCATCCGCCTCCTGCACCCGGCGAGCCGGGACTGCATCCGGACGGCCCTCCGGCTGTACGGCGGCATCCTCGACGCGGTGGAGCGGGCCGACCTCCGCGTGCTGGACCGCCGGGTGGGCGTGGGCGCCGGACGGCGCGCCGCCGTCGCGGTGCCCGCGCTGCTCAGGGCCCGCCGGGCCCGCGCCGCGTCCTGACCCCGGCCGCGGGCTGCCGCTGCACGCCGCGGCGCCCGAGCCACACCCACAGCGACAGCGTCAGCAGCACCATCGCGAACCCGAAGAGCAGGTCCTCCACCGGCGCGTACACGATCCGCAGACCCGCGATCACGTGCGGGTCGTACCGCACCATCCCGCGCCCGGTGAGGGTGCCGTTCACGATGAGCTGGAACACCAGGACGATCGCGTACGCCGTCCACCACACCCGCCGCGTCAGCAGGCGCGTGCGCAGGACGGCGAGGTCGACGGCGAGCGCCGCCACCACGCCGAGCACGGCCGCCGCGGTGTAGGTCACTCGTCGCCCGCGGGCCAGTGCCGCTTCACCGCGCGCACCGCCTCGAAGCCGAGGATCGCGCACGTCGGCGTCACCACGAAGAACGCGAGCTCCTCGACGGGCAGCCGGCCGGGCAGGACGATCCCGGTCAGCTGCGCCGGGTCGAACGACCAGTACCCCGCCGCGATGGCCGCGACGTCCCACAGCACGAACACGGCCACCACGGGCAGCAGCGTCAGGAGCAGGCGGCGCCACCGGCGGAACACGTTCACCCGCAGCACCGGCTCGAGCCAGAGGGCGCCGAGCAGGCAGACCCCGAGCACGGCGAGGTAGGACAGGTGGGTCATCCCGCCGCGTCCAGCCTCTTCCGGAGCGCGGTGGCCGCGGCCCCGGGAT
The DNA here is from genome assembly GCA_036402915.1 of Mycobacteriales bacterium. Taxonomy (GTDB): domain Bacteria; phylum Actinomycetota; class Actinomycetes; order Mycobacteriales; family HKI-0501; genus JAVEDU01. Next base: position 59,203 of record DASWRY010000051.1, read on the forward strand.
CGTCGGCCCCGGTGAGGGCGCGGACCACGACGACGCGCGTCGCGCCGGCGTCGAGCACCCGGTCCACGGTGGACAGGTCGATGCCGCCGATCGCGAACCACGGGCGCCCCCGGGCGCCGACCGTCGCGGCGGCGTACGACACCAGCGGCAGCCCGGGAGCGGGGCGGCCCGGCTTGGTCGGCGTGGGCCAGCACGGGCCCACGCAGAAGTAGTCGACCCCGGCCGCCGTCGCCGCCGCGTCCACCTCGGTCTCGGCGTGGGTCGAGACGCCGACGAGCGGGTGCTCGCCGACCACGCGGCGCGCGACCGGCACGGGCAGGTCGTCCTGGCCGAGGTGGAGCACCGGCGCACCCGCGGCGAGGGCCAGGTCGGCCCGGTCGTTGACCGACCACAGCGCGCCGTGGCGGGCGGCGGCCGCGGCGAACACCTCGGCGTACGCCAGCTCCTCGCGTGCCTCGAGCCCCTTCTCCCGGAGCTGGACGATGTCGACGCCGCCGCCGAGCACCGCGTCGAGGAACTCCGCCAGGTCACCGCGCTCCCGCCGCGCGTCCGTGCAGAGGTACAGCCGCGCCCCGGCCAGGCGCCCGAGGCGCGCCGTGGCGAGAACCGGGTCAGCCACCGGCCACCGCCACGACCAGCTCGAGCCGGTCGCCGTCGGCGAGCACCACACCGTCCACCTCGGACCGCAGCAGCGCGGTCCCGTTGTGCTCCACCACGACGGAGCCGACCCGGAGCCCGAGCGACTCCAGCAGCGCCCGGAGCGTCGTGGCGTCCGCGACCTCGCGCTCCTCGCCGTTCACGGTGAGCAGCACGTCAGAACCCGAGGGCCTGGGCGCGGCGCTTGACCTCCGTCGCGCGGTTCTCGGCGAGCGCCCGCGCGGGCGTGCCCGGCAGCGAGTCGTCCTCGGTGTACAGCCACCGGAGTGCCTCCTCGGTGTCGTACCCGGCGTCGGCGAGCACGGTCAGCACCCCGGAGAGGTGCTTGACGACGTCGCCGTCGGCGATGAGGTCCCCGGGGATGCGCAGGACGCCGTCGCGGCGCACCGCGAGGAGCTTGCGGTCCCGGAACAGCTGGTGCACCCGCGTCACCGGCAGGCCGAGCAGCTCGGCCGCCTCCGGCACGGTGATCCAGTGGGAGGGTTCGGTGTCGGTCACACGTCCACCCTGCCATGCCGGGAGACGGGGTGTCGGCAGGGGCACGACGTCACGCCGGCGCACGCTCCTCCACCGTCTCGAGGGCGCGCGCCCCTGCCCCGGCCCCGGCACCGCGGGCCGGGATCACGATCGCCCGGAACGGACCTCGTACAGCGGCAGCGCGTCCCGGAACACCGGCTCGTACCCCGCGGCGGACAGCATCGCGGCGACCTCGGCCGGCGAGCGCTCGTCGGAGATCGCGAACTGCCCGGTGGCCTCGCCCGGTGCGCCGTAGCCACCGGGCTCCGTGGAGGAGCCCGCCGACATGTGCGTCACCGCGATGCGGACCAGCCCGTCGCGCAGCACCGCGGGCTCCCGGGTGGAGAGCACGATCCCGGCCTCCGGCTCGAACAGCCGCAGCGCGCACAGCGCCTGCACGAACTCCGCATCCCCCACCGGCGCCTGCGGCTGGTACCCGGACGCGCTCGGCTTGATCCGCGGCAGCGCCACCGTCACCTCGGTGCGCCAGTACCGCTTCACGAGGAACGCCGCGTGCGCCGCCACGGCCAGCACGTCGGCGCGCCAGTCCGGCGCGAGGCCCAGCAGCGCGCCGAGGCCGAGCCGGCGGACACCCGCCTCCGCCGCCCGCTCGGTGGACGCGAGCCGCCGGTCGAAGTCGCGCTTCCAGCCGGCGGCGTGCACCTCGGCGTACCGCTCCCGGTCGTAGGTCTCCTGGTAGTGCACCACCCCGTCGGCGCCGGCGTCCACGAGCCGCGCGTACGTGTCGTCGCTCCACGTCTGGGTCTCGAGAGCGAGGCTGGGGACGAACGTCCGCAGCCGTTCCACCACGGCGACGAGGTGGTCGGCGCTCACCTCGACGCGGTGCTCCCCCGACACGAGCAGCAGGTGCCGGAACCCGCGATCTGTCAGGCGCCGGGCCTCGGCCTCGACCTCGTCCACGGTGAGCGTCCGGCGGGCGATCGGGAGGCCCTTCGCGAAGCCGCAGTACGTGCACGTCGAGAGGCAGGCGTTCGACACGTACAGCGGGGCGAACAGCCGCACGGCGCGGCCGAACCGCTGCAGGGTGGCCTCCCGGGCGCGCGCCGCGAGCGACTCGAGGTCCCGGGTCGCCGCCGGGGACAACAGGACCGCGAGGTCCTCGAGCCCGGGCCGGTCACGGTGCAGCGCGGTCCGGACGTCCGCGTCCGTCGCCGCGAGCCCCCGCGCCGCCAGCCCCGCGAGGTCGAGGCCGGCGAGCTCCCGGGCGAAGCGGCCCGGCGCCGTGGCCATCTAGAGCCCCCCGAGGAAGCCGGTGAGCGGGCTCGACGCCACCGCGCCGGTCGCGCCGCCGACCGTGCCGCGGCCCGCGAGGTACCCGAGCCGGCCCGCCTCGGTGCCGAGCGCGAACGCCCGTGCCATCGCCACCGGGTCCTCCGCGACCGCGATCGCGGTGTTGACGAGCACCGCGGCGGCGCCGAGCTCCATCGCCTCCGCCGCGTCGCTCGGCACGCCCAACCCGGCGTCCACGACGACCGGCACGCCGGCCGCGTCCACGATCGCCTCGAGCGCGTCCCTCGTCCGCAGGCCGCGGTTGGAGCCGATCCACGCGCCGAGCGGCATGACGGTCGCGCAGCCCGCCTCCTCGAGGCGGCGGCACAGCACCGGGTCGGCGGAGCAGTACGGCAGCACGGTGAACCCGTCCGCCACGAGCGCCTCGGCCGCGCGCAGGGTCTCGATCGGGTCGGGCGCGAGCGTCCGCGGGTCCGGGGTGACCTCGAGCTTCACCCAGCCGGTGCCGGTCGCGGCGCGCCCGAGCCGCGCCAGCCGGACCGCCTCGCCGGCGTCGACGGCGCCGGAGGTGTTCGGCAGCAGCGTCAGCCCGGGCGGGACGTACGTCAGCAGGTCGCCCTCGCGGCGCGCGGCGTCGAGGTCGACGCGCCGGAGCGCGACCGTCACGATCTCCGCCCCGCACGCGAGCAGCGCCGCCCGCATCACCGCATGGGCCGAGAACTTCCCCGTCCCCACCAGGAGCCGACTGCGGAACTCCCGTCCCGCGATCACCAGTACGTCGTCCACGGCACTCCACTCCCCACGCGGGCATGACCCCGATCGGGTGCTGCGGGTCGCCGGAAGGAACGCGTCCGGCCTCTCAGCCCGCCGTCCCGCGGGCTCCCCGGTTGGTACGCGGCGACTCTACCCGTCCCTCGTCCACCGGCCGCGCGCCGGACGGGGATCCGCGGCCGCGCCACCGTAGACTTCCGTTCCGTGGACACCACCGTCGCCGACCCGCTCGTGGGAGCGACCCTCGAGGGGCGCTACCGCATCCGCGGGCGCATCGCCCGGGGCGGGATGGCGTCGGTGTACGACGCGCTCGACACCCGGCTCGAACGGACGGTCGCGGTCAAGGTGCTGCACCCCGCGTACGCGGCGGATCCGGCGTTCGCCGAGCGCTTCGTCCGCGAGGCGCGCTCGATCGCGCGGCTGTCGCACCCGAACGTGGTGGCGGTCTTCGACCAGGGCACGTACGACGGGCAGGCGTTCCTCGTCATGGAGTACGTCCCGGGCCGGACGCTGCGCGACGTGCTCACCGAGCGCGGCCGGCTCTCCCCCGCCGAGGCGACCAGCGTCCTCGAGCCCATGCTCGACGCCCTGTCCGCCGCGCACCGGATCGGCATGGTGCACCGGGACGTGAAGCCGGAGAACGTCCTCATCGGCGACGACGGCTCGGTGAAGGTCGCCGACTTCGGCCTCGCCCGCGTCGCCGACGCCGGCACGTCCACGAAGACGCAGGGCGTGCTGATGGGCACCGTCGCGTACGTCCCGCCGGAGCTGGTCACGTCCGGCGCCGCCGACCCGCGCAGCGACGTGTACGCGGCGGGCATCGTGCTGTACGAGATGCTCACCGGCACGGTGCCGTTCGAGGGCGAGACCGCGCTGTCGATCGCGTGGCAGCACGTCCACGCCGACGTGCCGCCGCCGTCGGAGGTGATCGGCGGCCTCCCCGAGGCGCTGGACGAGCTGACCCTGCACGCGACCCGGCGGGAGCCGGGAGCCCGTCCCGCGGACGCGGGGGCGTTCCTGGCCGAACTGCGGGACGTCCGCGCGGACCTCGCCCTGCCGCTCGTGCCACCGCCCGTGCGCGCGGCGGCGAAGCCCCGGGTGCAGCACACGATCGTCGTCCCGCGGGACGAGCTTCCGGCGGCGGGTTCGGTGTCCGCGCCCCCGGCCCTCGCCTCCGGGGAACAGCCGCTCCCGTCCCGGCCGCGCCGGCCGGTGCGCCGCGGGCCGCTCGCCGTCGCGATCGTCCTGGTGCTCGGCCTGCTGGTGGGCGGCGCCGGGTGGTACCTGGGTGTCGGCCGGTACACCGACGCGCCGCCGGTCCTCGGCAAGACACGGGCACAGGCGACCGCGATCCTCGCGAAGGCCGGGCTGAAGACCCGCATCGCCCCCGACGCGTACAGCGAGACCGTGCCGGCCGGGTCCGTCGTCGCGCAGGACCCGCGGCCGAACGGGAGGGTCGCGCGCGACGGCGCGGTGACGCTGACGCTGTCGAGGGGTCCGGAGCGGCACAGCGTCCCCGACGTCGTCGGTACGCCACAGGCCGCGGCCGAGCAACGACTGCGGGCCGCGGCGCTGCGGCCGCAGGTGGTCGCGCGGTACGACGACACGGTGGTGGCGGGACTCGTCGTGTCCACCGACCCCAAGGCCGGTGAGTCGGTGCGCCGCGACACCGTCGTGCAGGTCGTGGTGAGCAAGGGGCCGCCGCCGGTCACGCTGCCGAACGTCGTCGGCAAGGCCCGCGACCGGGTGGAGCAGCTTCTCCGCCGGCTGGGGCTGAGGCCGGCCGTGACCCAGAAGTACGACGGCACGGCCCCCGAGGGGCTGGTGATGTCCCAGAACCCCGGCCCCGGCCGGGTGTTGAAGGGCAGCCCGGTGGCCCTCGTGGTCAGCCTGGGCCGGCCGTTCGTGACGCTGCCCGACGTCGAGGGCCTGCCGTTCCCGGTGGCGAAGCAGCGGCTCGAGGCGCTGAAGCTCGCCGTGCGCCGCGGCGTCGACATCCCCGGCGGGAACGACTCCGTGCTCCAGCAGAGCCCCTCGGCCGGTTCCCGGGTGCGCGAGGGCAGCACGGTCATCCTGCACACGTTCTGATGGGCCGCCGCCGGAACCCGCTCGGCGCGCACGTCCCCGTCGCCGGCGGGCTCGCGCGCGCGGCGCTGCCGTACGCCGACCGGGTGGGTGCCGAGGCCGTCCAGGTCTTCGTGTCCAACCCGCGGGGGTGGGCGCCGTCGCCCGGGCGGCCGGAGCAGGACGCGGCGTTCCGGCAGGGCGCGGCCGAGCGGCGGATGCGGACGTTCGTCCACGCGCCCTACCTCGTCAACCTCGGATCCCCGACCGAGGCGACGGTCCGGCGGTCCGTCGACACGCTGTGGCACACGGTCGAGCGGGCAGACGCGATCGGCGCGGAGGGCGTCGTCTTCCACGCGGGGTCGGCCGTGGGACCCGACCGGTACGCCGCCGCGCTGCGGGACCTCGGCAGGATGCTGCGGCCGCTGCTCGACGCGGGCGGACCGCGCCTGCTGGTCGAGCCCACGGCCGGCGGGGGGCGCGCGCTCGCCGCGACGGTCGGGGACCTCGGTCCCTTCCTCGACGCCGTCGACGGGCACCCCGCGCTCGGCGTGTGCCTCGACACCTGCCACCTGTGGGCGGCCGGGCACGACCTCGCCCGCCGCGGAGGCACCTCGGCGGTGCTCGACGAGCTCGTCGCCACCGTCGGGCCCGGGCGGCTGGGGCTCGTCCACGCGAACGACTCGCGGGACCGCCGCGGCACCCGCCGGGACCGGCACGCCAACATCGGGACGGGCGAGATCGGGGCGCGGGCGTTCCGGGCCCTGTTCACGCACCCGGCGACGTCGGGCGTGCCGCTGGTCGTCGAGACGCCGGACCCGGACCACTCCGGGAGGACGCACGCCGCGGACCTGGCGCTGCTGGCGGCCCTGCGGGACGGTCGCCCCGTCGCGAAGGCGAGCTGAACCGTAGGACAGTGGTGGATGTCCGCGGGCTCCGCGGTCGCGTCACGCCCATCGTCCGGAGGGCGGCCGGGGCGCCGGGCCGCGACGACCGGCGCGTAGACTCGTCCCCGTGCAGCGCTGGTACGCCTTTGGCTACGTCCCGCCCGGAGCTCTCCGGACGGCACGGCGACCGCCGCGCTGACCACTGCCGAGATCGAGCCCCGGGCCCCGCTGGTCCGGGGCTTCGTCGTGTGTGAGGAGAGAAACGTCATGGTGATCGTCATGAGCCCGGCCGCCGCCGAGGCAGAACTCGCGGAGGTCGTCGCCGCCATCGAGGCCGGCGGGGGTCAGGCGTTCGTCTCCCGCGGCGTGGCGCGCACGATCGTCGGCGTCGTCGCCGGCGAGGCCGTGCTCGAGGCGCTCGACGTCGCCGGCCTCCCGGGCGTGGCCGACGTCGTCCGGATCACCGCCCCGTACAAGCTCGTCAGCCGCGAGAACCACGCCCACACCACCACGGTGCACGTCGGTGGGGTGCCGATCGGGCCCGAGCACTTCACGCTCATCGCCGGGCCGTGCGCGGTCGAGACGCCCGAGCAGACGCTCGAGGGAGCGCGGATGGCGCAGCGCGCGGGCGCGGCCCTGCTCCGCGGCGGCGCGTACAAGCCGCGCACCTCCCCGTACGCGTTCCAGGGCCTCGGCGTCGACGGCCTGAAGATCCTCGCCGACGTCCGCGCCGAGACGGGCATGCCGGTCGTCACCGAGGTGGTGGACGCGGCCGACGTCGAGGTCGTCGCGGAGTACGCCGACATGCTCCAGGTCGGCACGCGGAACATGCAGAACTTCGCGCTGCTCCAGGCCGTCGGCGCCATCGGCAAGCCCGTGATGCTCAAGCGGGGCCTGACCGCGACGTACGAGGAGTGGCTGATGGCCGCCGAGTACATCGCCCAGCGCGGCAACCTCGACATCGTGCTGTGCGAGCGGGGCGTGCGGTCGTTCGAGCCGTCGATCCGCAACATGCTCGACGTGTCCGCGGTCCCGATGGTGCATGCGCTCTCGCACCTGCCGGTCATCGTCGACCCGTCCCACGCCGCCGGCCGCCGCGACCTCGTCGTGCCGCTCGCGCGGGCGGCCATCGCGGCCGGTGCCGAGGCCGTGATGGTCGACGTGCACCCGCACCCGGAGACCGCCCGATGCGACGGCCCGCAGGCGCTGAACGGCGGCGCGCTGGACGAGCTCGCGGACACCGTCGCCACGCTCCCGGGGATGCTCGGCCGGACGGTCACGACGCCCGCCCGGTAACGGAACGGGGCGCACCCGGGCGTGTCGGGTGCGTCCCGCGGTTAGGGTGGCCGTCCCAGCCCGGGACGGAGGCACGTCATGGTCCTCACCCGCCCGCTCCTGGCCCTCCTGCTCGCGGCGACGACGGCCACCTCGGCCGTCGTCGCGACGTCGGGACCGGCCCAGGCCGCCCCGCCCGCGGGACCGTCCGCGATCGTCGCGCTCGGCGACAGCATCGCGTCCGGCGAGGCGGCCGGCTCGTACGAGCCGGGGACGGACCGCGCCGGGAACCTCTGCCACCGGTCCACCCGGGCGTACATCATGGTCGCGCCGATCGCGGGCATCGACCGGCGGTACAACCTCGCCTGCTCGGGCGCGACGACGGCGAACGTCGCGCTGAACGGCACCGCGCGCTACGGCGAGGCGCCGCAGGTCCAGCGCCTGCGCACGATCGCATCGCAGAACCGCGTCCGGCTCGTCACGCTGACCGTGGGCGCCAACGACGTCGGCTTCGCGGACCTGGTCCTGGACTGCGTCAGGGCGTACTTCCTGCTGGGCCCGCGCTGCGAGGACAGCTGGGCGACCCGCTTCCCGGCGGCGCTGGCCGCGGCGGCCCCGCGGGTCCGGGCCGACCTCGCCGACATCCGCACGGTGATGCGCGCCGACGGGTACGCGGACTCGGACTACCAGCTCGTGCTCCAGTCGTACTCGTCGCCGGTGACCGAGGACAACCGGTACTTCTTCACGCGGGCGTTCGAGGGCTGCCCGCACCGGCTCGACGACGCGCAGTGGGCACGGAACTCGGTCATCCCCCAGTTCAGCGCCGCGTATGCGCAGGTGGCCGCCCAGGCGGGCGTCCGGTTCCTCGACATGGGCCCGGCGCTCCGGGGCCGCGAGGTCTGTGCGCGCGGCATCACGCACGAGCAGGAGTGGGTCAGGGGCATCACGATCGACGCCACCCAGATCCGCAACGGGCTGGGCACCAACCTCGTCCAGCAGTCCCTGCACCCCAACGCCTCCGGGCACACGGAGTTCGGGATCTGCCTGGCGAGCTTCGCCGCGCAGACGGCCGTGTACGCCCGGTGCGTCCGGCAGGCCGACGGCAACCTCGCCGCCGTGCCCGCCCCGGTGTCCGCGCTGCGGGCCGCGCCGCGGACGGCGCCGTACCCGGTGGTCGCCGAGCCGCCGCCGTACGACCGGGAGACGGCGTACCGGCTGGAACGGCAGCGCGGGGCACGGTAGGTGCGCCTCCGCGTGGTCGCCGCCGCGGCCGCCGTGGCGGCGCTGCTCCTCGTGTCCTGGGCCCTGTCCGGCCCGGGGTATCCCGGCGGCACCCCGGCGCACGACGGAACGTGGGTGCCCCGGGGCACCGACGCCTGCGTCCGGGCGACCGTGCGGGACATGGACCCCGGGCGGCGGGCCGGCCAGCTCCTGCTGGTCGGCGTCCCCGCCGGCGACATCGGCTCGGCAGCCGCGGCGGTGTCGCGGTACCACCTGGGCGGGGTGTTCCTCCGCGGCCACGGCACCACGGCGGCGGCGGACCTCCGCGCGGACCTCGACGCGCTGCAGCGGACGGCCTCGGTGGCCCGCGTCCCCCGGCTGCACGTGGCGGTCGACCAGGAGGGCGGTCGGATCCGGAGCCTGCGGGGGCCCGACTTCCCGGCGCTCCCGGCCGCGGTGGACCAGGGACGCTGGCAGGCGCGGGTGCTGGACCGGCGCATCCGGGAGGAGGCGGACCGGCTACGCCGGGCCGGGATCACGCTGGATCTCGCGCCGGTGGCGGACACGGTGCCGGCCGGGTCGGAGGAGGACAACCCCCCGGTCGGCGCGCTCGACCGCCAGTACGGGGCCGATCCCGGCGCGGTCGCGGACGACGTCGTCACCGTGGTCACGGCGATGCAGTCCACCGGGGTGCTCACGACGCTGAAGCACTTCCCGGGCCTCGGCCGGGTCCGCGCGAACACCGACCACGCGGCGACCGCCGTCGACACCGCCACGGCGGCCGGGGACCCGTACCTCGGGCCCTTCCGCCGCGGCATCGCCGCGGACGCCGCCGCGGTGATGGTCTCCTCCGCCCGCTATCCCCGGCTGGACCCCCGCAACCCGGCCGTCTTCTCGTCGGCCGTGATCACCGGGCTGCTCCGCGGCGACCTCTCGTACCGGGGGCTGGTGGTCTCCGACGACCTGGGCCAGGCCGTCGCGGTCGGGGCCCTGGCGCCCGGCGCCCGTGCGACCGCGTTCGTGGCGGCGGGCGGCGACCTCGTGCTCACCGTCGTGCCGCGGGACGCCGGCCCGATGTACGACGCGCTGCTGGCCGAGGCCCGGCGGTCGGCGACGTTCCGCGCGCGCGTCGAGTCCGCGGTCACCGCCGTGCTCGCGAGCAAGCGGCGCGCGGGGATGCTGGCCTGCCCGGGACTCTGACCGGCAGTTGCGCGAAACGCGCCCCCGCGTGTGCGGCGATCCGCGACGATGCACGTGCCGTCCTCGGCACGTCCCCCGGCTCGCACGGAAGGGAACGTCGATGACCACCACCACCGGCGGGTCTGTCCCCGCACACACCCCGTACCCGTCCGCGCGGCCGCCGCAGCTCACCGCCGCGATCACCGCGCTCGTCGGCGTCGTCGTCGTCACCGTGCTGGGGGTCCGGGCGCTGGGGGGCTCCACGCTCTTCCCGTCACACGACCCCGGCCGCGCGTCGGCTGCGACGCCGGCGACCGCCGTCGGGATCGTGGGCCTCGCGGCCGTGGCCGCGGACCCGCGTGCCGCGCAGGTGGGGTACACGCTGAACGAGTACTTCGGCGGCATCGACTCGGGGAGCTACGAGCGGTCCCTCGCCGTCCTGGACCCGGCCGGCACGGTGGACCCGACCGACCCGGTGCAGGTCCGGCGGTTCGAGCGGGGCGTGTCGACGAGCCACGACGACCTGGTCGTCGTGCACTCGCTGGGGGACGCCGCGGAGGGCGTCTCCGCGGCGGTGACGTTCCGGAGCCGTCAGGCGGCGCGGTACGGCCCGAACGGGGAGCGCTGCACCCGCTGGTCGGTCCACTACGTCCTGTCGTACGACGGGAGCACGTATCGCATCCTGCGGACGAAGGCCACCCACCGGCCGTGTGCCTAGGGCTGCCGCAGCAACCCGGCCAGCACGTCGACGGCCTGGTCCAGCCCCCGGTCGTCCACGTCGAGGTGGGTGACCAGCCGGGCGGTGTGGCGGCCCGTCGGCGAGAACAGCACGCCGCGCTCGCGGGCCGCCGCGGACAGCGCCGCGGCGTCCGGCAGACCGGCGAGCAGCACGATGTTGGTGTCCCCGGCGGGCTCCGTCACGCCGAGCGGCGCGAGCGCGTCGCGGAGCAGCTGCGCGCGCTTGTGGTCGTCGGCGAGACGGTCGACGTGGTGCGCGAGGGCGTACCGTCCGGCGGCCGCCAGAATCCCGGCCTGCCGCATGCCGCCGCCGAGCCGCTTGCGCACGATCCGGGCCCGCGCGATCCGCTCGGCGTCGGACACGAGCACCGACCCGACGGGCGCCCCGAGGCCCTTGGACAGGCAGACCGAGAGCGTGTCGAACAGCCCGCCGTACGTCGCGAGCGGCACGCCCGACGCGACGTGGGCGTTCCAGATCCGGGCGCCGTCGCAGTGCAGCGCGATACCCGCCTCGTCGGCGACGGCGCGCATCCGCTCGAGGACGTCGAGCGGCTGGACCGTGCCGCCGCCGCGGTTGTGGGTGTTCTCCACGGCGAGCGCCGCCGTGGAGACGATGTGCCAGTCGTCGCCGCGGACCTGCGCCGCGTACGCCTCCGGGTCCGCGATCCCCCGCACCGACGGCACCGTGCGGGTGGAGATGCCGAACAGCGCCGCCGCGGCGCCCATCTCGTACGTGACGATGTGGGCGTCGCTGTCACAGACCAGCTCCTCCCCCGGCCGTACGAGCAGGGCCAGCGCGATCTGGTTGCCCATCGTCCCGCTCGGCACGAACAGCGCCGCCTCGTGCCCGAACAGCGCCGCGACCTCGGCCTCGAGCGTGTTGACCTCGGGGTCCTCGCCGTACACGTCGTCGCCGACCCGCGCGGCGGCCATCGCGGCGCGCATGGCGTCGGTCGGCCGGGTGACGGTGTCGCTCCGCAGGTCCACCGAGATGCCGGGGTCGACGGTCATCCGCGCAGCATCTCCGCGATGAGGAACGCGAGCTCGAGCGACTGCTGGGTGTTCAGGCGCGGGTCGCACGCCGTCTCGTACCGCCCGGCGAGGTCCAGGTCGCTGATCGCCTGCGCGCCGCCGAGGCACTCGGTGACGTCGTCGCCGGTGAGTTCGACGTGGATGCCGCCCGGGTGGGTGCCGAGGCCCTTGTGCACCTCGAAGAACCCGAGCACCTCGTCGACGATCCGGTCGAAGTGGCGGGTCTTGTACCCGTTGGACGACTCGTGCGTGTTGCCGTGCATCGGGTCGCACTCCCAGACGACCAGGTGGCCGCCGGCGGTGACCTTCTCGACGATGGCCGGGAGGACGTCGCGGATCTTCCCGTTGCCCATCCGGCTGATCAGCGTGAGGCGGCCCGGCACGCCCTCGGGGTCGAGCCGCTCGACCAGCTCGAGCGCCGCGTCGGGCGTGGTGCCGGGCCCGATCTTGACGCCGATCGGGTTGGCGATGCGCGACACGAACTCGAGGTGCGCCCCGCCGAGCTGCCGGGTGCGCTCCCCCACCCAGACCATGTGGGCGGACAGGTCGTACGGCCGGCCCTCGTGCTCGCGGGTCAGCGCGCGCTCGTACTCGAGCACGAGCGCCTCGTGGGACGAGTACAGGTCGACGGTCCGCAGCGCGGGGTCGGCGACGCCGCACGCCTGCATGAACCCGAGCGCCCGGTCGATCTCCCGCGCGATCGCCTCGTACCGCTCCCCCGCGGGGGAGTTGCGGACGAAGTCGTTGTTCCACTCGTGCACCGCGTGGAGGTCCGCGAGGCCGCCCTGGTGGGCGTACGCGCGGATCATGTTCATCGCGGCGGCCGCGTTGGCGTACGCGCGGACCATCCGCCGCGGGTCGGGGACGCGCGTGGCGGGGTCGGGGGCGAACGAGTTCACCATGTCGCCGCGGTAGCTCGGCAGGCCGAGCGCGTCGACGTCCGCGGAGCGCGGCTTCGCGTACTGCCCCGCGACCCGGCCCACCTTGACCACCGGCATGCTCGCGCCGTAGGTCAGCACGACCGCCATCTGGAGCAGCGTGCGGGTGAGCGAGCGCAGGTGCGGCTCGGTGTTGTCGTCGAACGTCTCCGCGCAGTCGCCGCCCTGGAGCAGGAACGCCTTGCCGCGCGCGACCTCGCCGAGCTTCTCCCGGAGGGCGTCGACCTCGTACGGGGCCACGATCGGCGGCACGGTCGTCAGCGTCCGCGTCACCTCGGCGACCTCGTCGGGGTCGGGCCAGGACGGTTGCTGGAGGGCGGGAAGGGATCGCCAGGTGTCCATGCCGAGGGAGTCAAGGGCGGGAGCGTCGGTCACCGCCACAGGGTACGTCCCCAGCGGAACGACACGGACTGCCCGGGCCGGGCCTGCGCCGCCAGGTCGGTGTCACCCGGCTCCACGACCCCGATGACCGGGTACCCGCCGGTCACCGGGTGGTCGGCGAGGAACAGCACCGGTCTGCCGTCCGGCGGCACCTGCACCGCGCCGCGGACCATGCCCTCGGACGGCAGTTCCGCCGCACCGGCCCGCTCGAGCGCCGGCCCGTCGAACCGCACGCCGATCCGGTTGCTCTGCGGGCTCACCGTGTACTCCGCCGACACGAACCGCTCCCGCGCGGCGGCGGTGACCCAGTCGTCCCGCGGCCCGGGCAGCACCCGCAGGACCAGCGCGCCGGGCAGGACCGGCACCGGCGCGTGGTCGACGGTGGGCTGGCCGTGGGCGTCACCGCCGATCCGGAGCCGGTCCCCCGCGGCGACGGGCCCGGGTCCGAGCCCGGACAGCAGGTCGGTGGACCGGGACCCGAGCACGGGCGGTACGTCGATCCCGCCGCGGACCGCGAGGTACGTCCGCAGGCCACGGCCGGGCGTGCCGAGCACGAGCCGGTCGCCGGCGCGGACGCCGAGGGGGCCGTTCACCGAGCCTGCCCGGCCGCCGGCGGTCACCGGGCACGGCGCGCCGGTCAGCGCCACGGTGGCGGCGACGGCGAACCGGACCTCGAGCCCGCCGAGCGTCACCTCCAGGCAGGCCGCGGCCTCGGGGTTGCCGACCAGGCGGTTGGCGAGCCGCAGCGACCCGCGGTCGGCGGCGCCGGAACGGCCGACGCCCAGGTGCGCGTACCCCGGGCGCCCGAGGTCCTGGACCGTCGTCAGCGGTCCGGGGGCGAGCACCTCGATCACGGGACGAACCGCACGCGGGTGCCGGGGGCGAGCAGCGCGGGCGGGTCACGGTCGGCGTCCCACAGCGGCGCGCCGGTCGTCCCGAGGAGCTGCCAGCCCCCGGGGGAGGGACGCGGGTACACGCCGGTGAACTCGTCCGCGAGCCCGACCGCCCCCGCGGGCACGGTCGTCCGCGGCGTCGACCGGCGGGGCACGCGCAGCGCCGGGTCGCCGCCGGTGAGGTACGCGAACCCCGGCGCGAACCCGCAGAACGCGACGGCGTACTCCGCCGCGGCGTGCCGCCGGGCCACCTCGTCGGCGGGCAGGCCGGCGAGCCGGGCGACCTCCTCGAGATCCGGCCCGTCGTAGGTCACCGGCAGCTCGACCAGCGGCCCCCGCCCCGCCGTGGCCGCGGTGACGTCGGTCCCCCGGACGACGGCCGCGACGGCGTCGTGGGTGGTCGCGGCCGGGTCGTACGTCACGAGCAGCGTCCGGGCCGCGGGGACCAGCTCGGCGACCCCCGGCGGGAGCGCCTCCGACAGCGCGCGGTGCAGGCCGGTCACCTCGCCGAGCCCGGCGAGCTCGACGAGCAGGGCCTCCCGGCCGTACCGCAGGATGCGCACGCGCGCGCTCACCCCTGCCCGGTGAACCGGCCGACCGCGACCCCGGCCGCCTCCAGGGCCTCCCGGACCCGGTGCGCGATCGCGACCGCGCCGGGCGTGTCGCCGTGCACGCAGATCGACCGCGCGGCCACCGCGACCGGTGTGCCGTCGGCGGCGTCCACCACTCCCTCGGTCGCGAGCCGCACGCACCGCGCCGCGATCTCCGCGGCGTCGTGCAGCACGGCGCCGGGCTCGCGCCGGGACACCAGGTGACCCTCCGCCGTGTACGCCCGGTCGGCGAACGCCTCCCCCACCGTCGTGAGCCCCGCCTCGGCGGCGAGCCGCAGGAACGCGGAGCGGGGCAGGCCCAGCACCGGGAGCGCGGGGTCGTAGCGGCAGACCGCCTCGACGACCGCCGCGGCCTGCGGCTCGTCGGTGACGATCGCGTTGTACAGCGCGCCGTGCGGCTTGAGGTAGCCCACCCGCCCGCCCTCGACGCGGGCGATCCCGTCGAGCGCCGCGAGCTGGTACAGCACGTCGTCGGTGAGCTCGGCCGGTTCCATCGCGATGTACCGCCGCCCGAAGCCCGCAAGGTCCCGGTAGGACACCTGCGCCCCGATCGCGACACCCCGGGCGACCGCGGCGCCGCAGACCCGGCGCATGATCGTCGGGTCGCCGGCGTGGAAGCCGCACGCCACGTTCGCGCTCGTGACGACGCCGAGCAGCGCCTCGTCGTCACCGAGGCGCCAGGCGCCGAATCCCTCGCCGAGGTCGCTGTTCAGGTCGATCACGGGACCGCTCATGCGTCGATCATCCGGTGTACCCGGCGACGGCCGGCGCGGCGGTGCGGTCGGCGTGCAGGTCGAGGTCGCGGGTCTCCGGCGCGAGCAGCACCGACACCACGGTGAGGGCGAGCGCGGCGGCGACGTACACGGCGACCGGGGTGGCGGTGCCGTACACGTCGAGCAGCTTCAGCGAGATCAGCGGCGCCAGGCCGCCGCCGAGGATGCCCGCGACCTGGTACGCGAGGGACGCGCCGCTGTACCGCAGCCGGGTCGAGAACATCTCGGTCATGAACGCCGCCTGCGGGCCGTACATCGCCGCGTGGAACAGCAGCGCCACCACCGTGGTGAGGACGACGAGGACGGTCGACCGCGTGTCCAGCATGCGGAAGAACACGAACACCCACACGGCCGCGCCCACCGCGCCCGCGAGGTACACCGGCCGCCGCCCGACCCGGTCCGACAGCGCACCGAACAGCGGGATCGCCACGAGCTGCAGCGCGGAACCCGCCATCACCGCCACGAGGCCGGTCGTCCGGGGCAGGTGGAGGGTGCCGGTGAGGTACGCGAGGACGAACAGCACGAACGTGTAGAACGCGACGTCGGTGCCGATGCGCGCGCCGATCGCGACGGCGAGCTCCCGCGGGTACAGCCGGACGACGTCGACGATGGGCATCCGCGCGCCGGTCCCGCTCCCGGCGACCTCGGCGAACAGCGGCGACTCGGTGATCGTCGCGCGGATCCACAGGCCGAGGAGCACGAGGATCCCGGAGAGCAGGAACGGGATCCGCCAGCCCCAGGACAGGAACGCGTCCTCGGGCAGCAGCACGCTCGTCAGGCCGAGGACGCCGGTGGCGAGCAGGTTGCCCAGCGGCACGCCGACCTGCGGCCAGCTGGCGGCGAGCCCGCGCTGTCCCGGCCTGCCGTGCTCGAGCGACATCAGCACGGCGCCGCCCCACTCGCCGCCGAGCCCGAGCCCCTGGACGAACCGCAGCGTGACGAGCAGGACCGGTGCGCCGGCGCCGAACTGCGCGTAGGTCGGCAACAGTCCGATGAGGACGGTCGCGACGCCCATGAGCAGCAGCGTCACGACGAGGACGTTCTTGCGGCCCGCCTTGTCGCCGAAGTGCCCGAAGACGATGCCGCCGATCGGCCGCGCGACGAAGCCGACCGCGTACGTGGTGAACGCCAGCAGCGTGCCGGTCAGCGGATCGAACGTGGGAAAGAACAGCTTGTTGAACACCAGCGCGGCGGCGGAGCCGTAGAGGAAGAAGTCGTACCACTCGAGCGAGGTGCCGACCAGGCTCGCGACGATCACCCGTCGGACCGAGCTCGGCGCCGGCGTGGCGGACGTGGTCCCGGTCATGGCGGTCGTCCTTCCGACGGGCGCGCGCTCGGGTCCGCGCGACTGTAGGGACCGCCGCGGACTCCGGCAAGGCGGCGCCCCCACCGGTGATCGCTGTACCCGCCCGGGGGCCCGTCGATGCGGGCGCGCCCGCACGTCCGCGCCCGCACGTCCGCGCCTCAGCCGGAGAAGACCTCCGCCTCTGCCAGCCGTTCCGGGGACACGGTCTTGAGCTCCCGGGTGGCCTCCTCGAGCGGTACCCGGACGATGTCGGTGCCGCGGAGGGCGACCATCTTCCCCCAGTCCCGATCGTGCGCGGCGTCGATCGCGTGCAGCCCGAACCGGGTCGCGAGCACCCGGTCGTACGCGGTCGGCGTCCCGCCGCGCTGGAGGTGCCCGAGCACGACCGTCCTCGCCTCCCGGCCGGTGGCCTGCTCGAGCTCGCCCGCGAGCCAGTGGCCGACCCCGCCGAGCCGTACGTGCCCGAACGCGTCCAGCTCCCCGGAGTGCAGCACCTCGGCGCCGTCCCGCGGCACCGCTCCCTCCGCGATGACGACCATCGGCGCGTGCCCCGCGTCGAACCGGTGCCGGACGTGGCCGACGACCTCCTCGAGGGCGAACGGCTTCTCCGGCACGAGCACGACGTCGGCGCCGCCGGCGAGGCCGGAGTGCAGCGCGATCCAGCCGGCGTGGCGGCCCATGACCTCGACGACCTGTGCCCGGTGGTGCGACTCGGCCGTGGTGTGCAGCCGGTCGATCGCCTCCGTCGCGATCGCGACCGCGGTGTCGAAGCCGAAGGTGTAGTCGGTGGCGCCGAGGTCGTTGTCGATGGTCTTCGGCACCCCGACGACCGGGATGCCGTCGTCGGTGAGGCGCTTCGCGACGCCGAGCGTGTCCTCGCCGCCGAGTGCGACGAGCGCATCGACACCGGCCGCGGCGAGGTTCTCGCGGATCCGCTCGAGTCCACCGTCCACCTTGTACGGATTGGTGCGGGACGAGCCGAGGATCGTGCCGCCCCGGCTCAGGATCCCGTCGACGTCCTCGGAACCGAGCGGGCGGCTGTCGCCCTCGAGCGGCCCGCGCCAGCCGTCCCGGAAGCCGAGGAACTCGTGGCCGTACGCCGTCACGCCCTTGCGCACGACCGCCCTGATCACCGCGTTCAGACCCGGACAGTCGCCGCCGCCGGTGAGTACGCCGATGCGCATTCCGATTCCCTCCGAAGGACCGTGTCACGACCACCGTATCGGGGACTACCCGCGATGTGAACCGATCCAGAGACGGCCCGCCCGGAGGTCTTCCAGCGCACGCCAGCGGGCCAGGTTGTGCCGGGCGTCGGTGAGGGCGTCGTGCCGGTCGCCGTCGGCCTCCGGCAGGGCGGGCGCCCCCAGGTCGTCCCACCGCTGGCGCAGGTCCCGGGTGAACCGCGGGATCACCCGGGGGAGCGAGCGCATGTCGCCCCACAGCTGCGCGAGGGCGACGTGGTCGTACGCCGCGTACCAGGCCCACAGCTCGATCTCCTCCCCCGGCGCGGTGAGGAACCCGAGCAGCCCGTCGCGGATCCGCTCCCGGCTCTGCCAGGCGGGATCGGCGGGGCTGGGGAGCTTGTCGAGGACGTTGCGGCGCACCCACGGGATCGCCCGGTCGGGATCGAACTCGGTGGAGACCGCGTAGAACTCGCGGCCGGTCTCGTCCACCACCCCGATCGAGACGAGATCGATGGTCCGGCCGTCCTCGATGAACTCGCAGTCGTAGAAGTAGCGCGCCGTCACCGCGACCACGCTACCGGCCGGGTTCCGGCGGTGACGCGGCCCGCCCCGTCACCGGGGCGGACCGCGCGTTCCCCCGACCACGGCACGGTGCCCGCGGCCGGGCCGGCGACGTCCCCATGCGAGCCGGCCCGACTGCACGGTCCCGCCGTGTGGCGATGCGAGCTGTCGGGCCTCCGACGGGAGCGCTGTCCTGCACCGAACACCGGCGGCATGATTCGGGTGAGCTCATTGTCGGTCATGGCCGAGGGGGAGGAGCCATCGTGACCGGACAGGTGGAGCAGCCGGGCGACGCCCTCGCGGGCGTGGACATGTTCGCGGGACTCGACGCCGAGGGTCGCGCCCGGGTGATCTCGATCGCGGTCCCCCGGTACTACCGGCGGGGCCAGCTGCTGTTCGTCGAGGACGACCCCGGCGAGTCGCTGCTGGTCCTGCGGAAGGGAGCCGTGAGCGTGTTCCGGACCGCCGCGTCGGGCGAGCGCGCGCTGCTGTCGGTGGTACGGCCGCCCGGTGTGCTCGGCGAGGTCTCGCTGCTCGACGGCGCTCCCCGCTCGGCCTCGGCCGAGGCGCTCGAGGACACCACCGCGCTCGCGCTGTCCCGAGCCGCGTTCCTCGAGCTGGTCCACGCGCAGCCGCGGACACTGGACGCGGTCATGCGCTCCTTCGGGGCGCTGGTGCGACGCCTGACCGACCAGACCGCGGACCACGTGTTCCTGGACCTCGCGGGGCGGGTCGCGAAGACGCTGGTCCGCCTCGCGGGCGACACGACCGCGCCGGTGGTGACGATCGAGCTGAACCAGACGCAGCTCGCGGAGATGGCGGGCGGGTCCCGGCAGAGCATCAACCAGGCCCTCGGCACGTTCGCGCAGCGGGGCTGGCTGCACACCGAGGGACGCCGGATCGTGGTGACCGACCTCCCGGCGCTCCGCCGGCGGGCCGGGATGGGCGGACGCTGACGGCCGGCGGGCCGGGCCCTGCGCGCCACCGGCCGTCCGGGTGAGGGCGCGCCGGGCCGTGCGTCCACCGCCGGAGGGTCGCGCGGCCGGACCTCGCCCGGATGATCCGTTTTCCTGGCGACCCGGGTGACTTCCTGCCACGATGCGGTACCGGAGCGCGTTCGTACTGCCAAGGCACCGAGGAGTCGCGGCATCGACACGTACTGCGTCCACTGCACCGCGCCCGTCCAGGACCACCACCGGTACTGCGGGCAGTGCGGTTCCGCGCTGCACGCCCGCTGCCCGCACTGCCTCGCCCCGGTCGACCCGGGCCTCCCCTACTGCACGGCGTGCGGCGCGCACGTCGGCCGGCTCGACGGCGGGCGGTTCGCCGCACCCCAGGTGGGCCCGCTGCACCACGAGGAGCGGCGCACGGTCACGATCCTGTTCGTGGACCTGATCGGGTTCACCGCGCTGGCCGAGCGGCTCGACCCGGAGGACGTCCGGGACCTGCAGGCCACGTACTTCCGCACCGCGAGCCGGATCGTCCGCACGTACGGCGGCGTCGTCGAGAAGTACATCGGCGACGCGGTGATGGCCGTGTTCGGCGCGCCGGTGAGCGGCGAGCACGACGCGTTCCGGGCCGTCCGCACGGGCCTCGAGCTGCAGCGCGCGCTGGACGAGCAGGCGGCCGCGGCGGGACGCCTGCGGGCGCGCGTCGGCATCGCGACCGGGGAGGCGCTGGTGGACCTCGACGCCGTCCGCGACCGGGGGCAGGCGCTGGTCACCGGCGACGTCGTGAACACCGCGGCCCGCCTCCAGACCCTCGCCCCGGCCGGCGGCGTGGTCGTCAACGCGGCGACCTGGCGGGCCACCGCCGGCACCGTGCGGTACGACGAGCTGCCGGCCGTCCAGCCCGAGGGGAAGACCACGGCTGTCGAGGTGTGGCTGGCGCGGGAGATGTACCGGGACCCGCTCGGGCTCGACGCGCCGGACGGGTGGCCCGTCGTGGGGCGGGACCACGAGCTCGAGCTCCTCCTGCGGGCGCTCGCCCGCACGCTGCGCGAGAACGTGCCCCAGCTCGTGTCCGTCGTCGGTGGCCCGGGCGCCGGGAAGAGCAGGCTGCTGCGGGAGCTGTACCGCCGGGTCGACGCCGACTCGGGGCTGGTCGTGCTCTGGCGCAGCGGGCGGTGCGTGCCGTACCGCGAGTCCGGCGTGTTCGGCCCGCTCGCCGACGTGGTCAAGAGCCACGCGGGGATCCTCGACACCGACGACGCCCCGACCGCCCGCGCGCGGCTCTCCGCCGCGCTCGCCGCCCTGGTGCAACCCGACGAGGTCCCCCGGCTCACCGACTCGGTGGCGCCGCTCGTGGGGCTGCCCGGTGTGTCGGTGGGTCCCGGGGAGGCCGAGGCGTCCTGGCGCCGGGTGATCCTGGCGTCGACCCGGCAGGTGCCGGCCGTCCTCGTCGTCGAGGACCTCCAGTGGGCCGACCCGGCGCTGCTGCGCTTCCTCACCGACCTGGTCCGGGCCGCCGAGGGCCTTCCGCTGCTCGTGCTGTGCACGCACCGGCCGGAGCTCCTCGACCGTTCCCCGGCGTGGACGGACGGCGTGCCGCGCGCGGTCACGGTCAGCGTCGGCCCGCTCGGCGCCGACGACATGCGGTGCCTGCTCACCGGCCTGCTCGACGGCGCGGCGCCGCCGGACCCGCTCGGCGACGAACTGCTGGGCCTCGCGGCCGGCAACCCGCTGTACGCGCAGGAGTTCGTGCGGATGCTGCGGGAACAGGGAAGGCTCACCCGGTCCGGTGACACGTGGACGCTCGACCCGGAGGCCGACCTGTCCACGCCGGAGACGGTCCACTCGCTCGTCGCGAGCCGGCTGGACCTGCTCGCCCGCGACGACCGTGCGGTCGCGGGCGCGGCGTCCGTCGTCGGGGACCACCTCTGGGCCGGGGCGGTCGCCGCCATGCTGGGACGGCCCGCCGAGGAGACCGAGGCGTCGCTGCGCCGCCTCGCCGCCAAGGGGCTGCTGGCCGAGCGACCCGGCTCGCGGATGGGCGGTCACGCGGAGTACGTCTTCCGCCACACGATCATCCGCCAGATCGCGTACTCCCGGTTGCCGCGGGGGGTCCGCGCCGTCCACCACCGCCGCGTCGCCGACTGGCTCGACGGGCTGACCGGCGAGCGGCCGGCGGTGATCGCCGACACGGTGGCACGGCACCGGACGACCGCGCTCGAGCTGGCGCGGGCGCTGCGGTGGGACACCACCCCGTACGCCGAGCCGGCCCGGCGCGCGCTGGTGGCCGCCGCGCGGCAGGCGTTCCGCGTCCACTCCCCCGACGCGGCACTGCGATACGTCGACGCGGCACTCCGGCTGTGGCCCGAGGACCACGAGGTCGCCGAGCGGCACCGGGCGCGGGTGCTCCGGGCCCGGGTGCGGTTCCTGCGGGACGGCGACGCGTTCCACCGCGGAGGGGGCGTGGCGGAGCTCGAGGAGCTCGCGGCGGCGCTGGAGTCCGGCGGCGACCCGGCCCACGCCGCCGCGGCCTACACGCTGCTGGGACAGGTGGAGTCGGTGCGGGCCGGGCGGGACGCCGCGCTCGCGCACCTGCGCCGGGCGCTCGACCTGTTCGCGGACCTGCCGGACAGCGAGGCGAAGGCCGACGCGTGGGCGGAGTGGGCGCGGCTCGGAGTGCTCGACTTCCGCCGCGACGACGCCGTGTGCGCCGCCGCCACCGCCTCCGGCATCGCCCGCCGGCTCGGCCTGCTCGAGGTGCAGGCGAACGCCATGACCACCGCCGCAACCGCCCGCTACCTGGCCGGGGAACCCGCGGGCCTCACCGCCCTCGAGGAGACGGTCGAGTTCTGCCGCCGGCACCGCCTGCCGTCGCTGCGGCTCGCGGCGCGGAACCTCGCCACCGTCCTGGAGGAGGAGGGCGACCTCCGGCGCTCCCGGCAGCTGGCGGCGGAGAGCGAGACCGTGCCCGACGACCGGAGGGTCCTCGTGCCGAACCGGTCCGAGTCCGCGGAGAGCGCGTACCTCGACGGTGACTGGCCGGCCGTGCTGGCCGCGGCGGGCGAGGGCCCCGGCGGCCCGGAGGACGGGACCGCGGACCGGGACCACCGGCTGCGCGCCCTGTCCGGCTGGATCCGGGTCCTGCGCGGTGAGGACCCGGGCGACACCGTGGCGCCGTGCGTGGAGGCGGCCCGCCGCTCCGGTTTCCGGCGGCTGCTGCGGTGCGCGCTCGCGCACGGCGCGCTGTGCCTGGCGCTCCAGGGCCGGCAGGCGGATGCCGCCGGGCTGCTCCGGCAGCTCGAGGAGAGCTGGCACGCGGACCCGACCTGGCCCTCCCGGGAGTGGCTCGCCGCCGCCGCCCACGCCGCCGCGCTCGCCGGTCCGGAGCGGACCGCCGCCCTCCGCGCGGTGCTCGCCGCGCTCCCCCGCCGGACGCTGTGGGCGGAGGCGGCCCTCCACCTCCTCGACGGGGCGACCGCGGCGCACGACGGCGACCACGCGGAGGCGGCACGCCGGTACGCGCAGGCGGTCACGGTGTACGACCGGATGGGCGACGAGAGCGACGCGGCCCTCGCCGCCGCGTGGACCCTGGCCGCGCTGGTCCGGGCCGGCGACGTGGCGGCGGCCGAGGGCTGGCGGCAGCGGGTCCGGCGGTTCGCCCGGCGCAACGGCGCCGACCGCCTGCTCGAGTGGATGCCGGGCACCGGGAACGGCCCGATCCTGCGGGGAGCCGCGCCCGCCGGCGACCGTCCGGCGACCCGGCCCGCCTCGATCGCGTAGCGGCTCAGGCCGCCGCGGCCCCCGAGGGCACCGGTGCCGGGTCGGGCGCCGCGCTCGCCGCCTGCGCCTTGACCTTGGCGGCGTACACGTCGACGTACTCCTGGCCGGACAGCTCCATCAGCTCGTACATGATCTCGTCGGTCATCGACCGCTCCACGAACCGGTCGCCGGCGAGACCCTCGTACCGGCTGAAGTCCAGCGGCCGCCCGATCTTCATGCGCACGCGCTTGATCCGCGGGCGCACGGTACCCGGGGGCTGGATCTCGTTCGTGTTGAGCATCGCGCACGGCACGACGACGGCCCCGGTCTGGAGCGCGAGCCGCGCGACGCCGGTCTTGCCGCGGTACAGCCGGCCGTCCGGGGACCGCGTGCCCTCCGGGTAGATCCCGACCAGGTCACCGTCCGCCAGCAGCCGCTCCAGCGTCGAGAGCGCCGACCTCGCGGCCGAGCCCGAGGAGCGGTCGATCGGCACCTGGCCGACCCCGCTGAAGAACAGCTTCGAGAAGAAGCCCTTGATGCCGGGCGAGTTGAAGTACTCGGCCTTGGCCGGGAACGTGACCTTCCGCCCGCGCACGACCAGCGGCAGGAAGATCGAGTCGGAGAACGACAGGTGGTTGCTCGCGAGGATGGCCGGGCCGGTGGTCGGGATGTTCTCCAGGCCCTCCACCTTCGGCCGGAACAGCAACCACACCCACGGCCCGATGAGGACGTACTTGCACACCCAGTAGAACACCGGTGCCCTCCTCGACCCGTCCGTCCGCGACCCCCCGCCCCTGCGCGACGGTGGTCCAGAGCCTACGTACCGTGGCACCCGTCAGACAACGCACCTCCCGAACTGTCCACCCCCGTGCCACGATGGAGACCGCGCCGGGAGGCGCGCCCAGGAACGCGCCCGGCGCGTCGCGAAGGGAGTCGCCGTGTCGGTCATGCCTGGTGCCGAGCCGTTCGATCTGGACGGCGGTCCCGAGGCGCACGCCGGTGTGGTGCTGTGCCACGGCTTCACCGGGACGCCCCACAGCATGCGCCCGTGGGGCGAGTACCTGCACGCCGCCGGCTTCACCGTCCGGTGCCCGCGCCTTCCCGGCCACGGCACCCGGTGGCGGGACATGAACGTGACCCGGTGGGAGGACTGGTACGGCGAGCTCGAGCGTGCCCTCGACACCGTCCGGGCACGGCACGACGTGGTCGTCGCGATGGGACTGTCGATGGGCGGCACGCTGACGCTGAGGCTCGCCGAGGAACGTGGCGACGACCTCGCCGGGATCGTCCTCGTGAACGCGTCGCTCGCCACCGAACGCCGCGACGCCCCGCTGCTCGCGGTCGCGAGCCGGTTCGTCGGCTCCCTGCCCGGCATCGCCTCCGACATCAAGAAGCCCGGCGCCGCGGAGGTCGCGTACGACCGGCTGCCGCTCCGTGCCGCACACTCGCTGAGCCGGCTCTGGCAGGTGACCCGCGCGGACCTCGGGAGGATCACCGTCCCGGTCCGGGTGTACCGCAGCGCGGAGGACCACGTCGTCGAGCCGCTCTCCGGCCGGCTGCTCCTCGAGGGCGTCGCGAGCGACGACGTCATCGAGACCGTGCTGACCGACAGCTACCACGTCGCGACGCTGGACAACGACGCCGAGACGATCTTCGCGGGCAGCGCCGAGTTCACCCGGCAGCTGGTCCTGGCCCGGGCGGGCAACCGGCGATGACCTCGTCGTCCGGGCGAACGCCGCGGGGTCGCCGCGACAACGGCCTCGACGCGTCGGAGTACGCCGCCGCGGGCGACGTGGACCCCCGCGTCGGCGAGCACCTGCTCGACGTCCTGGGTCTCGCGGGGATCGCCGCGTACCTGCAGCCCAGCGCCGACCTGCACCCCGTGACGCGGACGACCACCCTGCCCGCCCGGCCGACCGACCGGCTGTGGGTGGACCGCCGGCACCTCGCCGAGGCGCGGGAGGTCGTCGCCCACGTGGACGCCGGTACCGTCCAGGCGGACCCGCCGGACGCCGGCCCGCCGGACGCCGGGACGCCCCCGGACGGCGACCCGGCCGACCGGCGGCGCCGGCGTGACGACCTGGACCTCGACGCGGCGTGGCAGCAGATCCTGGCGAGCTGGGAGGCGCCGCCCGTCGACCCGCGGCAGCAGCGCGCGGCCGAGCCCGCTCCCGAACCGCCGGACCGCCGCCCGCCGGACCCCGAGCCGCCGGCGGACGTGCCGCCCGCCGAGGAGCCCCGGCGCGACCCGGAGCCCGTCGTGGGACTGGACGTCCCGTTCGGCCCGCACGAGGTGGTCACCGACCCCGACGACGAGGGATTCGTGCCGCCCGCTCCCCCGCCGGTGCCGCGGGCGTCCCGGTACACCGTCCTCGCGATCGCGCTGGTGGCGGCCGGGCTCGCACTGTTCTTCCGCCCGGGGCTGCTCCCCGTCCCCGAGTCGGTGTCGCTCGTGCTCGGCACCGCCGGGATCCTCGGTGGCTTCGCGACGCTCGTCTGGCGCCTGCGGGACGGTCTCGACGACGACGACGATCCGGACGACGGCGCCGTCGTCTGAGCCCTACCCTCTGCGCACGGGGTCGGCGCGGGAGGTCACCTGTGCACCACAGCGAGACGGTCCAGATCAGCGGTCACCTGATGGACTCGGGCGTCCTGGCACGGGTCCTGGACGACGTGCTGGAGTACGGCGGCGACTACCGCATCGACCGGCTCGACCTCGGCCGCGAGCACGACGACGAGTCCTCCGCCCGGATCACCGTCGGCGCCGACTCGGCCGACCGCCTCGCCCGGATCCTCATGAGGGTCCAGGCCCACGGCGTGAACCAGGTCGACCCAGGCCGGGCCGTCACCCGCCCCGCGCCGGCGGACGGGGTGTTCCCCGACGACTTCTACTCGACGACCAACCTCGAGACCCACGTCCGCCTCGGCGACGAGTGGGTGCCCGTCCAGCGGCCCGAGATGGACTGCGGGCTCGTGGTGACCGAGCTCGGCGTGCGCACGGTGCCCGTGTCGGACGTCCGGGAGGGTGAGCGGGTGGTCTGCGGGCCGGGCGGCGTCCGGGTCGTGCTGCCGAACGCGGAGGACGGCGGTGGCGAGACGTTCGGCTTCATGTCGTCCACCGTGTCGAGCGAGAAGCCGCAGGCTCTGCTCGTCCGCCAGATCGCCGCGCGGGTGCGGGAGGTACGGGCCGCGGGCGAGAAGATCCTGTGGGTGGGCGGCCCCGCGCTGGTCCACACCGGCGCCGGCCCGGCCATGGTCGCCCTGGTGGAGGCCGGGTACGTCGACGTGCTGTTCGCCGGCAACGCGCTCGCCACGCACGACATCGAGGCGGCGTTGTTCGGCACGTCGCTCGGCGTGGACCTCGCCAGGGGTTCAGGGGTGCCGCACGGGCACGAGCACCACATCCGGGCCATCAACAGGATCCGTGCGTGCGGCTCCATCGCCCGGGCGGTCGAGGCGGGCACCCTCACCGGCGGGGTCATGCACGCCCTCGTCACGCACGGGAAGCGGTTCGTGCTCGTCGGGTCGGTCCGCGACGACGGCCCGCTGCCCGACGTGTACACCGACGTCGTCGCCGGCCAGCGGGCCATGCGCGCCGAGCTGCCCGGGGTCGGCTTCGCGATCATGGTGGCGACGATGCTGCACAGCATCGGGACGGGGAACCTGCTCCCCGCGTCGGTGCCCCTGGTCTGCGTGGACATCAACCCGGCCACGGTCACGAAGCTGGCCGACCGCGGGTCGGCGCAGGCGTTCGGCATCGTGACCGACGTCGGGCTGTTCCTCGAGCAGCTCGCCGGCGAGCTCGTGCCGGGATACCGCGGGTAGCTCACGGCTGTTCCCACGGTGGTCACCTGGTCGCCGCGCGCCCGTCGCACACGGCACCGACGCTGGGTACATGACCGCCCCCACCCGGCACGCCCGATCGCGCGCGGACCACGTCCTCGCGCTGTGGTGCGAGTTCACCGGGACCGACCCGACGTCGCTGGACGCCGGGGACCGGTTCGCGTTCCTCCGCCGGCCGCAGGTTCCGGCGCTCGCCGCCACCTCCGACGTGGTGCTGCGCGACGCCGCCGCCCGCATCCGGCGCGGGCGCTCGCTACCGCTCGAGCGCTGGCTGGCCGGGGTGCGCACCCACGTGCCCGGGGCGTGACGCGCGCGTACGCGGCGCGTGTGGTGTGTCGCCGTACCGGTGGACGGTCCCGCGCCCGGGGAGCCGCCGAGGTACCCGCCCGCGATCCACACCACCGGCCTGGTCGCCGCGTTCTCCGACGAACGGCCCCGCCCGGCCGAGCACCCCCGGCGCCGGCTGCGGCGCCGCTCCGCTCACCCGAGGTCGAGGGTGACCCGCACCGGCAGGTGATCGCTCGCCGCCCGCGCGTCGGGACCGTCGAGCACGTCGTACCCGAGTACCGGCAACGCCGGGTCCGCGAACACGTGGTCGATCCGCCGGTCCGGCCGCCGGGCGGGGAACGTCGGCGTCCCCGGGTCTCCCCCGGCGACGGCGGCGTCGACGAGCCGCTCCGACAGCGTTGCCGTCACCGCGCCGCCGGGCTCCTCGTTGAGGTCACCCGCCACGACCGCGGGCCCGGGCCCGGCCAGCTCCAGCAGGGCCCGCGCCTGCCGGGCCCGCTCGTCGCCGTCGAGGCTCAGGTGGGTCCCGACGGCCGTGAACCGGCGTCCCGCGAGCGAGAGGTCCGCGACCGTCGCGGCCCGGAGGTGCCGTCCCGGCGTGAGCGGGAACAGTTCCGTCCGGGCCCCGTGCACGGTGACCCCGACGTCGCCCATGAGCAGGTTGCCGGCCGAGCCGGCCCCGCCCGCCACGACGACCATCCCGCACCGCCGGGCCAGGTCCGCGGCGCGGGCCCGGACGCGGAAGAACCGCGGGACCTCCTGGACGACGACGAGCCGCGCCCCGCTGCCGCGGATCACCCGCTGCAGCGCCGCGAGGTCGTCCCGCAGACCGCGCACGTTGTACGTCAGGACGGTGAGCCGCGGCATCAGCGCGTCCTGGCGAGGTCAGCGGCGCCGATCAGCCCGGCGGAGTTCCCCAGCTCGGCGACGTGGATCTCCGCCACGGGCCCCTGCGCGCGAGGACCGAGGGCGTGGACGTACGCGGTCCGCGTCGGGGCGAGGAGCAGGTCGCCGGACTCGGCGACCCCGCCGCCGACGACGATCAGGCCGGGGTCCCAGATCGCCACCAGGTCGGCGAGGCCCTGCCCGAGCCACCGGCCGACGACGGCGAACGCCTCGATCGCGGCCGGGTCGCCCTCCGCCGCGGCCTGGGTGACCTGCGTGCCCTGGATCGCGTCCGGGTTCCCCCCGGCGAGGGCCAGCATCCGCGGCGCGTGATGCGGGTCCGCCTCGGCGAGCGCGCGGGCCTCGCGGACGAGCGCCCGGCCGCTGCAGTACTGCTCGAAGCACCCCCGGCGGCCACAGCCGCACGGCAGCCCGTCCGGGACGACCCGGACGTGCCCGAACTCCCCCGCCACCCCGTAGGTGCCACGGAACATCGCGCCGTCGGCGATGATGCCGCCCCCGATGCCGGTGCCCACGGTGATCAGCAGGACGTCCCGCACGCCGCGCGCGGCCCCGAAGCGGTACTCGGCCCACGCGGCGGTGTTCCCGTCGTTCTCCACCACCACGGGCAGGCGGACCTTGTCGGCGATGCGGTCACGGAGCGGCTCGTTCCGCCAGGCGACGTTCGGGGCGAACATCACGGTGGACCGCTGCACGTCGATCCACCCCGCCGCGCCCACGCCGACGGCCTCCACATCGGGGTACGCCGCGGTGAGCTCGGCGACGACCTCGGCGATGACCACGGCGGTCTGCCGGGCGTCGTCGGGCGGTGTCGCCCGGCGCTCCGTGGCCAGCACCTCCCCGTCGGGGGTCACCACGCCACCCAGCACCTTCGTGCCGCCGACGTCGACGCCGATCGTGAGCGGCACGTCTCCGCCTCCTCTCGTCAGGACAGGTCGATGTGCTGGACGCCGGGCTGCGACGCCGGCGGCGTGGAGGCGGCATGGCCGTCGAACAGCGTCCGCAGCACGGCCGCCACGGCCGCGGCCGCCTCGGTGGCCATCGCGCCGGCGCGTTCCACGACGTCCGGGTGCTCGTCGCGCAGCGCCCGGACCGCGCGGCAGAACGGGCACACGGCGCACTCCGGCGCGCCGGTGTCCCCGGGAAGGTCGGCGGCCGCGCGCCGTGCCCACTGCGCGGCGGCCTCGACCAGCCGCGCGGCCTCCTCGGCGAGCGGTCCCGGATCCGGTCGCGCTGCGCTCATGCCGCACCCCCCACGTCCGCGTGCCCGAAGTCGACGACGAGCCGGCCGCCGTCCAGCCGCGCCCCCCGGACCGGCTGCCCGTCGAGCCACTCCGGCAGCGCGACGACGCGTCGCTGGCCACCGACCGTCACGACGAGATCGCCGCCGGCACGGGCGAGGTCCACGTCGGCGCGGTCCGCGAGCGGCAGCGGCATCGACAGCACCGCGCCGGCGCCGGCCGTCTCGATCGAGAGCGGCCGGACAGCCGGCGGGGATCCGAGCGGGTCGGCGTCGCCGTACAGCGCGTGCGCGTACGCGGCGAGCGCGTCCGGCCCCACCGGCTCCGCGTCCAGGTACGGCCCGGCGTGCACCGGCAGCCCCGCGAAGCTCTCGCGGACCTCGTCCAGCCGTGCCGCCTGCGCCGCCGCCCAGCCCGCGCGCCACGGGTCGTCGCCGCCCGACGGGATCACGCGGTTGGCGACGACCGCGTCCACGGCGAACCCGTACAGCGCGAGATGCGTGAACGTCCGCCGCGACTCCGCGACCACGACCGACTCCGGGGTGAGCACGAGGCGCACCGACGTCCGGCCGCCGTCGGTGAGCAGGGCGTGGACGTCGGACAGCTCGGCGTACAGCCGCTGCACCGCCCCGAACACGTCGTCGGCGGGGACCCGGGCACCCAGGAACGGGCGGGCGGCCTGGGCGAGGCGGCGGTGCCCGGCGAACGCTCGCTCGAAGTACCACCGGAGCGCGCCCGGCAGCGCCAGGAGCCGCAGCGTCTCGGCCGTGGGCGCGCAGTCGACGACGAGGAGGTCGACGTCGTCCGCGAGCGCGCGGGCGCGGACCTCGAGCAGGGCCAGGATCTCCTCGGCCCCCGGCAGCACGGTGAGCTGCTCGGCGACGAGGTCCTCGACGCCGCCCCGGCCGAGCAGCTCCTTGAGGTACCCCCGGACGGTGTCCCAGGACTCCTCGAACCGGCGCTGCGTGTCGACCTGCTGACCGGAGAGGCGGGGCGCGACGACGGTCGGCTCGGGGCCGAGGGGCACGCCGAGGGTGTCGGCGAGCGAGTGGGCGGGGTCGGTGGACAGGACCAGGGTCCGGACGCCGCGCCGGGCCGCGAGGACGGCGGTCGCCGCGGCGGACGTCGTCTTGCCCACGCCGCCCTTGCCGGTGAAGAGGAGGACGCGCACGTCAGGCTTCCGCGCGCTTCTTCAGCTCCTTGAGGGCGGTGTCCATGATGACCTTCTCGGCCTTCCGCTTGAACATGCCGAGCATCGGGATGCTGAGCTCCACCGCGAGCGTGTACGTGACGGTGGTCGTGCCGTCACCGTTGTCGGCGAGGTCGTAGCTGCCGTGCTGGCTCTTCTGCGTCTCGCCGCGGACCAGGTGCCACTCGATGCGGGACAGGTCCTCCGCGTACGCGTACTCGAGGACGTAGTCGTCCCGCACGATGCCCGCGTCGAGGACGAACCGCACCTGGCTCGCGTTGCCGTCGCCGTACCGGTCGAGGACCTCCACCGTCTTCACGGCCCCGGCCCAGTCCGGGTACGACGCGAAGTCGGTGATGACGGCCGCGACCTCCCGGACGGGGGCGCTGACCGTGATCGACTGCGTGGAGGAATCCGCCATGCGGGGCAGGCTAGCGCGTCACCACGTCACGCAGTGACTGGGTCACAGGGCAAGCGCGTACGGCGTCCCGGTCTCCCGGAAGTGCCCGACGTTGACGCACTCGGTCCGGCCGAGCCGGATCCGGGCCTGCAGCGGCTGGTGCACGTGCCCGAACAGCACGAACCGCGGACGGTGTGCCGAGATGGCGTCCAGCAGCGCGGCGCTCCCCCGCTCGAACCGGCGTGCCACCGTGTCGTAGCAGAGCTCCGGCACGGCGGGCGGGATGTGGCTGCAGAGGATGTCGACGGGGCCGAGGGCCGCCACCTTGGCGGCGTACGTCTCCTCGGTCACGAGGTACGGGTACCGGCTGGGGGTGTCGGACAGGCCGCCGCCGACGAAGCCGACCCGGAGCCCGCCGAGCTCGACGACCTCGCCGTCGAGCGCGCGGATGCCGTCGCCGAGGAACTCCGGCCACAGCGCCGGGGCGTCGACGTTGCCGTACGTGCAGAACGCGGGTGACGGCATCGCGGCGAAGATCTCGCGGTACTCGGCGCGGATCGCCCCGAGCAGCATCTCCTGGGGGTCCTCGCCACGCTCGGCGGCGGCCCGCGCGAGCATCGCACGGCTCAGCTCGCGCGCCTCCCGGAAGCGCTGGGAGGTCCGGAGCTCGATCCAGCGCGCGGTGCTCTCGGCGCCGTACAGGCGGCCCATGATGCCGCGGCTGGGGTCGGTGTAGTCGACGGCCTCGAGCAGGTCCCCGAGGACCAGCAGCGCGTCGGCGCCGTCGAGCGCGCGTGCGAGGGCGTCGGTGCTCCCGTGGACGTCGGACACCACGTGCACGCGCATGGCCGACAAGGGTACGGGTGGGACGGCCGGGGGCGGGCGCCGGGTCGGCCCACCGCCGGAAGGTCAGCCCACCAGCCAGAAGAGGACGGCGAGCACGACGAGGACACCCGCGACCGCGGCGAGCGCCGCGCCGATCCGCGCGCCGCGGGACAGGGCCTCCAGGCGCGGCAGGACGGGCACGCCGCGGTCCGCGGCGAGCCCCGCGAGGAACGGCTCGCCGCAGGTGGCGCACGCGCCGGCGGCGAGGTCGTTCACCGTGCCGCACGACGGGCACGGCCAGCCGGGCGTCGTCTCGTCGTCCGCCGCGCGGTGGCGCGCCCGGCGGGACGCCGGTGCTCCGGGCGCCGCGTCCGGCACCGGTCCCGCGGCGGGCTCGGTGCCCGGCCCGGGCCCGTGCTCGGGGCCGGTACCGCGCTCGGGCTCGCGGAGCTCGGCGAAGCACTGCGGGCACCACGCCGCGCCGGTGGTCACCAGCGCGTCGCACTCCGGGCAGCGGATCCGCACCTCAGGCCCCCGCCGCCGGGCCGCCGACCGTCCGGCCCGCCTCGAGCCGGTCCTTCACGGCCCAGAGCACGCGCTTCGCGTGGCGCGCGCGCCGCCGGACCTCGCGCGCCGCCTCCCGCGGCGCCAGCGGGGCGCCCGCAGGGTCGCAGCGCAGGTATGTGTGCACGATCACACCGCCCGCGTACGGCTCCAGCCAGACCTCGCAGGAGCCGGCGAGCGCACCCGCGGCCGTCCAGCGCACACCCTCCGTCCCGCGGTCCATGAACACCGCGAGCCGCAGGTCCGGCCACAGTTCCGCGGCGAATGCGCGCTCGTGTACCGCGGCCGCGACCCTGTCGGGTGCCGCGGCCACGAACGTCTCCTCGATGAGATCGACCTGGGCCACGACAGGAGGATGCCACCACGGGGCCGGCCGGACCGGGAAAGGGGCCTCCCGCGGCCACACCTTTGCCGGGTAGGTTTCGTTTACCTGCGAGTAACCAACAGGGTTCGACGAGCCGGGAGAGGCACTGTGCGTGAGCTGATCGTTCCACCTGTGGCGACCGTTGCGGACGGTGCCAACCTGACGGACCCGGTGTGGGCGAACGCCGATGCCCACCCGGACACCCCGGCGATCCGCCGCCGCGTCGGCGGTGCCTGGCACGACGTGACCTTCGCGCAGTTCCGGTCCGAGATCGTGGCGACGGCCAAGGGCCTGATCGCGGCGGGTGTCGGGCCCGGGGACCGCGTCGGCCTGATGAGCAAGACGCGGTACGAGTGGACGCTGCTCGACTACGCCATCTGGTCGGCGGGCGCGGTCACCGTGCCGATCTACGAGACCTCCTCGGCCGAGCAGGTCGCCTGGATCCTCGGCAACTCGGGGGCGGTCGCCTGCGTCACCGAGGTGCCCGACCACACCGCGGTCGTCGAGTCCGTCCGTGCGCAGCTCCCCGACCTGAAGGAGGTCTGGGAGTTCGAGGGCGGCGCCGTCGACGCGCTGACCGCGGCCGGCCGGACCGTCGGGGACGACGCGGTCGCCGAGCGGCGCGCCGGCGTCGGACGGGACGACCTCGCCACGCTGATCTACACCTCGGGCACCACCGGGCGCCCGAAGGGCTGCGAGCTGACCCACGGCGCCCTGTACGCCGACGTCGCGAACTGCACGCCCGCGCTCGAGCAGCTGTTCCGCGAGGGCTCCTCCACGCTGCTGTTCCTCCCGCTCGCGCACGTGTTCGCCCGGATCATCCAGTGCGGCGCGCTCGCCACCCGCACGACGCTCGGCCACAGCGCCGACGTGAAGAACCTGCTCGACGACCTCGCGGTCTTCAAGCCGACGTTCATCCTCTCGGTGCCCCGCGTCTTCGAGAAGGTCTACAACGGCGCGAAGCAGAAGGCGCACGCCGGCGGCAAGGGCGGAATCTTCGACGCGGCCGAGCGGACGGCGATCGCGTACAGCGAGGCGCTCGACTCCCCCGGCGGCCCCGGCCTCCTGCTCGGCCTGAAGCACGCCCTGTTCGCGAAGCTCGTGTACTCGAAGCTGCACGCCGCGCTCGGCGGCCGGTGCATCGCCGCGGTGTCCGGCGGCGCGCCGCTCGGCGCCCGGCTCGGCCACTTCTTCCGCGGCATCGGCCTCGCCGTGTACGAGGGCTACGGCCTCACCGAGACCTCCGCGCCGTCGACGGTCAACCAGCCCGGCGCCATCAAGATCGGCACCGTCGGCCGGCCGCTGCCCAGCGTCGGCGTGCGCATCGCGGGCGACGGCGAGGTCCTGATCAGCGGCCCGCACCTGTTCCGCGGGTATTGGCAGAACGAGGCCGCCACCAAGGAGGCCATCGACCCCGAGGGCTGGTTCCACACCGGCGACCTCGGTGAGCTCGACGGGGACGGGTTCCTGTCGATCACGGGCCGCAAGAAGGAGATCATCGTGACGGCGGGCGGCAAGAACGTCGCCCCCGCCGTGCTCGAGGACACCGTCAGGGCGCACCCGCTGGTCAGCCAGGCCATGGTCGTCGGCGACCAGCAGCCGTTCATCGCCTGCGTCGTCACGATCGACCCCGAGGCGTTCGAGCCGTGGAAGGAGCGCACCGGCAAGCCGGCCGACGCGACCGTCGCGGACCTGGTGGACGACGCCGACCTGCGGAGCGAGGTCCAGGGCGCCGTCGAGGCGGCGAACCGGGGCGTCTCGAAGGCCGAGGCCATCAAGAAGTTCGTCATCCTCCCGCGTGACTTCACCGAGGAGGGCGGCGAGATGACCCCGTCGCTGAAGCTCAAGCGCCACGTGATCATGAAGCAGTATGCGGAGGATGTGGCGGCCCTCTACCGGTGATCCGGAGGGAGCCGGGGCAAGATGACCCCGGCAGCACCTCCGGACGACGGGAAGCTCCATGACCTTGCACGACCTGCGCGGCCGGGTGACAGCGATAGCCTCGCTGTCCCCGGCCGCGCCGGCGGATCGGGCCACCGCGCCCCGGCCGGGCTGGATCGCGGCCTGGGTGCGCTTCCCGCTGCTCCTGCTCGTGGTCGGTCTGACCGTGTCCACCGATCCCTCGTGGGGGTCGTGGGCGTGGCTCGCCGTTCTCGCGTGCGCGGCACTGCTCGCGCTGCCTGCCAAGGAGAGCCCACGGCTCGCGCGGGTCGGGCGGGTCGCGGAGGTCGTGGTCGCGGCCCTCGCCGCCGCCCGTACCGGTCCCGCGATCGGCTCCACCCTCCCGTACCTCGCCGCGCCGGTCCTGGCCGCCGGGCTCGTCGGCGGGGCACTCGACGCGTTCCTGCTGCTCGGCGTCGCCGTCGCGCTGCTGGGCGCCCGCGGGTGGGCGATCGACATGCTGGACCATCCAGACTTCGTCCGGCTGTCGGTCACCTGGGTCGTCGTCGCGGCGGTCGTCGCGATGGTGGCGGCGTGGGCCGGCCGGTGGCTGCGGATGGCCCGCCCGACGACGTCGGACCCCGAGCCGGAGTACGCGCAGGCGACCCGGCTGCTCACCCAGCTCCGCACGGTCGCCCGTCAGCTTCCCGGCACGCTCGACCCGGGGAGCATCGGCGATCGTCTGCTGGACGAGATCCGGACGGTCGCGCCGTCGGACCGCGCCGCCGTCCTCACGGGCAGCGGCGGCGGGCGGCTCGTCGTGCTGTCCCAGGCCGGGCTGGACCGGGTCGACTGGGAGACGACGCTGGACGCCGACACCCCGGTCGCCGAGGCGTGGCTGTCCCAGCAGCCGCAGGTGTCCGGGCGGTCGCTCGCCCGTACCGGCCGCGACGGCGAGGTCTCGGCCCTCGTGCTGCCGCTGGTGACCGGTGTCCGCACGGTCGGGCTGGTGCTGCTGGAGGCCGACCGCACCGGGGCCTACCCCCCTACCGTGGTCGTCGCCGCGAGGTCCGTTGCCGACCCGGCCGCGCTGCGGCTGGAGACGGCACTGCTGTTCGACGACGTCCGCAGCATCGCCACGAACGAGGAGCGCCAGCGGCTCGCCCGCGAGATCCACGACGGGGTGGCCCAGGAGCTCGTCATGGTGGGCTATGGCATCGACAACGCCCTCGCCCAGCTGCCTTCCGAGGCGGACGGGTCCGAACGGGCCCTCCGCACGCTCCGCGAGGAGGTCACCCGGGTGATC